>DAOTWD010000058.1:0-11943 GCA_034435975.1 Chloroflexaceae bacterium | reverse complement strand
CCCGAGGACCCGGCCAGCGTGCCGGGGCGCTTCCTCGAAGGGATGCTCGTCGCGGGGGCCAGTGCGGCGTTTGACATGCTCTCGTTTCACGCCTATACTTTCTGGCGCATTCCGGGTCAGCCGGACCTGGGCCCGCGAGTGGACTGGCGCCCGGCCTATCTGCGGGGTGTGCTGGCCCGTTACGGGATTGCCGAGCGACCGCTGCTGCGCACCGAGGGCGCGCTGCTCTGTCCAGGCGCCATGACCCCAGAGTGTCGCTGGGCCCAGGCCGATTACCTGTCACGGGCCTTTACCCGCGCCCTGCGCGACGGACTGGCGGCCGATATCTGGTATATTTACGACAGTGATTCATACCACAACACCGCGCTGATCGAGCCGGGCGACGCGCTGGTGCCGCGACCGGCCTACTTCGCCTACCGGCATGCCAGCCGCACGCTGGCCGGGGCGCGCTACCTGCAGCCCCTGGCGGGGGTGCCGGACAGTGTTGAAGGCTATGTGCTGCGCCGTAGCGACGCCCACGTCGTCGTTCTGTGGAGCGACCAGCCGCAAGTTGTGCGTGTCCCCTTACCGGCCAATGGCCCCGTCCACTGCGCGAACCGCGATGGCGGGCCAATCTCCTGCCCGGTGGAAGGCGCGACGGTGCGGGTCGAGGTGCAGACGGGGGCGACGTATGTGGTGGTGGAGTAAGATAAGTTTATCGTTATGCTCCACAGATGAGAAAAAGTACCGATGTGCTCCGTATTCAGTATTGGAAGGCATTGACGACAGGATAGACTTCAAAACACGGATGGTTATACTGATGCGACATATTTTATTTAACACGAACAGCCAGAGGAGCCTTCACGACGTAAAAAAGCTCTTTCCGTCCTAAAGCCGCCTAATAACATAGAGACCCGGTCGCCATATGCATAGTTTCTGGAATATGTTGCCTCCGTTTATTGCATCCATAAAAGAACGCCCCCTACTCCAGCGGATTATCAAAAATGTCGGCTGGCTCCTAATTGAAAAGATCCTTAGAATAGGTGTCAGTGTTGCTGTACTGTCATATCTCGCACGGTATCTTGGTCCCGAGCAGTTTGGTTTGTTAAATTATGCAATCGCATTCGTTGCTTTATTTAGCGCCCTTGCTTCGCTAGGTCTCGACACGATTGTTGTTCGTGAATTATCTCGAAGGCCTGAGGCGAGAGATTTATTACTGGGCACAACATTCGTGTTGAAAATACTAGGCGCTCTCATCGCGGGATTGTCTTGTTTGATCGTTCTCACATTCATCCACCCCGAACAAGAAGTGATGTACTGGTTGGTGAGTGTTACGGCACTTGGTTTTATATTCCAGGTATTTGATGTTATTGATTTATGGTTCCAGTCACAGGTGAAATCTTCCTATTCGGCCGTTGCGCGCAGCAGCGCCTTCTTCCTCATAGTTTTCGTAAAGATAGCCTTGATATACCTCGGCGCATCGCTGATAACTTTTGCCTGGGCGATGTCGCTCGAATTGCTACTGGCGAGTGTTGGCTTAATAGTGGCTTATCACGTCACTGGAAAAAGGCTGACTGACTGGACTGTGAGCATTGAACAGGCTATCGAATTATTACGTGGCAGTTGGCCTTTGATTTTGTCTGGCTTGTTCATCATGATTTATATGCGCATTGATCAAGTTATGCTTGCAGAATTGTTTGGTGAAGAAGAAGTGGGTGTTTACTCTGTGGCAGTGCGTTTGTTAGAAGTTTGGCATTTTATCCCGATGACTGTTGCGTCTTCTACCTATCCGAGCATTGTCTCGGCGGTGAATGAAGCAGGGGTCTTTTATCAACGTTTGCAGCGTTTGTATAACGTGATGACTCTGCTTGGATACGCAGCCATTATCACCATGACCTTGATGGGATCCTGGTTCATTGCGCTGCTTTTTGGGCAAGAATATCAAGCCGCTGCCCCGATGCTCAATATCTTAATCTGGTCTAGTCTTTTTACCAATCTTGGGGTTGCCCGCAGTTCATTCTTAATGGCAAAAAACTGGACGCGCCTGCATACGCTTTCCGTTTTCGCGGGATGTATTATCAACATTGTGCTCAATTACATACTGATCCCTTCATATGGAGGCATAGGCGCAGCGATCGCCACCTGTGTCTCATACTGGTTTGCGGCGCACGGATTTTGTTACGTGTACGGTCCATTATTTAAGACGGGGAATATGCTTACTCGCGCGCTAATCTTGCCGCTTGGGCGAGTCTACCTTGAGCACACAGCGAACAAATGACTCATTGCATCCCTGTAGCGCTATTTGCCTATAATCGGCCCGGACACTTACGGCGAACGCTGGAATGTCTCCAGGCTGATCGGATACCGCTGCTGTATGTATTTAGTGACGGAGCGCGCACGGTTGAGCACGAGCCTGCTGTTGCCGAAGTTCGCAGGATTCTACGCTCAATCGACTGGTGTGAACTGGTGCTGGTTGAGCGGAGTGAAAATCTGGGACTGGGCGTGTCCATTCGCACCGGGGTCAGTGAAGTACTGCGGCACCATTCTGCGCTTATTGTCTTCGAGGACGACCTGATTGCCGTGCCGGGAACCTATGCGTATTTGTGTGCAGCGCTGCATCACTATCAGGACGCCGAGCAAGTGATGAGCGTGACCGGATGGACTCATCCGCGGGTGACCCCTCCCGATGTCGGCGACAATCCCTATTTTGATGGCCGCGGCGAATGTTGGGTGTGGGGGACCTGGGCACGTGCCTGGCAAGGAATGGACCGTACTGCGCTAGAGCTTATGCAAGCATGTCAGGCGCGGGGGATCGATATAATGCGCTATGGGGATGATCTGCCAGAGATGGCATACGCGGAGCAGCGTCGGAATATCTGGGCCGTGCGATGGCTGTACTTGCATCTCCTGCGCGGCGCTCTGTGCCTGCGCCCGCCCCGCAGTCTCGTCGAGCACATCGGCTTCGACGCTCAGGCCACAAATGCGAAGCACGGCTCCATCTGGGTGAATCCGCCACTGCCGACTAGTGCGCCGATGCCACGGCAGTGGCCAGCGCCCGTCGAGCACCCCGCCGTGGCCAGGCTCTGGCGCAGGGCGATAGCCGCTCAGTACCACCCGGTAAGGCGGATCATATCCTGGTTCCAGGTTCGAGGTCGGTAATATGAGCATCCAGCGTTTCGCAAAACAGTTTGTGCCCCCGATTGTTGTACAAGGATTAAAGCGCCTGAAGATGCAGTTTGTGTCTCCCCCCTGGGAGTATCTCCCTGAGGGGTGGTCGCATCATGATCCGAAGATCACGGGATGGAACGTTGCCAGCGTCCTTGCCGCGCAGAAAGCGCGCTGGCCAGAATTCGTCCGCATGATACAATCGCCTGGGGTGTTAGGGATTGCCAATGAAGGCGCCGTGTCCTCTACTGCCAGTTATATCACTCATAACACATACATGACCTACGCCTATGTATTAGCATTGACTGCTCATCATCGCGATAACGTGTCAATCCTCGATTGGGGCGGTGGGATTGGACACTATGGGCTGATGAGCCGCGAGTTGCTGCCTTCAGTGATGATAGACTATCACTGTAAAGAGGTCCCATTACTCTGTCAGGGTGGGCGAGAAGTTCTGCCTGATGCCCATTTTTATGAGGATGAGGGGGCTTGTTTTCAGCGCAAGTATGATCTGGTATTAGTGAGCGGCTCGCTGCAATATGCAGAAGACTGGCGGAGCCTGGCGCAACGGCTCTTACAAGTGACTGAAGGGTATCTCTACATCACGCGCTTGCCTGTTGTACAGCGAGCGGCTTCATTTGTCGTCGTACAGCGACCGTATCAATTCGGGTATTCTACTGAGTATAAAGGCTGGTATTTTAACCGCACTGACTTTCTCGCAACTATGCGTTCACTTGGCGCTGAAATTATTCGCGAGTTTCTCATCGAGCCCTCTGCATATGTTTTCAATGCGCCGGAACAGGGCGATTATCGCGGTTTTCTCTTCCGGCCTTCAGCGCTTCGTTAATATTCCGCTCGTGGCGACGCTGCGACGAATCGACAAAGCAAAAAACGAGCCGCGTGGTGACACTGATTGAGAGCCGCGACGGAATGATTGTCCTGCCGAATAAGCTTTAAGTCGCACTGAGATCTTGTGACATGATTGAAAAGAACAACGCGCGTGAAATTAAAAGGTATGTCCGCAAGGTTGTCGGATTCTTTCCGGGAGGTTTATGGCTGATCGGATGGTTTGATCCGTTGCATCTCGCAAGGAAGTTGTTGTATCAATCCGTAGCAGAGCGGGCTCATTATGCTCGCGGGAAAATGCTGGATGTCGGTTGTGGTTCAAAGCCCTATAGAGCGCTGTTTTCAAATGTTGAGCTGTATGTCGGTCTTGATATGCCTTCCGTCCCGAGCGCAGATATTCATGCTGATGGTCAGTTCTTGCCCTTTTGCACTGAGTCCTTTGACACCGTTCTCTGCAATCAGGTGCTTGAGCACGTTCCCGAACCGGCTCAGTTAATGCGGGAAGTTGCCCGCGTGCTTCGTCCAGAGGGTGTATTGATACTGACCACTCCGCAAACCTGGGGCTTGCATCTGGAGCCGTATGATTTTTACCGCTACACCAGGTATGGCCTGGGCTATCTGGCGGACCAGGCAGGTCTTGCGGTGATTGAGATCTCTCCAACTTGTGGTCTCTGGGCGACACTTGCTCAGCGCCTCGCTGATACGATGGCGCATACCTACACACACTTCCGCAGACCAGGGTATCTCGCGGTTAGAATAATTGCGGCTCCGCTGCTTCTTTGCGGTTATCTGCTGAATCGGATCTTTGGGCCGCGGGGTGACACCCTTGATAATATACTCATCGCTCGTAAGCCGCTGTGATGTCATTTTGGATTGCGGACTTTGGATTTTAGATCGCCACACATGGCGTCCCAATTAGATCTGGCGCCGATGCAGATGCGGTCTTTTCAACAGGAATTGGCATAAAGCATGCATGCATTCTGCACGTATTTTGATCAGCGTTATCTTGCCCGAGGTTTGGCATTGCACGAGTCGCTTGAACGGCATTGCGCTGATTTCCGCCTCTGGATATTATGCATGGACCGGGAATGCTATCAAGATCTGATGCGGCGTCAATTGGCGAATGTATACCTGATTGCGTTAGAGGATTTTGAACGCAACGATGCCACTTTGCTTGCGGTGAAATCAGAGCGTTCATTGACAGAATACTATTTTACATGCACTCCATCATTGCCTTTGTATATCTTTCGGTGTTTTCCCGAGCAGGATATTCTCACATATCTTGATGCCGATCTCTTTTTCTTCAACGATCCGGCGCCGCTGTTTGATGAGTTAGGGCAGGGTTCGATTGGAATTATTGAGCACCGATTGCCCGCGGAATTGCGCCATCTTGAGATTTATGGGATCTATAATGTCGGCTGGATTACGTTTCGTCGTGATGAGCAGGGCCTTGCTTGTCTGCAATGGTGGCGGGAGCGTTGTATCGAGTGGTGCTATGATCGAGTTGAACCCGGACGGTTTGCCGATCAGAAGTATCTTGATCAGTGGCCAGAGCTGTTTCCAGGCGTCAGAGTATTGCAACACAAAGGCGCCAATGTTGCTCCGTGGAACGTGAGCAGGTATAAGCTGACTGCCAAGGGTGAGCAGATATTTGTTGATGATCAGCCACTTCTTTTTTATCATTTCCATGGCTTAAATCAGATTCGCCCATGGCTCTATAACCCTCGCCTATCTTACTACCGAATTCAGATGTCTGATGTTTTACTGAGAGTGCACGAAATGTATATTCAAGTTTTGCAGCAGAAAGCTAATCAGAGTGTGGTGCCGGGGAGTATCCGAATGTCTCAACGCCCGATGTGGAAAATGTACCTGGATGTGCTTTTCGGTCGCTATATTTACGTTTCTGATGGACGGTGCCACCGGACAAACAGCATCGGACATATGTTGCGCGCTTTGCAACTCCTGGCGGCTTCACCTGCTCCGTAGTTCGGGAATCGCTCAGGCAAACCACGTTCCCTGAGTGAAGCATGACCAACCAGAGTTGCGAACCGTTCGTTAGCATCGTTACCCCGTCGTATAATCAAGGATGCTTTATTCGCGCCACCGAGGAAGGCATGTTTCAAACGAACTTGACAACTCGCCTCGACCCCGAACCGCGGGGAAGGTGTGGAAGGGCCAGGCCCCTCCACACTTCCCTGCTAAACTGTCAAGCGCAAACCGAAGGTCTTGAAACATGCCGAAAACCAAAAGTCTCTGGCATCTATTGCATGCCTCAGCCATCGGTGTTTTTGCCGCAAAAAGTGGTGAAGGATATAGGCGGTGTTGATGAGTCACTTTATTCCACAATAGACCGCGATCTCTGGTTGCGATTAATGAGTTCGTATAAAGGTGATAAGCTATGGCAGCAGATTAGCCTGGCTAACACTCTACATTACGTGGATAAGGCTCTGCAGCACGACGACATCAGAACAGCGCGCCACTTGTACCAGCAGGCTCTTTCCACTGCTCCCTAGATGGTATGGACACCGCACAGCCTTGCTCCCCCATGCGCGAATCGTGTGTATCACCTCATAAGGCTGCCTAGATCGTACGGGCACTGCGCGGCCTTCCTTGGGTCGAACCCAACACTGCCATTGGCTACCTCGATCGCGCCTTGCGGCTGCGTCCGTCAAGCCTGCTTGGGTAGTCTGAGCTCGTGCGTGCCTATTACTACAACGAGAACTGGTATAATCCCGCGTAGGTGCCGCCGGGCAGGAGGAACCGATGCCCACTGAGACCGTGCCCACCTTGACCTTGACGCCCGCCGATGTTGCCCACCTGGCCGATGCCCTGCGCCCCTACCATGCCATCTACGGCTCGTTCTTCAGCCGTTCCGAGGCGCGCGAGTGGGCCGAACGCTATCGGCACGGGCTGCTCAGCCCTTTGGAGCGCACGTCGATCGAGCCCATCGTGATCGCCCAAGTCGGCGCCTCTGACACGGCTATTCACTGCTTGCAGCAATGCCTGACCGATAGCACCTGGGACGATGACGCCATCTTGCGCCGCCACTGGCAAGAGGTGGCCGTGGATCTGGACCATGCCGAAGGCATACTCATTGCCGATGGCTCTGATTGCCCCAACAAGGGTCAGCACTCGGTGGGGGTCAAGCGCCAGTACTGCGGAGAGGTGGGCACGATCGCCAATGGTCAGGCCGGGGTCTTTCTGGCCTATGCCGGCCCCCACGGTGCAACCTTGCTCGACCGGCGGCTCTATCTGCCCCAGGAATGGCTTTCTGACCCTGCCTGTGCCGAGCGGCGAGCGAGGTGCCGCATCCCTGAAGCTGTGACCTTCCAAACCAAGAACGAACTCACCCTGGCCATGGTGCAGGAGGTGGTGGCGAGCCGAGCGCTGCGCTGTCGCTGGTTCCTGGCCGACGAGGCGTTCGGGCGTGATACCACGCTGCTGGATGCGCTGGAGTCCCTGGGGCTGTGGTATATGGTGGAAGTGCCCCTGGAAACCACCCTCTGGCTCGACCCGGCAGCGAGCGCCACGACAGCCCAGGCGCTGTTCCGCACCCTGGCGAGCCATAGCTGGAGCCGGCGCTTGGTCGGAGCCGGCACCAAAGGACCGCGCATCGCCGAGGCTCATGTGCGGCGGGTGCGCGCCCAGCGCGACGGGCGCCCAGGCCCCGCCGTGTGGCTCATCCTGCGCCTGGACCCCGAGAGTGGTGCGCAGAAAGCCTTCCTCTCCAACGCGCCGGCCACGCTGAGCGCCGCCCGGCTGGTCATGGTACGTGGCATGCGCTGGTCGGTCGAGCAGATCTTCGAGGTCGGCAAGCAGCAGTTGGGCATGGGCGACGACGACGTGCGGAGCTGGTCGGGCTGGCATCATCATATGACCCTGGTCACGCTGGCCCACTGCTGCTTCCGCGTGCGCTTGCAAATCCAGCTCAAAAAAAGCTCCACGGCTGACACTCCCACAGATGTGTCTGCTGCTCAGGGTCCTGTTGCCGCTCCCCGAGCGCACCCTGGAGGGGGTGCTGGAGCAGATCGCCTCCTATCACCGACGGCACACGGCAGCGGAAACGAGCCACCGCCAACGCACCGAAGGCTGGATCGTTAACCTGGATGAACCCGTTGGCCCCGAGACCCTCTTGGTATCTCCGCCCATCAAGGCATGAGCCCGGTTTGGAGCGACTCATACAACCCTCGTTGTAGTACTATGAGGATGCCGGTCAGTTTGAGCAGGCGGATATAATCTGGAGTTATCTTGGCATCGACAACGACCGCGCCCTTGCATTAGCCACGAGTCACTTTATTACTACAAGCTACGCCGATGCTGCACGCTGGTTCGAGTTCTTCCTACGGCGTTAGCCGTCGGCTAGTCATGCACTACGATATCCAGGCTGCTGTGGCAGCAATCATTTCAGGCCGTCGTATCCCCTTCCAGGCCGAAGGTGCTATCTATGCTTACCCTGTGGATGTGACTGTGCGTGTCATGGGCGGAGATCTCCACTGGGTGCGGAGAGATCCCGCGCGGCAACTCGACTACGGGACACGACTCGCAAGCTGCCCGCAACCTCCCGATCTGCTAGGGGTTTTATGGTGGGATGGGCCAGCCGTTGCAGTGGTAGATGTGCAGAAAGCTGGCATGGATCGCCTGTCCATACGAGTGCGCAATGGCGCCCGTGAGAGTACGAGCGATATCCCCGCTGAGATCCGGCTAGAGCATGATCTGCAGCCCGTTGCCGCCTTTGTGCTCGCAGAAAACGATCAGACATGGCATGAGTATGAGGCGAAGATCGATCTTGCACCAGGCCTGCACTTGATTGGCCTGCGCTGCTTACAGATCGAGCCCGACCCGACAATCGACTGCTTTCAACTTGACTTGATAGCCTGTGTGGAGCGATGAAAGGGTTATTATGTCACATACTTTCTCATCGAAGCCCTCGGCTGATGAGGTAGCTACAGCTAGTACCGATCATCTGCCGTTAATCAGCGTAATTACTCCATCATACAATCAGGGCATGTATATCGCTCAAACGATCGAAAGCGTCCTTAGACAAGACTACCCAAAGATCGAGTACTGGGTGATTGATGGTGGAAGCACGGATGAAACGCTTGCAGTTCTGCATCGGTATGAGAGCGATCCGCGTTTGAGATGGATCAGTGAACCTGACGATGGGCAATCCCATGCGATCAATAAGGGGCTGATGCTTGTAAAGGGTGAACTCTTCAGCTGGCTAAATTCTGATGACCTGCTTGAGTGTGGTGCCTTAAGCCAGGTTGCACGGGCATGGCGATCTCACGAGCCAGCAGTGATTTATGGTAAAGCTCGCTATATCAACGCGTCAGGGCAAGACCTCGGCCCACTACCTGGCCAGATAAAGGATATGACACTTGCCAAGCTGCTGCACCCTACCCGCTATACTCTACCACAGCCAGCCACGTTCGCTCCTACGGCACTTGTCCGCGATCTTGGCGGTCTGGATGTAACACTGCATTTCACAATGGACTTTGATCTCTGGGTACGCCTCGGTAAGCAGGTCCCATTCCGGTTTATCCCGTACAACCTCGCGCGGTTCCGTCTGCACCTCCAGTCGAAGACGATCGCAATGCCGGGCAAGTTTATCCAGGATATTGATCAAGTTATAGCGCGCACCATCCGCAGCGGTCTTCTGACCGCTCGGCAGGGCCAGGTTCAATTTGATCTCTTTTCAGCTCAGATCTATCTGAGTTCACACCGAAAGAACCTATCTATGGCCATGAGGCATCTGACTCGCGCAGTACTACTTGACCCCTCAGTTGGATCAGACGTGCTACTCATACTGGCTAAAGGACTAGGACGATCTGTACTCGGTGAGAAAACGTGGTCTATGTTGCGTCGGTGGAAGCCGGAACTCCAGCTTATTTAGCGATGAGCGACCAAAATGTATCCTTTCCAAAAGCGCTGGATTAGCTGGCAAGGCACGCGATGAGGCCAGTTCGCTCCACGCCGAGTTTGGCGGCCGTCGCCGCTAGCGCGGAAGGTATCCCAGGCACGGACACCCTTTCGCGATTGCGGGCCGACACTGACATCGCGTTTGCGTACCCGCCGGCGTGCAGCGAGTTCCATAGCATTGGCGTGGAGTGGGAGTGTCAGGAACGGTGGTATATGTCCTGAAAACACCTGGTTACGCGGTCCTCCGTTCATCGCCTAGTACTAGATTTTGGTGCGAAACCCCACGGGTGGTAGAATCTGCGTGGCTGTCGTACCCCGCACGCCCGGAGGTGGACGATGCTCCGTGATCGCTATGAACCGATGGACCTGTTTGCCCAGATCCCACACCTGAGGATGCAGATAGACCCGGTGCTGGCCCAACTGGATCGGCTGCTCGACCACGACGCGATCTTCCAGGCGGTGAAGGCTGACCTGGCCCAAAGGTATCCCCGTACGCGAACTGACGGGCGCCCCTCGACGTTTACACCCCGCAGATCAGCACCCAGATCGTCGGGTATCCCCGTACGCGAACTGACGGGTGCCCCTCGAGCCCGGTCGAGGTCATCCTGCGGATGCTTGTCATCAAACACCTCCACGGCTGGAGCTTCGAGGACACTGAGCACTTCATCGCCGATAGCCTGGTGCTGCGCCAGACCTGTCGCGTCTACGCCGAGCGCGTGCCCGATGACACCACCCTGATCCGCTGGGCCAAGCTGATCCAGCCGGCTACCTTGCAGACCTTGCTGGATCACGTGACCGACCTGGCCCGCCAGCTGAAGGTCACCAAGGGGCGCAAGCTGCGCATCGACGGCACCGTGGTGGAAACCCACATCCACCATCCTAGCGATGGCACGCTGCTCAACGATGGCGTGCGCGTCATCACCCGCGTGCTGCAGCGTGTTCAGACGGTGTCGCAAGATGCGGTGGGCTGGAGTGACGCGCAGCTGCGCGAGACGGCTGCGGCGGCCAAGGCGGGTACGAAGCGGATCATGGATGTGGCCCGCCAGAAGGGGGAGCAGGCTGCCGATGCGCTGAAAACCGCCTACCGCGACCTGGTGCAGCTGACCGAGACGGTCGTGGCGCAGGCCCGCCAGACTGTCAACGCGGTGACGACGGCCGCGGATGACGCGGCGCAGCGTATTGCAAGGCGCCTGGAGGCACTGCTGCCGATGGTGGAACAGGTGATTGGGCAAACGACCCGTCGGGTGCTCCAGGGCGAAGCAGTGCCCGCACCCGAGAAAGTGGTGAGCCTGTTCGAGCCCCATACAGCCATCCTGCGCAAAGGCAAGCCCGGCAAGCCGGTGGAGTTCGGGCGCCTGATCTGGCTCGATGAGGTTGACGGCGGCATCATCACGCGCTATCAGGTGCTTGACGGCAATCCCGACGAGGCGGCGCAGGTCGTGCCGAGTGTCGATGCCCACATCCAACGCTTCGGCCATCCGCCCGCGCTCGTCGCGGGCGACCGTGGGCTACAATCGGCGGCGAATGAACGTGACTTGGCCCAACGCAAGATTCCGCAGGTTGTCTTGCCCAAACCGGGCAAAAAGTCGGCCAAACGCATAGCCCATGAGCGTCAAGACTGGTTTGTCGCCGGACGGAACTGGCGAGCTGGAATTGAAGGACGGATCAGCGGGCTCAAACGACGCCACAAGCTGAACCGCTGCCGCTACCACGGCGATGCCGGCATGCAGCGCTGGGTCGGCCTCGGCCTGCTCGCCCACAACCTGCGGGTGATCGCCCGCGCGACCGCCTGATCCCCGACCAACGGGGGGGTCGGCCGGAGGCTGGCCTGGTCGGTGCAAAACACGGTTTGGCGCAACCTCGTTTCATACCGTCCTGATGGTTTTCGCACCAAAATCTAGTACTACAACGAGATATCACTTGCGTTGCTGGTCGCGGGCGAGCCGGCGTTTCCGATGCGAACGATAGGCGCGGTGGTTGGCCGCTTGCCAGTAGCGCACGACGGCAACGACCCACATCCGGTCGAACGAGGCC
>DAOTWD010000057.1:0-21512 GCA_034435975.1 Chloroflexaceae bacterium | reverse complement strand
TTTACCGTCTTCAATCCTACGCCACGCATTGACAATCTGAACCCGGCTTCGACCACGGCTGGCGGCGGCGCGTTTACGCTGACGATCGAGGGCGGGGGCTTTGTTGCGGACTCGCTGGTACGCTGGAACGATGAGACGCTCACGCCCAATCCAGCTACGCGCACCAGGACGCGCCTGGAGGTGACAGTGCCGGCTAATCTGGTACAGACGGCGGGCACGGCGTCGATTACGGTTGAGAATCCGGAACCACGGGGTGGCAGTTCCAATGCACGCAGTTTTACGATTGGCGAAGCAGGGGCGCTGCGGATCACGACCATTACTCCGGCTACCGCCCTGGTCGGTGCTGCGGCGTTTGATCTGACGATCACCGGTGAGCAATTTCTCGCTGGCGCAACAGTGTTGTGGAATACGACTGAGTTGACGCCCACAAGCGTCAGCGCGACACGGATAGTCGTCACCATTCCGTCCGAGTTACTGGCCAGTGCCGGAGTCGCCAATATCGCGGTCGTCAATCCCGATCCAGATAGCCGCACATCAAACACGGTGCAGTTTACGATTGGTGAGGTAGACACAGAGTTGCGGATTGACCAGATCAGCCCGAACTCAACGCTGCCCGGTGTTGCCGTCGAACCCTTGAAGATCACCGGTCGGGGCTTTGCCCAGGGTGCCAGTGTTCTCTGGGGCGATCTCTTGCTACGGCCAGACTCGATACGTTCGACCGAGATTACGATCAATATTCGGTCGATGCTGGTGGCCAGGGAAGGGATCGTGAGCGTGGCAGTGGTCAATCCCAATAACGAACGGTCAAATGCGGTTCCTTTTACGATTGGCGAGGTAACCAGCGGCCCGCAAATTACGCGGCTCAACCCGGACACGGTGCAGCCCGGTGGCCCGGCGCTCCGCCTGACGATCGAGGGCCAGAACTTTGTAGCCGGGGCGACGGTGCGCTGGAATGACCTGAGCCTGATCCCGTTGCAGGTGACGGGCACACAGATTGTGGTCAATATCCCACCTTCCTTGACGGCCACAGCCGGTACGGTGAATATCGTTGTCGTGAATCCCGATAGTGAGACCTCCAATACGGCGGTATTGACGATTGGCCAACAGCCCGGAGCAAATCGGGTCTACTTGCCAATAATCAAGCGGTAGTCGGTCGGAGCGTGCCAACGTTGGCACGTTGGCACGTTGGCACATGAGCACGTCGGCATGTTGGTACATTCATTCGGACGTACTAACGTGCTAACGTGCTGATGTGGCCCATGGAGGAACGACTTCAGTCGTTCTACGGTCTTAAAAACGACTAAAGTCGTTACTACATGTTCTACAACGATAAAATATTGACGAACTTTGTCTAATGTTCCAACGTTTCAACGTTCCAACGTTCTAACGCGCTAATGTTCTTCTGGCACATTCTGGCGCAACTCTTCCAGCCAGACGTGGGCTTGCGCATCGCTAGGCGCACGCCAGTCGCCACGCGGCGAGAGCGAGCCACCCGATCCGACCTTCGGCCCGTTGGGAACGGCCGAGCGCTTGAACTGGCTGATCTGGAAAAAGCGGTAGAGAAAGACCTCCAGCCAGTGCTTGATCGTTGCCAGATCATATGCACGGCGCTGCTCCACCGGCAGGCCGTCCGGCCATGTTCCTCGCGTCGCGTCGCTCCAGGCATGGTGACATAGGAAGGCGACCTTGCTGGGGCGAAAGCCATAGCGCGTGATATAGTAGGTATGGAAGTCCTGGAGCGCATAGGGGCCGATGATCTCTTCAGTGCGCTGGGCTGGACGATCATGATGATCCTCGATATCTGGCACCAGTTCGGGCGAGATTTCGGTATCGAGAATCGACTGCAAGATGGTGGACGTTTCGGCGTCAAACTGGGCCGAACTAATCACCCAGCGAATCAGATACTGGATGAGCGTTTTGGGCACCGAGGCATTCACGTTGTAGTGCGACATATGGTCGCCGACGCCATAGGTGGCCCAGCCCAGGGCCAGTTCGCTCAGGTCGCCAGTCCCCAGAACCAAGCCCTGGTGAAAATTGGCAAGTCGGAACAGGTGTGACGTGCGCTCACCGGCCTGCACATTCTCGAACGTCACATCATATACCGCTTGGCCATCAGCAAAAGGGTGCCCCAGGTCGCGCAGCATCTGGAGGCAGGAGGGCTTGATGTCGATTTCCCTGGCCGTAACGCCCAGGGCACGCATCAAGGCGTGTGCGTTTGTCAGCGTGACAGCACTGGTGGCAAAGCCGGGCATGGTGTAGGCCAGAATGTTGGTGCGCGGCCAGCCCAGCCGATCCATCGCCCGCGCCGCCACAATCAGTGCCTGTGTCGAGTCTAGACCACCCGAGACGCCAATAACCACGCGCTGAATGCCGCTACTCACCAGGCGTTGCAGCAGGCCGTGTACCTGGATGTTGTAGGCCTCATAGCAGCGTTCGTCACGCACCCGCGCATCACCAGGAACATACGGGAAGCGCTCCACGCGGCGCTGAAGTGCAACCACACTGGTAGGAACGTTGAGCCTGAAATCCACCCGCCGCAGGCTGCGCAACCGCTCGCGATGGTCGCCCACCGTGTCGTTAAAGCTGGTCAGGCGCATGCGATCTTGCGCCAGGCGTTCCAGGTCAATATCGGCGGTAATCACCTGCTCGTCGCTGGCAAAGCGCTCTGACTCGGCCAGCAACTCGTTGTTCTCGTAGATCAGCGCGTGCCCGTCCCATGCCAGATCGGTGGTCGACTCGCCAGAACCAGCCGCCGAATAGAGGTAGGCCGCGATGCACTTGCCTGACTGCGCGGCACACAGGTCGCGGCGATAGTCGGCTTTGCCGACAGTGATGTTGCTGGCCGAGAGGTTGGCGAGAACCGTGGCCCCGCCGAGTGCGGCATAGGTGCTGGGCGGAATAGGCGTCCACACATCCTCGCAGATCTCCACGTGCAGCGTAAAGTGTGGCACATCGGTTGCATGGTAGAGCAGGTCATTGCCAAACGGCACGCGCTGGTCAAGAAACAGTACCTCGCGGCTGAGGGCATCGCGGGCAGCGGCAAACTGGCGCTTTTCGTAAAACTCGCGGTAGTTCGGCAGGTACGATTTGGGCGTGATGCCCAGCACGCGCCCCTGGTGAATGATGATGGCGCAGTTGAAGAGCTTGCCCTCGAAGCGCAGCGGTGCGCCGACGATCACCACCGGCAGCAGTGTGTGGCTGGCAACAACCAGTTTATCCAGCGCCGCAACGGTGGCGTCCAGCAGGGCATCCTGCTGAAACAGATCGTCATTGGTGTAGGCGGCAATGCCCAGTTCGGGAAAGAGTGCGACGGCGGCGTGTAGTGCATCGGCACGCTGCGCCAGATGCAACGTGCGCTCGGCATTATACGCCGGATCGGCCACGCGGGTGCCGGGCACGCCGACCGCAACGCGAATAAATCCATGCGTATACAACGAGAAGAAAGGGTGCTTCACAATGAGCCTCCAGTGCCATAGACGTGTGCGGTGTGAGGATAGTATACCAGTAAGGATGCGAGGATGCGAGGATGCGCGGATGCGCGGATGCGCGGATGCGCGGATGCGAGGATGCGCGGATGCGCGGATGCGAGGATGCGCGGATGCGCGGATGCGAGGATGCGAGGATGCGAGGATGCGCGGATGCGAGGATGCGCGGGTGTGCGGGTGCGCGGGTGCGCGGGTACGCGGGTGCGCGGAGGCGGGGGAGCGTGCCACCGTGCCACCGTGCCACCGTGCCAACGCGCCACCGTGCCAACACGCCAGCGCTTCGTCCGCGCACCCCTGCACCGAAGAGCGTGCAACTGTCATTCCGAACGAAGTGAGGAATCTTCGCGCACGGACGCGGGGAGGCGAGGATGCGAGGACGCGAGGACGCGAGGATGCGAGGACGCGAGGACGCGAGGAGGCACTGGAGCGGCGCGAGACGCGAGACACGAGGCATGTAGTAACGACTTTAGTCGTTATGGCCGCTTTTGAGGGTGCTGTAGCGCGTCCCTCCGGGGCGCGGCGCGGATGGGCAGGTTTCACTCAACGCCAACCGTGGCTAGCGGGCGGTGGGAGTGCGCGGCATCCTTGCATTGGTACGTTAGAACGTGCCAACGTGCCAACGTGCTAACATGCCACCGTGCCACCGTGCCAACGCAGATGCCTTTACGTTCTTGCGTTAAAAACGCGGGCGTGGGGATATGGCGAGCATACAGGGTGCGCAGCATCCTTGCACGGAAACACTCCCACCCTCCCCACGCTGATTCCTGCTTGATTTTATTCAACCAGGGTGTATAATGAGTTGCGAATGACCACAAAATTTAGTGCGATTCAGGTTGTAAACTGTATTTTTACTTTAGGATAGAAAACGCTTTTCCATTTTATACCGGTTCTGCATGTTGCACAGGAGAAAGAGAACGCTATGAAACGGTTAATATTGCTGATCGGTGTGGTGCTGGGTGTGTTGCTGCTGCCGAGTCTGGTGGAAGGGCAAAGGCCTGCTGATCGGCAGGTTATTCGGCTTCAGGTCGCCACGTTTGATCCGCTGGTCGATGGTGCGCCGCCGCTGGACGAACCGGCTACGACCGCAGATGCGCCCGATGGCCCGTATTATATTGTGCAATTTACCGGGCCGGTAGAAGCGGCCTGGATCGCGCAGTTGGAACAACTGGGAGCCAGCGTGCTGGGCTATGTGCCCGAAAACGCGCATATCGTGCGCGTGCCACCGACGAATGTCGAGCGGGTACGCAGTATGTATGCCGTGCGCTGGATGGGGGCGTATCGGGCAGGCTATAAGCTTGCCCCAGGACTGGCAACCGGGCCAGCCCTGCTGTCTGAAGACGTATCCGAATATACTGTCGTGGCATTTACGGGCGAGTCGTTGCGCACCATCCGCTCGTTCCTGATCAGGCAGGGCGCAACCGTACGTGCCGCGGCGGATACCACCACCGGGATTATCTTCCACGTGCGCATGCCGGTGCAGATGCTGCCCACCCTGGCGCAGCATCCAGCAATTGCCTGGATTGAACCGTATGTTATGCCCGAAACCGCGAATGCCCGTGGGCGTCAGGTAATGGGCGTCGAGAGCGTCTGGCAAAACCAGCGCTTCTTTGGCGAGGGGCAGATCGTGGCGATCTCCGATTCGGGGTTGAGCGTGCAGGAGGAACTGGGGCCGGAGTTTGAGGGCCGGCTGGTGCGGGCCTTTGCGCCGAGTGAGATGAACCCGCTGGTATCAGAATGTGTTGCCAAGCCCAACTGGACGGATCTGCACGGACATGGCACGCACGTCGCCGGCTCGGTGCTGGGTAGTGGCGTCAAATCTGGGAGCAACCCGGCTGCCCGCCAGTATACCGGTTCGCATGCCGGTGCAGCACCTCAGGCACGCTTTGTATTCATGTCCCTGGGGGTCGATCAGTCATCAAGGATGCCGTGTGTGCCGCCCAACGAAAATTACATCGCTTTTGGTTACCGCGAAGGCGCACGTATTTCCAGCAATAGCTGGAGCGCAAATACCAGTGGTGCATATAACGTCCTGGCCCAGATCGTTGATGACTATATCTGGCGGAACAAAGACTATCTGGTGTTGTTTGCAGCCGGCAATGCGGGGCCAGGGCCAGGTACGGTCGGTTCACCAGGAGTGGCGAAAAATTTGCTCACCGTCGGTGCCAGTGAGAATAATCGGTCAGAACTCGGTACACCAGATGCTGATAACCCGAACCAGATGGCTGACTTTTCCAGTCGTGGCCCAACAGCCGATGGGCGGGTGAAGCCAGACGTAATTGCACCCGGCACGTTTATTCTGTCGGCACGCGCACCCCAGGCACCTGATGAGAATTTCTGGCTAGGGTACGACAGCGACTATGCTTATATGGGTGGCACCTCGATGGCCACGCCGCTCACTGCCAGTGCGGCCACGCTGGTGCGCGAGTGGCTGGCAAAAGAGCGGGGGATGCCCAATCCCAGCGCCGCCTTCCTGAAGGCGCTGCTGATCCACGGTGCTGCCCGCTTGCCAGGGACTACGTTGCCGAATAACGATAGCGGTTGGGGCCGCGTCGATCTGAAGAACACGCTGGATGGGCGGTATGCCATCTTTGACGACTACGTCCAGGGCTTACAAACCGGCCAGGTCGTCACCTATACAATCCAGGTGGCGGGCAGTGGTACGGCTGGCACATTGTTTGCGGCCACACATCCAGCAACCACAGGCCCAACGTTGGCGACGGCAGAAGATTTCACGGTAATCGCTACTCGCCCTGCGACGACAACGACAACGGCTGATCCGGCACAGTTTGCGCTCACGGCGGTACCCGGGGTTGACAGCGCTCGGCCAACGTTGCCGATTGCGACCGCCGGTACGGATACGAAAGACGGGCTACCGCCCCGATCTGGCCCGACACCACCGGCATCCGCGCCAACTGCCTCGAACGCAACGTTGCATCCAGCCGATACCCCGGCCCTCCAGAGCTTTTTGCACAACATGGTGGGCGGTGGTGATTTTGAAGATCCCGGCTGGACAAATATCTGGTCACGTATCTGGCTCGGCGCTGGCATTCCATTACGCACGGATCGGGTGGCTCTGAGCGGCCAGTATTCGATCTGGCTGGGGGGATCACCTGTCGAGGACTCGATCTGGTATCCACTCAGCTTTCCCGAACAGATCGCCAGCGATTATCCCAGCTATCTGACCTTTCTGCTGCAGATGCGCAATGCTGATCCGGGCTTTGACCAGTTTTGCGTCACACTGCTCGATGCCTCGGGCCTGGTGATCAGTGGCCTCCAGGATTGTTATGACGACCTGCCTGCGGGCGAGACTATGCGCTATACGCATACGTTTACCCCAACACAGCTACAGGCGCTCCAGGGACAGACCGGCTATCTGGGGCTGTATATCAAGGGTGACAGCCTGTTACCGCATATGTCAACGTATGTGGATGATATTGAACTCAAGATTGATTTTCCCGATGTTACGCTGACCAGCACGCCCCCCCAGGGGCCAGCCGGTACCACCTTCCTGCTGATCGGCAAGAACAATCTGCCCTATAGCCCGGTGGACATCTGTCTGAGCACCTGCAGCGATGCAGCAAATCGTCTAGGAACACTGTATGCCGATGCGCAGGGCACAGTGATAGGCTATGTACCATCGGAAACCTCGGCCAGTCCGGGTGTCTATCTGATCCAGTCGGTCGATTCAGTCGGTCGAGCAGCCACTACGACCATTACGCTGATCGGCGATGTGCAGCCAGTGTTGAGCATAACGCCGCCCGCAGGCATGGCAGGAACAACCTTTAGCGTGACGGCCCAGGGATTTTTGCCCAATGATCGTGCGGTGGCGGTAATCATCAATAGCACCGACGCGGGTGTGGTCAGCAGCGATGCTGAAGGCAAGCTTGCTTTCAGTATTCGCACCGGTTCCAATGTGCCACCAGGAATTGTCACCGTGCAACTCATTGATAGTGCCGGGCGGAGTGCCACGGCCACGTTTGAGATTATTGCCATCCCGGAAGGCGATCCGTTGCTCCTGGTTGAGCCGGAAGCAGGAACGCCTGGGAGCGCTTTTGTCTTTACCGGCAGCAACTTCATGCCCAACACGTCGGTCAGGTTTACGCTGGATGGGCAGGCAGTAGGCGAGTTACCGACGGATGGTTCGGGCGGCTTTGTGGCGACGCTCACCACGCGCAGCACGATCTTGCCGGGTACCTACACGCTGCTGGCGCAACAGGACGCGCTGCAGGCCTCGGCACAATTGGCACAACAGAATACGCTACAGGCCTCGGCACAATTCCGCATTATTGGTAATGGTAGCGGGCAACAGCCGCAACCGGGTGGCGGGGGCATCTATGTGACGCTGGTGTGGGTTGATCCACCGGCAAACGCGGCTGCTGAACGCAAGCTGGTCAACAACCTGGATCTGCGTGTTGATGGGCCGGGCGGGCCGTATCTGGGCAATGGCGGCAGTAGCGCCGATGTCATCAATAATGTGGAGGTGGTGCGCCTCGAACGACCAGCCCCCGGCACCTACACGGTTACGGTGCAGGCCCAGAGTGTCAATGGTACATTTGGGACACAACCATTTGCGCTGGTGGCAACCACGGCGCAGAATTTTAACACCAACACCGCCAGTGCCCGGATTGGTGATGGAGTATTCGACAACACCGTGTATCTGCCGCTGGTGGTGCGCTGAGGCGCTTCAAAGCGCAAAGCGGTGAAGCGAGGGAGGGACGCACGGTATGTCGTAACGACTTTAGTCGTTGCGTTGAAGCGTTCAAGTGCTGTAGGGTGTGCAGCGACGACGGAGCGCGTCCCGCCGGGGCGCGGGGAGGCATCCTCGCAACGGGCGGCGTCTCCGCGTGCGGTGCCCCCAGTACGGCCGCGGGCACGCCGGAGCCGTGCCCTACAGCGGGTAGCGCGAGCGCGGGCGAACCTGGGTGCGCGTCCCGCCGGGGCGCGAGACGACGGAGCGCGTCCCGCCGGGGCGCGGGGTGGACGTGCCGGTTTGGTCTAACGCCAACTGTGGCTGGCAGGCTGTAGGATGCACGGCATCGTTGCGTTGACAGGTTGACAGACTGACACGTTGGCACGTTTTAACCATAATTCCTTTGCGCCTTTGCGTTCAGAACGTGGTCATAGAAAGGCTGTGAGGAGGTGCGAAGATGCGCTATATCAGCCGGGTTATTGCCAGGCTCTGCACCGGCGCGGCGACCTGGGCAACCAGCTTCCATGTGCGACCACGATCGTCGGTGCGCAGCAGTTGCCCGCCTTCCGTGCCAGCCCAGGCACGATCCATGTGGTGGCTGACAGGGGTGATCACCTGGATGGCCCCCTGTAGCGGCACGGTGGCGCGAGCCATTTGCCAGTAAGGGGCTTCACGCGCTTCGCGGCGGGCAAACAGCAGGCTATCGCGGCTACTAAAGCCCGCCAACAGCACGGTCGGCGTGCCTGCCAGAACTGCCAGCGCCACCTGGTAGCCAGGGCCACCCACCGCCAGGTCAAGCGCGTGCCAGACAGTGCTGGCCGCTGGCAGATCGGCGCTGGATTGCTGATAGATCGCGCCCTCAGCGACGGCCAGCAGGTCGCCATCGGCGACAGGGGAGGTGACGAGGCTGGTGATTGCGGCTGGCAGTGGTGCGCCATGTTGCACCCAGGCCCCACCAGCGTCGGTGCTACGCCACACCGTGGCATTGGCGGCCACAAACAGGCGCTGGGGATCGTGTGGCAGTACCAGCAGGCAACATGCGCCATCCGCCGTAGCAGGCACAGGCACAGCTTCCCAGGTGTGGCCGCTATCCTGGCTGCGCTGTCCCACGCCCTCAGCGGTAATCGCATACAGCATGGTAGGTGTTGCCGGATGGCCAGTCAACGCGATCACCGCTGTTGCCAGCAATGGTTGCCAGTGCTGCCCGCCATCAGTGGTATGCTGCACACCAATGCCTGCACCCGCGACCAGCACATCGCGGGCACTACGTGCCAGTAGTGCGGTGATAGCGTGCCCTATCCAGGCGTGATCCACCTGGCGCCAGCGCCCGATGCCGCCTGGATCGCTCAGAACAATCAGTCCATCAGCGGTGCCAACATACACCAGTTCGGCCTTTGCCATATCTTTATCTCCTCAAAGCGTTCATACAGGTCAACCTGCCAATGGCCACAGCAAATACCTCGTTGGTATGCCTGCTGTGGCCATTACCTTATTGCCCTACCCTGGCATTGTAACCCAAAGACACGCAAACGCAAGAACGCAAGCGAGAAGCGCGACGTGTCTTTTAGATGACAGGTGACAGGTGGTAGGTGGCAGATGGCAGGCGACAGGTGACAGACAGATGATAGATGAACAGGTCGTTCGTTCTGACACCTGTACCCTCTACCCTATTCAGCGTTTCAAGGCGTTTCGCAAGGTGGTACAATACGTTTGCAACAAACCTGGCAGCGTATGATGTCCTGAGCGGCTACATTTGATCACTGCTGGTAGCCGATAGTATAGCCGTGAGCGAAAGGAAACAGATGATGGATTGGCGCTTATTGCGCGCCGATGAACTGGGTATTCGGCTGGAGATTGTCGCTGGTTTGCCGATCTGGGAACCACAACCGGTATTGAAGCACCAGCGGGCCGTTGATCGTATTCGTGCCTCCATTGAACCTTTGCCATCGCAGTCAGAGCAATCTGGTTGTGGCTGTGTTCACGTGGCCGATGTCTATGTTGCCTTTGCTGATGGCTCACTCAAGCGCCCGGACATTTCAATATTCTGTCGTGAACCGGATGAGGAAGAAGAAGCGGTTAAGTTACTCCCCGAAGCGGTAATCGAAATTATTAGTAAAGGTTATGAAGCAAAAGACATGGAAATCGGCCCTCAGTTTTACCTGGCACAGGGAATTAAAGATGTGATCGTATTCAATCCATATACACTTCTCGTTTTACATGTACGGCGTGATCAGGTCAGCCGCCAGCTATCGCCAGTGACGATCGGGCTTGAATGCGGTTGCCGCTGTGTCGTATAAACTCATGCCGAGGCGTCGTAACGTCTTTAAAGGTACTGGCTTATCGAAAGGGCCAGCACGTTGGTACGGACGTACCGTAGCGCGTCCCTCCGGGGCGCAGCTAGCCTATCGAAAGGGCCAGCACGTTGGTACGGACGTACCGTAGCGCGTCCCTCCGGGGCGCGGCTGGCTTATCGAAAGGGCCAGCACGTTGGCGCGAGGCCCACCGTAGCGCGTCCCTCCGGGGCGCGGTGTGAAAGGTACTGGCCTATCGAAAGGGCCAGCACGTTGGCGCGAGGCCCACCGTAGCGCGTTCCTCCCTCCGGGGCGCGGCTGGCCTATCGAAAGGGCCAGCACGTTGGCACGGACGTACCGTAGCGCGTCCCTCCCTCCGGGGCGCGGCTGGTCTATCGAAAGGGCCAGCACGTTGGCACGGACGTACCGTAGCGCGTCCCTCCGGGGCGCGGCTGGCTTATCGAAAGGGCCAGCACGAGTATGAGCTACTTCATAGTCATGCACAAGCCCTTGTGCTACGCTGTTTCAACCGATAGACTATATCCTCTCACCTATTATCCTTGCGGAGGCATTGGCGCTTGTGGAGCACCATAGAGTTTCAACCGGCAAAGTCTATCCTCCCACCTGATTATCCCTGGAACCTGCATGCACCAGCCCAATTTTGCCGCAGCCAGAGCCTATGCGTTGGTACGCCTGGAGCGCGAACTGGCACCCGATCTGTCCTATCACTCCCTGACGCACACCCGCGACGATGTGCTGCCCGCCACCGAGTGCCTGGCACACCGAGCGGGCATCGCTGGCGAAAATATGCTGCTGCTGCGCACGGCGGCTTGCTACCACGATATTGGCTTTGTGATCCAGCGCAACGAGCATGAACAGGTCAGTATCTGCATTGCCAGCGCCGTATTGCCGCAATTTGGCTACAATCCGGCGCAACTGGCGATCATTAACGGCATGATTCGCGCCACACGCTTGCCGCAGACGCCGCAGACCTTCCTCGAACAGATCATGGCCGACGCCGACCTTGATAGCCTGGGACGTACCGATTTCTTCCAGCGCAGCCTGGATCTGCGCAACGAACTGGTCGCCGGTGGCAGCATATTCAGTCTCAGCGCATGGTATCAGCGCCAGCTTCAGTTTCTAGGCCAGCACCGTTACTTTACCCCGATGGCCCGCCAGCTGCGGGACATGGGTAAACAGTTCAACATCATCGCGCTGCGTCGGCTGCTGGCGCTGGAGTAATAGGCCCGCGGCGTGAGACGTCTTTAGGGGACAGGGGACAGGGGAGGGGAGTAGGGGCGCAGCAGCGGCAGACGGAGACCAGTGGCCATGCCGTGGCACCCCGCTGCTGCGTTCACAGGCATGCCCAGGCGACGACGCGGCACTAATGTAGCGCGTCCCTCCGGGGCGCGGCGCGGGCGAGCCGGGGCCATCCAACCCCAACGATGGGCGATGGCCGTGAAGGGGGCGACGACGCGACGCGGCGCTAATGTAGCGCGTCCCTCCGGGGCGCGGCGCGGGCGAGCCGGGGCCATCCAACCCCAACGATGGGCGATGGCCGTGAAGGGGGCGACGAGGCGCTTCGAAGCGCAAAGCGCAAAGCGACGACGCGACGACGCGACGACGTGATGAGACGTATGCCGCCAGCCCCGCGTAGGGGCGCAGCCGCCGCAGACCGCTACCGGCAGTCGTGCAATGTCCACCTGCGGCTGCGCCTCTCTGCCGGTATCACCGCAACCTCGGTACGGGGCGCTATTCGTTTATTCGTTGCCTATTCGTTGACAGGGGTGGCGTGAGGCGATGAGGCGTGGTAGCGACCGTGAACCCTATCGGGTTTCCGTCCCTGAAGGGATGTGTCTATTTTAGACTACGGAAGATCGCTCCCTCTTTCCAGATCCGTTGGTAGCACTTCTTCGATCTGGAGGGCCAGTTTGCGCCGAAAGATGCCGCGATAAGTGTAACGCACTTTCACCAGCAGTCCATAGATCGCATAGACGATCTGTTGTCCATTGTTGGGAAATGACCGCGTCTAATCATAGTGCCCGACATCAGGGTTTAAACGCGGTGTTTCAATAATGCGTTGCGCATTGGCCTGTTCAGCAGGTGAAAGGGATCGCAATTGCGCAAATGCGCGGCTCGTCCAGACAACATCGAGAACCATACCCTATGCCTTGTCCTGCTCATGCAGCATCAACGCCACTTCTTCAGCAGTGAGGGGGCCTTCCTGGTCTTCGGGGATGTATTCGGTTGTCATAGGCAACCCATCTGCTCCTGCTAGATACAGCGGAAGGTCAGGTTCGGTGCTGCTAACAGTATGTGTTGCCTCGGATTGCATAGGAACGGGAAGCCCTAGAAGAATATCGGTTGCGCGCCTGACCCGATCAGCCGGATCGCTGGTCTCGTCCAACAAGATGGTGAGGACGGTGCGCACAGCCTGCCGAAACTGCGCATGCTGATCCATAATAATACCATCCCTTTCGTTGGTATGGATGTTCAAATTATTTTATCATCATGAATGTGCAGTCACTGGTGAGAACGATAAAATAATGCGACCGGTAATGTACTTCAATGGAAAGAATACCCGAAGGACAACGAAAAAGCAAGTGCTTTCATAATCACGATGTGCAAGCAATGTTGACAGCAATGCTATAGCTTGAGGCGCTTCCAAGCGGTGAAGCGGTGGCGCGACGCGAGGAGGCGCGGAGACTACGAGACTACGACGCGATGAGACGTATGCCGCCAGCCCCGCGTAGGGGCGCAGCCGTGGCCGACGGATACTTGCGGCCGGGCCATGTGCGCCCACGGCTGCGCATCCCTGCCGGCTTCGCGCTTTCCGCTTCAAAGGTCCCTTTGCGGCTTTGCGTTAAAAAAGCGGGCGTGGAGAGGTGTGAGGCGCGAGGCGGGCTGAGGGAAACAGAGCGTGTCAACATTTTAATCTGCCAATCCGCCAATATGCCAGAGTGCTAACGTTTTACCGTGCTAATCTGTCAACATTCTACGTTCCAGTGATGATCAGATTGTAATCATCAAACATCACGCACCTGTGGTACTCTAAGCGCATTCAGGTAACAGGAAATAGAAAATACAGGGACAGGCAACCGAGGACAGGGGAACGGTGTAATCGGTATGTAGCAGTCAGCGGTCAGAACGCAGTTTATCGCTACCGATTACCCGCTTCCTAATCCCTACGGCTCACTGTGTGCTGGCTCGTATGTGCCCTGGCACACAACGGAGCAACACCGATGAATGACCGGCAGAGCAGTTTGTTGTCCTATATCCCACGCCCGTTGCTACGGCAGATCTATGCGCATCCACATCTACCCACGACCCCTCAGATCGAGGCTTTCCCGGCGGCTATTCTCTTCGCCGATGTCTCTGGCTTTACCCCGCTGACCGAGCGCCTGGCGCAGCAAGGGCCACGCGGCGCGGAAGAGCTGACCAGTCTGATGAATGGCTATTTTGAGCGCATGATTACGCTGCTGACGATTGTGCAGGGCGAGGTGGTCAAGTTTGGTGGAGACGCGCTGTTTGCGTTGTTTATGGTTCACAATGAGCCGCTGGAGCAGGCGGTGTATCGGACGCAGTATGCCGCCCACATCCTGCAAGAGGCGATGACCGAGTTCCACACGCTCACCAGCAGCGTTGGCCCGGTGCAACTGAGCATGAAGATCAGCATCGGTGCTGGCGAAGTGCTGGCGCTGCATATCGGTGGCATTGCCGATCGCTGGGAGTATGTGATTGCTGGCGATCCGCTGCGCCAGGTGGCGCTGGCCGAGCAGCAGGCCACGCCGGGGGCGGTCATCCTCAGCCCGGAGGCGACGGCGCTACTCAAGCGCCCGCTTGCTCCGATCAGGCGGCGGGCAGCACCGCCTGCCACCGGGTTGCTGCCCGATCTGACCGAGATCACGCCCACGCTACGCTGCTATCTGCCGCGCACGGTGCAGGCCGCGCTGGCGGCCGGGGGTGACACCTGGCTGGGGGCGCTGCGCCCGATGAGCGTGATGTTCCTGAAGGTGGTCGGGTTGGACGACCCGACGCCGACGGTTCTGGCACCCTTGCACGACGTGTTGCGCATGATCCAGACCACGGTCTATCTGTATGAGGGTATCATTGCGCGGATGGCCGTGGACGACAAGGGTACGACGCTGCTGATTCTGTTTGGCGCACCGCCGTTTGCCCACGAGGATGATGCGCTACGGGCGGTGCGCTGTGCGCTCGATTTGCAGGCGCAGATCAGCGGTGCGGCGTGGGCGGAGAGCGGGCTGAAGCTGGCAATTGGTGTGACGACCGGGCGTGTTTTTGCCGGGCCGGTGGGCAGCCAGACCCGCCGCGAATACACGGTGATGGGCGATACGGTTAACCTGGCGGCACGCCTGATGAGCAAGGCCGGTGGCGGTGGGACGCTCTGCGACACGACGACGTACCAGCACACCCGCCGCCATGTGGATTTCGCGGTATTGCCGGCGGTGGCGCTCAAGGGCAAGCAGCAGCCGGTGCCGATCTTTCAGCCACAGCAGGTACTCCAGCAACGACGCGGCCAGGCGACGTACGCAGAGCATACTGACGGGATAGGCTCGCTGGCTGGCCGCCAGTCCGAAGTGGCGCAGATAGCAGCGTTGCTGGAGCGGCTCCAGGCCAGCAGTGCCAGCGGTGCCAACCGTGAGCGCCGGGTCGGGCAGGTGCTGCTGATCGAGGGCGAGGCCGGAATTGGCAAGTCGCGCCTGGTGCAAGAGTTGCGCCACATGGCGCGGGCACTGAACCTGACCAAGCTGATTGGTGCGGGCGATAGCATCGAACAGCAGCGGGCCTATCGCGCCTGGCGTGAGGTGTTTCAGCGTTACTTTGATTGTGATCCCGACTACGACGATCATGCCGCGAACGCGCAAAGCGACCAGGCAGCACGTCAGACGCAGGTGCAGCGGATTGTGCAAGAAGTTGCCCCGGAGCATAGCGAGCGCTTACCGCTACTGAACGACCTGCTTGGCCTGCAGTTTCCCGCCAACGATCTCACGGCCACCCTTGATCCGGCGTTGCGCCAGCAGAACCTGCTGCTGCTGCTACAAACGCTGCTGTGCAACCGCGCACGGCAGCAGTCGTTAATTGTAGTACTGGATGATGCGCACTGGCTCGATAGTCTCTCGTGGCAACTAGTCGTGCAACTGGCGCGGCAATTGCTGGTGGCTGATCTGCCGCTGCTGCTGGTGCTGGCACTGCGCCCTCTAGACGACCAGCCGCTAGCGGCGCAGCACGTGGCGACTCTGCGCTCGCTGGCCGCCACCAGCGTCATACGGCTGTCAGCACTCCAACCCGCCGAAACGACGCAACTGCTGGCGGCGCGGCTCAACCTGGAGGCGCACACGCTTCCACCCGAACTGGCCGAGTTGATCCACGAGCATGCCGGGGGCAACCCCTTCTTTGCCGAGGAGTTGATTACCACCCTGCGCGAACAGGGCCGCATCCACGTGTTGCCCGACCCGACTGCACCGGCCGCGAGGCATGCCAGCTTTGCAGGCGACATGGCGCAGATCATCCGCGCCTTGCCCACCAATGTGCAGCAACTGGTGCTGGCGCGGATCGATCGCCTGCCGCCCGATCTGCAGTTGACACTAAAGGTGGCGGCGGTGATCGGGCAGATCTTTGGCTATGTGTTGCTGCACGACCTGCTGCAACAGTATCGCCCGGTGGCGGATGCCCGTCTGCAGCGCTATCTGGAGGATCTGATCAGCCGTGGGATGACGCTCCTGCATCATTCAGACCCCGATCTAGCGCACCGGTTTAAGCATGCGATCAGCCGCGAGGCGACCTACCAGTCGTTGCTGTTTGAGCAGCGCCGGATGTTGCACCGGGCGATTGCGGGGTGGTACGAGGCGCACTATACTGAGGCGCGGGTGTGTGGCGAAACCGAGGTACGGACAACGGACGTTCGCAGTTCAGCTGTGGCACCGCTCAGTCCCTATTATGCGCTGCTGGCGCATCACTATCACTACGCCGAGGATGCCGCGCAGGAGCGGCACTATGCCTGGCTGGCCGGCGAGCAGGCCGCGGCGCAGTATGCCAATGCCGAAGCGCTGCACTATCTGTCGCGGGCGCTGGAGTTGACGCCGGCCGATGATGCGGCGGGCAACTATGCGCTGCGCCTGGCGCGCGAGCCGGTGTATGATCGGCTGGGCGAGCGCGAATTGCAGGCGCGGGATTTGACGGCGCTGAGTGCGCTGGCAACTTTTGTAGAGCATGCTACCTGGCAGGCCGAGGTGGCGCTGCGGTGGGCCAGCTATCACATCGCCACCAGCGACTACCCGGCGGCGATCGCGGCGGCGCAGCAGGCACTGCACCAGGCACATAACCTGGCGCTACCGCTGATTCAAGCCGAGAGTATGTACCTGCTAGGCACGGCGATGTTTCGGCAGGGCGAGTATGCCCCGGCGCGGGATTGGGGTACGCAGGCGCTGGCACTCTACCGCACCCTGAATGCGGCGCAGGGCGAGGCGAAAACGCTGATTCATCTGGCGAATATCCTGGATGACCAGGGTGAGTATGCTCTGGCGACGACCTATTATCAGCAGGCGCTGACGCTGCAGCGTGAACGCAACGACCGCGTGGGTGAGAGTATGGTGCTGTTTAACCTCGCTGTTCACTATCGTAATCAGGACGATTTTAACGGCGCGGCGGCCTCCTACGAACAGGCTTTGCAGCTCTGCCGCACGACCGGCCATCAGGAATACATCGGGGTTGTACTCTGTCATCTTGGTACGCTGCATGTTGATCGCAGCGAGTATACCGCGGCGCTGGCGGTATTAATCCAGGCGCTGGAGCATAGTCGTATGATTAGCGATCAGTATAACGAGAGTCTGGCGCTGGATGGCCTGGGACTGCTGCATCATTATCTGGGCGACTATGATCGGGCGGCGAGCTATTATAAACAGGCGCTGGATATATGTCACAGCATTGGCTATCAGCCAGGTGTACAACGCATGCTCGGTCTATTGGGCATGCTGGCTTATCATCGCGGCGATCTGGCTCGCGCCACCGAGTTGTTGCAGCAGGCGTTTGAGCAGGGGACGGAAGAGAGTCGCCGGTATGAGGTAGGTAGTCTGCTGATCTATCTAGGTCATGTGCGAGCGGAACAGGGCCAACTCGCCGCCGCAGCGGACGCCTACGGCCAGGCGTTGACGCTCTTGCGGGCGATGTGCCAGCACAACCAGGCGACCGAGGCGCTGGCGGGCCTGGCGCGGGTGGCCCTGATGGAAGGTTCGCCGCCGGCCGCGCTGCCCCAGGTTGAGGAGATTCTGCACCACTTGCAGGAGCAACCCCAGTTACCAGGGACGGACGAGCCGTTACGGGTGTATCTGACCTGCTACCAGTTCTTGCAGGCGATAAACGATGCGCGGGCACCAGATATTTTACAGGCGGCCAGCACGATTTTGCAGGCCCGCGCCGCCAGCATTGATGATGAACGCCTGCGCCGCTCGTTCCTGGAAAACGTCGCGGTGCATCGTGCGCTGTGTGGCGAGGGGACATGAGGCGAAGAGGCGCTGCAAAGCGGAAAGTGCAAAGCGGAAAGTGCAAAACAGGGGGTTGCTGGGACGTGATGTGTTCTGGAGTAAAAAGGGTGTGCGTAAGGCGAGCAAGGGTGACCTGTTTTCCGCTTCTAGCTCCGACCGCTTTGCGATGAGAAGCTTTGCGTTAAAAAAGAACATTCGCCGCGCATTGCCCCGCAACGCCCAGGCATAGCGATCATTGCCATCGTTGCCTGCCAATGCATGGCAATGCGGTGCATTGTCCGCATTGCCCGCTGCGAGCGACCACAAGGATCGCCCCTGCGCCTCGGTTGAGGTGCGCTGCCGATTACCGTACCACGAGCGGCAGGTAGACCGACGTGGTGTTCTTGATTGGCTCAGGCGTCGCGGTTGGCTCAGGCGTCGCGGTCGCCGTGGGCGTCGCGGTTGGCTCAGGCGTCGCGGTCGCCGTGGGCGTCGCGGTTGGTGTGGGTGTCGCGGTTGGTGTGGGCGTCGCGACTGGCTCAAAACTGGTGGCCAGGCGTGCCAGTGGCAGGGACGATGAGCCGGGCACCTGCGGCGGGTCACCGCCCCAGTAGGCCGTCAACAGGTTTGCCCACTGCCCATCGGCGATGGCCTGGAAGTGGCGTCCGGTGTAGTAGCGCCGCTGCCAGCCGTCGATACTCAGGGGTGCATAGATGCTCAGGCCGCTGAATGTTTGCCACGTCCAGGGCGTTTCCGGGGCCATATGCGGGAAGCCATTCCGATGGACGCGCTTCACCACTGCCGCATTCAGTGCCGTCTGAACTCCGCCCACCGCCTCCTGTACAGCCGTGTTAGTCGGAAACTGGCCGCCAAGCGCCTGGAGCAGACTGCCCAGATCGGTATAGGTATCGCTGGCGGGGTTTAGCTGATAATCACCGTTGGAGTCGAAGAAATCCGCCGCCTCGAACGCCGCCTTGATGCGCACTTTGTTGGCCGGATCGCTGGACAGGCTGGCAATCAATGCGCTCGACAGGTTGTTCAAGGCGCTCTGCACACCCCCGATCTGCCCCAGATTGATCACCGCGTAGGTGTAGGGATGATTATGCTCGGTCAGCAGATCGGCTTCGTTCGCCATCCAGGCTTCCAGGATCTGCTGTGCATTGCGCTGGCCGTCAATCGCCTTCAGGTGCCGTTCATACTCCGAAACAGCCCACTTAATATGCGGCGAGACTAGCAGAAAGTCAACACTGTCCCGAAGCTCATAGGCCACCTCGACCATACCCATCAAACAGGCATCCAGGTAGAGACCGTCGATCCGCGCATCGGTTACACCACCGGCCCGTGCCCGCGCCAGGCCCTCACGCAAGCCATCGCCCAGGCCACGCGTGGAGAGCGAGGATACGGTCGGGTGGTTGTCCACGAGTAGCCCGGCCAGCGGATCGTAGCGATGCTGACGTCCACCAGGCTGATCGGCCAGGCCCGCCGCACTGATGCCGCTGCCGTGCCCGATGATCGAGAGGATGACCTGGTCGGCGTTGGGATAGGCCAGCAGCGCCCCGCTGATAAAGTCGGCCAGAGCGCTGGCATCGGCGGTCAGGTCGGGCCATTCCCACATATTCTGCCCGAGGACATAGCGTCCGTTACAGGTGGGGTTTGTGTAGTTAGGGCAGTTGGCAGTCGTATCGGGTTGCAGCAGGTACAGGAAGGCATCACGCGGGCCTGGCCCGTCCAGCATCATCAGCACCACCGCGTGCGGGTTATCGGCGGCTTGTTCAGCGCTGTTGAGGACGTTCAGGCCATCTGGCGCGAGGTCGTTGTCGGCCCCGTAGTAGATCAGTATCAGGGTGTTGATCGCCCTGGGAGTGGCAACTGCCACCGACACGCTTTCTTCAAGCACCTGCTCGCCACTGCTGGCGCTGGCGGTGTTGGCAATGATTGTGCCGTTCGCAACATTGGCGTTCACGGTGGCCTGGTAGGTGATCGTTATTGTCTGGGTGGTCGAGACCACCCCGCTGTAGCTAAGCTCGCGTGAGCCGGGGTTGTAGCTACCAGCAGTGAGGCTGCCATCCACATAGGACAGTCCGGCCGGCAGCGTGTCGGCGAGGGTGAACGCGGTGGGGCCACCGTTGCCATCAACGACCAGGCTATAGGTGAGTGTGTCGCCGGGACGGGCGGTGGTAGCGGATACGCTCTTGTTGAGGTTCAATGCCGCACCACACAGACTGGCGCGGTCTGCGATGCGGATGCTATCGATCCAGCCCTGGAAGGCCGGGCCGTCCTGTTCACACAACTGTGTGTTCGCAAAGCCGAAGGGTTGCAGGCCCGTGACACGTGTCATAGTGGCGGGCAGACCGCCAGTGAGGTTGGGGTTGCCATCCAGTCGCAGGCTGCGCAGGTTGTTCAACGTGCTAATAGCGTCGGGCAACGGGCCGCGCAGGTTGTTGTTTGCCAGGTTCAGGCCGGTGATCTGGTTGCCGGTGCATTCGACACCATGCCAGCTACAGGGTGTATTGGTAGTCAGCCAGCCGTCGCGTTTCGTCCAGTTGGGGCCATCGAGCCACTCGTACAGCGTTACCAGTGTTTCGCAGGCCGCCTCGCTGATCTGGGTTACGTTGTTGCAATAGAGTGGGCGCACCCGCACGCTGTAGTTGCCATCTACGGTATTGGCGTGGGGCATCACACTGAAATAGTAGGTGCCGCTACTGGCGTTATCCAGTCGGATGAAGGTCTGCACCGGGCTGGTGCCGTTATTAGTACACTCTTTCTTGAGTGAATTAAAAGCTGGCCCCAGCAGCTCCAGCCACAGCCCACTTCTACTACTACTGCTGCAGTTATATCCTGTACTTTCCGAGAGGCTGCCGTCCACATCAAACACCTCGATCATGTAGGAACGTCCGGCCTCAGCCTGAAAGCGGTACCAATCCTTGTCGGCGTATGGGCTGTTATAGCGGGTGTCGCGGGCTTCGATCGTGCTGTGTAGCACCGTGAAATAGCCGGGTGTGATCAGAAAAGCATTCACAGCCTGGTTGTTTGGCTCGAACGTCGCACTACCCCAGGCGGCCCCTGGTTCATCGTAGCGTGGCAGCACGCGGATGCGGTAGCTGCCCGACACTGTATCGGCGTGGGCAGTGACGCGGATGAATATTGTGCCGCCTGCGCCGACAGGCGGGGTGACAATGCTGGTATGCACATTGACCCCGGGACTGGTGGTACAGGTGGATGCGACTTCAGTACTCCCATCATACGCTTTCAGCCACAGCCCACTTCTACTACTACTGCTGCAGTTGTATCCTCCTGTGGATGCCAGACTAGATGCAGCATCAAACAGTTCAATAGTATAGGTGCGGTTTGGCTCAGTCTCGAAGCGATACCAATCGACATCTGCCTTCTCGCTGTACAACCCGGTCGCATGCGGTTCAATCGCAGCGGTGAGCGCATTATCTTTGCCTGGCTGGATCAGGTAGGCATTGAAGCTGTTGTTATTCGGCTCAAACGTCGTAGAGTTCCAGTCTGCACCCGACACATTGTAGCCCGGAAGAATACGCAGACGATAGCTACCGGACAC
>DAOTWD010000056.1:0-4782 GCA_034435975.1 Chloroflexaceae bacterium | reverse complement strand
TCCATCAGCCGCCGACCGTCTACGGCAATCGCATCTTTGAGGACAGCCTTGCGGCGCGTCCGCGTCCAGACGAGGTGATCGAGGATGAGATGAACCCGGTGTTCGTCGCGCTGGTACTCCATCGCCCTGCCGTGCAGTTATTGATTTCTCTATTGACCGGAGAGCATAGAATGACAACAACCGCAAGAATGTTCGATGTTCTGGCGAAAGCCAGCGAGAAACCCGCCTAACCGCACGCCCGAAAGGGCGGCGGCTTGCGGCGGGTTCCCGAAGGTCAATTTCATCTCCAGTCAATTCATATCGTTTTGCAAGTTTCTCGTCTAATTACGTCAAATTGCATATGTCCTTCCAAAAATTTCGGTACGGTGAATACCTCATCGTTGGAGAGATTCGCAATACAGGGGAGCATGTCGGGGGTACACTCGTGGAGCGTAAAGACAGCCCAGTCACGTATCTGGCCTCCTTCGCGGCAATATCGGACGAGGCAGTAGCCAGTTCGCTCACAGTCATCGGCAGGTAGACTTTCGTCGGCGTGAACAGCTCGTGCTGCGTCAGGTGGGCAAACAACAACTCTCTGCGCTGAACAGTGGCGATGGGCGCGCATGGTGAGGCGGAAGTCGCGTCGCTGGAATGTGCCTTTGCCCAAGTAATTCCCACTCGGCAGAGGTGATAGACTGCCCGTCGTGGCTGCGCATTGTAAGCGTGTTGCCATGCACAAGGTTTTGCGACAACACATACAACGCGGCGCGATAGAGGTTGTCCGACTCCACCAGATCAGATCCAGGTATTCTGCGAAGATCTCTAGGAGATTCGCACGGCACTCGGCGCTGTTGTCGCGTAACAGCTCGATACCGTAGATGCACATCAGTGCGAGCAGCGCATAGTGCTGCCGCTCGAAGTCAGACGTTCCATACGTGAGTGACACGGCGGCAAGCGTGCACCGCAATACCGCGACGAGGAAGTTGCCGCTGCCACAAGCGAGATCCAGAAAGCAGGAATCGATGCGTTCGGCTTCACCCTTCACGAGGTCGAGCATGGCTTCGACCAGCCACGGTGGAGTGAAGACCTCCCCGTAGTCGGCGACGCGCTACCTGGATCTGACGAAGTTCATAGGTCTATGGTCTCCAGGCGATACTTCCTTGTGATGCTTCCTGCCCCTTCAGCTGTTGACAATCAGTTCGGTAAGCATCCAATGCTCGATTCTTATGAAGTGCAGAGAAACCCATTTGATTGGCCTGTGGGCAAAATTCCTGTGGCGGAAACTGGTACTCTATAACCAGGACGGGTTTGTCTGCTTGAATAAAGGGAAGGAGCTGATCGCACTCGTTGTAGGTAAAGCATTCTTCGTTGAGAATCCAATCAAAATAGGGAAGCAGATCAGGGATTTGTTCAAGATCATTTTTTAATCCGATTGCAACTCCCCGCGAATGCGCCGCCTGGGCAAGAAAGACGTTGTACGTGATTTGATCATCGTACGTTAATGGAAAACCAGTATCATTAGCATAGCCGTTAACATTATCAGGGTCAACACCATCGCAACCTTTTTGCACAGCCAGATCCAGTCGCGCTTCCATAATTGGAGCAAGCAGGTCAAGGTGACGAATATCCAGCCACTTTTCACCGGGCCACCCTTCCATATCTTTTCCCAAAACCTCGGATGAAAACTGAGAAGAATCTGGGCGCCAATCTTCATAAGAACCTGCACTAAAATAGCACATCACAAAAACGTCACGCCGATGTAGTGCTTCAATCATGTCAGGCGGTGTGTCAAACAAATCCAGGTTGAACACGTCCACATCCAGACGAATATCTATCTCGTCCGTATATTGAATTTGCCAGGATACCTTTTGAGGGAGCACACGATACTTTTTTGGCTCCAACGGCAAAAAAGCCCCGGGGGCAATGGGTGTGGGCGTACTGGCTACAGGTATGTCAGGTGTCAGTGGAAGTGGGCCTGTGCAATCGGTCGCATCAATTTCTACATTCAGAAGCCAGATGGTATCTGCAATCAACTGACCATTTTCGTTCAGGTGTCCACTCACCTTAATGGAATCGCCTGCCTGAATGGGAGGCCCCGCCAATGGACACCCATTTCGGCTAAATGTCTCCGTATTATTCAGAAAGCCATCTCCTTCCGTGCTTTCGTCCAGCCATACCTGTGTAAACCCCTGAACCGTCTTGCTGAACACGATGCTCCGCGGAGGCTGGACACGAAATTCTGCCACCTCCGCTTCATCTATAATGATAATGATTGCAGAATCGGAAACATTGCCTGGCGAAACATTGTTTGGAGTGACAATTTGATTGTTACAGCCACAGAGAGCCAACAGGCCTCCTATGATGATCGCCACGTATCGTCTTCTCATCATACGCTCCTTTCATCATACGCTCCATGGTTTGTACTGAATGCATGGACTGACATTCAATTGTTGAGACATCTCGACCCTGGCTGCCTGGTTGCGCTTCACCGTCCGCTGCAACACTCCCTGGCTGGCGGGGCCGGCCTTCTAACCGGATGAAACAGATTTGCCGTGCTTTTTGGCTGTATTATACGTGCTGGGCATCAGGCACGCAAGTCGGACTTTCGCATTGGTGTTCGGGCTCACGCCCGACCCGAGCTGCACCCTGGGGTCCGGCCACGATGATTTCTTCTCGAGTGGCACCTCTGTGTGCTCAAGCAATCGCCGGAACGGTACGACGTGTACACCCGCCAGATCGAGGCCAGTGATGCCGAATCGAACGCACCTCCAGCGCCATTCGCCCTGATTGGCCCGACCCCGACCCCAACGATCAAGCCCCCTGGCACCCAACAAGCGCGGCGCCAACCGCAAGAACCGCCCCCGGGATACCTGTCCAGGGTCGCCGCCACCTGCGCCGCAGCACCGGCATTGACCTGACTGCAGTGGACGGCCTCAGTCTCGACCTGGCCCAGAAAATCGTCGCCGCGATCGGGACGGATATGTCCCGCTTCCCCACGGCCAAGCACGTTACGTCGCACATCGAAATTGAGCCACGCTGCCCACGCGCTCTTGTGTTCCCCAACAGAACCAGGGAAAGGAGCATCATCCCAAAAGACTGCGGAGAAAACCAGGGAACACGTGTTCAGCAAACCCATCCCAACGCGTTCCAGGGCTTGTTGTTTGGCGGCAGGCAATAGCGGCTCAAATGGTATGCTACCGCGTTGTCATACCCCCAATGGAACAGGAATCAACGCCCCCTGAGCGTGCCAAGCCCCATGGATCGCTTCAATCGTTACACCGCTATCATCATAGGTGACGCGCTGTACAACGTGATTCAGGCGAATATCGAGATTTTGCACCAAAAAATCTCCTATCATGCGATAGCCCTGCGGATGGAAACGCCTTGTGGGAGGAGGTGCAGCACGGTGCTTCTTTGACCAAGGGCTTTTTGATTATCGACGACACGACGCTGGACAAGCCGGACAGCCGGGCCATAGAGCTGGTAACCCGCCATTGGTCGGGCAAACATCATCGGGTGGTCTTGGGGATCAATCGGATCAGCATGCTGTGGACAGAGGGGGACGCCCACCTGCCCTGTGACTTTCGCATCGACGACAAAGCGCACGACGGGGTGACCAAGAACGATCACGTCCAGGCGATGGTGAAGGGAGCGGCAGAGCGGGGATGTCATCCCCAACTGGTGGGCTTCGACAGCTGGGATGCCAGTTTAGAGAACGTGAAGCTGGTGCGCTCGCTGAACTGGCAGTGGCTGACCCAGCTGAAAGCCAATCGCTTGGTTGATCCAGATGGTTCGGGCAACCGACCGATCCGTGCAGTGCTGATTCTGCGCCATGGCGCCATCGTTCATCTGAAGGGATACGGCTTCATCAAAGTGTTCAAGATGGCTCCCCCAGACGGCGGCATTGCATACTGGGCCACCAGCGACCTGGGGATGCGCATCGCCCAGTGTGCGGAGGACGCACTTTACCTGTGGCGCATCGAAGAGGATCATCGCGGTATCAAGCAGTGCTGCGGCATCGAGCGAGCCCGGCACCGCTCCGCAGTTGCTCAGAGGAATCACATCGGCTTGGCTCTCCGTGCCTTCCTCCGTCTGGAAAGTCACCGCCTGCGTACAGGCACGTCGTGGTTTGAGGCCAAAGCAGCCATTGTTCGTGAGGCGATACGGGCCTACCTGGCCCAACCACTCTATACCCAGATCTCAACTGCGTAACTTCTAAGATACTGATATTCGCTCATATCCTGGCTCTACCTCCTCCAGCGCCTCCTACGCGCAGTTATTGTACAACCGTTCCGCGAAACGTGTGCAGCAGCGCGTCACCAGGGATCGAGTCGCCATGCCAGCTATCTGGTAAAAATGCGATGAAACTTTTGCCTCCCCGGTGCGTAAGTATAGATAGAGTTCCTCATTCTACCGAAGGGAGCAGTATATGACCACATTTACGACGGGACTATACTTTCTTTATCCTGAAAATCGCGATTTCGTGGCCGGTAAAACTAGAAATCTTGCGGGCGATCCATCATACTATCGTACTGTCTTTCCCTGGCTGATCGTTATGCTAGTATTTTGTGGTGGGATATCAATGACCAGGAGATGGATCAACTGGTATCAGTTACAGTCGGCTGGAGTTGACACGATGGCAACCATCGTGGATCGGCGATATACTGAGTAGTCCGTAAACTAAGTTCTCTTGCATTCCGAGGTGATATCGGATAGACTGGTGGTATGAAAAAAGATCACCTGACTCTGACAGAGAACGACCGCACCACGCTTGAAGGACTGCTTGCCAAAGGTACGCTCGCG
>DAOTWD010000055.1:0-7060 GCA_034435975.1 Chloroflexaceae bacterium | reverse complement strand
ACCGCCGGCTCTGGCCCCATCTGGCCGGACGGCCGCCGCGGGAACGCGCCGCGGCGCTGGCCCTGGTGCCCCTCATTCGCCTGGTTGGCGACCTGGCCAAGATGGCGGGCTATCCCGTAGGGCTGGCGCAGCGGCGAGGGGCGCGCGCGGGGGGGTGCGGTGAAACCCGGTTTCCCCACACCCCTGCGTGAGGGCTGCGCTTTCCAAACCCTTCCACTGGGTGAGGGGATGGGGAAACCTGATTTCCCCATCCCCCTGCGTGAGGGTCAGGCCTTCCCGCGGGCGGGGGCGTGGGGGAAACCGGTTTCCCCACACCCCTGCTTGACCGCCAGGCCCTCCCGCGGACGGGGGTGTGGGGGAACCTGGTTTCCCCATGTTCACACTAGTGTAGTTTGCAGGCAAGGCTCCTTTGGCTCCTCGCACACTAGCCAGGTCCACTGCAGCGAGTTGTTAGCCGGCCGCTTTCCACCGGAAGGATCTCCCTGCGGGAATTCGCTAGTATCCGGCATCCTCAACAAGCGCCGCTTGCTGCTGGGCCAGGAGGGCGGCATGTGCAGCTGCTTCCGATGCTGTAAGGCCCTGGAAGAGGTGGAGATAAAGGACGCAGAAGACCTGGCCTCGCGAGAAGCCGACGATCATCTGTCCGTCGCTCTCGACCATCCACGTTGAAGGCGGAAGCAGAATCAGGCTGGGCCATTCGACGGCGCTTCCGTTGGCGAGGTACGCGTCCCTGATTGATATGCTGGCAACTCGCGCTTCGGTCTCTGAGCTGAAGGTAATGGCCTGCACGGTAAGAGGGCCAGCCCAGTCCTCGGCGGGGAGGTATGCAATGGCATAGCACTCGTAGTCGATGTCGAATTTCGTCCGGCAGCTGATCTCGATCGGAACAGGCTGCCACATGCTGGCAAGTCCTGCATGTATAGCTCGGATGTGGGAGTAAGAGAGGACCAGATCCTCTGGCCCGGGGCGAGGAGTGGTAGTGGGGATAGGCGTCGCTGTAGGAGACCTTGCAGTTGCGGTTGCTGTTGGGGCTCGCGCAGTAGCGGTCAGGTCGAGAGCGGCATCGAGCGTGGCTTGCGAGATCTGGGTGGCGGCGATTGCTGTCTGAATGTCGGACTCTGAGGGCCGGCTGGTGCAAGATAAGAGAAGAACAGCTAGAACAGCAACCGGTATGCACCTCATAGAGTAGTCCCTCCTTAGAAAACCGGAAGCGGCCAGTTAACGGCTGGCGCATAAACCGCAGGCGGAGCGTGTCGGTTTGATGCACGTGTTGGTGGTGCATCCGCCAAGCTCCTTGACAGGAGGTTTCGGGAGGGCGCAGCCCTATAGGCGCGAACGTACCAGGCGAGGGCTTCCTGAAGCGGCAAAATGGGAGGGCACGCGCTCAGAATCGCCCCAGAAAGCCCGTCGAGAGCTGTGCCCCTCGGGCTGTATCGCCCTCTGGCAAGCCGTCTGTGGCTGCACAGAGCCACACGCTTTAGCAAGCCTATCCAGGTCATGAAGCCTCGTACATCCTGAGCTTGGGGAAGTCGAAGACCTAGCGCTCGAGTCGGGCCTCGAAGGCAGCAATGACCTCGCTGAACTGAGATGCTTCCAGGCGCTGCTGACGGAGATCGTTTTTGCCCTGCCGCCACACCTCCTCGACCGGATTCTGCTCGGGGGCGTGAGGTGCGAAGTTCAGTAGGGTCAGTGGCCACGCCTCTGGCGGGAGCCCTGCGTTACACCTCGTTGAGGAAGCGGCAGATCTCCTCACCACGATGCCACGTCGCATTATCCCAACAGATCGTGAGTTTCGCCTTGGGATAGCGATACATCATCTCGGTCAGAAAGTCAGTCGTCGCTGCACTTTCGGCTTTCGGGTAGGGAAACACGTGCATTTCACCGGTTCGCGCATCAATGCAACCATAAAAGGTCTGGCGAGACTTGAGATTCCCAATCGGAACGCTCACGCGCTCGTTGCGCTTCCCCCAAGCATAGCCACACAGGTCACCCCAGAGGAGAAAACACTCATCAGCAAAAAGCAGAATACGCTCACCTCGTTCGAGTTCTTCGCGATGGGCCGCGACATAGGCCTCTAGTTCGGCGCGTTTGGCCGCGACCGCCGCCTCGTTTTTTTGGGATTGCGTGCCTGAACCTGCTTGTGGCTCAAGCCGGCCGCTTTCAAGAGGTTATAATAACTTTGCCGAGACTCATACACGACCCCAAATGTCTCTTTCAAACAGGTGTGGAGCCCCCGCACATTCGGATGTTCTTGGGCTGCAATCCACTGCAAGACTTCGGCCCGCTCATCAGCACTCAAGAAACTCGTGCTGCCTTGATAGCCCAGGGCAAAACTGGCGACCCCATCAGCGACATAGCGCTTGCGGCAGGTGCTGATGACAGCTTCCGACACTTGCAGCAACCGAGCGACATCGGCCGCACGCTGCCCCCGTTCACAGAGTTGGACCACCAGCGCCCGCTTGTACTCCCGGGCATCGCGCACCGTTGCCAGGAACTCGTCCAAAGTCTGCGTTGTCGTCATCACCTGTCTCCGCAGCCTCACGCGTCTTCGTCACCGCCGTGTTCTGAATCGTAGCATGGATGCCCGTTCTTCACAACCCCGGTGGGATTGCTATTACGTTCGCGCTTATAGGGCGAAGCCCTCCTAGTTCGCTGCCCGCGAGGTAGCAATTTCCGCCGCCTGTGCCTCAATGATATCGCGCAACTGCCGAACGACCGCACGGAGTGTGAGGTCGGAGATGGCGTGGAGGTTGACATCGGAGAGTTGCATATGGCGGTAGTCTGCCAGACCTGCGGGCATTCCGGTGATTATGGAGAGGATACTAGTGGAGGGATGACCCGCGAGGCATCACGAGACTGTATCAACAGCGCAAGCTGGCTAGTCGTTGGATCGAAGCGGTAGAGGCCATCTTTGGTTCCGTCAGGCGATCCTCGATAAGGAAGCATGATCTGCCCATCTATCAGGGCTAGATCGCCGGCATTCCAGTTATCAGGAAGCGACCAGATCTCTACCTTGCCGGTCGTAAGATTCGTTCGAGCGATCATACGATGCGGATCGTCATTGGTCTGATTGTAGGTTGGATTATGGTACGTGTACAGATCGTCCTGAATGATCGCCCCCCACACCGGGGAAGGCGCTATGGGCATCGTCTCGATTGTCGGCGGAACGCCGGGGGTTAGGATAAGAACATCATTAGCCTCCCCGCGGGGCGCGCGCCAGCTTCCCGCATTCAGCAGGTAGAAACGCCCATTGACGGGCAGAATTTGGGTAATGTCACTGCTGTAGCCAAGTCGCAGGGGCGTTTGGGCCTCTAGGGTGGACGCATTGATAAGAGTCACTGCCGCATAACTACCCTGTTCTGGCCCGGAAGTCAGGCCGGCCACAACAACTGTGTCAGGGTTGGCAGCACTGGCGCTGGCAAGAAAATTGCCTTCCAGGGTGATAGGAATGGATGTTTTAACCGCCAGGGTGCCACGATCAACGACGGCAACTGTGGCTGAAAAGCCCTTGTTTGCGCAGACAATAAACGCATAGTCGCCTGCAAAGACTATACCTACCTCGGGCCGTTCGCATGGCCGTAGCTGATGTGCAAGGTCGCCCTGAGGCGAATAGATCTGGACAAGATTGTCATTTCGTTGGAAATCACCGGCAAAACCGATCCATAAACGCCCTTCAGGATCACGATTAACATGCTCGGCCCGGGACTCAGGCAAGTTCACCTGACGTGTGACGGTGAATGAGTCACTGTCAAAAATCGTCAGGGTGTGAGAGGCAAATCCACTTCCGGCCCCCGCAAGCAAATAGCCCGAACGGGCAACCGTCTGGGTTGGGGTCGCACGGCATGCGCCGAGTAGTATGAGCACGAACACGAGGAGGAGCCGGCCTCTCATCATCACGAGGTTCCTCTCAACAGAAGTTGGGTCAGAGGAGATGTCGCGACTCCTCTGACCCAACAAGGGATTGGCAGCTAGTTGGTCCAACCTTTCGAGTAGATAGAGACACGACCTGAACGCGCGATCTCATCAGGGGCTACCATTGCGATAACGATAGCCGAGGCGGTAACGCTGCCGATAATACCGGGGATGGGATTGCGCCAGATCCGGACCGCTATGCCGCCCCAGCGCGCGACAAACCAGACAGTATACGTCCAGTGATTGCTATCAAGATCGGTTTGGAGGCGGCTGTGGATCTTCCAAACAAGTTGCGAACAATAGAGTGCATTGTCAGTCCACTTGTTTGGAAAAAACCAGTTATAGCGGGTACGACCGTCGGTGCCGTACTGCTGCTTTGCCCAGTTGAGCGCCTGCTCAACCTGCTGCTGGCTCCTCTGGTTATTCCGGCCCAGGCCAATATACAGGTTGTTTGCCTGCCAGGTAACGAGACGTCGCATGTTTGCCCCATCTTCCGGATTTGACTCATAGACCCATCCATTGCCGTCGAAGGTTCCAACGTGATTGAACTCCAGGGCATAGAGAAAGTTATTTACTTTATTACCCGAGTTCACGAACATAATGTCTCCACGACGGAGGCCGCCCCAACTTACGCGCGGTCGAGACCGCGCTGTTTGAACATCGGATGGATTTGCCGAATCTGCTAAGCCTGCGCTACTGTCAGCACCGCCTATCACGAAGGGCAGGTAGATTTGATGCCTCGTTGCGAAAGCGGCGCTGAGGTCAGGAGCAAGCAATTTGGTGAGAGCCTCGAGCGTGCGTGCATAACCTGGGTCAGCCAGCATCCGCTCACTGAGTTGCGCAATCTCCGTATTGATAGCTGCAGCCTGCTCAGGGGTTGCGTCTGCGATTTGAGCATTCAAAGCCGCAACCTGCTGCTGAAGGCTGCGAGTTTCGGAGGTGTAGGGTAGCCGCGAATCGAAAACGACGAGGTCTTGCTCCATCGAGTTCATCTCGTCGCTAGAAAGAACCCCATCACTTTGCGCTAGCGTGAACCGATTCTCGATTGTAGCGACAGCATCGGCTAACTCATCGGGAATACCATCACCGTTCACGTCTAGATCCAGATTGAAGGGTGGCAGTGAGTCGCTTGCCCGAACCTGGTGTAAGGTGGTGAATGGCGTACTAAGTAGGGTGAGAATGAGTACCAGCAGAATTGAGGTATTGATCCTCTTCATGTGCAACTCCTTTCTTGGATGTTGGATGTGAACAGAGCATGCATTACATTACAGTATCTTAGCTCTTAATTCTAGATTACTCGCCCTGAATTTTCCAGGGGTTAACCATAGTTTCTACACAAGTCAAAGGTAGTACTACCAGCTGAGAGATCCGCTGCCGGAGAGGGTCAGGTCTTGACGAGAGGGGACAACAACGGCGTATTCGAGCCGACTGGTTGCTCCCTATTCTCGATACGCAGGAGCAGCAACGCCTTCGGGCTGACCTGTTCCAGCGCTCGGCACCACCTGCCGCAAATGCACCGCGGCGATGCGTGGGCCTCTGGCGCCCTCCCCGATGTGATGCCGGCTTCACGAAAGAAACCGTGCCTTCGGCGTGGTAGATGGCGACCCGTCAGGCAGCCAGATAGGCGTGTCCGGCGCATCATCGCTGAGCAACCGGCCTGGCACAGGCACCTGAGTGTGCGCGTCAGAGGCCGCGACCGCATCGCCGTGGGTTGTGGCAGAGTATCAAGTTGGCCCTGATTTTCTATGCAAGTCGAATATAGATAGAGCACGATCTATTAGAATGGGACGCAATCTGCGATCAATATTCTCCAGGCCAAGTTTAAGGTAAATCGATGTAAATTTAGCCTCAACTGTGTTAACTGCTAAATGAAGGTTTCTTGCAATGATTTGATTGCTACAACCTATTTTTCTAAGCATAATCAATTCGTCTTCTCGCAACTCGCTGAGACGTTGTGTTATATCTAAAACTTTTTCACGAGTAGTATTTGTTAATCCACGTAAAAAAAGGCCTTCCATGTCAGAAGTGGTTATTGGCTTCGACAATACGCTGATCCAATTGCCAACAACCACTAGAGGGATAGCCGATGCCACCTTAAAGCTGCTTTTCTTTGAGATATACCCTACCCCGCCATCACCTTCGCGATACAAATCCTCCGCTTGTCTTATGTGATCTTCATCAAATGAAAAGAATAATATACCTGTAGATCTGTTCTTCCTCCTCGCTTCAATTCCGATTTGTATGCCTAGCCCGCTTTCAATGAAGGTTTTGGTATTCCTGGGCAGGTTTACTTCGAGTACAATAACATCAAAGAAAGACAATCCTTTCTCTAAAGCTTCTTCCTCGCACGATGCATCGATTACGCTATAACTTTGTTCGGTTAGTTCATCATGGATCCGTTGTCTGCTCGTATCGCTGTGGTCAATTACTAGTACTTTGATTCCATGAATCATTGCCATTCCCATACCTCATTTTGACTCAGCGTTGATGGCCGAGCCTCCTGAGTTCAGGATGTTTCAGGAAGCACGAAAGGCGGCTTTTCGATCTGCCTGATGGGTGATTTCGCTTGCGTGGGCGCAGGCGAAACTTACCTGGAATATTCGACTCCATGCAACTGCAAGTATTTTAGCATGCGCGGATATGGTATGCAAGGGGCGAGTCTGCGTGCCTATTCACACCAGCCGTCCATGCGGCTGCGCCGCACACCGACGGGATGAAAAAAGGTTCTTCTTGGGAGGGCGTAGCCCTCCCAAACCCTCCTGCGGGTGAGGAGATGGGGAAACCCGGTTTCCCCATACCCCTGCTTGAGAGCCAGGCCCTCCCGCGGGCGGGGGCATGGGGAACCCGGTTTCCCCACATTCTCCGCTGTGAGGTAATCCCACCAGCCAGAACCGACACCAAATATGGACTCAAACGTGATGCGGTTCAAGGTCCACTCTCCACCACGATCGCAGTTTCTTCGAACTTGCCTGAATAACGCCACATCTCACTTCCCAGGTCTTGAGTGTCCATGGCGAATCGCATACGAAACGCCCGTTGCACCATACGGCGGAGGGTGGGAATCTTGACCGGTGTCAGATCCTCGATGCCGCTGGCCAGAAGTTCTGGCGGACGCGCCGCAAGGCCAGTGACTCCCTGGGATTGGAGC
>DAOTWD010000054.1:0-40644 GCA_034435975.1 Chloroflexaceae bacterium | reverse complement strand
ACCGGTACGGACACAGCTTCACCAGCCTGGTGCGAAATGCAGGGGATAGGACGTTACGCTGCGCCACTGGTGCCGTATCCACTGCTGCCCACCCGCCCGGCCCTGATCTGGATCAGTCCGACCTGGCTTCATGAAGCATATGATGCTGCATGGCTCGTCCAACAGGTGCAAACGACCCTGCGTCTGCGCTATCCCGCCACGCATCCACTGCGACTGGCCCGCCTGAACGCTCAGGGCCAGGCTGAATGGATCTGGAATGGAACGCTGGCGGATTTAACGGTCGCAGTCATACCTCTGGCAACCCTGGCCTGCTATCTGCCAGCCCTGCGGCCCTCGGCTGATCAACGCGGATTGGATGGCCTGGTCTGGGTGGTTACGCGGTTGCTCGGGCCGGGTGGCTGCCCATGGGATCGCGAGCAGACACATCAGACGCTAAGAGCGGGATTACTGGAAGAAGTGTATGAGGTGTTGGAGGCGCTGGATGCAGGCGATATGCCCGCGCTGTCCGAGGAACTGGGCGATCTGCTGCTCCAGGTGCTGGTTCATAGCGAAATGGCACGCCAGGCCGGGCATTTTCACCTGGGTGATGTGCTGGAGCAGATCAGCGCCAAGCTCATTCGGCGTCATCCGCATGTCTTTGGCGATCTGGTTGTTGCCGGTACGGATATGGTGTTGCACAACTGGGAGCAGATCAAGGCGCAGGAACTGGCCGCAAAGGGTCGCCAGCGATCCGGAGCGCTGGATGGTGTACCACCGGGGTTGCCAGCGCTACCAACCGCGCAGAAACTGGTGACGAAGGCCGCACGGGCCGGCTTTGACTGGAGTACGATCGGCGAGGTGTGGGCCAAGGTGCATGAAGAACTGGCGGAACTGGCCGAGGTTGCACCCAACGATGACCTATCAGCATCCTCTGACCAGGCGCGGATCGAGGAGGAGTTTGGCGACCTGTTGTTTGCCACGGCGAATCTGGCGCGCTGGCTCAACCTGGATGCCGAGAGTGTGCTGCGCCAGGCCAACGCCAAATTTTGTCATCGCTTTGCGCAGGTTGAGCGTCTGGCCCACGCCAAGGGCTATCAACTCCCCACGCTGACCGTATCTGAACTGGAAGCGTTGTGGCAGCAGGCCAGACGTGAGACGTGATCCAGGAGGAGGGGTGCTAATGGCTGAACCGATGCAGATCTTGATTGATGATATAGTCCAGATGCGCAAGCCGCACGCATGCGGTGGCGATACATGGCGTGTGGTACGGATCGGGGCTGAGATCGGCTTACGCTGCCAGACCTGTCAGCGCAAGGTGCTGTTGCCGCGCTCAGAGGTTGAGCGACGGGTGCGGCGTTTTGTGCAGCGGGGAACAGGGGCAGATACTACTGTGTCACCACCAACCCGGTTGCCATAGTCCCCTACACCGGGTATCATGGTTGTTCTGGCAAACGCGAAACGATTGAATGGATAGCTTATGACGTATCGCAGGTGGGTCTACAGCCTGATCGGGTTGTGCTTACTGTTGCTCATCAATAGTACGATGACGATAACCCGTGCCCAACCATCTGGCCCGATCTATATCGTAGAGGTACAGGGTACGATTACGAATGTTACCATTAACTACCTGGAGCGGGCGCTACGCCAGGCGGAGGCCAGTAATGCCACGGCTTTGATCATTCAGTTGAATAATCAGGGGGCAGTGTTGCGGGCGATACGGCCCTTTGCTACGCGCATTGCCGCTGCCGAGATACCCGTGGTGGTCTATGTCGCTCCTGAACAGACCAATGCGGGTGCTCCCGGTGCCTTTTTCCTCAGCGCTGCGCACGTGGCTGCTATGGCTCCCGATACGAGCTTTGGTACCCCGACCCCCCTGGCGGAAATAGACGGGTTGTTGTCCGAACAAACACAAGAACTGTTGTTGGATAGTGTTGAGCAACAGTTGTTTACATGGAATGAAACTCGTCGGCGCAATACTGATTGGGTAACCCGCGCTGTGCGCTCCGGGGTGTGGCTGACGAACGAGCAGGCGATTGCCACCAACCCGCCGATTGTAGACATTATCGCTCGCGACACGGACGAGCTGTTGACCCTGCTTGAGGGTCGAACGATCCAGCTAGAGAATCAAGCCGAGGTGCAACTGCGTACCCTGGGGCGTGAACTAACGCCGATCTATCCGACACTCTGGGAGCAGTTGCGTTTATTGCTGGCCGATCCGACTGTTGCCTTTCTACTGCTGGTTATGGGCGCCGTAGCGATCTATGCCGAACTGGCAAACCCCGGCACCACGATTTTTGTCGGGATCGGCATCGTGCTGTTATTGAGTGCGCTGGTAGGTATCTTTTCTCTGCCCGTGCGCTGGATAAGCGTTGCGGGGTTGTTTCTGGCGTTCATACTGGTGGCGCTGGATCTGTATGTGCCTTCCCAGGGCGCCCTGACGGTGGTTGGCATTGTGGTGTTGATCGTGAGTGCGCTTACCCTGGTTGATACCGCGCAGGCGCCCAATGCGTTTGTGGCGCTCTGGGCCATTCTGCTGGTCATATTGATAACGATGCTCATGGCAGTGGCAAGTATCTGGCTTATCCTGCGTACTCGGACTCAACCGATTGCCACCGGGCCGGAAGGTATGCTTGGACGACTGGCAGAAGTGCGTCAGCGCCTTGAACCAGAGGGTATGGTCTTTATTGAGGGAGCGCTCTGGCGTGCGATTAGTGAAGATGGAGACGTGGAACCAGGCGAATGGGTGCGTGTAACGGCCATGTATGACTTGCGGCTGGTGGTGCGGCGACTTGATGCCGACGATGATCTTGCCCATAGACAAGTATTCCAATCCTGAATGACCGGATCTCTATGCTCGTATGGGCAGTTTACCTTTTCACCTGCGACAGAGTGATCCTACTGCAGGCGAAAAAGATGCCAGATACAAGCGACCGCGTAGGTCCTGTGAATGAAATGATATGAAGAAGGAGTAGAAATCATGAACGGTGGTGTTTTTTTACTTGCCTGCCTGGCCGTACTGGCCTTTATCGCCTTGATGGTTGTATTATCGGCGATCAAGATTATCCCCGAATATGAGCGGGGCGTGATTTTTCGCCTGGGGCGTCTGATGGGGGCGCGTGGCCCGGGTCTTTTCTTTGTGATCCCCATGTTTGAGCGCATGATCCGCGTGGATCAGCGGGTGATCACCATGGATGTACCTGTGCAAGAGGTGATTACCCTGGATAACGTGACGATCAAGGTCAATGCCGTTCTTTATTTTCAAGTCATAAATCCCAACTGGGCCGTTACCAAGGTGATGGACTACATTCGGGCCACGATGCAAATCGCACAGACGACGTTGCGGAGTGTGGTGGGTCAGGTTGAACTAGATGACTTGCTGTCCCAGCGTGACAAAATCAATCAAAAACTGCAACAAATCATTGATGAGCAGACCGAACCCTGGGGAATCAAAGTCACCATTGTTGAGATCAAGGATGTTGAGTTGCCTTCGACCATGCAACGAGCAATGGCAAAGCAGGCCGAGGCAGAACGCGAGAAGCGTGCCAAGATTATTCATGCCGAAGGTGAACTCCAGGCCTCAAAGACACTGGCAGCGGCGGCAGAGGTGATAGCACGCGAACCAGTCACCTTACAACTCCGCTATCTTCAGACTCTGGGGGAGATTTCGATAGAAAAGAACAGTACCATTATTTTTCCGTTACCGGTTGATATTCTCAAGCCATTTCTGGATCATATGCAAGGTGGTTCGGATAACGGGAGTGCGATTGTCACCCCGCCTGCAGCTCCGGAACGGAACGTAACGCAACGGTTGGAATAAGATTAAGTACCTGGATTCGACGCTGGAAGCTGAAATGCTGATGACCAGACAGCGCCTGATCATCAGCGGTAGCCGTGGGTACCAACTTCACCTGTTGATCCTTATAGAATGCCTGTTCATGCGTTGAACCATTCTGAGTCGTTTGCATCGCTCCTGATCGCTGAAAATGACGTTGCTACGTCAGTATAATACCGATTACCGGTAAGCTTTCAGTATCAGATTTATGTAGCCAGCCGCTTATTGATTGCCTTTTAATGTACATCCAGGGAGCTAATGTGGATTGGACGCTGGTCATTGGTATAAAAGGTCAACGGGACGTGAATGTTGTTTCTGGTGAAAAGGGAGAAGCAAGGCAAGGGCGGGATTGTGCATCGAGAGAAGCGTTGGATGCTGGTGAGCAGGTATTTAGAACAGATGCATACTTGCTACCATCCTACGTCAGATCGTGCCATTGACGGTACGTGCATTCGAGGATGTCAACCGACGCACCACATTGACCAGTTCGTCAATAAAAAAGGGTTTAGGGATGTAGGCGGATACGCCGACTTCACGCGCCTCACGTGCCAGTTGTGGATTGTCATAGGCAGTGATCAGCACCATCGGCACATTGAAGCCCTGATCTTTGAGCATGGTAATCAACTTTAAGCCATTCATACCACGCAAGTTGTAATCAGTCAGAAGTAAATCAAAAGGTTGCTGCTGCCAGAGTTCAAGTCCCTCCTCAGCAGTTAGCACCGCGGCAAATTCATAGGGTACTCCCAGTTCGGGCATTGCCAGTTGGATGATGCGTCCAATATGACTATCATCTTCGACTGTGAGTATGCGTAGAACGGGGAGATCATTATCCGTCTGCACTGACATAACCTTGCTCCATACGAATATCCGGTTGGATGTTGCGTTGAATGATCTGGGGTGGATTCTTATAGTACCACAAAACACCCGCTCTGTGCAACTGACACTTTGTTAACCTGGCATCATAAAAAAAACATTATCTGGCTCATTTTGACAGCATTTTCCACCAATTCTATAATATGACAAGATGTATACTACGATGACTATATCGCAATCAAAGGTTGATCCGATTAGCCTTGAGGTTTTTCGCCATCGTTGCGCGGCTATCGCTGAGGAGATGGGAGCAGCGTTGGGGCGTACGGCGTTCTCAGCCAATATTAAGGAACGCCGAGATTATTCCTGTGCCGTGTTTGATGCGACGGGCCAGATGATCGCACAGGCGGCGCATATTCCCGTTCACCTGGGTGCGATGCCGCGCTCGGTAGCCGCTGTGCTACAGTGCTATGACCTGGAACCAGAGGACGTGGTGATCTTGAACGATCCCTACCTTGGCGGCACGCATTTACCAGATATAACGATGGTTGCGCCTGTTTTCGTACACGGTGACCTATCTGATACACCGGTTTTGCTCGGTTATGTTGCTAGCCGTGCGCATCATGCTGATGTAGGTGGGATGACCCCTGGCTCGATGCCAATGAGCCGCGAGCTATACCAGGAGGGATGTATTATTCCCCCACTGCGCTTGCAACGTCGCGGCCAGTTGAATACTGACCTGGTGACGTTGATCTGCCATAATTCACGCACACCGGACGAGCGGCGTGGTGATCTGGCAGCCCAACTTGCGTGCCATTCGCTGGGTATCCGACGGTTGCAAGAACTGGTGGCAGAGTATGGCCTGCCCTGGACACAGGCCCATCTGCAAGCGTTGCTCCATTACGGCGAGCGACATATGCGAGCATTGCTGGCAGGTATACCAGATGGCACGTATGCCTATGCCGATTACCTCGATGACGACGGTTACGGTCGTGAACCACTGCTCATTCGTGTCCAGATTCAGATCGCAGGTGATAGCGCGATTATTGATTTTACCGGGAGCGCCGAGCAATGTCGTGGCCCGCTCAACGCTCCCTATGCAGTCGTGGAAGCGGCTGTTCACTACTGTTTCCGTTGCCTGGGCAGCCCCGATATGCCTGCCTCCGCCGGTAGCTTCCGTCCTTTATCGCTGATAGTTCCGGCTGGCAGTTTGCTGAATCCACGCCCACCGGCGGCAGTTGCTGGCGGGAATGTGGAAACGGCGCAGCGCGTTGTCGATGTCGTTCTGGGTGCACTGGCTCAGGCATTACCACAACACATTCCGGCAGCTTCGGCGGGTACAATGAATAACTGGACATGCGGCGGGGTTGATGCCGCAGGGAGGCCATTTGCCTATTATGAGACACTGGGAGGTGGTATGGGGGCCCGGCCAGGATCCCATGGGCTGGATGGTGTACAGGTGCATATGACCAACACACTGAATACGCCCGTTGAGGTGCTGGAGCATCAATTTCCGTTGCGCATACAGCGGTACGCATTGCGCGGCGACTCGGGTGGTAGTGGGCAGTGGCATGGAGGCATGGGGCTGGTGCGTGACGTTGAATTTCTCACGGCTGCTACGGTTAGCCTCTTAACCGAGCGGCGCACAACTGCACCTTATGGCTTGCATGGTGGTGCAACAGGTATGCCAGGGCGCAATCTCCTGATTCGTGCTGATGGGAGCGAGCAGGTACTGCCGGGCAAAGGCACATTGGAGCTCCTTCCACATGATCGCCTGCGCCTGGAAACACCCGGCGGCGGTGGGTGGGGTACTCCTTAGATTCCGGTTGTTCATCAGATAAGACAGATCCTATGGGAACACTCTTACGTACACTATATAGCAATCCTCCATCAGTTGCAAAGACTGGAGTCCCGGCTTTCGCCTGGTGGCGCTCTAGCCTGGACTCCTTGCAATAGGCTTGCTATAGTGTTACCGCTCATATCAAACAGCTAGACTGGAACCTGATTATGTTTCGACGTTCTACGGATTTGCGTTCACTGCTGATGGGCTTGCTCAGTATCTATCTCTTTGTGTATCCGTGGGGCATACTCCTGATAGCGCTGGATCGTGTCCCTGCCTGGGGGGTTGGGATGGGTGCGCTTCTGCTGATCCTCCAGGGGACGATGATGGGCCTGTGGCTAACGGCTCGCTATCGCTGGCGCGGCACTCTGGCTGTGCTTCTGATCCTGCTCATTTCCTGGTGGGCTGAACATCTGGGTGAGACCAGTGGCTTTCCCTTCGGTCAGTATACGTATACCGATGTTCTTGCACCAAAAATTATAAATGTGGTGCCACTGGCGATACCCTTTGCCTGGCTCCTGGTCATTCCGGCTGCAGTGGGTATTACGGATCGGCTGATGGCCTTCAACCCTGGCACCTCTCAGACCTCGCTGGGCAATATTGTTCTAACAACACTGGCAGCCGCATCGTTTGCGACGCTGCTGGATGTTACGATTGAGCCGGTTGCTGTCCATGTCAATCGCTACTGGATCTGGCACGATGGTGGTGGCTATTATGGCGTGCCGCTTTCTAATTTTGCGGCCTGGTGGACGATCAGCGCCCTCCTGGTCTGGATTCTGTTGTGGTTGCGCGAGAATGCGGATACATCGGTCTGGCCGCCTTTAACGCCATTGGTGCGGATGGAGTGGCTACCGCAGTTGCTGTATCTGCTCAATCTGATCATGTTTGTGGTGATTAACTTGAGCAACCGTCATCTCGCCGCTGCCAGCATCGGGTTGTTGGTGCTGGTCTATCTGGCCTTTGATCGGCTGGAGCCAGGCGTGGTACGCTGGGTGATGGGCGGGATAGAACGCAGTGATCCCCGTCAGGGACAGGCATAAGCAGGTTATGAGCAAAATTTCATTGTACACATGTCAGATGATTTGAAGGGGCAGTGCCTTGTGCCTGTCCCCTCCAGCGTTTCAATACGTCAGACTCACCCGAATTTGCACGAGGGGTGCTCCTGCATAATATTTCATCGATTTACCCCAGAACGGACATATGCGAGTCTCGATCCTGGCTGATGTGGTTCGTCCTAGCGGCAGTGTACGTCCGGTCAGAAATACACCATTGAGCAATTGGCATCATCCTGGATGAGCCGGAGCCGTTCCTTGAGATGGGCTACCAGATAGGTGTATGGCTCGTGTTCAGCGCGGTGAATAGCCTGGAGCAGAATATGGATTTCGTCCTGTAGATCCAGATGCGCCGCAACGGCATGGGTCAGCATCGAATCAGCACAGCATCCCTCTTCAGGAGTATCTGTGAATGGCATAGGGCACTCCTTTGTGCAATCGTCCGTCTCTCTCCATAGTCAATGGAGGTTCCAGTTCGAGCCTGGGTAGCATTCCGATCAGGCTCAATCCTGAACCCCGGTGTTCCACAACCGATGTAGGATTGCTATATAGTAGCTCCTGGTCAAGAATGGGGTATATCCTGTTCATACAGGAGATCTGTGGTGTGCTGGACAAACCAGTCCTCACTGTGACCACGCAGAAATATACTGATCATCCTCGGCCAGCATTTCCAAAAACACCGATACGATGCGGGGATCGAAATGCCTTCCTGCCTGTGATTGAATATACTCCCGCACTCGTACCTCTGGCCAGGCCCGTCGATAGGGCCGATCCGAACGGAGCGCATCCCACACATCAACAACGGCAAACATACGCGCACTCAGCGGAATGGCCTCCCCAACTAACCCGCGTGGATAGCCCGCCCCATCCCAGCGCTCGTGGTGGGCATAGGGTATATCGAGGATAGAGCGAAAGCATGGGATAGAAGAGAGCATTTGATAGGCATACACCGGATGTTGCCGTATGATTTGCCATTCTGCGGGTGTTAACGGGCCAGGTTTGAAGAGAATAGCATCGGGAATAGCCAGCTTGCCAATATCGTGCAGCAATGCCCCCTTGCGGGCATGTTCCTGCTCAATGGTAGATAATCCCATACGTTGTGCTAGCCGCATCATCATCCGTGTCGTCTGCTGACTATGAGTATCGGTATCACTATCACGTAATGCCAGAAGAGAAACCCAGAAATCCAAAACTTTTTCACTGCTAAAGCCATTCTGTTTGACATGATTCTTTTGCGAGGACATCAGCGAGGTCATGGCCTGCGTGGTAATACCCGTAATATTCATCAGTACATCGAGCTCGTGCGTGGTAAATTCGTCCTGACGCCCAATCCACAGGACGCCGAATGGAAGTAATTGGGCGCACAGTGGTATACACACCACTGTGCTGGCAGCGTCCACCCATTCAATCTGGTGATGGTTCTGATCGTGACAATGCCAGGTGTAAGGTTGACCACTGGTCATAACCTGTTCGGCCTGGCCAATCGTTCGATCAAAGCGTTGCCCTGCCAGCATTGACCAGTCTCCACGGGCAACCTTGATCACAATACGGTCGGACACCAGATCATACAAGCCGAGCGATCCCGCCGATGCCCGGAGCAGGGCTACTGCTTGATCCAGCAGCATCTCCAGCAGTTCCTCAGGATAGGCATCTGGTATATATGGATTGATCGGGTAAAGACATTGATTTCGGGCCAGATAGCTGGTCACTACACTACGTATACCAGACATTTGATTACGATCTACTATCGGATGATGATAGTTAGCTGTATATTGCATCATGAGAGTACTTTCATAGAATTACACGGGATCGGAAACATGATAAATAATGATACTGTAATAAAGGTTATTTCGATTGATCAGCGGTACCCGTTCTGAGGAACGTTCGCCTGCAGGGGTTGCGGGGCCAGAATTTCCCAACACCCCTATCGGAACGAGGACAAACGTCACAGCAGTATCGAGTGAGTCTCCGATTGCGTTCATCGCGTCCGAAAGAGATAAAGCGTAACACGATCAAACAAATCGGAATAACCTTTAATATTCTGGTTATAAACAATGGAGCAAACCGTCTCCTATTATATAAGATTTATACCTATTCCAGAACATTGTCACCAATTTTTGTTCGCTTCAGCTTGCACACAGAAAGCATTTCAGCCAGGATTTCAGAATACTGATCAGGCTATACGTGATGATATGGCCAGATCGTCTTCGTGTCTTCGGTAGAGCGGTACTTACTGCCGCAGGCGCGAAAGGCGTTGGGTTCACACAACTGCGTACGTCCTGCCATCACAAACGCATCGTACGTAATAGATCCAGAAGTGTGTATGTAATAAAAGCATTCATGGCAAACTGATAATCACCATCATTCAGTCTTATATTTACACCTTTCTTATCGCTTACCGGGTCGTTCAGGACAATAATAGGAATAGATGCGGTGCGTGGATCACGTTTCAGTTCTTCATATACCTGTATATTCCCCCGTTCGATCATCTCACTGCTCAAGATGATCACATCGGGTTGCTGAAATGCACAGGCCAGTCCATAGGTGTTGCTCGTAGCAATCTGTACATCCATACCCCGCCGACGTAAAATGTGTTGGATCTGGCGTGCCAATACATGGTTTGAGCCAATGATTAATGCACGGCGGTTCAAGGAATCGCTCCTGGTGTGTTGAGCAATTGATCGATAATGCAGCTGTCGCCAGTTCTTATTCATCACTGAATTATTATACGAAAAAGAAAATATATGCGATCTCTTCCAACACCACTGTTATAGAGATCCACCAACGCCGTTGTTGGCGAATAAGAACTGACGCCAGCGTTGCTAGAGGCGTGTCATGCCAGTGGTTGGTACGATAAGTCTTGATAAGAGCCGGCAATAGCGGGACATCGTTGTACCCGCCATTGCTGCCCTATCTGTTATTCATATCGACCAGAAACCATGACGTTGACAATTGGGTGGCCTCTTATGTGACTATGATACCGCACACAGGGTTTGCTGCGAAGAGAGAAAAATAGGGAGGAAACACCGAGGAAACGCCGAGGAACCTGCTTTAAACCGGAATTTTAAAGCCTATATTCAGCATCGTTCAGTGATCAGGCGTCTCTTCTGGATCGGCGAGCATATAGCCGACACCACGTATACTCACTAGATAGCGACGATCAAACTTGGTGCGTAGATTGCGAATATGCCATCCCAATAAATCTTTGGCTTCGTCGCGAGTAATGTTGCGACCATGGGTATGCTCAACAATTTCTGTGAACGGTATAGCACGGCCAGGAGAGGTTCCCAGGCATAGCAGGATCTTATACTCGGTGGGCGTAATATCCAGCTGTTCGCCAGCGAACATGACTGCATAGCGATAGGTGTCAATGCAGAGTTGACCCACCCTGAGATAACGCTCGTTCGTAGGGCTGGCTGAAGATGACAGCGTATGTGGCTGAGAGGCAGATACGGCGGGTGTGTCTGGTAGTACAGCCGTTTCAGGGGTTCGGGATGATGATTGTTTAGCACCAGATCGGCCTGCCGTTTGAGTAGAGCTGGACGTGCTGTTGATCCGCTGCAGGATATCCGTGCGATGTTTCAGCGCCGCCGCCACACGCTCGCGTAACTGGTTAGGCGGGTAGGGCTTCAACAGGTAGGCGAACGCTTTTTGATCGACGGCTGCGATCGCGCTTTCCAGCGAGCCATGGCCGGTCAGGAGTATCACTTCGGGTGCATCAGGTAAATGGCGTGCAACATGCATGACTTCAATCCCACCGACATCGCCCATGACCAGATCCGTAATAACGACTGCATAGGGGACATGATGCGGATGGGGGTCGGTCAACAGCGCAATCGCCGTTTCACCATCGGGTGCCTGGGTCACCTGGTAGCCATCGTCCTCAAGAGTATAAGCCAGCATTTCACGTAAGCGTTGTTCATCTTCGACAACCAGTACATGCGCTTTCATACATGTTGTTCTCCATATGTAGGCAACATAATGCGAAAGGTGGTACCCTGCCCTACGGTGCTATGAAGTTGCAGGATACCGTGGGCTTCATTGATTATTTTCTGGCTTACGGATAATCCCAGACCAGAACCATGCGATTTGGTCGTAAAGAACGGCTCAAAAACCCGCAACTGTAGATCTTGCTCGATACCCACACCGGTATCAGTAATTTCTATCATTATCATATGTTGATCTTCAATTATTTGGATATTTGTTCTTATTTGTAACTTTCCACCGTCAGGCATAGCATCAATAGCATTCAAAATTAAATTTAGAAAAACTTGCATAAGTTGATCGGTATAACACAGTACAGGGGGAAGATCAGCGATCATATCGCGTTCGACAACAATATGATTCTGGGCTAACTTACCACCTGTTAGCAGTAAGGCCCGCTCGAGCAAAGCGTTGACATCTCGGGTGACAGAATTATGCTCAGGTGCATGATAAATATCTTTCAACTGGTGCAAGATTTTGCCAATACGCTCTACTTCTTCCTGGGCCACATTCAAGAAGACCCGTTGTTCTTTGTTACTGGTTTTACGCAGCAACATATCGAGCGAGAACATAATCGTCTGCAGTGGTGAATTGACTTCGTGAGCTACAATTTGCGTCAGGCGCTTACTGGCAGCAAAGCGTTCATTTTCGATCATGAGCGCCTCGAGTTGTAGTTGTTCAGTGACATCGACGACATGTAACACCACACGATCAACTGCCTGACCAGAGGTTGCAGATGTATTGGCACGGTAAATCGGCAGAGCCTGTAAATCTAACATTCGGGTTGTCGCTCCATCCAGCACAAACCGTTCACGTCGACGGCGGGGAAGGCCATCCTGCAGTGTATCCAGTACCCATAAGCCTGGAAAAGAGATCCCGGTGTCGATCTGGTTTGTTTCTGGCGCTTGACAAAAGGCTACCCAGGATTGATCGATCAATTCCTCCAACGAGCGGCCTAGCAGCAGACACATGGCATGGTTGGCGGTCATAATATAGCCCGACTGATTCAGCAGAAGCAGACCGTCGTTAATCCCATCAAAGATCGTTTGTAACAGATCGCGGTTACGTTGGAGTTGATAACTGGTTGCCTCCAGTTGCACAGTGCGTTCACGTACCCGGAGTTCGAGGATCTCCTCCAGGTGTTTGCGCTCGGTAATATCATTGCATACGGCACCAATGGCATACACTTGCCCCTCACTATCGTAGAGTGGAAACTTGATGGTCAGATAGGTGCGCCAGTGACTCTGGTCTATAGCGAGCGTTTCCTCAAACTCTATCGGCTCATGCGAAGCAATGATCTGCTGATCTTGCCTGGCCCAGGCGGTTGCAATCTCGATCGGAAACAGGTCATACTGCGATTTGCCCACCATTTGCCAGGGATGTAAGTTGAGCCACGATGCAAACTGACGATTGACCAGCAAGAAGTGTCCCTGGGTATCTTTCACATAGATTGTTGCCGGGGAGTAGTCCAGCAAGCCCTGGAGGAGGGCCTGACTCTCACGGAGTGCCTCTTCAGCCTGCTGTTTCTGATCGGCCATCTGGCGCTGGCATAAGGCGCGTTCGATCACCACGGGCAGTAAATCCAGGTAGCCACCTTCGGGGTCTTTCACCAGATAATTACTGGCTCCTAATTTCATGGCCTCGACAGCTGTTTGTTCATCGCCAGGACTGGTGATCATAATGATGGTTGGCAATGGTGTATGTTCAGCCAGGGCACGGATAACCTCTAGTCCGGCCAATCGAGGCATATGCTGATCCACTGCTACCACGTCGTAGCGCTGAGCAGCATACAGTGCTAACCCTGTCAGGCCATCCGGAGCCGTATCTACCACATATCCGGCCTGGTGCAAATGTCGTTGCGCCAGACGGGCGGTACCAGGATCGTCTTCCATATACAACACACGAATACCCACAAACTCAAACATAGGGATCGCACCTTTTGGGGATCATTGATCGTCGTAAGAAGGCTTTTCGGTTTCAACCGTAGGATTGCGATAAGCGCCAGAACTATTTTAATACCTATCCGCTATTTATTCCAGGGCTAAAAGATCTTACATTATGACTACTTGTCCACATTTTCCACATGGTATCCACAACCAGCAGGGTTGATGCAGACATGGTATCATACTTGTAGGAATCTGAACTGAGACGGAAAAAAACCGGCGCCAGCGTTCGCCGGGGTCTTGCTCCAGACAGGCTGAAGCCGAAACTCCGGTTTCGCCTTACGATACGAGAAGGGGAGCGTTTGCTCTCTCCAACCTCAGGCAGCACTCCGCATCAGGAAAAGTCGTCAGATAAACAGATCAAAAAAACACTGTAAGGAACAGATAATGGCTCATCATACTGTACATACCCACACCCTACCGAATGGGATGCTGATCCTGACCAAAGAAGTTCACAGCGCTCCCGTGGCAACGAACTGGATCTGGTATCGAGTAGGGGCACGCAATGAAGCCAGTGGCCTGACGGGAATCAGTCACTGGGTTGAACATATGCTCTTTAAAGGTACACCAACGATGCCCCGTGGCGCATTTGACCGGGTTATCGCTCGCAATGGGGGTACGTTTAACGGGTTTACCTGGATAGATTTTACCGCATATTTTGAAACGCTGCCGGCGGATCGGATTGAATTGGGGTTGCAGATCGAATCCGACCGGATGATCAATTCCCTGTTTGATGCCGAAGATGTAGAAAGCGAACGCACTGTTATTATTTCCGAACTGGAAGGTTATGCGAATCACCCAGAAACATGGTTGGATGAAGCAGTCAAGGCTGCGGCGTTCATGGTGCATCCCTATCATCATCCGATCATCGGCTATAAAAGCGATCTGCTGAGTATAACCCGTGACGATCTCTATCGGCATTATCAGCTTTACTATATGCCGAACAATGCCGTGCTGGTGCTGGTGGGTGATTTTCAAACCGATGTTCTACTGAAGCAGGTCGAGCGGTATTTTGGAGACTTACCATCTGGCCCGCCGCTGCCGCCTTTTCGAGCGGTTGAGCCAGAGCCACAAGGTGAACGCCGGGTTACGATTCGTCGCCCTGGTCATGCTGAATATGTTCAGATTGCCTATCTGTCTCCGGATTGCCGTAGCACCGATTTCGCTGCCATGGCTATTCTTGATGCCGTTCTGAGCGGTGGTAAATCGTTGTCTTTCGCCAATGGTGGTGCCCAGACCAACCGCAGTGCGCGGCTCTATAAGGCTCTGGTAGAAACAGAACTTGCCAGCAGTGCCGGTAGCAGCTATGTTCCTTCGTATGATCCTTTTCTGTTTGAACTGAGTGCAACAGTACGCCATGAACATACGGCGACTGAAGTGGAAGCCGCTCTGTTGCACGAGATCGAGAAAATTCAGCAAGAAGGCATCAGCGCCGCCGAACTGGCAAAGGTAAGCAAACAACTCCGCGCCCAGGTGGCCTACAGCAGCGAGAGTGTCACCAATCAGGCACTCTCCCTGGGTATGTGGGAAATGCTGGATAGCTACAAACGTACCGAAACGCTGCTGGATGAGCTGGCTCAGGTACGTGCAGAGGACGTGCAGCGTGTGGCGCAAACTTATTTAATTGAAAAGCGTCGTACCGTTGGGCACTTTATTCCATCGGACACCGCTTGAATGAGGAGGACTATATGCGGTTTGATCCGCTGTCTTTGACCATGACCGCACCAGTGGCCGTACCTGACGGTATTGCTACGGCGACCCGTTATACGCTATCAAACGGCATGGTGGCGCTGATCCAGCGCAACGCCAGTAGCCCGACCGTCAAGGTACGTGGGGAAGTGCGTGTTGGGGCAGTTAACGAAACGGCTGAACAATCAGGACTGGCTGCGTTCACCGCGGCAGCGCTTATTCGGGGCACCAGCCGGCGTACCTTCCAGGAAATCGTGACCGAAACTGAAGAGCGGGGGTGCAGCGTCCATGCTGGGGGGGGACTGCATAGCAGTGGCTTTGGTGGCAAGGCGCTGGCCGAGGATCTCTCGCTGGTGCTGGAGATCCTGGCTGATATGCTCATACGCCCGGTTTTTCCGGCCAGTGAAATCGAGAAGCTGCGCGGTCAGTTTCTGATGAGTCTGCACGAAAGCGAACGGGATACCCGTACCCAGGCCAGTCGTGCTGCCCGGGCCCTGCTGTATCCACCACAACATCCGTATAGTCGCCTTTCGAATGGAACGCTGGCGACCGTCCAGCAGATAACATGTGCCGATTTGCAGACGTTTCATCAGCTCTATCATCCGGCCCTGACGACGATCGCGGTTGTGGGAGATGTTGAGCCAGCCGCCGTGATTGAAGAGTTGGAACGCTTCTTTGGTGAGTGGAACCTGCCAACAGTGCCATCAGCCCAGCTTTTACCTCCGGTTGCACCGCTCTCGGGAGTCCAGCGTCGTGACGTTGTGATTGCCGGTAAAGTGCAATCGGATATTGTATGGGCTGTGCATGGTCCGGCACGTGATGACTCCGACTACTACGCGGCAATGGTGGGAAATATGATTCTGGGGCGATTGGGCATGGGTGGCCGCCTGGGAGATAATATCCGCGAAAATCAGGGCATGGCCTACTATGTTTATAGTGGATTGGAGGCTGATCTTGGCCCTGGCCCGTGGGCCGCTGTCGCCGGGGTGCATCCCGATAATGTCGAACGGGCCAGCCAGTCGATCCTAAAGGAAATTGCGACGTTTCGGCAGGAAGGCCCAACTGAGCAAGAATTATCCGATGCACGCGCCTATCTGACGGGAAGCCTGGTACTGGGACTGGAAACCAACGATGGTATCGCCAGCACGCTGCTGGGGATCGAACGCCACAATTTAGGTCTGGATTATATTCAGCGCTACCCGGAGATTATCAACGGCATAACCCATGCAGACATCGTAGCGGTTGCCCAAAAATATCTTTCGACCGAGCATTACGTATTGACCGTCGCTGGGCCAGGCTTGCCAGAGGCACAGGGCTGAGAGACGGTCTGAAAAGGAATGGGGAATTTCTACAGTGCATTCTTGTGGCCTGATGGGAGGCTTCGGCGTCCCATCAGGCCGCATCATGGGTATACAAACCTGGGGTCTGACCTCAGTGCATCTTTGTTTCGGTGTATTGATGTGGTAGCCCGATCACCCGGCCTATGACGGTTCTAGATTGCATCTCTCTCCTGCCTACCACATGCCCCGATGAGATGTGCTATACTGGTAGCAGCATTCGTTTGCCTAAAGAACGCAGTGAGCCAGAGCGCCGGATACCCGACATCCGGTCGGAGATGCTATTGTGATGGCCAAAACCCAGCGCACAGTGTTGATTACCGGTGCAACCGGGGAAATCGGTACCGCCCTGGCCCATCAGTATCAGGAACGCAGCACACGACTGGTGTTGATCGGGCGGCGTCCTTTGCAGGGGTTAGATCCCAACCTCTTCACTCCCGCCACCTATTGCCGGGTGGATTTGTCATGGCCGGACTATGTGCGCATCATTGATCAGTTTCTCTTTCGCAATGCTATCGACAGCATTGATGTGCTGATTCATTATGCCGAGATCGCCGATAAAGGCACCACAGAAGATCACTCGCCTGAACATATTCATGAGCTGGTGACCGTGAATTTGTATGCACCAATTGCATTGACGCATGCGCTTTTGCCGCGATTGTCGCGCTGCCATGGCAAGCTGGTTTTTATCGGCTCGGTTGTGTCGGTACTTCCTAGCCCGGGCCATGCCGTCTATGCAGCCACCAAAGCCGCGCTTGACCATTTTGCCTGGAGTCTACGAATGGAACTGCGCCAACAGATAGCCGTTCAGTCCATCCATCTCGGCACAACACCCATTCGACCCGCGGTGAGTGCTGATTCAACACGCTCGATTGTGCAAGAGCAACGCATACTGGCCGCCGATAAGCTTGCTCTCCAAATATTGCATGCGATAGAGAGCAGGCGTCCAACCATAACCATTGGCCTCAAAAATCGAATGCTAGAATTTAGCGGGCAACACTTGAACTGGCTGGTAGATTGGATTGCCACGAGGCGTACGCGATGAAACATTGTGTAATTACCGGCGCGGCCACCCCTTTTGGCCGAGCACTGGCTCGGCGTTTTGCGCAAGCGGACTATAGCATCACCGGAATAGGTGACGATGCCACGCAGGGTGAGCACTTTCGGTCTCATCTGGTAGCAAAAGGCTATACTGCCAGCTGGATTACAGCCAACCTGACACTTGAGGCTGATGTCCAGCATATTCTCAGCCAGTTGAGCGCTAAACCCACCGTTAATGTCTGTATCCATCACGCCACTCTGAATAAGCCTGGCCTGTTTGCTCAATCGGATCTGAAGCAACAAAAGGCCGTTCTTACCGTCAACTTTCTGCTTCCCGTTCTGCTCACCAATGGCTTGCTCGATCAGGGGAGCCTTGCGGATGGTAGTTCCGTGGTTTTTATGGCCTCTCTGGCGCACTTTACAGGCTATCCAGGCGCAGCCATCTATGCGGCCAGCAAGGAAGGTCAGGCATCATATGCACGTAGTTTAGCGGTGATCCTGGCACGGCGCAATATGCATGTGTTAACGGTGTATGCCGGTCTGGAACGAGCTTCGCCGACCGCGCTGCCAGATACAGATGATGATGCCCCACAACACAAGCAGCTTGAACAGTTATCGAACGCGATCTATCGTGCGGTTCAGTCGCGTCGTCGGTTACTCATACCGGGCTTTGGCAACCGTATGCTCGCGACGTTTGGGCCACGGTTACCGGGCCTTATGCGCTGGATGCTGCGTAGCCACCTCGTGGCTCATACGCGCACCTGATCGTTCAAGCGATCCCTACCGAATTCAGGAGTCACCATCATGCGGAAACGGGTCTTAATCTTGTCCACGAGCGCGGGTTCAGGGCATAAGGTTGCTGCCAGCGCGCTTGAAAAGGTTTTTTGTCGTTATGCAGAGGTTGAGCAAGTTGTCAACAAAGATGCCCTCGAACTAACCAATGAAGCACACCGTAGTTTGTATTCCAAAGTCTTTCTTGAGCTGGTGCAAAAGTACCCGCGCTTTCTTGGCTGGTGGTACGATGAGAGTGACGAACCCTGGAAAACAGATGATATGCGTTTGATGCTGGATCGTCTCAATGCTGAGCCGCTGGTAAAATTCATTAAGCACTTTGATCCAGATATCACGGTATGCACCCATTTTATGCCAGCAGGGATTATCTCGCATCTGCTGTCAAAAAAAGAACTGCATACCATCCTCTCAATTGTGACTACCGATTACGATTTTCATTCGATGTGGTTGAGTCAACTCTTCCATCGCTATTTTGTCGCATTGGATGAAACCAAAGCCCATTTGATTGCACTCGGCCTGCCTGAGAGTCACATCACGGTTTCGGGTATTCCGGTTGATCCGGCTTTTAGCACGCCTGTACACCACGCGGACGTGCTGGCGAAGTATGATCTGCGTCCTGATAAACCGGTGCTGCTCCTATCGGCTGGCACATTTGGCAATAGCCTGATGAAGACCGTTGTCGAACAGTTTTTACAACTCCGCCACGATGTGCAAACGGTCATTATTTGTGGCAAAAATCGTGAGTTGCGGCGCGATATTGAAGTCCTTGTGGCTGCGCAACCAACCAGTTTCCGTGTTCTGGGGTACACCCATGATATAGCAAACCTGATGAAAATCGCTACGCTTTTTATTGGTAAACCTGGGGGCTTGACTTCTTCTGAATGTATGGCTGTCGGTTTACCGATGGTGATTTGCATGCCTATTCCTGGACAGGAGGAGCGTAATAGCGATCATCTGCTTGAAAAGGGGGCCGCGATTAAGTGCAATGACCTGACGGTGGTGGCCTACAAAATTGATAAACTGCTTGATGATCCGGATCGGTTGCAGCAGATGCGCATCAATACCCGACGGCTTGGGCAACCGCATGCAGCCCAGATAATAGCGGAAACGTTGCTCAAAGCACCCGATATTTCACCCATGTATATTGATAAGGAAACGCGCCAGCGTATGGCTGAAGCGGCCAGAGGTACCATTGGTATTCCCCACTTTGCCAGGCCCCAGAATGGTGAACAGGTGTTGCTCTACGATGCTCAGACGGGCGTGTTAATTGGGGTGATCACGAAGCTTCAGCTTCAGTTTTTGCTCGATCATCTGGAAGAAGAAAATGAACACGATGACGACTACTACATCAATCAAGCCACCGTGGAAATGTTAGAGGATTTCGGTGCCAGTGCCGAATTGTTAACGGTACTCCAGAAAGCGATTGCCGGCGTTGGTGAAGCTGATATTCGTTGGGTGTATTAGGCCTGGTCAAATCGCTGTTCTACATCAGCAACAGCCGAAGGGGCATGGCATACCACATCCCCATATGCATCACGTGAAGGGCTGCCGCTCTTTCAACTCGCTGCATTGCTGGCCTTGTATGCCAGCGATGCAGCAAGATTCCTGAGGGCCTACCGCCCTCAAATCCCTGGCCGAACGTGCAGATTGATACGTATGGGGCGCGGCATATCGCGCCTTTCGGCAAAAGCTTCGACACTCATGACGTTCTCACTAGCGATAGGGCCGTAGCGCACTGTAGTAGTGCTTCGACCAGTATGCGCTGTACAAACTGGCAACGCCAACACCCAGACCCGGGCTGAGCGCCTGGACAACATTGCCGTCACCAATATATAAACCGACATGGCTGATGCCTGATGTGTAGGTATTGGCAAAGAACACCAGGTCGCCTGGTTGCAATTCGGCTACATTGGAAATAATAACGCCATACCGGGTACTATACTGTGCCGCAGCACTGTGTGGCAAAGATACACCAAACTGGCGATATATATACATTGTGAACCCACTGCAATCGAAACCACCTGGCCCGGCTCCACCCCAGACATAATTTGCGCCCACAAACCGTAGCGCATAATCGACAACATTATGCGCCGTTATTGCCGGTGGAGCAGGTAGCGGCGGCGATTCGGGTTCCACTGGAGCCGCTGTCGGCTCGGGTGGTGGGGGTGCCGCTCCCTCTTCCACTGGTTCTGGAACCACATCCACGGGTGCCGGTGCTACATCCACGGGTGCCGGTGCTACATCCACGGGTGCTGGTTGATGTGGTGAGGGTGCCACTCGTCCAATAGGGGGCCGTCTGTTCGTCTCCTCGATGGTGAATGGTGCAGGTGCTGCTTGCTCCGGCGCAACTTCCATCGGGGCCAGTTCCGCCGGAGCGGGTTGTACGGGAGCGGATTGCACCGGGGCGGATTGCACGGGAGCGGGCTGCACCGGCGCGGGTTGTACGGGTATCTGTGCCGGTTGTATAGGTATCGGTTGCACTGATTGCGGTTGCGGTTGCGGTAGTGGCGGAATATCCTGCGCCTGCGGCACACGACGCGCTATATAGGTACTGACTTCAATCAGTTCGCTGGCGACCCAACCACTGGTACCCTGCGCGGTTCGGATCTGGAACCAGTCCCCATAGCGACTCACCAGATCGAGCGTCATCCCGGCCTCTAATATCCCAATCCGACTATAGCCGATGCCTGGGCCGGCTCGCAAGTTCACGCGACTGGCAACCGTTGTGCCTACGAGGTTCGGACGCGGATCGGGTATCTCGGTAATACGCTCAACACGCTCAATAATCCCTGGCTCAATTGTCAGGTATGCTGTAGATACCCAGCCAATGTGTCCTTCTGGTGTCTGTACCTGCATCCAGTCACCATACTGTGCCAGCAGATCTAACGGTACGCCAACAGGCAACCGCACAATGCCCATATAGTCTGTACCGGGGCCATCGCGTAGATTGAGTTGGGATTCATTGACCACGCCGATACGTGGGGGTGGAGGGGGGGGAATGTGAGTGACGACGGGCAAAATTTCGCGTGCAGTGGCGTTCACATTCAACAGTTCAGCCGCCACCCAGAAAATAGTACCACCACTACCGCGTACTTGAAACCAGTCACCGTGACGCGCCAGCACCTGCACCGAGGTTTGCGCGGGCAGAGTCGCCACGAGATCATAGTTGCTACCAGGGCCACTCCGAGCATTGGCACCATCGGTTACCGTTTGTGCTATGGTGGTGAAGCGCCCGTGCAGCCGCGGTTCGGCAGGCATAACTGGTAAGGCATCGATCACGGCAAAGGCCGTGTCCGGTACAGGAGTCTCGCCCTTATACAGATGATCGGTCGTTACTGGAAAAACGGGTGCAACCAGATCGGATAGTATCGCCATTGGACGACCCAGAGGCGATTGCTCCGTCAGCACATGTGTTGCCGGAAAGATACGTGCGACACTTGCCAGGAGCACCAGTATACTGACAACAACATGGAGAACATAGCGTCGGGGCAAGGTATAGATGCGCGACACTATTGTACCGACATAGGCCACATTTGTGGCTGCGACAGAGATCAAGGTCTGCGGCAACTGTAGCACATGGACGTAGTGCTGACGCCGACGGAATACTCGTTGCTGGATGTCGTTCAGATCAGGCTGAACTGACAGGTTCTGTGGAAAAAGTGTCATACATATTCCTCACTACGGTCATTACAAGAAACCTTCTGGATAGGCAACCAGGCCATTCCTGACCGCGAACGATATTGGGCGTTATTTATCAAGCCCAACCCACATACCAGGTGGTTGACAATCAATCCTCCGAATCCCAGCGAACAGCGGAAATACGCGCCGGGGAAGTGGCGAGGAGTGCAATGTTGACGCGGTTGGTACGGTTGTCTTTGTACATTTTTGGGGCATCTCGCCGCTCTGCTACACATATCCCGTTGGTTTACCGTTATCCATCACACAATGAAGGGCGCTGGATGAACAAGATCTTTCAGGTATACGTGTGGGTGTCACCGCTCCTTTCTATCCTGATACAACCAGATTTTAAGTTGTTTGCTCACGCTAAAGACTGTAACATGATTGCTGGCAAGAGTAAATAGGTCATATGGTTCTTCAGGACTAGTACTTCTAGTACAGGTCACTGTGCCACTTCCTGCCTATAGGGCAGTATGGTTCGACCGTCAGCAGATCACGAGCGATGTTCATGTCGTCCTGTGGCTGACATCGTTGCAGTCAAGGTATCTTCGAGTACCACGGCCAGGATTGGTAATAAGGGAACCAGTGCCAGATTATAGCGTTCGGCGTTGCGGCCTTTGAGGCGCAATAGGCGTTGCCCGGCAAGAATGAGCAAAGGTAACAATGCAGGTAGCGCCACCAGTAGCACCAGACGTGGCAGCCAGCGCTGGCGAGGTAACCAGCCAGGCACGCACTGTATTGCGGTGACTATCAGCAAGGTATTGAACAGCAGGCGCATATGCTCGCTGATACTCTCATCACGCAGGCTCAGGTATGGAATTTTCGGCCAGAACTGCCGCGAGTTGCCGTGTAGAATGATCATGACCAGGATGTTGGCAATAACGAACGTCAGTTTGCTCCATAGCCCTGGTTCTGTCGGGTAACGCATACGGTTGTCCCTTTGGCTATACGTCTGATACGAAATCTGGCTCCATATGCTGAAAGCAGTATAGAGCGAAAGGCTCCGCTTCCTCCAGTTCCACACCGTCCTCTGGCTCAAACCAGGTCTTCAGAAAAGCATAGGTATGCATCCGCCAGGGTATGACACACGGCACATCAGGCTCCTTTCAGGAAGTTCTCAGCTTGCATGTGCAGGCGGTATTATACCATCTTTCAGAGTTGTTAATGCAGCGTCAACTTTCTATTTCCTGCACCGCCTCAATCGGTGTTTTGCCACCAAACACGACTTTCAACAGGCCAGGGAGATAGCGATCGAGCAGTTGCACAGTGGGATAGATTGTATTGCGAATCAGATAAGGTTCCAGCGGAACATCTTGAAAGTCCACGCTACTCTTATAACGCACCTCACCGTCGTTAAAGTCCATTTCAAAATTTCCAATATACATGCCATAATTGGCGCGGGTGATAAACTCGGCGGCGGCAGTTCGTGCCTCTGCAGGAACCTTAATCGGCGTCAACGCATAGCAGATCAGTTGCTCGGCCTCGATGCGAATCTGGGCATAGCAGCGCAGATCACCGTTCTTGCCCTGGAAATTCATCCGATAGACATAAGCGTCATTCATCTGTTGCGGGTACCAGCCATCTTCCTCAAGGAACCGTCCCAGTGTAGCAAAAGCCTGGTATGCATTGGCGTGCTCAGAGTCGGGGTCAAAGTCGGGCATCTGCCCATTCGGTGTTGTCTGATCCATGTGTTTCTTCACCTCCATCAAAGAATTACAATCGTTTCAGTTTTGCAAGCTTTACGGCCAGTTTTTTGCTGCCGGCGTGGTCAAACCGCACGGCCTGAGCGCTCAAGCGCAAAGCGGAAAACATGTCGCTTTTTGAAGCGCTGCGGTTGTCCTTTCTGCTCGAAACTATGTCATGCTTCAGCATCATCCTGTTTTGCGCTTTCCGCTTGAGCGCTTTCCGCTTGAGCGCTTTGCGCTCGAACGCTTGAACGCTTGAGCGCTTTGCGCTCTGCGCTGGGTGCTGGTGTAGCCTGATACTGGTTTGTCGCCAACGTTTGCCACAGACTCTCCAGGTCATTCGGCGCATCATGTACCTGCCCTGTATGACCTATCACACGCCAGATGGCACGCACCGCCTGCGCACGAGTTTCGGGGGACACCGGCCACCAGCGCAAAAAGTAACGCTCCAGATGATAGCGTGGTGGATAGAGCGCCACTGCCAGCGCATCTTGCCGGTTCCACTCCTGCGGATTGCGTGCCAGCGCTGATTGTAACGCATGGATCGCATCCAGCGTTTCGCGGTAGGTCGCCTCGTGCAGGAACGGCGAGATCGGCCTGTTTTTCAGACAATGTAGGTGCAGATGCCGCTGTGAACGGGTGATCGCCACATACAGCAGACGCCGTTCTTCCTCCAGTCTCGCCCCTTCACCAAAGGGAAAGATACCGTCGTTGCAGTGCGGAATGAACACCACCGGCCACTCCAGCCCTTTCGCCCGAAAAACTGTCGTCAGGGTGACATACTGGTCGCCGGTCGTCACGCCATAGCCGGCCTGCTCCAGTTCTGCCAGATGTTGCATAAACTCCAGCGCGGTGCCGCGATTGCGGGCATAATCAATCAAGGCCTTGATTGTGGCGACACGCCCCTCACCAGTTTCGGGCAAGCCGCTGCTCTGGCGCAGATAGGCGCTATAGTGCAGGCGTGTGTCCAGTGCATCCAGCACCTGCGCGGCAGGTTGTTTGGGCAGCACCGTTGCCAACCAGGTCAGATCCTGCGCCAGACTTTCGATAGCATCCGTCAGATGCGTGTGATGCACATCCTTGCTGGCTACCCGTAGCGCCTGGCTCGGAGGCACTGACCGGTCAATGACGGTTGTCCAGACCTTCTCGCTCCACTCACGGCTGAGGTAGCGTTTCGGCTGGTTATACACGTTGCGCCAGGCAGCCTCCAATGCCATGATCTGCTCCGGCGGCAGATCGCGGCCCGCTTGTCGTTCATATTCCAGGTGGCCCAGGTGCAGATAGTTCATCAGGGTCACGACTTCCGAACGCTGGTAGAACGGCACACTGCCAACGATGCGATAGGGGATGTGCGCCTCAATCAGACAATGCTCAATAGAGGGGGTCTGGGCGTACACCCGCACCAGCACCGCCATGTGGGTGAGAGCCGTGCCTTGCTGGTGTAGGGCGGCAATTTCGGCCACCAGGCTGCGACCCACCGCCTCGTAGCCATCCTCGAAGGAGACAATTGTTGCACCATCGAAGCCCTGCGTCAGTCCCAGGCGTTTGGGTTGGCGCTGACGGTTATGTTCGATCACCTGATTAGCCAGCGCCACCTGCGAGGCCTTGCAACGAAAGTTCTCTTCAATCAGATACACCGGAGCCTGGTAGCGCTGTTGAAAACCCAGAATAAAGCGCGGTTCGGCCCCGCGCCACTCATAGATCGTCTGGTCGTCATCACCAATCGCCATATAGTTGCGTACCGGGAAGGTGATCACGTCCAGGATTTCGGACTGAGCCAGGTTGACATCCTGGAACTCGTCCACCAGCACGCACTGATACTGGCGGCGTGCTTCATCCAGCAGGTCAGGATATTGCATCAGCAGTTCCCAGCTGGTCATGAGCATATCATCAAAGGTAATCTGGCCTTGCTGCTGACGCACGGCCTCGAAGCGGCGATAGAGATCGAGATACCATTCGAGATTCGGTGGGGGTTGGGCCTGGGTTGCCACGGTCAGCGCCGCGGCTGGCAAGGCGCGCTGCTCGAGATCGGCATAGCGCAGGTTGCCTTTGCATGCCCCGACAAAGTTGAGGAAGTCCTCAATATCAATGGTATCCAACTCGGTACGATAGGCTACGTTTTGCTGACGGGCCTGGGCCAACGCCTGATAGAGAATGCTCCGCGAGCGGTCGGAACTATCCGAGTCATCGAAGGTGGCGACGGGCAGATAGCCACGCTGTTGTGCCTGGCGAATGACGCGGTAGCCCAGCGCATGCAGGGTCATCAGGCGCACGCCCGCACAGTGGCTCCAACGGCTCAACGCGGCACGAACATCCTGTACAGTGGCGCGGCTAAACGAGGTTGCCAGAATACGCTCGGCGGCGAAGATACGCTCACGCACCAGACGCTCAATACGATGCACCATTGCCGTGGTCTTACCCGCGCCAGCCACGGCAAACACGAGTGCCGGGCCGGTGTTGTGATTGACAATCGCCTGTTGTTGCTCGGTCAGCGGTTTGGCAGGTGCGACCATGGCGTTCTTTCCCAACATCAGGCAGTCATTCTGCCGCGTAGATCTGCGACACTCCCCTCGTCAACATGCACAATATGCTCAATAGCATTGGGGAGTGCGTGCAAGGCGGTGCGCAAGAAGGTGGGATAGAGGGTTATTTCCCGCAGGCGTGCCAGCGGTACCCAGGCAAAGAGGAGCGGTTGCCCATTTTCCTCTTTGCCGATGATGAGCTGGTCTTTTACATACAAGCGTGGATCGTCTGGCAGTGTCATCAACAAGTAGAAACTGACCTCGTGAAATGCCTTGTTGCGCTGGATAAAGAAGTTTTCGTTGACCCGGAGTAAGCGCTCGATCGGGATGTCAATGTCCAACTCCTCATGCATCTCGCGCCGAAGGGTGGCGCTGGTGGTCTCGAGCACCTCAGCCCGCCCGCCAGGAGGAAAATAGCATGGCTCGTTCGAGCCATGCGGCAGCAGCACATGCTGTTCGTACATGGCAATACCGGCGACACGATAGGTAAATCGGATCGATCCGGTATCAAGTGTAATCATAGTGCCTCTTTCTGAAATGTATCGGTGAGATCGGCAACGCGCCGATAACGCTGGTAGATGTCTTCCAGCAAGGCGGCATCAACCTGGGCCGCATTGCGGTAGATCTGTTTGTCGAGCATGCGGCTTTTCTCGCCGCCGGGCCAGATCCGCCACGAGTCGTTGTCGATCACGTCGGCCACCAGCAGCGCAGGCGGCGTGGAGGGGGTATCCGCCGTGGTATTGACTGCCCGGCCAAACTCGATTTTTAGATCGACCAGCGTCACATCGAGCCTGTTCCAGGCCTGTTCCAGCAGCACAAATACCTGAAGACCGATGTCTTGCATCTGCTGCACCTCGGCTTCTGTCGCAATTCCTTGCGCTATAATCTGTTCAGGCGTGATCAGCGGATCGTGGCGTGTGTCATCTTTCAAGAAGAACTCGACCAGCGGCGGTGCAAAGCGCGTCCCTTCGGCCAGTTCGGGATGCCGCTTGAGGTACGAGCCGGTCGCCAGCCGCCGTTGTACCACCTCCAGCGGGATCATCGTGCAGCGGCGGGCGATGGTCAACGCTGGTTCAGGCGCAGCGACAAAATGGGTGGCAATGCCCGCCCGGTTGAGCAGCATAAACACGTTGGCGGTGGTACGCCCGGCCAGCGCACCTTTACCTGCAATGACACTGCGCCGTAGCCCATCGCCGGCCGTAATGCCATCTTTATGCTGCAAGATGACCAGGTCTGGATCAGTAGGATGTGTATAGACTATTTTCGTTTTGCCCTCGGTCAGGATTGGCCCGAATTGCATCTTTCCCTCCTTCTGCTATTGAGCACAAAGCGGCGCTTTAAGCGGAAAGTGGCCCTATAATAAGGAACGACGAATGAACACTCCACTGAGGAGAGAGGAGTGAGGCGTGGAATGAGAACCCTCGCTCCTCTTCTCTCTCCCCTCACTCCTCTAGGTCAGATCAGTTTCGTTTCCGCGTAACTGCACGCCTGGTTGCTCCACCAGGTACCCCACCTGTCGTGCCTCTGGGACGGCAGACAGGGCATCTGCAACGGCATCAGCCGGAATGATGACCAGCATACCCAGGCCCATATTGAAAACGTGATAGGCCTCGGCATCGGGCAGGTTGCCAAGCCGCACCAGCAGATCAAAGATGGGCGGGATGGGCCATGTACCACGCTCGATCACCGCGCCCAGGCGCTGACTGGCACCATACGGCGTTGTTTGCCACACACGTGGCAAGTTGTCCAGCACCCCGCCGCCGGTAATGTGCGCCAGCGCCTTGATCGGAACGACCTGGCGCAGGGTTGTCACCTCTGCCAGGTATGAGCGATGAACCGCCAGCAGCGCCGCACCAATGCTCTGCCCCCCCAGTTCGGGTGGGCACGCAGCGTAGCTCGTTGTCTGCTCAACCAGACGGCGGGCGAGTGAGTAGCCATTCGTATGCAGGCCGTTGGCCGGCAGCGCCAGAATGACATCTCCCGGCGCAAGATCGCTACGTGGCAACAACTGGTCACGCGCCACCACACCCACGATGGTACCGGCCAGATCAAACGCGCCGGACAGATAGACGCCGGGCATCTCGGCAGTCTCGCCGCCGAGGAGCGCACAGCCCGCCGCCTGACACGCCCGTGCCACGCCGCCCACGATAGCCGCGATCCGTTCCGGCTCCAGGTGAGCGGTCGCAATATAGTCCAGGAAAAAAAGCGGGCGTGCGCCCTGAACGAGAATATCGTTGACACAGTGATTGACGAGATCCTGACCGATGGTATCGTAGCGATTCAGTGCTGCCGCCACCAGCGTTTTCGTGCCAACACCATCGGTACTGGCAACCAGCACGGGCGCTTCCGTGTCAGCCAGGGCCAGCGTCGCGTCAAAACAGCCGCCAAACGCCCCCATCCCCGCCAGTACGGCCGGGCCATGCGTAGCCCGCACCGCCGCCGTAATCAACTCCATCGCCTGGCTCGCGGCAGCGATATGCACGCCCGCCGCACTATAGTTCATCTCTGGCATCGTCTAGGCCTTCAACTCTGCAAGTAACCGCATATACGCCGCGCTATGGGCGTGAAACACATACTGCACCGGCAACACGGTCATTGTGCTGGCCCCAATAGTGCGCAAATAATCCAGGGCCGGAATCAGTTCATCCTGAGGCACAACCACATTCACCGCGTACCAGTTTGCACCATCCTCGGACTGGCTGGTCGCGTACTTATCCCACACCGGTGCAATGGTTGGCCCCCGCAAGCCAGCCAGTTCTGGGCGTGCGGTTACTCGCCGACCGACCGCTTCAACCGATTGACCGGCGATATTGGCGGTCAACGAGTAAAACAAGCGCCCTCGTTGCCGGGCCTCGATCAGTTCGAGCAGGTGCTGTACCAGGGCCAGGCGATCCGCATCACCGCGCAACGAGCGGCGACTCCCTATCAGACAGGCCTGCGAGCGCAGGATTGGCCCGCCCACAATTTTGAGCTGGTTATCCCGCAAGGCAGTGCCGGTTTCGGTAATATCGGCAATAATATCGGCATAGCCCAGGCCTGGCACCGCTTCGGTCGCGCCTTCGGAGGCGACCAGGCGGAAGGTATTGATGCCGTGGCTATAACAGAAGCGGCGCACCGTGTTCGGGAATTTGGTGGCAATCCGTAGGGGACGTCCCTGACTCTGTAGTTCCACGGCCAGGTCGGCCAGATCGGCCAGCGAACTGACATCGATCCATGTCTGTGGGACAGCAAAGACCAACTCAACTCGCCAGAAGCCCAGATCTTCATACAGTACCAGGAGGTCTTCATCGTCGTCGCGTTGCTCACAGACCAGATCCATACCGGTGATACCGACGTCGATCGATCCTTCCGCGACCTTCTCGACGATATCGGCCGCGCGGTGGAGCAGCACCTCGGTATTGGGCATGCCCCGCAATACGGCTGTATATTGACGCGGGTTCGCCCGTGAGATGCGCAGGCCGCAGCTTTCTAACAAAGCGACGGCACCATCATAACCAGAGCCTTTTGAAGGAATTGCCAATCGTAACATATCCTTGCTTCTTAAGGGGTAGGCACAGGGACATGGCCCTAATTCTTTGCTTTCGAGCGACCATCAACCAGATCGATCCACCACGCTTGTGCTGCTGCCTCTAATGATTTCTGCCCGTACCGCTCCAGATACGATTGATAGCGCCTACGCCGCCGCTCGTAGAGCGCCTGTAACGATGCCGGGTTGCCTTCGTTCAGCAGTTGTTCAACAGCATGGGTGATCCGCTCCACTGCTAACTCCAGCGTCGTGGCTCCCATCGAAGCCGACGCCAATCCGCGAGGGTCACGTCCGATCACCCCGCTTTCTTTCAGCGACAGTGGTTGTGTCCCCAATGCATCCAGATCCACGAGTTCTGGCCGCAGGGCCATCAACAACGACGTTTCCCACAGACCCGCATAATCGAGCATCTCCTCATCAACCAGCGCCAGGGGTGGCAGTACCAGCACCAGCAGATTACAGCGGGTGAGCGCCTGTTCGGCCGCCTCCATCAACACCAGTTCATGACCAGGCGTATAATGTCCCGTGATCACCACCACCACACGCCAGGCCGCCTGTGCCAGCCGGTTAAAAAGGGTATCCCACATCCGGCGCATAATGTCACTATGTACAGGGAGTGCGTCAGGGTGCGGCAGCGTTGTCACTGGCCACCAGGTGGTTGGCAATAACACACCGCCCACATGCCGGGCAACCCGCTCACTAACCGCCTCGGCCACGAAGCCTTCCAGTCCAAAGGGCAGGTGCGGCCCATGCCATTCTAATGCCCCCCAGGGCAGATAGGCAACGGGAACGACTGCGCGAATAGCAGATAGTTCATCAGGACGCAGATCGGTATAGCGCCCCCAGCGCGGCGTGGTTAAAGACATCGCGTTCTCCATTTCGTGTTGGTAGGTTTTCACGTTTCCGGCTTGGCACGTTCACAGGCAGAAAATAGGAAATAGCCGCCAGGAAAAAAATAGGGAGCCATTGGATCAGACTTCTACCTCCTATTTCCTATTTTTTTGCATAAAAATCTGTGAACGCAAAAGAAGGTGCGAACCTGCCGCCGGGTGCCGCTCAGAGTTCATCCAGGCGGCGGCGCTGTTCTTCGTGCGTGTGCAAGTTCCGCCAGACAATCTCGCCTTGCTCGCGCTCTTCCGTACCGACGATCGCAACATACTGAATATGGCGGCGGGCCGCATCGCGCAGGTTTACACTCACCGCCCGCCCGCGCACATCGACGGTCGCAATATATGATTGTTCACGCAGTCGCCGGGCAACCTGGAGCGCATAGGGATAATCGCTGTCATCAATGGCAACCACCAGTACTTCCGCCGGCGATTGAGTCGTGGGAAGGCTGACGCTGGCAGCCGCAATGCGTTCCAATCCATAGGCAAATCCCACTGCTGGTACCGCCTGGCGGCCCCCTAATGACAGCACCAGATCGTCATAGCGCCCACCACCACACAGTTGCATCTGGTTGGCGTCGTACAGTTCAAAAATCAATCCGGTATAGTATTGCAATCCTCGTCCCAGGCCAAAGTCGAGGATAATCCGCTCTTGTGGTAGATCATAGGCTACCAGCAGGGTTAGAATGGCCTCCAGTTCATCGAGTGCGATGGTGGGCAATTGATGCTCAAGCAGCAACGCGCTGGCTGCCGGGAGAGCATAATCAGGTGCACCGCGAATCTGGCCCAGCCGGGTCAACACCTCCAGCGCCTGCTCAATGCGGGGTTGCGCATCATCCCGGCGCAGTTTGCGTACCAGGCGGCTGACAATCGCCTCTGGCGCGCGCGTGCCATAGTTGAGCTTGATTTGCATGGCCTGCAACGTATGCAACAGCAAGGCTGTCGCCTGGGCATCATCCAGTCCTTCCAGGAGTGAAGGATCAAGGGGCAGATTATCCTGCTCACTATTGAGCTGTGCCCGCACCGTCTCGACACCCTGGGTGCGCATCCGCTCCAGGTTCCAGATCAGCAATCCCTGCGTGCGTTCGGCCAGGCCCAGACGAGCCAGCAAGCCGCGCACCAGACCGATGTGGCCGATAGTAACGTGATAATCGTGGAAACCAACCGCATCCAGGCCAGCACAGGCTAGTGCCAGCACTTCCGCATCGGCGCGGGGGGTCGGGCCACCAATCAGTTCGATGCCAACCTGTGTGAACTGGCGATAGGTAGCGCGCTGAGGACGTTCATAACGAAACACTGGCCCGCTATACCGCAACCGTAGTGGGAGGGGATGATCTTGCATATGGGCGATGTATGATCGGAGGATCGAGGCGGTCCATTCGGGGCGAAGTGCCAGATCGCGCCCACCGAAGCTAAACTCATACACTTTACCGACCAGTTCTTCGCCCAGTTTGCGCAAATAGAGATCCCGATGCTCAACAATGGGAGCATCAACGGCTGCATAACCGTGGCGCGCCAGCACATCTTCTACCGTTTTTTGTATAGACGACAGTTTATGGGCATCAGACGGCAATACGTCTCGCATGCCACGTACTGCTTCAATCGGTGTACTCACACTTATATCCTTACGATCGTAAACGGTGGTACAGATTGCACGCTGTATTGTACTCTATCCGGTCGCCAGGGACAAGCCAGGGGCATGCTTCGTTCTCCGCGCCTGCCAAGATGGACGATACCCATATCGCGTGGGCTGTTCTGGAGGGCCGTACCCCTTTCGGCCTGTTGTAGCGGCTTTGTGGCCACAACGGGCCAGAAAGAGGCGAACGTTGAACGGTGACGACCGCTGTTCATAAACCGCGTTGGCATACTCCAACAGGACTTCATTGCGGCAGTGATGCGGGAGCCGATTGAGAACCGAGGAGCGAGAACCGAGGAGCGAGATGAGAGAACCCTCTATTCTCACTCCTCGCTCCTCTTCCCTCACTTCTCGCCAGCGCCGTGCCTCCCTACCCAGGGGATGTCTTGTTGTAGAGGGGGATACACAATTATGACATGACATCTTGCCAGAAAGGAGATAAAAAGGTAAGATCATGGCGTACCCATACCCAGCACCCGCAATCCTGCACGGGATCGTTGTTTATATAGCAATTTTATTCTCATTGTAAACCTGGACTCGGATTCTGCACAACTGAATTCAGGATAGCAATCGCCACTGCTCCTAGAACAAACCAGTACCAGATGCTACACGAGAACAGGAGTAATGACCTGTTGATTTCAGCGGAGATCTGGTGTCATACTTCAGTCAGTGCTGGTATTTTTGTTATCAGTGAAGCCTGAAACGAGATAGAAACAATGAAGTGAGAACGAGCGTGTGAAGGAGAGATGATGATGACACATATGCTACTGCTGGTTATTTCAGCCATATGGGCCGCAACGTTGATTATTCACACCCGACGTCTGTTGCGGCTGGCAAAGGTGGCCCGGTTACAACGTGCAACACGTTTGCGTACAGGGTTAAATCGGATCTGGTGGTGGCTTGGCCAGGATGAATTCTGGCACGATGTGCAGGCCGATGGGCTACGAGCGGTGGAACTCACATTAATGATCTTCCTGGTCGCCTGGGGCCTGAACCTTTGAAAGGGCGGATAGTTCGGGCAGGAACGGCCTGAAGTGTGCCGGGATCGCCGCCTTTAGATCGAGCGGTTGACCCGTAATCGGGTGCGATAGCTGTAACCGGACGGCGTGCAGCAGATGGGCTGTCAGCACCTGGTGGCGAAAGACATCCGGGCCACCATAACGTGTGTCCCCCAGCAGCGGGTGCCCACAGGCTGCCAGGTGCAGCCGGATCTGGTGTGTACGCCCTGTATACGGACGGGCATAGATGATCGCGTAGTCTCCCAGTGGTTGCACGACCTGAAAATGGGTATGGGCCAGTTGGACTCGCCCGCCGGTTGGTAACTCTCGACCAACCTGTTCCTGGTCATACAACCGCCAGTGCCCCCCGCGTGAACGCCCGTGGCCGGTGCGCATCTCAAACACCGTATCAGCCGGCTCGCCGACGCAAACACAGAGATAGGTTTTGTCTACAGCACCATTGGCAAAAGCGGCCTGGAGCGGTGCGTTGGCAGAGGGATCTTTCGTGCAGAGCAAGACGCCTGATGTGTCGCGGTCAAGTTGATGCGCCAGATGCAGCCGTGGTGGCACACCGTCGCGGAGTGTCAGCATATGGATAAGCGCTGCTCGCACATTGCCCTGTGTATCCCATGGTGTCGGGCCGGTATACCATCCCGCACGCTTGTTGAGGGCCAGCAGCCACTCGTCCTCATAGCATATATCTGTGGCTGTTATTGTGACCGGTGCATACTCCCCATCTGGGGGACGATGCAGCCGTAGGATCGCGCCGGCGGGTGCAGGGAGTGTGGCATCCTGTACCCGCTGCTGATCGAGCCAGATACCGCCATGAGCCAGCAGGTGCTCCAAAGCTGCCCTGCCCAACAACTCCTGCACCAGGCTGGCAATCGTCCGCCCAGCGTAAGGTGTGGTAATAGGTAAGGTGATACGAGCGGAGCCTCGCACATCAATCGCCACTGTTCGCTCGTTCTTGTCTGGCATAAGGCCTTTCGCAGATCTGTTCCTGTTCCGCAGAAATGTACAATGTTGCGTCTCGCGCCCGCTCTTACCAGGTTCGCGCAGAGACAGGTGACACTATATTCTAGCATAGCTCGTCCATGTCTCCTGTTACGTGAAGTATCTCAAGGCTATGAGCGCTTCAGATTCAGCGGCTCTGGCAGACGCAACAGAATGAACTCGTTGTCATCGGGGGCAATACCAGGGCGTCGTCCCGAACTGAAGGGATAGTTGTTGTCATTGACAACGATCAAGGTGCGGCGATTAACAGGATAGACAGCCTCAATGGTTACAAACGGAAAGGTAAAGCGTGATCCCAGTCCAACCGCCCCGGGTTCCTCACGGGTCAGGCCACGCTTATCGGTAATAGACAACAGATCAACAAGGAGCGTCTTCTGTAGGGTACGATCCGCGTCGATTAAACGCAGATCGATCTGGTAGATACGCTTGAATGCTGCTTCGCGGCCCTCCTTGCTATCACGCTCAATAACGAGCAACTCATGATCGTTGATTGCTGTCAGTTCACCAATTGCATGGCCCGGATCGCTCATAGGATAAAACCAGTAGTTACCGGTATATTGCTTTGTTGCCAGATCGAATTCCTGGATGAGCAAACGTGTGCGTACTGGATCATCAAACAGGGCACCTTCGAGCATAGGATAGAGTCTGGTGCCTGCCGGGTTGATCGCCATCCCTTCAAATCCACGACTGCCGGGTAAATTGGCAGCGGCACGACGGGCATCGTGATCAGGGAGATTGCGAAAATCCGGGTGTTCCGGTGCCTGGATAAAGGCCTGTCCCCGTGCAAATGGTGTCAACACAGCTGGATAAGGTGTCGGAATAGGTGGTGACAGGAGACGACCGTTGATGTCGGTATGCAGCAAGTAGGGGCCGAATTCTTCGCCAAACCAGAAGGTTCCATCGGGAGCCAGGCGAAAGGACTCCAGGTCAAAATCGGCACCGGTCAGAACACGATCCGTGTGTTCATTGATAATCGGGAAGGGTATCAACCGATCGGGATCGCTCAATTCAGTATATCCCACCACATCGACAGTGCCCCGACTAAAATCGGGCTTGACTTCATACCAACGCAAGCGATAATCGGGGCTATTTGCCTTTGAGCCAAAACCATTGTCGGACATAACGAGGTAGTTTCCATTCCACTTGCGCAGGATGGCGCTGAACCCCTGGACAGGCTGGTTGGTAAATGGGGGTGTCCGACCATTTGCACCCTGAATGGCAAAGCCGGAAGGGGGACCGGGCGCAAAAGTATCAGCCGGTAACACAGCAAACCCCTCCAGCGTCACATACGGTGGCTTCCCATTTCGAGCCTGAGCAACCGGTAATGTCAGCAGCAATGTCAACAACATACATACACCCACAATACTGAGGGGTCGTGCAAACCATGGTGATAACGAACGAAGCATCCAGGGCTCCTTTCTTTATGCAGTTAAAGGGATCTAGAAAGTTAAGCAAGAGGTGATGGCGGCAATTCTAATACAGGTTTGTTATCGATAGATAAAGATTGCTTTAAGGTTGTATTAACCTCAATAGGAATCTAAAGAAACGGTGCTTTGTCAGTGCGCTTGCGGAGCAGGGGCATCTGCAAGGGTGTGCCGCACGTCTTGCGCCGGGTACGTGGCCGCATACCCGGCGGGTACCGTTAGGGGAGCGATCAGGGAGTGCTGATTACCCGATCCGCATCGTCGCAACGCGGTGATCGGCAAAGCCGCAGGCGCGGTAGAAGGCCATGGCATCGGGGCTACCCTGCGTGGTATCGATATGCAGGATAGGACAACGGCGCGATTGGGCCAACCGCACTGCAGCCTCGATCAGCGCCTGCCCCAGACCCTGCCGCCGGTAGCCCGGTGCCACCGCCAGTTCATCCACGGTTGCGCGCCAGCCCACCAGCGTCTGCCGAAAAGACATAGCAATAAATCCGGCCACGACTCCGCTGGCTTCAGCCACCAGGATGGGCCGATCAGGATCGTGCAGACGGTCATGAAACAGGGCATCAGTCAGTACCCCTGGAACTTCATTGGCGGCGCTGCTGTCCGGTAAAAATGGCAGCAATTCCTGGATATAGCGATCATCATAATACTGTGCCCGTCGCACCAGCACCCCCTGCTCGGTCTGGAGCAGCACATCGGGTTGCACCACCGATAGGCGTTCCTGGTGTCGCCAGCGTTCAATCGCCTGCAGGTGTGTCCGAAAAGCCATGGGGGATGGCAATGCATCCACCGGAAAGACCCCGACATCAATCGCATCATCGCCCGCCTGTAGCTCGCCCCCCTGCACCGTCGCCGCATAGATAATCACCAGTCCACTGGAGGTATGATCGCCATAGGAATAGACCCCGATCAAGTACTGCGTCTGTACCAGCAACCCGGTTTCCTCAAAGCATTCGCGTATGGCCGCTTCTTCCGCTGTTTCGCCCATTTCCATATACCCGGCGGGCAAACCCCAGTAGCCAGCGCATGGCTCAAATTTACGGCGAACGAGGACAATACCTGCATTCTGTTGCACCACAACACCAACCGCCGGGACGGGATTGCGGTAGTGAACATATCCACATGCAGGGCAGACCTCGCGGGTACGTCCTTCCACCAAGCGTTGCTCCATGGTCGCTCCACAGCGGCAGCAGTAATGTTTCAACATGATCTCGGAATCCTTACCTGTGTAGCAATTGGTAGTCAACCATATTGTACTCTGCCACGAAGTTGTGTCAACACTATAGCGTATACAATGAGTTCCATCTTCGTCTGTGTGTACGTTATCATAGCCATGTCTTGCTGCCGCATGCTGCATTTTACCGCAGTGGGCTGATGTCCACTCCAGAGTAGCGAGGCGGCACATTGCGGGTGCCCACAAGGGATGCTGGATGCCAATAGAAACACTGGAAGGAGCAGTGCTTTGCCAGACCACCCCATCGAAACAGGTACCCTGTAACTATATCGCCGATCTTATGCTATACTAGGCGCACTGCAGTTATATACCGCAAATCTCGTACTCGTTCCGGGGGACGGTTCGCCAGCGAAAGTAGCTGAGGCCATAGGCTCTCACAAAACATTGGCACCGGAAGAGGTGCGGCCCTGCCAGACTGCCCCACCGGAACGGGTACAAGTAGAGTTCTGGCTTGAAGTCTGAATAGCACTCATCCTGGCTCAAGCCTGAACTCCGGTTCTGTACAACTCATTTGGGATTGGGATAACATCGTATCGTCGCATGTGGGGAAAGCGACCAGGAGGAATGATCACCGTAAACGAGATGGATTCAAGCGCATGGACTCCGGTGCGCTTTCGTGCTGGAGTTGACGAGGTGGAGGTTCTCTGCCGCAGGGCGGAGGGAACGGTTCAACCGCACCAGGCCGCGCGCCTGAGGCTGATAAGAGCCGGAAAATCGAGTGATCAGCGGATGCCTCCCAGGTGTGGACACCACCTGTAAGCGTTGCGCAACGCCTCCCGGTGACGGGCCAGGACAATCTGCAACGTTGTGAACCACCCCATTCCTTTGATTCCCCAATAGTGCCATATGTAGTGCTGCGCGCCTTGCGGTGCATATTGCTGCGCATTGCGTCGCGCACCGCACGGCCGCATTTTTAACGCAAAGGCGCCGAAGCGCAAAGCGCAAAGCAAAACACGTGACCTGTTGTGGAGACCTTGCATGGCTTGTGGAGACGTTGCGCTGCAACGTCTCTCAGACCGCTTCTTGCTTAAAAGAGCGACCTGTTTTTCGCTTTGCGCTTTGCGCTTCTTGTTTAAAGGAGCATAACTTTATGTGTGGAATAGTGGGCTACATCGGTTCGCGGTCAGCGACGGAGATCGTCATTGGTGGATTGCAGCGGCTGGAGTATCGCGGCTATGATTCGGCGGGCATTGCCATTTACGATCCCGAACTTGGCTTGCAGCTTTGCCGTAGCACCGGCAAGCTGGGGCGGTTGGTTGAGCGCCTACAGAGCGACTGCCCGGCACAGGGCAACATCGGGCTGGGCCACACGCGCTGGGCGACCCACGGTGGCGTGACCGAGGATAACGCGCATCCCCACCGCGACCAGGACGGAGAGATTGTGGTCGTCCAGAATGGGATTGTCGAGAACTATCTGGAGCTAAAAGGACGGCTGATCGAGCAGGGCCATACCTTTCGTTCGCAGACTGATACCGAGGTGATTGCGCATCTGGTGGGCGTGTATTACCGTCAGAGCGGCTCGCTGGAGCAGGCGGTGCGCCTGGCACTGGGCGACCTGCGCGGCGGCAATGCGGTGGTCGCCATGAGCATCCGCGAGCCGGATAAGCTGGTGGCGGCGCGGCTGGGTAATGCCGGAGGTGTGGTGATTGGTCTGGGAACAGACGAGTATTTTATCGCATCGGATATGCCCGCCATTCTCGATCACACACGTCAGATGCTGTTTCTGGAGAGTCGTGAAATCGCCGTCGTGTCGCGCGACGAGGTTCGTATCAGCACGTTCAAAGGCGCACCGGTGCCGCATATCCCCACGACTATGAATTGGGATCCGGTGGCGGCGGCAAAGGGCGACTACAAACACTTTATGCAGAAGGAGATCTATGAGCAGCCGCGGGCGTTGATGGACGTGCTACGCGGACGGATCGACCAGGAGGGTGGGACGGTTCACATTGAGGATTTGCGCCTGACCGATGCCGACTTGCGCCAGGTGGATCAGATCTATGCGGTCGCCTGTGGCACGGCCTGGCATGCGGCGCTGGTGAGCAAGTTTATGATCGAGACGCTGGCACACGTGCGTGTAGAGGTCGATTATGCCAGCGAGTTTCGCTACCGTCAGCCGTTGCTGAACGAGCGGGCGCTGCTGCTGGCGATCTCGCAGAGCGGCGAGACGGTGGATACGCTGGCGGCGATGGAGGAGGCGCGGGCGCAGCAGGTGCGGAGTGTGGCGATTGTGAACGCGATCGGCAGCCAGGCGGCGCGCCTGGCCGATGGCGGGCCGATCTATCTGCACGCCGGGCCGGAGATTGGCGTGGCTTCGACCAAGTGCTTCACCAGCATGCTGGTGGCCTGCTATCTGTTTGCGCTGCGGCTGGGCCAGGCACGCGGCACCTTGACGCCAGCACAGGTGCGCGAACATATCCAGGCGCTGATCGAGTTGCCCGGCAAGGCGACCCAGACTTTGGAGCAGACGGCGGCGCTGTGTGCGCAGTTGACCGAATATTACTATCACGCCAGCGACGCGCTCTACCTGGGGCGGCAAATCAACTACCCGATTGCGCTGGAGGGCGCGTTGAAGCTCAAGGAGATCAGCTATATTCACGCCGAGGGCTACCCGGCGGGCGAGATGAAGCACGGGCCGATTGCGCTGATTGACGATGCGTTGCCAGTGCTGTGCATTGCGCCCCGCGACGCAACCTACGAGAAGATGTTGAGCAATATCGAGCAGGTCAAGGCACGCGGCGGGCATGTGATTGCGATTGCCAGCGCGGGCGATGCGCTGATAGCGACGAAGGCCGATCACGTTATTGGCATCCCCGAAACCAACCCGCTGCTGACGCCGGTGCTGGCGGTGCTGCCGCTCCAGTTGCTGGCCTACAACATCGCCGTCCGCCGTGGTTGCGACGTGGATCAGCCGCGCAACCTGGCGAAGAGCGTGACGGTGGAGTAGGGGCATGTTTAAGCGCAAAGCGGTCTGAGCGCAAAGCGAAAAACCGGTCGCTCTTTCTCGCTTTGTGCGTTCCCTTTCTGCGCAAAACCCTATCACGTCGTACCATTCCCCTGTTTGTGCTTTGCGCTTTGCACTGTGCCAGCCGTAGGGCACGGCTCCGGCGTGCCCACCGCCGTGCCCGGTTCAGGGGATGGGTGGGACGCGGACACGGCAAGGGGGCGTCTCGTTCCCGACCACCCGCCCGCGCCGCGCCCCGGAGAGACGCGCTCCCATGCCAGCCGTAGGGCACGGCTCCGGCGTGCCCACCTACCCGCCCGCGCCGCGCCCCGGAGAGACGCGCTCCCATGCCAGCCGTAGGGCACGGCTCCGGCGTGCCCACCGCCGTGCCCGGTTCAGGGGATGGGTGGGACGCGGGCATGGCAAGGGGGCGTCTCCGGCCGAGACCCGTATGCCAATCTTGACCCGCCGTGATGCTATGTTGATTATGCTGCTGCTGATCGCTGTGAGTGTGCGCTGGCCCTGGCTAGGTGGGGCCAGTGCAAAATTTGCGCACCGGCCCCACCCAAATCTGCGGGAACTTCTGTATGATCCAGGCAATACTACCTGGACATTTAGATAGTTCAATCACTCTCGTCATCATCTGACCATTCATCAGTGAGCAATACATATTCCTGTACACCTCGTGCCAGATGCAATGGCAGCGGTAAAGCGGTGGCTGCATCGTATTGCAATGTAGCCTGCCGGAGCTTATGCACGAATGCTGCCCATAGTTCAGGGGTATCATCCGGCTG
>DAOTWD010000053.1:0-2481 GCA_034435975.1 Chloroflexaceae bacterium | reverse complement strand
GGGGCGCGGGCGAGCGGGCACGGCGAACCTAGGTGCGCGCCCCTCTGGGGCGCGGGCGAGCGGGCACGGCGAACCTAGGTGCGCGCCCCTCTGGGACGCGGGAGCGCGGGCACGGCGAACCTGGGTGCGCGTCCCTCTGGGGCGCGGGGGCCGTAGCGCGTCCCGGCGGGGCACGGGCGAGCCGGCGTACCCCCGGCAGGAGCCAGGAGGTTACCAGGGCACAAAGCGTACCAGGAAGGAGCGATGAGCATCAGGCCCGGCCATAGATCGGAATGATCGCGCCGTGAATATCGCGGGCGGCTGCTGAAGCTAGAAAGTGAATAACACCCGCAATCGACTCTGGCGTCACCCAGTGCGTATAATCCGCATCTGGACTAAAGCGGCGATTGGCCTCGGTGTCAATCACGGATGGAGCCACGGCATTGACGTTAATCCCATGCTGGCGGGTTTCCTGTGCCAGCACCTGCACCAGCACATCTAGGCCGCCCTTGCTCACAGTATACTCGGCCAGGTTGGCCGTGGGCTGGCGGGGGCTGCGACTGCTGACAAACACCAGCTGCCCATACGCCTGCTTGAGCATAATTGGCAAGACAAACCGTGCCACCAGGAACGCAGCGCTCAGGTTGAGGTTGAGCATAGCATACCATGCCTGTGGATCAAGTTCCGCCACCGGCACGCCCCCGCTAAAACCGCCAGTCAGGTGGGCCACCACATCAATCCGCCCGGTCTGGTCATAGATACGCTGCACCATCTGCACAACAGCATCGGGATCGGTCAGATCGGTAGGCAGTAATAACGTCCTGTCGGGTGCCAGGCCGAGCGTCGTCGCGGTCTGATCAAGTTCGTCCTGTTTGCGCGCGGTGAGTGCCAGCAGACAGCCATCGTTAGCAAAAACGCGCACCACTGCTGGCCCTAATCCCCCCGTCGCGCCATTGATGAGAACAACGCGGTCTTGCAGGTCGAACATAGTCTCGATCCTTTCTATAATCACATAGCAAGCCTCTCGCAAAGGGACAGCGGAGTCCCGGCTTGAGGCAGACGGTTCCACCAGAGTCTCGGCTTCAGTGATGACTCTGCTGCTTCACCACCGATGGATGATTACTCATAGTGCTTCAGCGCAGCCGCAATACCCGCCTGCAAACTCCCATACGTCATGATACCACTCAAGTCGGCCCCCAGATGCACAAGCGTCTGCGCAATCTGGGGCTGAATACCAGTGAGCATCACCCGCGCTCCCAGCAACTTCACCGCCTGGGCTGCCCGAATGAACGCCTGTGCCACCTGGGTATCTACCACCGCTACGCCCGTAATATCGATAATAACCAGATGCGAGTGGTGCCGTGCTATCCCCTCTAGCAACGTCTCCATCACCATAGCGGCCCGCAGGCTGTCGATGGTGCCGATCAAAGGCATGATCACCACCTTATCCGAAATTGGGATCAGCGGTGTCGAAAGTTCCCGCAGGGCCTCACGCTGGATGTCGATGATCTGCTGCTGGAGCGCGGCCCGTTCGGCCTCGGCCTGGTACTGGGCAGTCAGATCACGCACAATGCCCACTACCAGCTCAGGCTGCCCGGTCTGGTCTGGAATAATAAAAGCGGACAACTGACCAGGAAAGGTACTGCCATCCTTGCGTCGATAGTTCAACACGCCACTCCAGCTACCTATCTGCGTACTATTGGCAATCAAAGTGCGGATATACTCCGGATCTTCGGCAAATACGTCGGGTACCTGGAGCGCCGCGAATTCGTGTGCCTGGTAGCCCAGCAATGTCTGATAAGCTGCATTGGTAAATCGAAAGTGCGCGTCTGGTAGGTCAGCAATAGCAAAACCATCAATGGCCCGTTCAACCAGCAGCTTGAAGAGGCGTGCATCCTCCTCCTGCTGCTTGCGAGCGGTAATATCTTGCCAGGAGCCAACCATTTCGATTGGATTGCCCTGTTCATCGCGGATGAGGCGCAACTGGTCGTGAATCCAGCGATAGGAACCATCTTTCATCTGAAAACGATATTCGAGGGTATGCTCTCCATACTCAAAGATACGGGACAGATCGGCAAACACACGGGGGGCATCATTGGGGTGGATATGTCGAGCCCAGAACTGCGAGTCAGCGGTGAAATCCTGGGGTGCATAGCCCAAAAGATGAGAGACATTCTCACTGACATAGGTGATGCCAGAGTCACCGTTGCCACCGCTTACCCGGCAACGAAACAGCACGACTGGACTGGCAGCCAGCAACTGCCGTAGGTCTTCTTCCTGCCGTTTGCGCTCGGTAATGTCGGTATGCACCCCAATGATGCGTACAGGATTGCCAGACCCATCGTTGGCCACAATGTTGGCACGGGCGAGGATGTATTTCCACTCCCCGGTCTTGCTACGCATGCGAAATTGTTCCATATAGGTCGCCTGGTGACCGGCGATAAAGGCTTGCATTGCCTGCATCACTCGCGACAGATCATCGGGATGCACAAGACGCTCAAA
>DAOTWD010000052.1:0-16794 GCA_034435975.1 Chloroflexaceae bacterium | reverse complement strand
TGCATTGAGCAGGCACTACGGCGAACTGGCCATCCCTATGGCGTGGAGGTAGTTGGTGATCCCTACGATGTGTTTGCTCCTGGCGCGGTGCGCCACCCTTTACGTCCCTTCTTCCGCTGGTGGTTTTCGCGTCAGTTACGTCGGCAATGTGCTGGCGCGTGTGCTGCGGCGTATGTCACTGCCGAAGCGCTACAACGTCGCTATCCACCAGATCCTGCTGCCTTTACCACTCACTACTCCTGCATCGAACTGTCTGAGGCTGCGCTCGTTACAACACCACGTCCAGCGCAACCAGAGCAGCATTCATTTCAGTTGATCATGGTAGGTTCGCTAGAACAACTCTACAAAGCTCCCGACGTGTTAATTGATGCGGTTGCTGCCTGTGTTCGGCAAGGTCTCGATCTGCAATTGACACTGGTTGGGGATGGTAAACACAGAGCAGAACTCGAGCAACTGGCTGTTGTACGCGGTATAGAGCAACGTGTTCATTTTCGGGGCCAAGTACCTGCCGGTGCCACCGTGCGGGCATACCTCGATCAAGCAGATCTGTTTGTGCTACCTTCACGTACTGAGGGCTTACCACGCGCTATGATTGAGGCCATGGCGCGGGGATTGCCGTGTATTGGATCTACTGTAGGCGGTATTCCTGAATTGCTACCCGCTGAAGATATGGTGCCACCGGGCGATGTGGCGGCTCTGGCGCGTAAGATCCGCGAGATTGTGACCGATCCTGAGCGTATGGCGCGTATGTCGGCGCGGAATCTGGAGCAAGCCAGGCAGTATGATAAAAATATTCTGGGTCGGCGACGAAACGCATTTTACAGCTATGTACGTCAACAAACTACAGTATGGGTGGGAAGACAGGCAAAGTGATGCGGGTACTACAGTTAATAAAAACTTCTATTGGTATGAAGTGGACAGTACATCAAACCCGTGAGTTAGTAAAGCTTGGAGTGGAAGTACATGTAGCTTTGCCTGAAGATGGCCCACGGGTGCCTGAATATAGAGCAGCAGGTGTTCATGTACATTTTATGCAAACTGATTTTCCATTCCGGCAGCCATGGCGTTTTCCACATTTATGTAAAAACTTTCGCAACCTGGTAGATCGTATACAACCAGCAGTTATCCATAGCCACTTTGTCGGCCCTACACTGACGATGCGTCTTGCACTTGGTAAATCACATCCAGTGCCGCGGTTATTTCAAGTTCCGGGGCCATTACATCTTGAATATCCATTGTTGCGACAGATAGAGTTAGCGACCGCTGGAAAACCCGATTACTGGATTGGATCTTGTGCCTGGACATGTCAGTGTTATCGGCAGTCTGGCGTTGCTGCCAACCGTCTATTTTTATCCTACTATGGAACTAATTTAGATTTTTTCAAACATGCATCCAGAGGCAAACTACGTCAGGAACTACATCTGAACTCACAACTCAAACTTGTGGGGATGGTTGCTTTTATGTATGCACCAAAGAGATTTTTAGGCCAGACGAGAGGGCTAAAAGGCCATGAAGATCTGATAGATGCTCTTGCCATTTGTCAAAAAATAGATCCTGATATTCGGGGGATTTTTGTTGGTGGCGCCTGGAATAATGCAACTGCATATGAACGTCAGGTGCGGATGTATGGACGTGAGCAATGTGGTGATTCAATAGTATTTCTAGGAACAAGACATGATGTACCAGATTTATATCCGGATTTCGATGTAGTGGTGCATCCTTCACACTCAGAAAATGTTGGGGGGGCTGTTGAGTCTCTGCTTGCGGGCGTTCCAACCATTGCTACTAATGTTGGTGGCTTTCCTGATTTGATTCATCATGGTGAGACTGGATGGCTGGTTCCACCCCGTGATCCAGCACGGTTAGCCCAGACTATCCTTACTGTCCTGCATGCACCAGAGTATGCACGTCAAGTAGCTTTACAAGGTCAGGCATATGCACGCAAGCTTTTTGATGTGCGTGCAACTGCTCAGGATATTGTGCAGATTTATGCCACAGTCTTATCTGATGTTGCAGTTCCAGCTATATCCATAAAATAAGAACAAGGGGAAAGCTGAACAAGGAGTGTTTTCTTGCTTAATCAGACAGCGTAAAACATATCTTGATTCTGGTTTCCTGTCGATGATGATGGCTGGTTCTGCTTCATCACGTTGCCCATTGTTTCTGTACTCTTCCTATTCTTCGCTTTGCGCTTTGCGCCCAGACTGCCACTGCTAGAACGAAAACGTCCTGCTTCCAGCATAACGCAAATAAAAACGAACGACCAGTATCAGGTGAGGCCAGCGCACTTCGCAACCGAGGTGCCAGGCTTTTTTTCTTGGGGCCGATTCTCAATACATACCCAGGGAGCATCCAATGTACTACCATCAGGAGCCATGCGTGATCAACGATCAAGCGACGCACCATATCGACTGGCCACAACCGAACGCCTATCAACGGTACGGCAAACGGCTGCTCGATCTGACGCTCACTATCCCGGCGCTGCTCCTACTGGCACCGCTCCTGCTGGTGGTAGCGCTGCTGGTGCGCCTCAAGCTGGGTGCCCCCATCCTCTTTCGCCAGCAGCGACCGGGCTGGCACGGCCAGCCTTTCACGATGTACAAGTTTCGGACGATGCTTGACGCCCGTGATGCCGACGGACGACCGCTCTCGGATGCCGAGCGTTTACGTTCTGATGCCGAACGGTTGACTCCGTTTGGCAAGTGGCTGCGTAGCACCAGCCTCGATGAACTGCCCGAACTGTTCAATGTGTTGCGCGGTGAGATGAGCCTGGTCGGGCCGCGTCCGCTGTTGATGCATTATCTGGAGCGCTACACGCCTGAACAGATGCGTCGCCACGCGGTACGCCCGGGCATCTCCGGCTGGGCGCAGGTCAATGGCCGCAACGCGCTGACCTGGGAAGACAAGTTTGCGCTGGATGTCTGGTATGCCGATCATGTGTCTTTGGGGCTGGATATACGGATTATGTGCATGACTATCTGGAAGATCGTGCGCCGTGAGGGGATTGCGCAGGCGGGGCAGGCGACGATGGCTGAGTTTCAGGGCACGCCTGCGACGATGCAACGGGTGGTGATCATTGGGGCCGGCGGGCATGCGCAGGTGGTTGCCGATAGTCTCTTGCGTATGCGGGATGCTGGTACACCAGTGCTGCCCATCGGCTATCTCGATGATAATCCCACGCTACGCGGCACGACGCGGCTCGGCCTGCCGGTTCTGGGCAATCTGGACGATCTGGCGCAGATCGCGCATGATGCGGTGATTGTGGCGATTGGCAATAATCATGTGCGCCGCTGCATCTTTGAGCAACTCCAGCAGCAAGGTGAAACCTTTGCCGTTGCGCGGCATCCCGCGGCCGTGATTGCGCCCGATGTTCACATTGGCCCGGGCACCATGATCTCCGCCGGAGTCGTGGTGAATCCCGGCAGCGTGATTGGCGCGAATGTTATCCTGAATACCGGCTGCACGGTCGATCATCATAATCAGATCCAGGATCACGTCCATATTGCGCCCGGAGCGCATCTGGGGGGCGATGTGCAGGTTGGGATTGAGGCATTGATCGGGATTGGAGCGACGGTTATGCCACAGTGTCGTGTCGGAGCGGGGAGTGTGGTCGGCGCAGCGGCGCTGGTGCGCACGCATGTGCCGGAGCAGGTCGTTACCGTGGGCGTACCGGCCCGTATTCTCTATCAGGCAACGCCCCGGGCGCTGGCGGAGGTAGCCTGAAGCGTAGCGGGTGCTACGGTAGGCACGAGGGTAGTATCACCCTATGGCGTGAGTAATTCGGCATAGATGTCATCCTCGGCATTATCCCAGATCCGCTTCAAGCGTAAAGCGCAAAGCGCAAAGCGGAAAACAGGGACGTGTTGAGGCGTGATAGGATTTCGAGCAAAAAGGGAACGCACAGCGCGAGAATGGCAACGTGTTTTGCGCTTTGCGCTCCAACCGCTTTGCGCTTTGACAAGCGCACCAGCCAGAAGCTCTCTGTCTGTGCGTTCAAAACGCGCCGTGTCTGGTTCAGCGCACATCTTTACTATTGTTATCTCCATGAAAAACATTGAGGATACTATGGCTATTTCTATGTCAGCTCCCAATATCACCACCGCTGAGATTGCTGCGGTCAATGCCGTGTTGCGCACGTCCGTTTTAAGCATCGGCCCGCAGTTGACCGCCTTCGAGTCGGCCTGTGCCGCTTATATCGGTACCCGTCATGCCGTGGGCGTGAACGCCGGTACCAGCGGGCTGCATCTGTGTATGATTGCGGCTGGCGTGGGTGCGGGCGACCTGGTGATCACCACGCCCTTCTCGTTTATCGCCTCGGCCAACTGTATTATGTACGAGCGGGCCATTCCGGTATTTGTCGATGTTGACCCGCTGACCGGTAACATTGACCCGGATCTTGTCGCCGCTGCCGTGTCCAGCCTGACGCGTGGGGGCATAGATGCCGATGACTGGCTCCCGCCTGCGCTACGCGGCAGTCACCAGCCAGCGATCAAAGGGCAATTGCGGGTAATCCTGCCGGTGCATGCCTTCGGCCAGCCGGCCGACATGGCCCCGCTACTCGAGGTAGCCCGCCAGCACGATCTGCTGGTGATCGAGGATGCATGCGAGGCGATCGGCGCTGAATATCAAGGTCAACGGGTGGGCACGCTGGGTCACGCTGCCGTGTTTGCTTTTTATCCCAACAAGCAGATTACCACGGGCGAAGGCGGGATGATCGTCACCAACAATAGCGATTGGGACAGGCTATTCCGCAGCCTGCGCAACCAGGGCCGCGATGTGTTCGACGCCTGGTTGAACCATACCCGCCTGGGCTACAACTATCGTCTGGACGAACTGAGCGCGGCGCTGGGCGTGGTACAGATGCAGCGCATTGAGGAGATCCTGGCTCGGCGCGCACAGGTTGCGCGCTGGTACAACGAGCGCCTGACCGGTAGCGAGCTGTTCGAGATACCGGTACTGGCCCCACATACCACGCGTATGTCCTGGTTTGTGTATGTGGTACGCGTCCGACCACCAGCTTGCCGCGAAACGATTATGCGTCAGCTCGCCGTGCAGGGCATTCCCAGCCGGCCGTACTTTACGCCGATCCACCTGCAGCCATTCTATGCCGAGCGCTTCGGCTATCGGCGTGGCGACTTTCCGGTCACCGAACACCTGGGCGATGTCTCGCTGGCGCTACCCTTCTCGAGCGTCATGAGCGAGAGCCAAGTCGATCAGGTCTGCGAGTGCCTGATGTCGAGCGTTGAGGCACCGGAGGGCTGGCGTAATGGGGTGCTGGCGCGCTAGCACGTTGGAATGTTGGAACGTTGGAAAACATACTGGAGAGATTCTATGAAGCACATCCGTAACCGCTACTTTTTTGCCACCGATCTGCTCCTCCTGTCTCTCGCAGCCTATCTGAGCTTTGTGCTGCGCCTGGAACACCTGGATCTGCAGCGCTATTGGACGCCAGCCGCCCTGTTTACGGCACTGATCCTGGTGATCACGCCGTTGATCTTTTATCGCATGGGCATGTATGCCCGTTACTGGCGCTATGCCTCGATTGAAGAGTTGCTGGCACTGACGCTGGCGATACTGGCAGCGGCGGGGCTGGCGGGTGGTATTGGATTGGTAAGCAGCCGCATGCTGGTCAGTATCGCTGATTTACCGCGCTCTATTCCGTTTATTTTTTTCCTGCTGGCACTGGTTGTCACCGCTGGCCCGCGCCTGACAACCCGGTTGCTGCCGCGCTATTCTCGGCACCGATCAGACAGCCATACAGTGCCCGCCGCGCTGATCATGGGCGCGGGCGATGCTGGCTCGTTGATTGCCCGTGAAATCCAGCGTCATCCGCGGCCAGGCATGACCGTGGTCGGCTTCCTTGACGATGATCCGCAGAAGCACCATATGCTCATTCACGGCTTACCGGTGCTGGGCACGCGCTATGACTTACCTGACCTCGTGGCACGCTATCAGGTACAGCAATTGCTGATCGCCATGCCCTCCGCTCCGGGCAAGGTCATCCGCGAGATTACGCAGATGGGCGAGCAGGCGGGCGTGCAGGTCAAGACCATGCCGAGCGTGGCCGAGTTGCTCGATGGTACGGTCAGCATTAGCCAGATCCGTGATGTACAGATCGAAGACCTGTTGCGCCGTGAGCCAATCCAGACCGATGTGGCGGCAGTGCGTGAGCTGATCTACGGGCGACGGGTGCTGATCACCGGTGGCGGTGGCTCGATTGGCAGCGAGTTATGCCGACAGGTGTTGCGTTGTCAGCCGACGGCATTGATCATCCTGGGCCATGGCGAAAACAGCGTGTTTGAGATTCACAACGAACTGCTGCGTCAGCAGGCGGCAAATCAGCCGGCCAGTTGCCTGTGGCCCACACGCATACCTGGCGGCAACCCGGTTGCGACGCAGATCGAGGCGGTGATTGCCGATATTCGCTGTGCCGAGCGCATCCATGCCATTTTTGCGCACTATCGTCCAGATATTGTGTTCCACGCTGCCGCCCACAAACATGTGCCGCTGATGGAAGCCAATCCGGTTGAGGCGATTACCAACAATGTGCTGGGCACACGCAACCTGCTGAACGCTGCGCTGGCGACTGAGGTGCCGCATTTCGTGATGATCTCTACCGACAAAGCGGTCAACCCGACCAGCATTATGGGGGCCAGCAAGCGCACCGCCGAACTGCTGGTGCATCAGGCAGCACGACGCAGCGGGCGGCCCTATGTGGCGGTACGCTTTGGCAATGTGCTGGGCAGTCGGGGCAGTGTTGTTCTGACCTTCAAGCGCCAGATCGCCGCCGGCGGCCCGGTGACCGTGACCCACCCGGAGATGCGCCGCTTTTTTATGACCATCCCCGAAGCGGTACAACTGGTGCTACAGGCGGCTGTACTGGGGCGCGGCGGCGAGGTGTTTATGCTTGATATGGGCGAGCCGGTCAAGATCGTCGATCTGGCACGTACTATGATCGAGCTGTCCGGGCTGGAGGTGGGCCGGGACATTGATCTTACCTTTACCGGTATGCGACCGGGCGAGAAGCTATACGAGGAATTGTTTGTACCCGGTGAAGAATATCAGCCCACGCCGCACCAGAAGATCTTCATTGCGCGCAACGCCAGCAACACGGTCAGTCCCTTTTTGAACCATGCAGTCGAGGTATTAGCGCATGCCGCCGAGCAGCATGATACAGCAGCCATCCTGCGCGTTTTACATCAGCTCATTCCCGAATTTCAAGCACCGCCAGCAGACACACCTGCTTCTACTCCGGCGCATTCTGATCCCACCACGCCCCGGATTGGCGAGCAACCCTTGTATGTGCCAGCGCACTAGCGGAGGCGACGAGGCGAGGAGGCGACGAGGCGACGAGGCGAGGAAGGCTGTAGCGCGTCCCTCCGGGGCGCGGGCGGGCGTTGGCGACGTGGCAGGCGAGGAGGCGACGAGGCGAGGAGGCGACGAGGCGAGGAAGGCTGTAGCGCGTCCCTCCGGGGCGCGGGCGGGCGTTGGCGACGTGGTAGGCGAGGAGGCGACGAGGCGAGGAAGGCTGTAGCGCGTCCCTCCGGGGCGCGAGGCGGGTCTGGGTGCGCGTCCCTCCGGGGCGCGGGCGGGCGTTGGCGACGTGGCGAGCGAGGATGCGAGGAGGTGACGAGGCGAGGAAGGCTGTAGCGCGTCCCTCCGGGGCGCGAGGCGGGTCTGGGTGCGCGTCCCTCCGGGGCGCGGGCGGGCGTTGGCGACGTGGCAGGCGAGGAGGCGATGCGAGGAGGCGACGAGGCGCGAGGCGCGAGGCGAGGAGGCGAGGAGGCGTTGGCACGTTCTAACGTTTCAACGCTAAAGAGGGCGGGCATGCGGTGGGTCGGATCGTGCCGTCGCGCATCTGGCATGGGGATGGCACGGCCACATTCGTGTATTCGTGGCCCTATTCGTGGACGGCAACAGCCGTAGGGCAGGCAGTAAGGTGCCAGGAACTATAGGAAATCTTCAGGCAATGAAATGATACACGAGAGTATGAGGAAGCAGCGGTCAGTGGGCGATGTGTCGCCTTCAGACGACCGGCGGTCAGCGGTTGGCGAATCTCTTTCAGGGAAGGAGTCAGGTGAAGGGCGTGGCGGTACGCGGCGTGATGTCACCTTGAGGCACTCCGGGAGAGGCGTAGCGCTGCCACGGCGCTACGGCGGTCGCTGGTGGGCAGTGCCGGTGGGCATGCTGCTGATCACGCTGGTGGCGCTGGGCATCAAGGGCTGGCGGATCTACGGTCAGGTGCAGGTCTTGCGAACTGATTTCCAGGCTCTGACGCGCATCAAATATACCGCCGACATAGATTTAGTGCCAGTCAGTGCGCAGTTAGCTCAAACCCGCAGCCACCTGGATGACCTACGGGCCGAGGTGCGCCCGTTGCTGCCGCTCACGCCCTATCTGGGCTGGTTGCCACGCTATGGGCCGTTGCTGGCCGCATCCGCGCCGCTGCTGAATGCCGGCGACACCACTCTCGTAGCGACCGAGCAATTCTGGACGGCGATGCTGCCGCTGACACAGGAACTGACCGCCCGGCCCGAACTCAGCCCTGACCTGGTCGCCCGGTTGGCAGCAACCCAACCGGCGCTGGTTGCCAGCCAGCAGTCGCTGGCCCAGGCCCGCACGCAGTGGACGCAGATACCGCTCGATACCTTCCCGCCCGCACTACGTAGACAGTTCACGCGCATCGTGGCACTCGTTGCGCTGCTGGAAGCCACCAGCGAGCTGGCACTGCTGGCCCAGGAGACCAGTGCAACACTGCTGCCGCTGCTAGAAGCACAGCGTGCGCCACAGCTCGGTATTCCTGTTCTGGCGGAACAGATCCAGGCCATGCAGCCCGAACTGCAACGCATCAGGCAAGCCTTTGACCCGTTGAGCGCTACCTGGCAGGCGTTGCCAGTACTCGAACTGCCGGCCTCGGCGCGGGCACTGGTGGCACAGGGCAATGCACTGTTGGCCGAGATACGAGACGGCCTCGATCTGGCTCTGGCTCTGCCCGACCTGCTAGGCTTTGATGGGCCGCATAGCTATCTGTTGCTGTTCCAGAACCCGGACGAGATCCGCGCCACGGGTGGCTTTGTTGGCGGTGCCGGACGGTTGGTGCTGGAGCAGGGTCGCGTGACCGAGTTTTATTACCAGGATGCGGTTGATGTCGATGACCTGGCCGGGCAACCCTATCCCACCACACCCGCACCGATGGAGCGCTATATGGGCATTGATCTGCTGGTTTTTCGTGACAGCAACTGGTCGCCCGACTTTCCTACGAGCGCCCGCAGCCTGGCCGAGCTGTACATGCGAGGGCAGCAACGACCAGTTGAGCATGTGATCGCTCTGAACCCGCAGGCGATAGCCTGGTTGCTCGAAGCGATTGGGCCGGTGGTTATCCCAGACATCGAGCAACCGATTACTCACGTCAATCTGATCGAGTATGCGCGCTTCCCTGAGCGCTTCCGGCCCGGGCTGGATCGCGAAGAGGCCAAGGCGCTATTGGCCGAGGCACTTCTGGCGCGGTTCTTTGCTGCCGATCAGCCGTTGGACTGGCAGGCGGTGAGTGATGCCCTGCGGCGCGGGTTGGATCAGCGTGAGGTATTGGTAGCAGTCGCGCATCCTGTTGCGGCTGAAGTGTTCGCTCGTTGGGGGTGGGACGGCGCCATACAACCGCGTGCGGCCGATTTTCTGCTGGTGGTCAATACCAGCATGGGCTACGAGAAGGCCGCCGCTCTGGTGCAGCAGGAACTGCAGTATGCGGTCGATCTGACCAGTATGACTGCACCGGTTGCTACGCTAACCGTGCGTCACACCCATACAGCCCCTGGCCCGGCCCGTTGCATCCATTGGGGCACGTCTACATCGGACTATGGTGAGTGGATGCAGCGCTGCTACTGGAACTATCTGCGCGTACTCGTTCCACGCCATAGCCAACTGGTCGCAGCCGAAACCAATCCCACGCTGGGTGAGTGGCTGCTCTCTGGAGTGCCCGACGACGGCGGGGTGGAAGTTGCAGCTGGTGACGGCGGCACGCGCATGTTCAGCACCTTCCTGGTGGTACCGCAGGGTGAGCAGCGCCTGACCACCTTGCACTATCAATTGCCAGCCAGTGTATTGTTTGCCGATAGCCAGGGTTGGCATTACCAGCTACACCTGCAGAAACAACCCGGCATGGCAGACGTCCCCTACCAGGTCAGTGTACGTCTGCCACCGTCGGCTAAACTGGTCAGTACCATCCCGTTCATGCAACGCACAAACGACCAGATTATTTTTGAGGGCGTTCTTGACCGTGATCAATTGATCAGCGTTGTTTTTCAGTTGCAGGACGCACGCGGGTAATTGTCAACCGGTTTCGTCCACTGCAGCGTAGAACGAAGCATACGTTAACAGAGAGAAGGATCGTTCTGCCGAAAGCAAAAAAGCGGTTGCTCAAGCGACCGCATATGTCCTGTCAGTTAACCGAGTAATCACGAAAGGAATTCACTATGTCTCCTGACCGTATCAATCAGCTTTTGCGTCTGGCCGCACTCACGTTGATCCTGCTCATTATCCTGGTGCTCGTCTCTGGTACCCCGACCGCCTGGCTGCTCCCGTTACAATCGGCATTCGGTCAGACCGTTCCGCGGGCAACCCCAACGAATACGCCCGTGCCGGGTGCGACTGCTGTGCCCTCGCCCACAGTGACTCCGGCGACCGGAGCCGGCGCCACACCGCTGCTGGATCAGTGTGGTTGTCCAGTAACATTCAATGCCGCTGCAGCCCCGTTACCTGCTGATGGCATGCGGCGAGTGGTGAGTTGGGAAGCTGTCGGTATGCCTGCCAATGGTGGCACACTCAATCTACACATTGCACCCTATACCTTCCGCTGTCCGGTGACCGTTGAGGTGACCCCGCTGGAGCGTGACCGAATCCCGGTTGCGTCCACCGATGAGAATTTCCTGCTGGCGGGTCGAGTGGTGCTATACAATGCAGATGGATCACTGGCTGGTCGTGAACTGGTGCAGAATCCGTTCCAGGCCTGTTTCAAGCTGCCTGGTAATGCTGCACGCAATGGTACCTACGCCGTGCAGTATTTTGAGCAGTCTATGAGCCAGTGGATTGAACTGGCGACAGTGCGCTGGCCGCAGGATGATGTGGTCTGTGGCTGGATGCTTGATCCTGGCTATGTCGCGCTCGTGCGGCGATAGGGATTGATGCGTTTCGGTGTTTATGCGTCTACCCTTGCACAATCTCTGTCCTAACGCAAAGGCGCAAAGGGGCAGAGAGGCAGAGACATGTTTGTGCATACAAATGCGGATAGAGCTATGCGAGGAGTGAGAAGCGAGGAGCGAGGAACGAGAGGAGAGAACCTCATCTTCTTACTCCTCGCTCCACTTCCCTCACTTCTCGCCCGCCCACGCACACCCGTCTGCGGGGGCCTGGGTGGTCACGCCAATGGCATGGTCTCCCTCTCCGACGGTCAAACTGGAAGAGCCGATTCTGAACCATCTGAACGTCCCATCGTGCGAACAGGCGAACAAGCGAACGTACGAATGCCTCCTACACGCACGCAGCCACAGCGTGCTGTGGTTGTGTCCCCCATGTCATCGGTTTTCTCTTCACCCATCTGCTAGACTGGTTACGACGCTTGCCTCCGGAGCGTCATGCCTTCGTGCGGTATGTGCGGCAACACGAGAAGGAGCGGGCTATGACGTATATTCCTATGAGGAATATGTCCGAGAGGAGGGACAGAAGGGGAGAGAGGAGAGAAGCGAGAGGAGAGAACCCTTACTCCTCACTTCTCTCTCCTCACTCCTCTTTGGATACGTCGGGTGCGATGAGTGACGAATGAGCGAGAAGCGGCCGGTAGCATATTCTTTCGGGGCACAGGCAGTTGTGCATTGAGCACGTTGACCGGTATGAAAGCTGGTGTAATCCGGCCTGCTGGTGGCGTGCCCTGCGCCTGATGCTCGAAAAGCCCTATGTGTTTCCCTCGTCCATTGTACGCAATACGCGGTGGGCGCGCAACGCCAGCCAGAGCGCGAAATGCTCCTCTGAATTGTTCAGATCCAGTCCACTGATCTGCTTGATGCGCTCCAGCCGGTAGAGCAGCGTGTTGCGGTGAACATGCAGCGCCTCAGAAGTGGCACGCAAGTTGCCGAGATGGTTAAAATAGGCTTCCAGCGTTTTGAGTAACTCTCCATCCTGTTTCTGATCGTAGGCTGCCAGCGCTGATAGCGTTTCGCGATAGAAAGCCCATAGCTCCGGTGTTTCACGCAGACGTATCAGCAAGCGATACACCCCCAGGTCGCTAAAGGCCAGCACCCGCTCTGGTCCAAAGAGCTGCCGCCCCAGAATCAACGCCTGCTCAGCTTCTTGTAGCGTGCGCGGCCACTCCGATAGTGTTGCTACCGGCGTCCCCATTGCCAGCGTAATCCCTGGATAGTCTGCCACCAGTCGTTCACGCAGCGCTTCCACCAGTTCGCGTGGGCGGGGGGTACTGTTGGTGATTGGCAACAGGCACAGCGCGCCCTCGTCGCGTTGGGACAGCGGGGCCGCGATGCCCCGTCGCGTTAACTCACTCTGAATGCTCCCCAATATCCGATTCATCGCGACACTATGTTGATCTTCGGTATGAAACAACACCGCCACGTGTGGCAGGGTCAGGTTATAGCCCAGTTCTTGCCCACGACGCACCAGTGTCGCCGGATCAGCTGGTGGCCCGGCCAGGATGCTGGAGACGAAGTCGCCGCGTAGTCGTTCTTCAGCGGCCTGTACTGCCTGTTCCTTGGCAAACTCCAGGCCCAGTGCTGCCGCCCCTTGTGCTGCTGCCAGCCGATCCCACTCGTCCAGCGTCGTTCCAGCCAGGGCCAGATAGCCTGTCGGATAGTTGGGGGGGCCGATCGGCTCAACCCAGATCTGCTGGTTGAGCAGTGAGCTATCGCCAGCCTTTGTCGGTCGCAGCGCCTGCAGTGCAATCCGCGCCGAGCCACGCCCGCGCTGGGCACGCATTTCGCCATTTGGCCCATAGCAAGCCACACTCTGCCCCGTCCGTTCTGCGAGCGACTCTAACAGGCCTGGTACGCCATCCCCCGCGAGTGAGCGCTGTGTCAGCGAGTTGTAGAGTTGGGCTCCCCGTCGTTCCAGTTGTGCCTCGTAATCGCTGATCAGCCGCGCGACCTCGCGCTCGACCTCGCGGAGATCGCTGCCGTCCGGCAACCGCAATAATGGCAGGCGTGCCTCTTCGGCCGCATTGATGTCCTCGGCCTCAACTGCGCCCACCACGGCCACTGCGGCGACGGGGGCAGTGGCCAACCGGCGTACCAGATTCGCCAGCGTCAGTCGTGGATCGAGCGCCAGCGCGGCTGAAACCGATAAGAGCGCCAGTTCACCACCACGCAGTTCTGCGAAAGCAGGCAAGGTGGCGCGTAACATAGCAACCCAGGTGATCGGATGGGTGACACCGGCTGCCCCGGCAACAACGGTTGTTTCAATTGGGAGCGCCAAACGTAGAACATCGCGGACAGTGATGCTTCGCATGGGTTATCTGTCTGTACTTTTCTATACAATGATCCAGAGCGCAGCTTGCACAAACTGCCTTTCACTTTTCCTATTTGTGCATTATAGCATGCCGCACACCACGGTGTACAGAGCAAGCTGTTGTTGAAGGCTACTCTTGCGCATCAGGTAGCGGAAGAGTGGTGACAGGGGCGCAAGCGACTTCGGGCTATTTCTTTCGGGTTTCTTAGTATTATTGCACAAATACCGGGTATCGGTTGCATCATACCCGCACTGTTGTGGTACTGGCGGTTGACGAACAGCCAATCGCCACGTATGCTGGTGGCGTGCGTATTCTCCGTATCATTGACAGCAGGTACGCGGTGGTGGTATTGAACGCTGTTTTTGACATGCGACCGCAGGGATTATCTGATTACCTATACCCTTGAGGGAAGACACATCATGCGTGCATTCGTGGCTGTATTCGTGGACAGCTGACTCGCTATGGTAACCCATTCGTACCCACTACGTATCTTCATTTACGCAGCTTATGCGCGGATCATCTGCCGACCGTTTTCGCTTCCTACTAATCGTCTTTTATTCATGAGTGAAAATGTTGGTGAAAAACAGATCGGACGCCGCGCTGCCACAGGCGAAAACTATTTGGTCATGAACGACCGCGTACCGCCTGTTATGTACAGAATGGATTGATTGTCTGGTTCGCCAAATTTACTTCTGATCCTTCACTGCCTTTCGTATACACAGCGCCAGATGGAGCAACAAGGATCAGGTTTTGCAATAGCAGGTATCCTATGGAACAGGTTTCAAATGATTTTATCTTCGGTACGCTGGCTACCGATCGGCAGCGTCTGGCCTTCTTTCGTGCGGAATCGTCCTCTGTGTCACATCGGCATCGTATCGATCCGCTTGATCCGCTCCCTGGTCAGGCGGTGTATGTTACTGTCACCCTGGGGCCAACCGTGGTTGCAGATCATGTCACATGCTATTTCACAACCGATGACACTATGCCAGGTGGACATCTGGGTGTCCCAACACCGGGCAGTCAGAGTGTCGCCTTTACCCGCATCAATAGTGTCTGGAATACCTTTTTGTGGGGCTACCTGGACGAGTGGCAGTGCCGGTTGCCGGCTCAGGACGTAGGGACAACAGTGCGCTATTGCATTGAGGCCTGGTCATCATTGACGGGTGCATCGACCTGGGCTAGCGAGATTGTTGGCTCGGTAGCCGATGATGGGCGCACGCTTGATGAGGTTGGCTCTGGGTGGACGTATTTGCGCGAGTGTGGGGTTGAGTTTGGCTTGATTTTTGTGCAACAGGCCCGTACATTTGCCTATCGTGTTGATTGCGAGCGCCCACCAACCTGGCTGCGTGATGCGATTATTTATCATGTCCTTGTCGATCGTTTTTGTCCGGGTGAAGATCGTCCCTTCGCTACGACGCAGACTCGCATGGATTTCTATGGCGGCACCCTGCGCGGTGTGATTGAAAAGCTGGACTATATTGTAAGTCTGGGGACGACGGTGATCTGGATTTCACCAATTTTTCCCAGTCCTTCTCATCATGGCTATGACGCAACCGACTATGGTGGTGTTGAGCCGCGCATAGGCACTATGGCCGATATCCACGCATTGCTGGCGGCAGCACATGCCCGTGGTTTGCGGGTGTTGTTCGATTATACCGCCAATCATTTTTCGAGCGAGCATCCTATTTTCCAGGAGGTGTTGCAGAACCCGGACAGTCCGTATCGCGACTGGTTTACTTTCTTACAATATCCCGATCTCTATCTGGCCTTTTTTGGTGTCAAGTCACTGCCGCAGATCAACAATGATCATCCACCCGCCCGCCGTGCAATGATTGCCCACGCGACCTACTGGCTGGAGCAAGGAGTGGATGGGTTTCGCCTGGACTATGCGATTGGCCCCTCGCATGCGTTCTGGACTGATTTTCGGGCAGCTACCCGTGCTGTGCGAGCTGACAGTGTCGCTATTGGTGAAGCAGTCGAGACCGACGATGGCATTCGTACATACCTGGGGCGGCTTGATGGTTGCCTGGATTTTCTGCTGCTGCAGGCATTGCGTGAGTTTTTTGCCTTCGGCACGGTTACTGCTTCGCAGTTTGATGCTTTCCTGCAGCGTCATCTGGCCGCCTTCCCGCCGGATTTTGTGCTACCGAGTTTCCTGGACAATCACGACATGAACCGCTTCCTGTGGGTGGTACGCGGCGATGTGCGGCGTCTGAAACTGGCAGCGCTGTGCCAGTTTACGCTACCGAATCCACCGATCATCTACTATGGTACTGAGGTAGGACTGAGCCAGGTACGCGATGTGCGCTATGCTGATGGCAGCGGTCATCCGGAGGAGTCGCGGTTGCCGATGCTGTGGGGGGCTGATCAAGATACGGAGCTACTGGCGTTCTATCGCCGGATGGGAGCTTTGCGGCGCGCTACTGCGACTGTGTGGCGTGGACTACGACGCACGGTTTTCCTTGATGATGTGCGGGGATTGTATGCCTATGCCTGTGCCGATAAGCACGCGCCGCATGCCGCGCTGTATCTGGTGGCGCTCAACAATAGTTCTGCGGCCCAGCGCATTCTTCTGGCCGATTCGCCCTCGTGGGATATTCTGCTCACCAATGAAGGCGCACAGATTGGCAATGAGTGTGTCGATCTCGCACCATACAGCGGTGCTATTCTGCGCCAGATGCGTTGATGGATGCCGGGTGAGGCAACTGGCGGTTATCTCTTTCTGGTCATCCTTACCCCTACTGCTTTCAGGGGCAGAGTTGCAAGGCGTATGGTGGGGCACCCCTATGGGTACCCCGCTGTGGCGTCTGAGGCATTGAGACGAAACAGCGCAGACATAGAGCACAACACTGATAAAGAACCGACATGTGATTACAATATGCGATCTTCACTCACGATCCCTGGCAGCGTTATATCCTGCATCCCGATCATCGGGCGGTAGGCTTTGCGGTTCGGTGCTGTCAAGCTCTTTAAAAGTCCAGCGGGCTGCGCACGGCCAGGCCACCACGCCGGAGCACGTGGGTATAGATCATGGTCGTTTTTACGTCTTTGTGGCCCAACAATTCCTGCACGGTGCGGATGTCGTAGCCGTTTTCCAGGAGGTGGGTGGCGAAAGAGTGGCGGAAGGTGTGTGGGCCGACGGGTTTGACGATCGTGGCCTGTTTGGCGGCCTGGCGCACCGCCTTTTGCAGGCCACTTTCGTCTACGTGGTGGCGGCGGGTGATGCCGGAGCGTGGGTCGACCGACAGCCGGTCAGCAGGAAAGACCCACTGCCAGCCCCACTCGCGGTT
>DAOTWD010000051.1:0-14720 GCA_034435975.1 Chloroflexaceae bacterium | reverse complement strand
CTACCCCTGCGGCGACTGCCTGCAGGCCCTCATCGAGTTCGCCCCCACCCTGCTGATCCTCAGCGCAGCCGACCCTGACCGCCCCGTGCCCATCGCCGATCTCCTGCCCGATGCGTTTGGGTTGGAGTGACGGGGGGACGGGGAAACATGAGCATGCCATTCCCACGAGGGAAAACAACCACACCCCGCCGGTTGGAATGACGGGGGGACGGGAAAAACCTGATTACAGTGTAGATGTAATTAATCTATCTTATACCATTTTAGATTGTGGATTGTAGACTGCCGCTCAATGCGATGGGAAGCGATCTAGCGCTCACGAGTTTGCGGCATCTCTGTGATGCTTTGGCATTAGTGATTTAAGATAATCGAGCAGTTCCTTTTCTGACATAAACGGTGCTTGCAGACGGATCACTTCTCCGGAAGCCTGACGAAAAAGCATATCGCCACGACCAATGAGATGTTCAGCGCCGCTCTCGTCAATAACCACTCGAGAATTGGTGCCTGTTGAGACGCGGAATGCAATCTGAGCGCCTAGATTAGCTCTAAGATTTGGAGTGATCACGTCAGCGCCCGGACGCTGAGTGGCAACTACTAGATGAATACCCACTGAACGAGCAGCGGCCGCCAGGATATAAAGATCTTGCTCAAATGTTTCTCGTTCCTTTCGATCCATCTGGCTGATCAACATATGGTATTCGTCAATCATGGCTACAATTGGCGGCAGAGCTTCGTCAGGATAGTCAAGATTAAACTGCTTGACCTTTAGACTTCGTCCACTCATGATACGTTGACGACGTCTCATCTCACTTCGCGCTAATTCCAGCAGCGCCTCTCTGGCCTCACCTGGGTCTACTATCACCTTGCCCCCACGCAGATACGGCAGTTGGTTGAAGAAAGTAAAATCGGTGTGTTTTGGATCGATGATCAGGAGTTCAAGATGTTTCGGAGCATATCGCTTTATGAGACAGAGAAGCAGATTCCGTAAAAACACAGATTTGCCAGAATTCGTAACTCCAGCAACCAGCAAGTGAGGAAATTCAGAAAGATCATCTTTCACCACGGTTCCATCAGGCGTGATTCCAACTATGATCGGTAATTCAGCCGGTGCTGGTAAAGGTAATTGCTCCAACAGTGGTTCCAGAGCGACGATCGTTGGTTGTGGACGTGGCAAATCAATCCCAACAAATTGCGTGCCAGGTACATTAGCTATCAGCGGCGTTTTTTCAAGCGCAAGATCCCGTGCCAGATCCGTGGCTACGCTTTGAACTTTTCGGAGAGTCTCATCGTGACCAAGTCGGACCTTGAAACGCACAATGCTTGGCCCCACATCGGCATCAGTTGGATTAATGCGCAGCACGCGCACCCCCCGGTGGCGTAAAGCCTTCTCGAGATTGCGAGCCATAAGATCTAACCAGTTTTGTTCATCAGTTGAGAGATCTGACGATACGGGTCCAAGGGTGACAGGGGAAGCGATGGCATCCGTTGTGGTTGACTGAACAGTTGTGACTTCGACGATATCCTGTGCGGGCATCCAGGCATTTGTTGGCGTAAGGCCTTCCGAATGCTCAACGAGTTCACGCAGGATCTGGCACAACTCTTTGCGTCCATACCGATGTGTGTATAAAGGCACACCGGGCGCATCAGGCACAGGCCGACTCGTCTGTGTCTCCTCTGGACCTTTCTCAATACCCGCCTGCCCATCATAGCAGAACGTCCAGGCATGCGCGCTGATCGTCCGTTCAAAATCGCCGTTTTGAAAGCGTTCGCGAAAAAGCTCCCACAAGGATTGCTGTTCGTATTCCACAACGAGGTTTCCGGCGATGGCTCGGTACAACTGATCGTACCAAAAGGTGGCATCAAGGTGATGTGCGCCGGGCGCAAAAGCTGCCACCAACCGACCGGCGCCGCGACGGGCCTGTTCTTCGGCATCAACGGTTTCAGTATTGAAGGCATGCTGACTCACGCACTTAGCTTCAACGATCTCTAAATGTAATTTAAGAGCGTTATTCATGCTTCGATCAATGACCACGCATAGCAGGTCGGGGAATTTACCGTGAAACCAGTGTTCAAAGTCGTCAAGTAGGATCCAGGTTCTAAGAGCGTTGGGATAACGTGTTTCGAGCCGGCGTTCAGTTTCAAACTTTGCCGCGACAATGCCGATCATTTCGTTGAGGAACGCGCCTGGTCCCGCCGCGCGTAGCACAATATCTCCCGAGATCTGCTTGGCCTGTTCGATCAACTGGCCGGCAATCTGGTCAAGCAATATGCGATCAGCAGCGGGAAGCATCTGTTTCAGGCGTGAAGCTAATCGTCGCTGTACGATAATCTGTGGTTTATGTGACGAAGAAACGGTAAGATTATGCTGACGTTTCTCGCCGAGCCCCAGTGAATAGCGGATAACCTGTACTGTGTCTGGTAACGTCGCTTGCAACAGGAAACGGTCAATTGCAGGATCGTAGCAAATAACCCAGTTGAAATGGTGATGAAGTTTCTTGAGATCGTTTTTCCAATCGTCCAGGCTCGTCTCACGATAGAAATTTACCGTTGCTCGCGGATCAACTCCGCGCTTCTGAAATGCTGCATACTGTGCGAGTAGGAAGTGTCGTACTAGTGCTGGTTGATCAGTCTGGGTAAGTCGCAGGCGTCGATAGAGTTCGCCGCGCTCGAACGGTTCCTGCTGCGCACGGTAAATGGGCAGGAACCCTTCAAGCGGAATATCATTCGGTTCAGACTGAGACAATTCGGGAATGATGCGTTGCCCTCGTTGGGCCAGGACATCAGCCAGAATGACTAGATCTTTGTTTGTGCTCTTGCGTAGCAGTTCCTCGAACGGACCCTGCTGCACGTTGAGACTAATTGATGGGAAGTAATCCCCGGATAGATGATCAGCGCTATCATGGTGATTCGCTGCCCACTCACTAAGCCGCTGAAAGATCGGTGCCCCGCGATCAGACGTATGTACCAGTAGTGAAGTGCGTATGGATTCTGCAGTGTCGGATTTTGTTATTTGTTCAATCAGAAGTTCAGGAAAAATGCTATTCCGGCATTCGAGTAGCACTAGTTCCAATCCATCACGAACAAAGGGATAGGTTTCGACATAGTCCTGAATAACACCCGCAATACCTTCAACGGCGCGTCGAGTGGCGATTTCTGTTTCATCGGCAAAAAGGTTGGCCGTAGACGACCCAAAAGACGCATTGAGTTTGTGAGCGGGGAAGAAGAGTTCATACCCTTCAACTTCCTCGATAGGAACAAACCACTCGACAGGGGCTCCTTCCTTCGGCGGAAGGGCCAGAATAGGTGGAAACTGGCTAGATCCATAGGTTATGGCTAGTTCGCGCTGTAGTCTTGGTTCATCCACGATGGTAACGGACTGCGCTGGAGTCAGTAACTGTCGCACAATACCGGCGAAATGACGAGCACGTTCGCGCCACCAGAGCAGTTTGAGCGGATGTAGAAGAGGGATGATCGCCCAATCCTCAAATCCGCTGGCACCGATCATCCACGCCTGAACCAATACCCGAAGCCCGAAAGAGACTTCCTGACCGGTTTGCAAGTGACTAATGGCCGCGTGAAGAAGATTGGCATAGGCTTCGAGCAAGGAACTGATGTCTGCGGCTATGAGCCCCTGATCTGTCGCTGTCTGCACGAACTGTCCCCAGGCCTCTTCCAGTCCATCTAGCGCCTCAAAGAGAGCCTTCGGCGCTTGCGGTCTGAGTCGTTGCAATGGCATAGCTGACAGCAACGTTCGTAGATCCTCTGGCTGATCGGACCAGTTTCCGAACGATTTCAACGGACGATGGAGATCCAGATTACTGATATCTTCGCTGTGTGGGCAGCGTTTAAAGATCGGAATGCGGAGGCGCTTATTGTTGAGATGTTTCAGCGTTTGTCGTTCAGCTTCGAGCATTCGGTAGGTTGCTGTAGCCGGGCTGTCAGAACGGTACTGCCAGATCAGGTCGGCTCTGGCAAGTTCTTGGCCATCGGCATCCAGGATTCCTACCCGAAATCGTACTTCACTCTGGCCTTCTTTTTCATGATCTTCCCCGGTTTCACGAGTTTCATACCCTGATAGAATTTCTGAAACGGAGTTCAGATCCCATTCAATATCTGAAAATATCTTCTCAATTCCACCGAATAAAGTATGAAAAATTTTAATTGCTTGATCTTCAAACGTCTGTTCATCCAGTTCAATCCGCATACGTGTTCCTGGTTGCAATTCATCCTGGCGAGGATGCAACAATTCAATGGCCAGTGCTGTCAGGCCAACCAGGAAATCGCTGTGTTTGCGCGTGCGAGTCTTCACCAGACGACGCAGTTTGCCGCGCAATTGCTTACTCAGACTATCGCCAATCTGTTCGACGACTTGATCGACTAGATCTGCCTCTGGTTCACGCTCATTACGCAGAGAGGTAAGCAACTCAATCAGATTACGGTCAGATATCGTGTCTTGAGGAAACGCTTCTTCGATCTCGTCAGCAATTTCCTTGAACTTCTGTGCCTGCGAACTGCGAGTCTTTGTCGTAATAATGTGTTGAACCTCGCGCCAGTCGATCTGGAGGACACGAAGCGTGTTTGTTCGGTCATTCCGGAACTGGCCTTCAATAAACTGTTGGAGCAAAACACGTTTCTCCTCGGCACTATAACCATTCAGCGCACTGTCATCCTCAAGTGGCGCCGTTTCCAGCCGTTTTAGATATGTCTCCTGTTTATTCTCATCAAATACCTCGCTACCGATTCGTGCGGCGTTGTGCAACTGCCGCAGCATTCGGTCACCCTGAAGGGTGTTGAGGTGTGGTGCAAAATCCAGACACTGAAATAATCCCAGGTATGGCAAAGCGCGAGCAATGGCGTCAGGCATTATGGCTGTTGGTTGCTCCGCAAGCCTCTTGTCAACATGATAGAGAAACTCTGTCAGGTCGCGAAGTTGTGGTTTGAAGAGTTTTTTCCCAAACCGACGTATGAATGTTTCGAGTTGTTTGCGATCTTCAGGTTTCAATTGATAGTTCACACATGTTGCTGCAATCAAATGTGCCAGACCATCATTTGTGAGTGAGCCTTCAGTCACGGAGTACAAATCTTTGAGACTCTGAGCATCTGTAGATCGGCGATTCTGAATTAGCACCAGAGCATAGCCGGCTTTAAGATGGTTGCGATACCACGTCGCGGATCGATGCCGCTCCATGACCCGTTCATCATGACTGGAAATGGATGCAATACTGCGCACTTCGAGCTGCATATCGCCAAGGCGCCAATTCAGACGGGCCAGATTATCCAGCAAGGCTTTGTAGATGGGTTGATCAAATCCGGAAAGCCGAAAAAACGCTCGTGACGCTTGATTCTCGCGCAGACAAGCCTCAAGGTAGCGTTTGAGCGCATCGGCAATAATCTGATCACTGCGCATCCTACAAAACTCCTTCATTGAACTCGTCGGACGATTGCCGTTGTGTCGGAGTACTCGATTAGCAGGCCCGCGCGACGCATACGTTCGCGGAGTGCATCGCGGTTACGAGAGAAATATTCTTCATTGATCCGCAAACGCTCCATTACCTGTGCAGTGCGGCTTTCGCCAGGACCAATGATGATTCCATAACGCGCATAGAGCCGTTCCAAAAACTCACCGAATGGTAAAGTGTCATCGGGTTTGAGGTTCGCCATTACCAGGGTTTTTAACAGAGTGTCGCCAAGCACAAAGCGAGGTTTTGGGCCTTTGATAGGCGCGATCAAGCCGATCGCTTGTCCGATTTTGCGATGGATTCCAAGGAAATTTTTGCGTAGCTCGCCCTCCAGGGCCTTGAACAAACCTTCGCTATATGCTTTGAGCAGGCGCTCGCGATCCCTCTCTATCTGATAGGATTGGCCGAGTTCTTTGAGGGTCTTGTTGTATTCTGCTTTCGCCCTGGTCTGGCCCAATTGAAAATAGTTCTTAGTTTCCTGCTCAAGGTGGTCCAGCAAGATTGGTCCTTCTAATTGATCAGTTGCCCATTCCCGAACCCGCTCTGTAACGAAGTCCTTCGCTCTACGAAGTTGCCGATCTTCCTGTTCACGGAGTGAAGCCGCTGATTGATTGCGTAATACGCCGCCGTCATGCGCGCCTAGCAGGTCAACGATCAGTGCTGGACGATCAATATGTGGATTGGCGTGGTGATATATGTAACAAATGATATGAAATCCGATCAGATGGGCCAGTAGTTCGAGGCACTCAAGCGAATCCAAATTATTCTGGAGGAATGTTACCAGGTCCTCAGCAACCTGCTGGTAGAGTGCGCAATCCCGTTGTGGTATCCAGCCGAGTGAGCCAGTGATAAAAGCGGAATTCGTATGACCATTGTCGCGTGGTTGCCAGGTCGTATCAATGGTACTGGCAATCTGGCCAAGAATTCGATTGTGCTCAGTCAGCAACTCCCGTAGTCGTTTGCCAATGAACATGCGATAGTCCGGCTGCTTCTCAGTGCCGGCTGAGAGGATCAGGTAGTAGATCTCCCCGCCGCGCGCAAAGAAGTTGCGTGTGGTGAACTCCATTCCGCGATCCAGGTTGTCCGGGTCCAGTTCATTTAAATCAAGGTCAGGTGTCAGAAGCGGCGTGGTGAGTTTCGCTGAACGGCTACGCTGTCCTTCCCAGAGTAGAAACTCTTCATGTACAGGAAAAAGAGTTTTGGCATACCATGAGCGATTGCCTTCGACTACCGAGAAAGAGCGCAGGAGCGAGCGTACCTGATCGATCGCGATCTGGTCAGAGTGACTGTCTATTCCACAGACGCGTGAACTGAGCCTCTTGTGGAGTTCTTGAACGGCATGGTCATCGTAGGGGTTACGATTCTTTTCGCGCTGATCGTAGAAAATGAAGCGCCGTAGGCCTAGTCGTTTGGGAAGACGGTACTCCACCTTAACGTTGGGGTGACCCTTAAGGCCTTGACCAAGCTGGTAGTCAAACCCTGATATCACACTCAAAAACTCAACCATGTATTCGATCCAGTGCTGTCCGGTGCGTAGACGATGACCCCAGATGTATGTGGCAAGGGGGGACTTGGTGTGATCGTAGTTGCCGTAGTGTGAGGTCATCTTTGCTAACCTCCTGCGCGGATAATCCCTTTCTCGTCAAGATAGATGGTCTTTAGAACGTACTGTTGCTGCTCAGCAACAAAGAATCTGATGCGCGTGTTTGTCGTTTCATGGGCGAATTCACTGAGTAAGCGATCTTTCAGGCTGCGTATGCTTAGTTCGCACTCGTCAGCGAGCACGTTGAATGTCCCGCCGTCAGCCAGTCGCAAGAGATATTCAAAGACCAGTAGATTAAGACGCCATCGCTGCGGTTTCAGCGCGTCTTTTGTCCAACGCAGGTGCAATTCTGGCGGTGGGCTAAAATGTATATAGAGATCGGCCCAGCGCCGATCAAATGCTTGTTCTTCGCGATCATCAATCGAAAGGCCGATCCCATTAGCAGGGATTTCTAGTCGCACCAACGGCCGGGGTTGTTCAGCGCTGTGCAGGTACTGACTAGTGACGTAGAGAATATCATCGAAAGTAAGGTAGAGCCGCGCAAAGGCGCGATTCAGTCCTAGTATCAGGCGATGGCGTATACTATCGGTAGGTTTGTGCTTGTTGGTGAGCAACTGCCGGTAGGTGTTGAGGTAGCGAAAAGTGATTAATTCATTAGCCTGCTGTTCATCGGGCGACTCGAAAAATAACTTGCGCCGACAGTGCGGCAACCACTCTAAAAAAGCCTGAGTTTCTTCACCCGTCTGTTTTTCCGCGCCGCCTTCGATGTATGCCCGACGTTCTTGTTCAAAGCGTTTGAAATCGAGATCGACGGCTGGAGTAAAGAGTTGAGCATGAACTATTGTCTGATCAGGATGATCGCCTCCATTGATAATGAAGTCATCGATCTCAAAGATGGAATGCTTCCCAATTTGTAACCGATCCAGATGTTGCACGACACTTGCCTTGCGACGAAAGGGACTGTTTTCAGATCCGCCCCAGATGTTCTCGTAATACACGAGATGATGACGATCGGCATCTTCGGCGTCGAGTCGCTGCAATTCAGGACAACTCTGATTCCCGGTCAGTGTAAATGCCAGGTGAATCAGCATGTCGCGCACTGTTACGTGGATGTCAAGATGCTCTAGCAGATCATAGAGGAACTGCACCCGTCTGACAACCCGTTCATCGCGAAGAGTACGCACATTGTAGTGTAACGGGCACCTCTCAATAATGGGGCAATCGGTACAGACTTGCCAGTGAATATTGCTGGTCATCCAGCGTAATGTCTCGGGGACGAATGCCGACGTCGTCACTTTGGTCAGGTCGATTACTACCAGCGACGTGGAGCCTGATTCTATGCCATATTGAAGTTGAGTTTTGATTGACTCGGTAAGTTTTGGTGTTTGGACGCGAGTCAGCAAATCTCGCAGGCGTCCTTCATTAGCGGCAATCAGATACCGATCACTTGATTCCGAATTAAGGGTTTGCTCTAGCCGGTTGAGTACCGATCTGCCTTCCTCTTCACTTAGCTCAGAGAGATCTTTGATAACATACAGGCGAATTCCGTGGCGTTCAAGTGGTTTTTCGACAAGTTCTTCCCAGTCATCAATATGCCTCGCGGTAAATATTTGGATGATCTGTCGACAGAGAAAGGTTTTGCCGTCACCGGCATTTCCGGTAAGAATGATCGAAGGTGGCCTGGACTCGGCAAAGCGAATGCGGAGGAATTTCTCGACCTTTGTCTGAAAGCGCAATGGACCGCCAGGTGGTGGCGGCGTATGCGCGACAAATTCGTCAAAGGCGGCCTCGTGGTCTGGTGAGGCAGTAGTGTACTTGTTGAGGTAGTCGACGAAGGGGTTGCGGATAATTGACATAAGCGTCGAGCCTGTTTACAAATGACAAATATCACATCCTTGCGCATCGTCTTCGGCATCAAGGGCTGCACCAAGCGCCTCTATCAACGGACGATCAGGCCGTCGAGCGCGCTCGCGTTCCAGGCGCGCCCGGTGTTCGGCCTTGATCTGGGCGATACGCTCGGGCCGCTCCAATTCGGCCAGGCTTTCGCGCTGGCGCCAGTAAAAGTGTTCCCCTCCCCGTTCGCTCTCGTATTGTTTCGCCTGTTCAAATAAGTCTGGATGTCGCTCCTTAAGTCCGATCCATTCCCCGCTACGTTGGTAAAAGCAAAAATAGCAGCCACTGCGCTGGCGCCATTCATAGTACCTCGGCAATCCCAATCCGCTCTCCGCCAGGATTCCCTCGATGTCGCTTAGCGCCATGCCACACTCTTTAAAAGGAAAGACCGGATGCACATTCGGCTTGGTTGAAATGTAGCCGCTGCGTTGTTCGTCGGCGCGGATGCCGATGTAGCTCCAGACCGTGTCATCGCCGACATAGGCTTCGAATGGCTCGATCTTCAGCTTGCGCGTACACCAGCGCACCTGCGCCGATGGCAACACGCCTCCGTAGATCTCTAGCCAGTGGTCGAACCCGCGCTGCGCGTTCAATCTGGTAATCGGCCGTTGCAGGTAGGCTTCTAGCTGCTCCAGGTACTCATAGGTTTCCGGAAGTTCTTTATGGGTGTCGCAAAAGACGTACTCTAGTGGGGGGATCTTGTCGCGCAGAAAAATCGCCAGGGCAGTGCTGTCTTTGCCGCCGCTCAGATTTACGATATGCCGCCCCGGTCGTTCAGCCCAGGCGCGTGTAATGGCATCGTGCTTTTGCATTGTTCGTTATACCGATCTGTGAGTTTCAGCAATCTCCCGGCGCTTGCTAGCTCTCCATGACGGTCAAGATTTCATGCAACAGGTCGGTCAGAGCGGCAACATGCTGATCAGTTGTGAGATCGGCATGGCGCTCCAGGGATGCGCGGAGATCCGCCCGCAAGCGCTCCACCGCCGGGTCCGTCAGACCGGCATACACGACCCGGCTGATTTCACCGCGTCCATTCCTTAAGCCGACCCGCACCAGCGGTGTGTCAGGCGAGGCAGTGTGCGTGACGAGCGCCAGTTCTTCGGCTGCCCGAAAGCGTTGCCCCAGATCAGCTATGGCAGCCTCGAACCCCGGGAGATCTGCATCGCTCCATGTTTCTGGAGAACGTTTTGCCACCAGTGTGGCTAGGCTCACGATCCAGGCTTGATCTCCAGGATCGGCGGTTTCCAGGCGCATGCCTATAGCGCGAATCTGCGGATCGGCTACGGCGGTGGCAAATGCCGCATAACGCCTTTTCAGTTCCTCGTAGCCAGACGCGCCGGTTGATGGTAAACCGAAGGCTGCGCTAATGCGCGTAGCAACGGTTTCAATCAAGCGTGCGTAGGCGCCTTGTAACTCTTGCAAGGCCTCACGCAAGGCGGCGACGAAAGGTTCGACCCATAGGGTGCCTTCGTCATCATCGGCGCGGAACGAGGGTAGGTCACATGCGCCTGGTAATCGCTCGAAGAGCAGTTCGTCAGGTGCGCGAGCTTCTCGGAGCGCCTGACGAACTGCCTGCGCCCGCAAGCTCAGGCGTCTGGTCTGCTTGCTGTACGCTGGCAGTTGGTTGATGAAGCGCAGCAGGGGCAGAGTTACGGCCAGTAAGGCAGGCTGTGACGGCTGGGTGAGAGCCTGGGGCGCTAGAGCGCGGGCGAGTCGTTCATACACCTGCCAGCGCGCCCCTTCGGCTCGGCACAGGCTTACGCTGAACTGTTCAGGTCGTGTCATCAGCCGCTCGAAGACTGCGATGTCTGGCATCGGGACATATGTGCCACGTTCATAAATGCTGATTTCGCCAGCACGGGCTACGTAGAATGCCACGAAGAGCAGCGGCGCCAATCCGGCTTTCACGCCGTAGGGCGGGCTTTCTATGTGCGCAAACAGGTGCGCGATGGGGTGAGGTTCGGATCGCCCAGTGTCGAGAAGCCGTTCCATCGCCTGCCAGACCGGACCCAGACGTAACGGATCTTCCGGCGGCGGCGGGCCGATGCGCCACGTCCCATTCACATCCCGGCGGTGTAATCCACCCATACGCAGAACACTCTCGTAGATTGCCCGTTCGGGTGGGTAGCCCGTCATTCCCAGGAGCGGCTCGGCGCCACGGCTCAGCATCGCTTCAACCAGGTTGCGCCGCGCCTTGGTCGCTGCTGAGGTGAGTTGGCGACGAACAATCAACTCGTTCCACACCAGCGGAGTGTGAGGGTAGGTAGCATCCGCGGCCCTGGAAAGGAGATCGTCAATCTGACGGGCGCTCTGAGGGTGGTAGGGCTGACCCGCATAGAACCAGCGCCCGCGTCCATAGGTCTCAATAATTGTATCGGCGAGGAATTGCTGAGCTTCAAGCAGTCGTCCGGCCACCTCGCGACGCGCTGGCCGGTCGTGTTCGAGTTCTGCGCGCTCATCGAGCAGGTTGCGCAGCGCCGCGACCTCAAGCAGCAGATCTCGCAGATCGTGGAGGTGCCGTGGCAGGACAGTTATCCGCCATGGTTCTTCGGCGCGCGCCGGGTCGCGTGCCCAATGCTCTGCTGCGCGCAGTTCTTCTTCGTCAGCCGGGACGACATGGAGGAGTTCGCCATCGTAGCCTTCCCTGGCAGCCAGATCTACGCTGAGGCGTGTAGCCTCCACATACCGCACCGCGAATACCCGCGTGGCTCCGGTACGGTAACTATGTCGCCGGGCGATGCGTGGAGTGGTGTCGGCATGCTGCTGCAACAGGGCGGTAAGATCCATCCGTTCGCTAATCATCCGTCGGGCTTCCTGGGTCAGGGTCTCCAGGTCGAGATCGCTGCCTTCCCAGATGATATAGCTGTCGCGATAGCGCCGGTACACTATGATGCGCCGTTCACTCAGTGCACGCAAGGCATCAGTGACGGCCTGGTCGTCAGGTGTATCAGCAAGCGCGAAGGCGACATGCGCCTGACTCGCGCGTAGCCCCGAGGCGCGTTCGATGGCGCCCAGAACGCCTACGACGGTCAGTGTATCGAGGTGGAGCGGATCACTGTTGGCGAGAGCTACGCGTGCCTCGGCTAGTTCAGCCCAGCGCTGTCCGCGGGCCTTCCCGAACAGAAATGGCCCAAGGTTAGCCTCAACATAGGCATAAAGATGGGTAAGCCGGTAGATCGGCAGGCTGTCAGTAGTCACAGCATCAGCAGTTACATCGCGCAGCGCCCATGGCTCGTCAGTATGGAGGAAGGCGAAGAGTGAACGCTCATTCTGAGCTAACTGGCGGAACAGCGAGGGCAGGGCGACCAGCACTGTGGGATGAATCGGATACGTGTCGGCTAGCAGGCTTCGCCATTCTGCTGAACTGATCTCGACCGGACGCAGGCCAAGATCTTCGGAAAGAGTGGCAAGTTGTGTGGTCCATTCCTCGCGCGCGCACTTGTATGGATCGCGCCCCACCGGCCGGAGGGCGGAGGCGACCATGCGTACTATCTGAGCCGCCGGTTCCTGAAACGGCAAGTCTTTGAAGCGCCCCTGCACTTTCGCCCACTCAGCGCGCCGGGTAGGCCCGGCGTGGATGGTATAGCGCTCGAATGCCTGGTGCAGAATGGTCACTACGAGCACGGGGGTATCGCCACTACGTGTTGCTGTCTCAGCCAGGCTCTGCAAGACGAACAGATCGCGTTCCTCATTCTGGCGGGCCGCATAATCAAGAAACTGGCCAAGTTCGTCAATCACCACCAGCAGGCCATCGAAGCGACCCTGGGCGCGGAGTAGACGCGCAGCCTCGGCTACATAGTCTGCCGTGCGTACCGGATCGAGGTTTGGGTCGTGCCTGGCGCGCTCAAGGGTTTGACACAGGGCAGCAATCTCCGACCGGCGCGTTTCTCTGTCCAGAACCTCATTGAGCGCCTGCAGCAGCGCATGGCGCAGCGGAGCGTGATTGCCTGGCACGCGCACCGCCAGGAGCGTGGGCGCATCGAGGGGTAAGTGTGCATCGGGGATCGTTATGCCTAGCGAAGTGAGCAACTTGCGCCGCCCTGCCGGGCGTCGTTGCAGAAAATGGGCCAGGAACAGCCCGAACGCCGATTTGCCAGCACCAAAGGGACCGATCACGGAAAAGGCGCGTTCGGTGGCGTCGGCAGCCAGACCGGACAGAATCTGTCCAGCAGTCTGGCGCACCAGCGGCGTCACCTGGTAGCCGTCGAGGTGGAAGCGCAGATCGCGGAAATCGCGGCCAATATGCACCGACCGGGTGAATCGTGGTGCTACCCTGATGGCGCTGTTATTCGGCATAGGCGTGTTCCTGGTTAAAAGCAGCCTTCAGAAGAGCGCGATCAACCTCGTGCTCTTCCTCATCCAGGTTACGCCAGGCGATCTGGCGGATGCCGGCGCTTTCATTGTAGACTGCGCGGCCCGCTGTCACCTGCTCCAGCCGCAACAGACGCGCAAGCAGCGCGTCTTCGTCGAGCCGGAAGATCCGGCCTGGTGAACGTTCTCCGTAGGCAAGTTCAGCGAATGACACGGTCTTCCGCTTGAGCATTCGGGCCTGGTGGAATGACGCCAGCGCCACCAGGTGATCGGAGAGATTTGGATGAGTGCCGCTGACCAGATAATAGGCTTGCTGGTTAGGCAGAGACTGAATGAGACCGGTGGTGTGCAAAGGGCAATAGAGCGCATCTTCGACCGCAGTCTTGAGATGGATTGCATCAGGTTGCACGTAGCAGCGCAGCATACAGTCAATATCGCGACTGAGCGTGGCATCCGAGGGCGCTTTGCCACCATACTGGGCAACGAACGTGAGGATCTGTTGAGCTAAGCTTGGGATGGTAAATTCACCACGACGTAACAAATTAAAGGTAAAGTACCAGGTAAAAGCTACCTCTGGTCGTCTCACGATCTGCCAATGCAGCAACCAGTGGCTGGTTGGCGTCACAAGAAACGGATCCCAACCGTTATGGTCATCCAGGAGAGCCTGACCAAGCCAGGTTGCCCGATGACCCTTGCTGTCTTCAGTCCGCTCGAATACGCCGCACACACGCCCCCAGAAGCGAATTGACTGAGCCATATTTTTGCCCACCCCGAGGCGCGCAAAGCAATCCTCGCGCGCAAACAGGTCGGGCTGGTCCTGAAGTAAGTCGTATGCTTTCTTGAGCCAGTTACTCCGCAGGACAAACGTCTCGTGTCCGCTGAAGGTGATTGTGCTGGAACTGAGCAGTGCCATACGTTTCCACCGGATATCTGGCATGCCTGGCTCTACTGTACACAAATCTTAATAGACAACTGTTACCGCATCCTTAAGTCGGCGCGCTTATGCGTCTAATCTGTCACGACTGAATCCAATCGGCGCTACTGAAATCAATCCTCACCTTAACCCCCCGCGGTTGCGCCGCCAACCGCCGCCGGCGCAACCCCGGGCGCGTTGCCATTCCCCACGGGCGCAACTACTCCGCCGTCGTCGGGTCAATCACCGTCCTCACCTCGGAGATGCGATTCGCCGGGAAGCCCCCCTTTTCCGCGTGTTCGCGGATCGCCGCTTCGTCGGGCGCGATGTACACGCAGTAGATCTTGTCGTCGGTGACGTAGCTGTGGAGCCACTGGATGCGCGGCCCCATTCCGCGCAGCACGTCGCACGATTTCTGCGAGATGGCCTGCAACTCCTGGGCCGAAAGCTTGCCCGCTCCGGGAAGTTCGCGCTCGATCACGTACCTGGGCATGGTTGACCTCCTTGTCATCAACTTCTCATCTGGCCGGCCTAACGTGAACATGGGGGAACCAGGTTCCCCCATCCCCCCGCCCGCGGGCGGGTGAGGGCGCAGTCCTGGAGC
>DAOTWD010000050.1:0-7209 GCA_034435975.1 Chloroflexaceae bacterium | reverse complement strand
TTTGAGGACAGTCTTGCGGCGCTTCTGCATCCAGACAAGGTGATCGAGGATGAGATGAACCCGGTGTTCGTCGCGCCGGTACTCCATTGCCCTGTCTTGCAGGTGTTGATTTCTCTATTAACAGGAGAGCATAGAATAACAACAACCGCAAGAATGTTCGATGTTCTGGCTAAAGTCGGCGAGAAACCCGCCTAACCGCACGCCCGAAAGGACGGCGGCTTGCGGCGGGTTCCCGAAGGTCACTCTCCGGAAGCGCTTCACCTTCAGGCAGCAGCTCACGCTCTGGCGGCACTTCACCCTCCGGCGACTCGCCCTCCGGTGGCAGGGATGGCGGGGGGGGTGGCGGATCGGGCGTAGGTGTCTCTGTGGGCATCGCTGTGGGCGTACTGGTAGGTGCGGTGGTCACTGTCGCCGTTGGTACCCGCGTTATGGTTGGCGCAACGATCAACCCTCGCAGACTGCTACTCAGCGCATTGACCCCGCCCGGATCGAAGAAAAAAATACCGGCACCGCTGACTACCAGCGCCAGCGCCACGGCTGCTATCCATACGCCCCAACGTACAGTACGTGTATCCATTTTGCGTAAGCTCCCCAGTGACGCTGGCGGCTCGACCGGGGCAGTATAGTGCAGACGCTGATACTCCTCCATGGTCGTCTCTTCGTCCAACCCCAGGTAGGTCGCGTACGAACGTAGCATCTGGGCCGCCAGCGGGCCACGCGGCAGGAGCGCAAATTTCTCCTCTTCCATAGCCTGCAGATACCACATGCGAATATGCAGCTCACTCTCGGCCTGCACCAGCGTAATCCGACGGCGCAGACGCTCGTTATGCAACCGCTGGCCTAGCGACAGTTCCGGAAGGAACATATCAGGTACTGTCGATGTCACCTGCTCACTACTGCGTAACAACGCCAGCTCTTCGCTTTCTGGCATAAAGACCGGATCCCGTTTGGAAGATGGGCGCTGTCCTGTATAGTCAACCACCTGATCTGCATGGTGTGGTGTGGGTGTACTGGAAACTGGGGCAGACGAGGATAGGTCATTCGAGGCAAGATCGGATTGCTCGCCAGAATCGGCCGCCTGTATCGGTACCTGGACAGGTACTACCACACTATCCGGATCAGTACCGGGTTGTTCAGTATGACCAGTGGTCTGCGCCTGTTCATATTCCCGCGCAACCGATAACTCAGCCCGATCCTCAACGACTGGCCCCCCATCCGTGATTGCATCCTGTGTTCCATGCGGTAGTGTAGACACAGCATGTTCCGCTGGTAGCGGCGCAGGAGCTACTGCTACCGCACGCTGACTGGCCATTTTAAGGCGTAGCTGGATACGGGTCAGCAGTTCACCCGAACGATAGGGCTTGGCAATATAGTCTACAGCACCGGCATTCAGGCCGCGTATGACATCCTCTTCACGGCCACTGGCACTTAAAACGATGACCGTGGCTTGACTGGCGAAGCGCTCTAGCAAATCCCACCCGGCATCCCGGCCAATTCGCACCTCAAGTAACACGAGGTCGGGACACTCTTCCCTGAAGAGCAATTCTGCATGGGCAATCTCACTCGCCTTGAAGACAGTATACCCTGCATCTTCGAGTTGGACGCCCACGCTTGCCAGCAACATCACATCATCATCTATTAGTAAAATGGTAGCCAAACAAAACTCCTTTTTGACACTGCCTGGACGGAGCGGTATTATAACATGGCTCTGTCTACGTCACCAGGGAGTCATCGTATGACCATTCGCGTGTTGTGTTACGGTCTCGGATCCATCGGCCTGGGAATTGCCCGTCTGGTTGCCCAGCGCGCTGATCTCCAGATTGCAGCTGCCCTGGATGTTGATCCGGTCAAAACCGGGCATGATCTGGGCGATTTGTTTGGTGGCCCACCGGCCGACATTATTGTCACCAACAATGTCGCCGATGCTCTGGCATGTGAGCCAGATATCGCTCTGCATGCCACCGGATCCAGTCTATCGCAGATCCTGCCCGAACTTGAAACACTGATCAGCGCTGGCCTACGCGTGGTTTCTACCTGCGAGGAACTGGCCTATCCCTGGGCCACCCAACCCCAGGTGGCGGTGCATCTTGACCGTCTGGCACGCTCGCATGGGGTGACCATTCTCGGCACAGGCATCAACCCGGGGTATGCCATGGATGCTTTGCCGTTAATGCTCAGTGCCCCGTGTGCCACCGTGCGGGCAGTGCACGTGACGCGGGTTGTCGATGCAGCACAGCGGCGTGAGCAACTGCAACAGAAGATCGGCGCCGGTCTGACTCCAGAGGCGTTTGCGGCCAGAGTGAAGGCCGGTGTGGTGCGTCATGTGGGATTGCACGAATCGTTGTATATGATGGCCGGGGCCTTCGGGTGGCAATTAGAGCATGTGGACTACCAGGTTGAACCGGTGATTGCGCAACAGGCCGTAAACACTGACTATAGAAAGATAGCCGCCGGTCAGGTAGCCGGTATCCGCCAGATGGTCAGTGGACGGATCTATAGCAAGGAAGTGCTACGGCTGGAACTCCAGTTGTACGTTGGTGCCACCAATCCTCGTGACGAGATTGTGATAGATGGCAATCCTCCGCTGCATGTCACGATTGAGGGCGGCTTTCCTGGCGACATTTCGACTGCTGCCCTGGTGGTGAATGCGGTTCCCACCGTGATGCGCGCCCACCCTGGCCTGGCTACCATGTCTGATGTGGGTATGGTACACTGGAAAGGATAAGACATATCGCGTCTTCAGGTTACAGGTTACAGGTTGCAGATGATGAGTCCAGGTGGTGCAGCTTCCGATTCCCTGACTCCTGTTCCCTATCACAGAGCATGTCTAAAAAGGGGCGGGTTGGAGGGCTGTGCCCTCCAACTTCCATGCTTCTGCCCCCCGCTGCGCGGGGGGACAGGGAAGAATATGAGGGGCAAAACCCCTCACTCACTCCTTTTGCAGACAGTTTCTCAGCGTGAAGCAGGATGATGACTGATTTTAATACAACCTACGACATTATTGTCATTGGTGCCGGCCATGCCGGATGCGAAGCCGCCCACGCCGCCGCGCAGATGGGGTGTCGTACGCTGCTGCTCACCATTGATCTCGACAAGGTTGCGCATATGTCGTGCAATCCCAGCATTGGCGGCCCGGCCAAAGGGCACATTGTGCGCGAAATTGACGCACTCGGGGGCTTGATGGGGCGTATCATTGATGCCAGCCTGATCCAGATTCGTATGCTCAACGAGAGCAAAGGCCCGGCGGTACAGTCACTACGAGCGCAGGCCGACAAGCGGCTCTACTCGCGGCTGATGAAGGAGACGCTCGAGAAGACGCCCAACCTTGACCTGCGCCAGGCGATGGTAGAGCGCATTGTGCCGCCGCGTCATCCGGTTGACGTCCTGCATGCTGGTAATCGCGACACCCCATCTGCGCCGAATGGACTGTTTGCCGTGCTAACGCATACTGGCTGGATCTACCATGCACGGGCACTGGTGCTGACGACAGGCACGTTTCTGCGCGGGCGAGCAATCACAGGCGCAGCGATCTGGGGGGCGGGGCGTAGCGGCGAAGCGCCCGCGATTGCGCTGGGCGAGGATCTGGCGGCACTCGGCTTTCCGCTGGTACGGCTCAAAACAGGTACACCACCGCGCATCAATGCCCGCACAATCGATTTTAGTCAGACCGAACCCCAGTTCGGCAGTACAACACCGCTCTATTTTGGGCATTATTACCCTGCCAATACTCCTGCACAAGAGACAGCCCATACGAACAACAACGGCCTTACATCACGACCCAACAGGGATGCACGACCAGCCTATCCGCCCAACCTGTTCACGATGCCACCTGCCGACGTCTATCCGCATCCGATGCTTGACACCTGGCGGCCACAACTCCCGTGCTATCTGATCCACACTACACCGCGCTTTCACGAATTGATTCGCGCCAACCTGGATCGCTCACCGTTGTTCAGCGGAGTAATCAATGGTGTGGGGCCACGCTATTGCCCAAGCATCGAAGATAAGATCGTGCGCTTTGCCGACAAAGAACGCCACGGTCTCTTCCTGGAACCAGAGGGCTGGACAACGAATGAGGTGTACGTGCAAGGTTGCAATACGTCTCTGCCTGAGGATGTGCAATGGGCTATGCTACGCAGCATTCCGGCGCTCCGCAACGTGGAACTGATGCGCATTGGCTATGCCATAGAGTACGATGCGGTGGCAACCGGTGAGATCGGGGCGAACCTGGAAGCGCATCGTATGCCTGGCCTGTATCTCGCCGGGCAGATCAACGGGACAACGGGCTACGAAGAAGCTGCGGCCCAGGGGTTAATGGCTGGTATCAACGCCGCACGCTATGTACAGGGCCAACCGTCAGTGCTGTTGCGCCGCGACGAAGCGTATATCGGGGTGCTGATTGATGACCTTGTAACCAGAGAAATCCGCGAGCCATACCGCATGTTCACCAGTCGCGCCGAGTATCGCTTGCTGCTGCGCTGCGATAACGCCGATCTGCGCCTGACACCCCTGGCGCATACCCTCGGCCTGGTAGATGCAACACGGGCGGCGCTGGTGGAGCAAAAGCGCGAACAGAGCGCGGCATTGCTGGCATTCCTGGCCGGACGGCGAGTTTACCCCACAGCCAGCACCAATAGTGCCCTGGAGGAAGCAGGATTGATGCCGCTCAAGAACACGACCAGTATTGAAACTCTCCTCAGCCGGCCTGGCGTACGCTACCGGCAGCTTCAACCCATCTTCGCTCTACCCGACGCGCCAGAACACGTGATCGAACAGGTTGAGCTGGCTGCCAAATACGGCGGTTATATTGCCCGCCAGCAGCGCGAAGTCACGCGCATGCACAAAATGGAGAGCCGCCGCCTCCCGCCCGATATAGACTACACCGCGATCAAAGGCCTGCGCAACGAAGCGCGGCAGATGCTGCAACGCTTCCGCCCGGCCACCCTGGGCCAGGCGGCACGACTGGCCGGCATTAACCCGGCCGACATAGCTATCATCCTCTTTGCCCTCGAACGGCTCCCCGTTGAACAACCTCTGCCGAGCGAGCGCATCGAACCGTTAGAACGTTAACACGGGTCAATAAGCCAGTGAGACACCGCAACGATGTCACTGCGCAGTGTCATATTACACCTCAATCCGCTCAATCCCTCGTTTCCCAGCCGACAACCCGCCCCAGATCGCCAGCCAGGTCAGCAGCAACGCACTGCCCCAGCTCAGCACCAGGAGGGCCACACGCAGAACGGGTGTCAACCGCAATCCGGGCAGTATCTCGATCAGCATGGGTAGGCCAAACACCGCCAGGAGCATGAGCACAATGTATGCCGTGTAGATCAGAAACGACAGGCAGCCGGCAACCAGGGTGACCTGCTGCTGCGGATTCTCCCAATCCAGGCGAGGAAACATGGCCCCCAGTCCCAGCGTAATGCAGGTGCCACCCAGACCAACGAGCAGCAACAGCGTCCAACTGAGCAAGAACGCTGTAAACGGGGTTTGCTGCAACACTGCTACCAACACCAGAAAGAAGGTGCCCACCGTGGGAAAAGGTAGATACGCCAGGCACAGCTTACCCAGCAGAATATGCCAGGCACTGATCGGAGCCAGCTTGAGCAACCAGAAGGTGCGCCCCTCACGGCTAATTCCTGCACCAGCAATCGTGTTTGCGAGCGTCAGACATAGAAAAAAGGCAATACCGATACTGCCCACATTCTGCACTGTTGCCATCAGCCTGACCTCATTGGAATCAGACGGGACAACCGCCGCTGATTCGCTGCCCAGCAACAACCGGATCATCCAGATCCCCGCCAACGTCAGAGGAAAGATGAGCTGTTGCAGATTTTGCAGATCACGTGGAAACACACGCCAGTCCTTAAAAAAGATGGCCCGTACCGGAGTCGGAACGAACCGGAACCAGGAGTTGGCCCGGAGCCAGTGCCATTGCCGTGTGTGCGTCAGCGATGGTTGCACCACTGTTCGCACCCGTCCATTTTGCACCGCCATATTGCTCCAACCGATATAGTACAATCGCTCGGACAGCAGCACACAGCCCACAAACGCGATCAGCGACAGCAGCGTAAATAGGGCAACATAGACCAGCATGGTCAGCCCATCGCCCTCCCCGGCTGCAATCAGCGCTCGCCCGGCCCATGCCGACGGCAACAGCGGCAGGTCTAACTGCTGCAGCGTCTGCAGGTTCTGTACATTCGCAATATACGGTGCCACTTCGACCACAAACTGAGAGATAACATAGACTCCCACGCCGAGCAAGCCGCCCAGCACACTCATGACATCGCGCGCTCGCCGGGCTGGAATAACACGCACAACCGCCATAACCAGCAGTGTGCCCAGACCAGCCGGGAACAATGGGAGGAACAGCAATACGAGCAACGTCACCAGAATATACCCCCTACCATACTCCATGCCCGTACCATAGCCCAGCAAGAATGGCCACAGTAGTGTGAGCAACCAGGCATACTGTGGGAACAGTCCGCTAAAAAACTTGACAATGAACACGGCACGCATGGGAACCGGTGTCACCAGGAGCAGATCCAGATCGCTCGATAGATACAGCGCACTCAACACACTGCTAAAACTGGAGAAAATGAGCAAGAAAAACGCCCAGAACAGCGCAACACTCGGTACTGCCTGCAAAAAAGGAGTCATATCCGTTGGTAAGTTCAGCGTAGCATCGACCAGGGCTGCCTCCTGCAGCAGTTCGGCAAACCATGGACTGCGCATACGTTTGACGATAATATGGCTAAAGGTATACAGCCCCCAGGCAGCAACCGCAATCAGTGCCACCAGTACTCCCACTCCGATCTTATATACGATCTTCCCGCGCCAGAAAGTATTGCGCACGATCAGCAGTCGCGCCAGCACCATGGTGCGGATGGCATGGTATATCATCGGTACGATACGAACATAGGTCTGGCCCGGTGCGACACAAAGCCGCGCATCAAGCCAGACACGCTTGTCAGAAAGATTCTCAGCACTTGTCTAAAAACGACTTAACACACATACACCCACCCGGCACCGCAACCCTCAACGCACAGCGTCAGTAATAACTGCAGACGCCGGGCCGCTAGTCAGTGCCAGGAAAATGTCTTCCAGAGTGCCAGAACGCCCTGCCTGCAGCTCTTCCAGCGAGCCAGAAGCAATGATACGGCCCTCATTGATAATAACCACTCGATGACAGAGTCGTTCGGCAATTTC
>DAOTWD010000049.1:0-56748 GCA_034435975.1 Chloroflexaceae bacterium | reverse complement strand
TTTGAGGACAGTCTTGCGGCGCTTCTGCATCCAGACAAGGTGATCGAGGATGAGATGAACCCGGTGTTCGTCGCGCCGGTACTCCATTGCCCTGTCTTGCAGGTGTTGATTTCTCTATTAACAGGAGAGCATAGAATGACAACAACCGCAAGAATGTTCGATGTTCTGGCGAAAGTCGGCGAGAAACCCGCCTAACCGCACGCCCGAAAGGACGGCGGCTTGCGGCGGGTTCCCGAAGGTCAAACCAACACCGACAACATCGCCAGTCGCTCGCGCAGCCGCTCCACCGTCGCCCGGGCTGCGGTCAGGCCACTACGCTCACGTTCAACAACATCGGCGGGGGCCTTGTTCACAAAACTGGCATTTGCTAGGCGGGCTTCGCGCCGGGCAACATCCTTTTCGGCCACCTGCAACTCTCTGGTGAGCCGCGCCCGTTCAGCCTCAAGGTCGATCAGCCCTGCCAGAGGCAGGAATATCTCGATGGTACCGATGACCAGCGCCGCCGCCTGCTGCGGCTTTTCTGCCAATTGCTCGACAATCGTCAGTTGCGTCACATCAATCCGTGCCAGCCGCCCGATCAGCGCGGCCTGCTCACGGAGCAACGTTGCGTCGGCTCCGGCTGCAATCGTGGCCGCGATCCAGCGTGCCGGTTCGACTTTGTATTCGTTGCGCACGTTGCGCACACCCACGATCAATTCCTGGAGCAGCGCAAACTGGGCTTCCACCTGATCGTCGAGCATACGTATATCTGCCGAGGGATAGGGCGCAATCATGATCGAAGGTGCCCGCTGTTCCGCACCGGCCGTCAGGTATTGCCAGGCCTCCTCGGTGACAAAGGGCATAAAGGGGTGCAGCAAGCGCAGGCTGCCCTCCAGCACAGTGTACAGCACAGCGCTGGTGGTCAACTGACGTTGGGTGTCAGCCTCGAACTGCACCTTGGAGACCTCCACATACCAGTCGGCAAACTCGTTCCACAGAAAATCCTGGATCTGCCGCCCGGCCTCGCCCAGGTTGTACCCTTCGAGCAGGCGGTTCACCTCGGCCACCAGCCGCTGGTAGCGTGACAGAATCCAGCGGTCGGCCAGCGAGAGGTGCCGGGGAGGCACCGTGGGAGGGTGCCCGTCGAGCTTCAAAAGAACGTAGCGGGTCATATTCCAGATCTTGTTGGCGAAGTTACGCCCGGCTTCGATCCGCTGCGGGTTCAAATTCAGATCTTGGCCGGGAGTGCCGCTCGTCACCAGAGTAAAGCGCAGGGCATCGGTGCCATACTCGTCCATAATCTGCAACGGATTGACCACATTGCCATGGCTCTTACTCATCTTGCGCCCATGCTCATCGCGCACCAGGCCATGCAGATAAATGGTATGAAATGGTGGCTTGCCAGTGAGATAGCACCCCAACATCATCATCCGCGCCACCCAGAAGAAGAGAATGTCATAGCCGGTCTCGAGCACACTGGTAGGATAGAAGGTACGCATATCGGGGGTATCGTCCGGCCAGCCGAGTGTGCTGAACGGCCACAGGCCACTGCTAAACCAGGTGTCCAGGACATCCGCATCCTGGACTGCGCCTTCGGGCAGCGGATCATCTGGTGCGGGCACAAGCATCTCCCCATTGGGGAGGTACCAGACGGGAATGCGATGGCCCCACCATAACTGACGGCTGATGCACCAGTCTTGAATATGTTCGAGCCAGTGAAAATAGACCTTCTCAAAGCGCTCGGGGATGATGCGCGTGTGGCCGTCCCGCACTGCCGCCAGCGCGAGGTCAGCCAGGGGGCGGGTGCGCACAAACCACTGCTCACTCAACAGCGGCTCGATCACCTCACCACTCCGCTGACTGATGCCAACGCTCATAGTATGCGGCTCTACCTTGAGCAGCAATCCTTCACGCTCGAGGTCAGCCAGTAATGCCTGCCGCGCCGCAAAGCGATCCATGCCTGCATATGGCCCACCCTCAGCATTGAGCGTGGCATCAGGGTTCATAATGTTGATAAACGGCAGGTTATGGCGCTTGCCAATCTCATAGTCGTTCGGGTCGTGTGCTGGCGTAATTTTCACGGCACCACTGCCAAACTCCTGGTCAACATAGCTATCGGCAATGATAGGAATGCAGCGATCGAGCGCGGGTAGGCGGACATAGCGCCCGACCAGGTGGGCGTAACGCTTATCCTCAGGATTGACGGCCACGGCTGTGTCGCCCAGGATCGTCTCCGGGCGGGTGGTGGCCACCACGATAAAGTCGGTCGCATCAGCTGCCCACTGACCGCTGCCCCAGGGTGCTCTGGTGGAGGCATGGGGATCGGCGGCAACTGGTTGGAGTGGATAGCGCACATACCAGAGCGAGGTCTGGCGGGATTCGTACTCGACCTCCAGGTCGCTTACGGCAGTACCGAGACGGGGCGACCAGTTGACCAGGTAGGTGCCCCGATAGATGAGGCCATCATCATAGAGGCGCTTGAACGCCATATGCACGGCGCGGCTCAGACCTTGATCAAGGGTAAAGCGCTCGCGTTCCCAATCGCAACTGGCCCCCAGGCGGCGGTGCTGATTGGCGATGACACCGTCGTACTTTTCTTTCCACTGCCAGGTACGCCGCAGAAACTCTTCGCGCCCGACTGCCTGGCGGCTGGTGCCTTCACGTTCGAGCATACGCTCCACCTGCATCTGGGTAGCAATGCCGGCATGGTCGGTGCCGGGAACCCATAGTGTTTTGTACCCCTGCATACGTCGCCAGCGAATGAGCAGATCCTCAATTGAGGCCGTCAACGCATGCCCAAGGTGCAGTTCACCTGTCACGTTGGGCGGAGGAATACTGATCACAAAAGGTGGGAGGGGTGCATTGTCACGGGGCTTAAAAAAGCCGCTGCGCTCCCACCAGGCATACAGGCGTTGTTCAACCTGCTGCGGTTCGTAGGCTTTGTCCATCATGGCCGGACGGGCAGGATGCGCGTCTGGCGCTGGTCTATTGGGATGCGGTTCGCTGCTCATAAGCTTCCTCATCTCGCGTATCATACGGTTAGACTGGTCTATTTCGATCATCAAAAAACCCGCTGTCCTGATCAAGGACGAGCGGGTTGAGCGCACGTGGTACCACCCTGGTTCGGCACAACCCGGCGCAAAGCAGGGTTGTCCCCTTGTTACATGCAATAACGGGCATTCCCGGACGACCTTACTCACGCGCAGCGCTTCAGGTCATCAGCTCCCAGGCGACCTTCGGCATCGGCTCACAGAGATGGGCTTTCAGCCATTGGCCCATCCTCTCTATCAGGGCAGAGCTGCCTACTCCTCCTGTTCATCGCTCTCCTGTGTTTTCAATGCTGATTATACCACAGAGCTGTGCCGTTGTTCAAGCCGCCCCCCACACTCTTCAGAAGTATGCTATGATGTTTTTATCCCGGGTCTGCACAGAGTCGAGGTGCAAGATGTTACGATGAGGAAAGCTGATGCTGTTACTCGTGTTAGCCATTTTCATGTCCCTGTTTCAAATCTGGTGGGGCAGTGCGTATTGGTATGCCTATCGCCAGACACGGGAGCGCCTGTTGTTGTTGCAGGTTGTGCAGGGCGGTGCCTTCACGGTGCTGTTTGGTACGGCTGCGTTTGCGATCCTGAATAACCAGCCTGTCAGCAATCCGCTCAGTGCAGCATTGCTGGCGGTGGGCCTGATAACGTTTCTTATCTGGCGCGTCCAGGGCGGAGTCAGGTGGCTGTTTGAGCGCTATCCCCGTGGTATGTTTGACGTGTTGCTCTTTCGCAAACCAACCGTAAATTTGAAACGCCGGGTACGGAGTAAGTAAGATATGCGGATCGTTCTTTTTTCCGATATTCATGGCAACGTGGTTGCACTGGAGGCGGTACTGCGACATATCCGCCGTGAGACACAACCGGATATTCTGGTGGTAGCAGGCGATCTGGTGGTCGATGGCCCGCGCCCGTCCGAGGTGATGGCACTGCTCCGCACGTTACCAGGGGCGTGCTTTGTCATTGGCAATACCGATCAGGATGCGCTGTATGCTCAGGATGCAGCCAGTGTCTTTGCACGCTCGAAGTTGTCGGCAGATGATCTGTTGTGGCTGGAAGCCTTACCCTTTGCACAGACTATTACAGCGGCACCTGGTCACGAACTCCTCGTCGTGCATGCCAATCCACGTAACTTGCGCGATGCGATCAAACCTGACCACAGCGCGGTCATTATTCGCCCGCTGTTACAGGATGTGTCCCAGGAACTGGTTGCCTTTGGGCATTATCATGTGCCCTTTGTCCGCCAGGTGGATCACTACACGCTGGTGAATGTCGCCAGTGTTGGGTTGCCGCGCGATGGCCTGTTGCGGGCCGTGTATGTTACGTTGACCTTCGATGGCACACACTGGCAGATCGCCCATCATCGGATTGCATTTGACGCCGAGGCAGTTGCTCGCGATTATGTCGCAGTTGGTTATCCTGACGCGCAGCGCAGCGCTGAGAAGATGCTGCGCGCACGTTACTGAAGATCGCCCGGCCTGTAAACAGGAGGGCTACCGGTTGGCGAGAGCAACGCCAGCGCGGGCTGATGCGCCAGCCTGAATAGGGACGCTGGCGATCGCGCTGGAGCTGATCATCTGTCACCGATACAGCGGTTGGTCATATCGGGATCGGGAAAACAGTGAGTGGAATGTACCGGCATAGCTTGCACTGAGAGCAGGCTGGATACAAGGAGAGGAGCGTTATGAGTGAACCCAGAAAACCACGTCCGGTCGTGCTGGCAATAATGGATGGATGGGGATTGGCCGAGCCTGGCCCCGCAAATGGCGTTGCTCGCGCTCGGACGCCCAATGTGGATCGCTGGACGGTGGAGTGTCCCTATACCACCCTCTCGGCCTCGGGTATGGATGTGGGTTTGCCGGAGGGTCAGATTGGCAATTCTGAGGTTGGCCACTTGAATATCGGCGCGGGGATGGTGGTCTATCAGGACTTTACACGCATTAACAAATCAATTCGCGATGGTGACTTTTTTACCAACGAGGTGCTGGGCAACGCGATCGCCCACGCTCAGCAGACGGGAGGCAACCTGCACCTGATCGGTCTGTTTGGCCCGGGTGGTGTCCACTCACATCAGGATCACCTGCATGCCCTGATCGAACTGGCCCGGCGCAAGGGGTTTGAGCGGGTCTATCTGCACCTGCTGCTCGATGGCCGTGATGTACTGCCGCAGAGCGCCCTGGGGTTTCTAGACAATCTGGAGCAGGTGTTACAACGGATCGGCGTGGGTGAGATAGCCACTGTCGGCGGGCGCTACTACGGTATGGATCGAGATCGGCGTTGGGAGCGCACCGGGCGCGCCTATGATGCGATGGTCAAAGGCGTGGGCGCGGTGGCCAGCAATGCACGGGCCGCGATTGAGGCGTCGTATGCCAACAATGTCAGCGACGAGTTTATGCTGCCCACGGTGATAATGCGTGATGGCAAGCCAGTGGCGACAGTGCAGGATGGAGACGCGATTATTTTCTATAACTTCCGCCCTGACCGTGGACGTCAATTGACCCGGGCCTTTGTGCTGCCCGATCTCAACCAGCAGATCCAGCAGCACTACGAGCAACAGAAGGCCAGTGGCCAGCAGTTGCCGGATCAGATCTGGCAGCGCGAACGGCAGATCGAGAATCTGTACTATGTCACCTTGACTCAGTATGAAGAAGGGTTGCCCGTGCATGTTGCCTTCCCACCACGACATGTCACCCGGCCAATCGGCCAGGTGATCAGCGCGGCTGGCTTGCGCCAGTTTCATACAGCTGAGACCGAGAAATATCCACACGTGACGTTCTTTTTTAACGGTGGACGCGAAGAGCCGTTTGCCGGCGAAGATCGGCTTCTGGTGGCGTCACCCAAAGTTGCTACCTACGATTTGCAACCCGAAATGAGCGCGGCAGGGGTCACCGAGGGGTTGTTGCAGGCCATCGAGAGTGAGCAGTATGACTTTATGATCGTGAATTATGCAAACCCCGATATGGTAGGGCATACTGGCGTGCAGGAGGCGATCATTGCTGCCTGCGAGACCGTTGATGCCGCGCTGGGTCGGGTCGTGCCCGCAGTCATCGAGCGGGGCGGCGCGATCCTGATCATCGCCGATCACGGTAATGCCGAGTTGATGATCGATCCTGAAAAGGGTGGCCCGCATACGGCCCACACCACCAACCCTGTCCCGTGTATTCTGGTGGCGGCCCCCGAACTGGGCCTGGGCAAGGATGACATATCGCTGCGCAGCGGTGGCCGCCTGGCCGATGTTGCGCCGACACTGCTCGAACTGCTTGGCCTGCCACAGCCTGAGGATATGACCGGCCGGAGCCTGATTGTACGCCATCATACCTGAGGTGTCGTCAGAGCATAGGGTCGCATGTGTGGCCGTATGTGATGTGTGGACGGCCGTCGCTGTGGTCGCATGCGTGGTTCCATATTCGGGGATGGCGGGCTTGCCTATGCATGGTGCCCTTCGTGGACGGTTGCCTTATCCCGCTATTGTACCATCACGTCAGTCGTGGTATCATGCACAAAAATCTTTTGGGCTGAATAATGATGGAATGCCATGCTCACTGATGCGACACGGCTGTTGTTTCCAGCCAGTGGGGCGACCACACTGCCCCTCATCTTTGAGCCGCAGGTGCTACGGTGTACAGCGGCCGGGCCGGGTGGTCGCCCGCTGACGGTGCTGCTGGATACTGGTACCGATCCCTCGGCCGTTGACCTGGAGCTGGCCCGGCGGCTGGGTCTGCGGCTCGGCGAGTTTGCGCTGGGGCAGAGTGCTGCCAGTGATGCCGTGCCTTTTACCGAGACGGTGCTGCCCTGGTTGCGGCTGGGAGATCTGGAGGTACGCGATCTCTTTGCGCTGGCAGTTGATTTGCGGATGGCTCCGTTTGAGATCGATGTGATACTGGGCTACAATGTGTTGCGTCAGGTGATATTGCATGTGAACTATGTTCAACACATGGTGAGCCTGCGGCATCCTGATCTCGGCCTGCCGCTACTCTCGCCGTATGCACACCAGTTGCCGCTCATGTTCTTTGAACACTTTCCTGCTCTGGCCGATCTCACCCTGGACGAAGATCTGCACCTGGCAATGGCAACGATTGACACCGGCTCCAACAGTGGCCTGACCGTCGGCCCTGATCTGGCGGCGCAACTGGGGTTGCATCGCGATGCCACGGCGGTCAGCGCAGCGCAGGGCCATGATTTCAGCGGTGATTGTGAAGTGCTGCTGGGTATGGTGGAACGCTTGCAACTGGGGCCATTTGTGTTGCACCAGATTGCCCTGGATACACCGGCAAATGGCGGGGGTGATCTGCGGCGGGCCGGGCGCGCAAACATTGGCAATCGGCTCCTGGCACGCTTTGCGACGCTCACGCTTGACTATGAACGGCAGATCTGTGCCCTGGAACCGCCTGTGCAGGAGAAAGGGTCTGCTGAACCGAGAAGACGTTCTATGTGAGTAGTCGCACAAATCGTATCAATTATCACCACAAGCGAGGAGCGAGAAGCGGGCGGAGAGAAGCGAGAAGCGAGAAGATAGGAGCGAGGAGCGAGAAGCGGGCGGAGAGAAGCGAGAAGCGAGAAGATAGGAGCGAGGAGCGAGAAGCGGGCGGAGAGAAGCGAGAAGATAGGAGCGAGGAGCGAGAAGCGGGCGGAGAGAAGCGAGAAGCGAGAAGATAGGAGCGAGGAGCGAGAAGCGGGCGGAGAGAAGCGAGAAGCGAGAAGATAGGAGCGAGCGGAGAGAAGCGAGAAGATAGGAGCGAGCGGAGAGAAGCGAGAAGCGAGAATCCTCTATCCTTCCCCTCACGTCTCTTCCCTCACGCCTCTTGCCTCACGTCTCTTCCCTCACGCCTCGCCAATGCCGTGCCTTCCTACCCAGGGGATGTCTCGTTGTCGTACTACTCCCCAATGACAATCTCAACCTCGCGTCCAAAAGCCTTTTTGAACAGGCTTGTTCGGCGGTTGGCATCCCACACCTCCACGGTCGCGTCGCCGCTGGCCTGCACATGTATTTTGATGCCACTGTCTTTGATTGTCACCCGCAACGCCCGCACAACCTGGCTTTTGCTGCGCTCCAGATACTCGGCAATGCGCAGGAGTGCGCTCAAGCGCGACAGCCGTTCCTCGTCATCATCAGCGAGAATTGCTCGGTATTCGCTGACATTGATCGAACCTTTGCGATGATAGCGCGCCAACATTGCCAGCAGGACAATCTCGCGGTGCGTGAAGCCGAGCAATGCCGCATTGAGTATCAGATAGGCGGAATGCTTATGATGGTCATAGTAGCCCACCTCTACCCCGATATCATGCAGTATCGCCCCATAGGAGAGCAACTCGCGTTCCCACAGGCCATAGCCGTGGAGCGCTTGCAACTGGTCAAACAGCGACAGACTTAACTCGCGTACCTTGAGGGCGTGCAACTCTTCATAGTTGTGTACCAATGCCAGATTCTGTACACTGAAGGCACGTTTGTCAGAAAACAGCGGCACCTTTTGCCCTGCCAGAAAATGCTCATAAAACAGACCTTCGCGCAGGCCCTGCCCGCTTACCAGCAACTCGCTAAAGCCGCCTTGCAGCATTGACTGCCGCAGAATCACGGCGCCCGCCAGGATAATATCAGCCCGTTCGCGGTTCAGCCCCGGCAGCGACTCACGCTCGTACAGGCTGCTGTTACGCAGGATGTCCACGATCTCTTCCAGCGCTTGATAGGTGAGGCGATAGCTGTGCAAGCGATCGAGCGGATAATGACGCCGCTTCTGATCGATACGCGCCAGGTTACGCACAGTGCCACCTATCCCGACCAGCACTGGCCCGGCACTGGCGCTAAACCAATCCAGATCGGCAAAAACCGCAGCCGCTCCCTGCTCTAAGGCGCGGAATTCTTTCTTGCTGATCGGATCAGAATGGACAAAGCGCTCGGTAAAACGCACCGCACCCGCCTGTTGCGAAATCGAATTCCCAAAGGCCCGTCCCCGCACCGCCGTTACCTCGGCGCTCCCTCCGCCAATGTCGATCACAAAGCCATCGCTAAAGGGCAGTGAGTTAATTACTCCCAGATACCCATAGTACGCTTCCTCTTCACCGCTCAAGATGCGCAAATCCAGGTCGGTTTCCTGCTGGAGGAGATGCAGAAAATCGGCCTGATTCGTCGCCTCGCGGATGGCGCTGGTACCGACGGCGACAATCTGGTGAACGCCCGTTGCACGGCAGAAACTATAGAACATCTTGAGGGCCTCGATCGCCCGTTGCATCGGGCGCGGTTTGAGCATCCCATCCGTACCAACCCCCTCTGCCAGCCGTACTGTCTCACTCACTTCATCAACCAGTTTGAAACACAGATGGGGTTGATAGGCCATCACAATCAAGCGAGTGGTGTTTGATCCCAGGTCAATAATGCCGATGCGCTCTTGCATTCTCATCCTCTTCGCTGATGCCGGAAGACACAACAGGACAGCGTGTTCCAGCGATGGCGATGATGTTTGTATGATTGAACGAATATGTGCCGATTATTTGCCGTGGACATAACAGACAGATAGTGTTGCAACAGTCGTACCATGGCTGGCGCTTCAGTGCGTTGATTGGTTCTCGCGCTGGCCGACTGGCAAATTTCAACGCCAGAACGCACCAGCGCGAGAAAGCATTATGAACGGAGCTTTGCAAACTGCTCTGGATCGTAGCATAAGACCGGGTGGCGTGCCGCACGCACCTCGTCCAGGCGACGTACTGGCGCGGTCGTAGGAGCCGCGTGCAGCAGATCGGGCTGCTCAACAGCCTCACGTGCAATTGCACGCAACGCCTGCACGAAGGCATCCAGGTTACGCTTCGTCTCGGTCTCAGTAGGCTCGATCATCAGCGCTTCAGGCACGATCAACGGAAAGTAGATCGTGGGTGGATGAAAGCCATAATCGATCAAACGCTTGGCAATATCGAGTGTCCGTACACCCTTCGCTCCCGCCAGCTGGCCCTTCAGCACCGCTTCGTGCATACAGGTGCGATCTACTGCGGGTGGGTAGAGATCATCAAGCTGTACACGCAGATAATTGGCATTCAGCACAGCAGTTTCAGCCACGGTGCGCAATCCAGCAGCCCCCATCGTACGAATGTATGTCCAGGCCCGCACCAGCATCCCAAAGTTGCCATGAAATGTCTTGACGCGCCCGATACTCTTTGCAGGGGTGAACAATTCATAGACTGGTGATGGAGTGCCTGCCGATGACGCCAGGCGTACACATGGGCCAGGTAGGAAGGGTGCCAGTGCCGCCGTGCAGCCTACTGCACCACTGCCTGGCCCACCGCCACCGTGGGGAGTGGTAAACGTCTTATGGAGATTGTAGTGCATAAAATCGAACCCGACATCACGCGGCTTTACAATACCCAGAATGGCGTTGAAATTTGCACCATCACCATACAGCAACCCACCGGCTGCGTGTACCAGGTGTGCTACCTCAACGATCTGTTCCTCGAACAGGCCCAGCGTGTTCGGATTGGTCAACATCAGGCCGGCAGTGCGCGGCGAGAGTTTCTGTTTGAGATCGGCCAGATCGACATTGCCTCGCGCATCACTCTTGATTTCCACCACCTTGAAGCCAGCCATCGCTGCCGTGGCCGGATTGGTGCCATGGGCCGCATCGGGCACCAGCACCTCAGTGCGCTCGGTATCGCCGCGATCCAGGTGATAGGCACGGAATACCAGGATGCCGGTAAACTCGCCCTGTGCTCCAGCCGCTGGTTGCAACGATACCGCATCAAAGCCGCTGATCTCGGCCAGATCGCGCTGTAACTCATACATCAGCCGCAATGCTCCCTGTGCCAGCGACTCGTCTTGCAGGGGATGCGCCCCGGCAAAACCGGGTAAACGCGCCGCCTCTTCGTGGATCTTGGGGTTGTACTTCATGGTACACGAGCCGAGTGGATACATGCCAGTGTCAATGCAAAAATTGCGCTGGCTGATGCGCGTAAAGTGGCGGATCACTTCCGGCTCACTCAGTTCTGGAAAATCGGCCAGATCGTCCTGGCGCAGCAAATCGGTGGGCAAGTCGGCCACGGGCACATCCAGTTCGGGCAGGTTCGCGCCATACTTGCCCGGTGACGAGAGTTCAAACAGCGGGGGTTCATAGGTATTCATCTCTGGTGATCACTTTCCAGGCTATCTGGCATCAGTCGGCAGTGGCAACATCGCGTAATGCTCCGACCAGCGCATCGATCTCGGATCGGGTATTCATCTCGGTGACACACACCAGCATTGCGTGGCCCAGCTGGGGTTCGTCCCCTGTCAGATCATACCCACCAATGATGCGGCGCTGACGCAGGGCAGCGTTGATCGCAGCCACGGGACGCGGACAGGCCACCACAAATTCTTTGAAGAAGGGCTGGCTATTCAGAACCGTATAGCCGGGCAGGTGTGCAATCTGGGTAGCGGCATAGTGCGCCCGGTGATAGCACAACTCGGCCACACGCCGCAGACCCTGCCGTCCCAGCAGGCTGAGGTACACCGTTGCGGCCAGCGCCATCAAGCCCTGATTGGTGCAGATATTGCTGGTGGCCCGTTCGCGGCGAATATCCTGCTCGCGTGCCCGCAGGGTGAGGACATAGGCGAGCTGGCCATCCACATCGCGGGTGGCTCCCACGATGCGCCCGGCAATCTTGTGAACATGGTTTTGCTGACAGGTAAAGATTCCCAGGTAGGGGCCACCATAGTTCAGCCCGATGCCGAGCGGTTGGCCTTCAGCAGTGGCAATATCGGCCCCAACCGCCCCCGGTGTCTGGAACAACCCCAATGCCAGTGGATCAAAATGGATAGCCAGCAGAGCGCCAGCGGCATGTACACGCTCGGCCACACCGCGCAAGTCGTGCAGGCGTCCCAGAAAATCCGGCGTCTGGATAATAACCAGCGCGGTTGTATCGTCAACCTGCGCCAGCGTATCCTCCAGCGTTGCGCCGGGTTGCTCATCGCCCACCACCATGACATCAAGGCACTGCACATAGGTACGGAGCACTGCCCGATATTGGGGATGGACACCCCGGCTCACGACGATCTTGCGCCGCGTGCGTAGCACGTTCAGTGCCATAATCGCTGCCTCAGCCATTGCTGTGCCACCATCGTAGTGCGAGGCATTCGCCACATCCATGCCTGTCAACCGGCAGATGAGGCTCTGATACTCGAAAATCGCCTGGAGCGTACCCTGGCTGATTTCGGGCTGATAGGGTGTATAGGCAGTATAGAACTCACTCCGGCGCAGAATCTGATCAACTGCGCTGGGAACAAAGTGGTGGTAGGTGCCGGCCCCCAGGAATATGCTGTGTGTCTGTGGGTGGGCATTGGCATCGCTCAACACCCGCAACTCACGCATCAGATCCGGCTCTGATAGTGGTGCGGGCAGATCAAGCGGCGGAAAGCGGAGCGCCGCCGGGACATCAACAAACAGGGCCTCTAACGTGTCAACGCCGATTGCCTGGAGCATCTCAGCGCGCTCGGTATCAGTAATGGGAATATAATGACTCATGGGACAAACTTTCCAGATTTCGCATAACCTCTGGCGAGGAATAGCACCAGACGGAACGGTTCGCCGCGCTCCGCTATACGTACCCCCACCCCGTTCAGAACGATCCACCTGTGCCATACGGCTGATGCCTGGCCAGGGGGATCTCGTTTTGGTGCCTAATGCGCTGTTTCCTCGATCATTTGTGCATAGGCTGTGGCGTCCAGCAACTCACCTGTCGCACCCGATACCTTTAACCGCAGCATCCAACCGGCACCATATGGGTCGCTGTTGATCGGCGACTGGTCATCCTCTAGAGCGGTGTTCACCGCAACGACCTCACCACCCACGGGTGCATACAGGTCAGAAGAGGCCTTGACCGACTCGATGACACCGAATACCTCGCCGGGCGCAAAAGTGTCACCTGTTTGTGGCAACTCAATATACACGACATCACCCAGGGCATCCTGGGCATAATCAGTGATTCCAATCACCACCTCATCACCTTCAATACGTACCCATTCATGCGTTCTGGCATACTGCAGATCGGGCGGGGTCGTGTAGCTCATACTACCTCCTGAGGAATTATGTAGGCTCTGGCGCTTGCATCACGTATGCTGCTTATCGTCGTTGCATTATACCATGGACTGCTAAGAGCCGGTCTGCACCGTCTGGCGAAACGCGATCTGTTCAGGTGGGATGCGAATCATCTGTCTCGCCATACGCGACGTCCGCGATTGCTGGCCCAACCTGCGGAATACCGTGTTAAACTCAGGAAACGGGACAAATGTCCCGCCAGGTTGGGTATTCCGTCCCTACCTTTCCGGGCAGGTGTCGTGTATGCTAATCGTATCCGTGCATGTTACAGGAGGTATGCGGTGGGGCATCCGCCAATCGTTTTTGCCTGCAGCAGCGGAGAAGGATTGGGACGGTAGCAGGTTCCGATCCTGGAAGGTACCGCGTACTCTGGTTGCGAGACCCGAACCAGTCGCCCATGAATTGCAACCCCAGGCGGTGCGCAAGCCTTTGATCACGATGATACGCCGGCCAGTGCCCCTGCACCGATTGTCGGGGCTGGCCGGTATAACTCATGATGCCCCAGGTATGGCTGGCATCACGATCCGGAGGGAGGAGGCATTTCATGACAACCCCTATTCGTATTCTTATCGCTGATGATCACGAGATCGTCCGACAGGGTATCATCCAGATCTGCACGAGCGAGCCCGACATGGACGTGGTGGGTCAGGCCAGCAATGGCTATGAAGCCTGTGAACTGGCGGTGCAACTCGATCCGGATATTATTCTTCTGGATATCAACATGCCGATGATGGATGGTGTCGAGGTCACCCGCCAGTTGATGTCATGTATGCCTGGGGTCGGGATTATTATCCTGACCATGAATCAACAGTATGTCTTTGAAGCGATTAAAGCGGGGGCACGAGCTTTTCTGCTTAAGGATGCCGATAGCAATGTCTTGCTTCAGGCTATTCGCAGTGTAGCTGAGGGTGAGAGTGTGATGACTCCGGCCACCGCATTAACGATTCTTAATATGGTGCATCAACACCAGCACGATCCCGTTATCGCCAATGGCATTATTTTTCTGAACCAGCGCGATCTCGAGATCTTGCAGTTATTTGCGCAGGGCTTAGATACCAGTGCCGTCAGTCAGCGTTTACACCTGCTGGAATCGATCGTGCGTAGTCGTATGCTGGTGATCTTTGAGAAACTGCATGTCAGTGAGCTACCGCATGCGCTACCCAATCCGATACATAAAAGGCAACGTCATCTCTTGCCCCGGTAGGGCGGGGTGATCCTTCAACCGAAAAAAGCCCGCATCCGGATGCGCGAGGTACATTCTTTCCCTGTACCGCTGACGTTGAGCGATCTCTGAACCCATAACAATTTATGACGCAATAGTTGCCATGCGTTCCTTTTTGATCTTATACATTAATCGGTAGCAGGTGTACAATAGATCCTGTCTATTGTATCCTTTTTCGCAACCTGTTTAACCATGGGTACTCTGTTTGCGGAGGCAGGGTAGCACCGATCGTCGCATGAGCGAAAAAGGTTATCATTGAGCCTGGGGAGGTGCTGTGAATGGAATTGTATGGAACACTCGAACGTAGCTGGTATGCAGTAACACCCGCTGGGTATCCGATACGTGTGGAGGAGCATCGGAGCGACCTGATGTATATCGTAGAGTTCTATGATGCGGATGAGGTACGTGGGGATAGTCCATTGTTTGCCTGTCCCATATCTGGTGAGTTACTGCAACCCCACATGTTGCGCCAGGCAACACCGGAAGTTGTTGGTGCCTTTGCTTGATCACCAACGGGCGGTTCACAAAACATGACGATGCTGGTTTCTGTCTTGCTGCTGAGACTGGTCTCAGCAGCATTTGTGTGTTCGGCACGCTTCTGCGCACCCCGTTTTACTATGACCGACGGAGGAATGACTTCCGCCTTCCCGGTGCCTCAACCGATGAGTGATGAACGCCATGCCGATTCGGTGTGGCCACATGGGCTGCCATACTCCAGGGTCGAGAAGGGTGGTGCACGGGAGTGTGCAGCCCTCTCGCAACTCCGTGGGCGAATGTTCCTCGGAACGGGTACCTGCAGCATGTGGCTCAACGCAGAACGGTGATCATCCGTCCTGTGCGTGCCGGTTCTCTACCATGAGAGACCATCGTATACGAACGCTCGTAGATACTTGACTTGCAGATCTCCCGGCTCTCACGTATACTGTAAGTGTTTTTTTGTAATACCTGATTTACAGACTAAACATTAGCGTCTTATTATGAAGTAACGCATATGACCTCTCCGCCTGCTGATGGTCTGGTGAGGTTTTTTTACGTTTGAGCATTGTGTACTGCAAGGGTTTTTTTGCTCTATGGATTCGTTGTGTCGTTGTGCTCCCTCTTTATCTCTATAGCCGTCCTACACAGGCTCATACAGTTATAGAGTCCCGGCATGAACCGGATCCTGGCATCCATCTGATCTGATGGATGCGAGTCTGGTGGGTTGCGCATAATAGTATAATGTAGGATCGCTATCGCAACATAAACCTGGATCTAGAACATACCCCATCCGGTTCGACACCAAACGTACCCGCTTTCAGTGGCTGAACCGGAGCAGGTTTTCCGAACAGGAGCATGAGTAATGGTCAATACGGTGTCTAACTATATCGAACGGCGGGTACATGTCCATACGGCTGATGGAGCGGTCGATTGGTTACAACGGCGTGCACAACTTTCGCCGCAACGTGTTGCGCTTATCGACAGTACAACCCAACAGCAGATTACCTTTGCGCAGTGGAATCAGCGGGCAAACCGCGTGGCGAATGCGCTGCATGGCCTGGGCTTACGCAAAGGTGATCGCGTCGCAATTCTCGCCCCCAATTCTCTGGAGTATCTGGATTTGCTCTTTGCCTGCCAGAAAACGGGCATGATACTCCAGGCGCTCAACTGGCGGCTAACCGTGTCGGAACTGGAAGTATTGATCCGCGATGGTGCCCCACGCTTACTGATCTATAGCCCAAACTTTACCAGCCTGGCTCTGGCCCTGTATCCCCGGATTGATGTTGAACACTGGATAACGCTCGGTGAATGTGCTGTGCCTGGGGATCACCGTTGGGGTGATTGGGTTGCTCGGGCTGCCAGCACACCGGGTACATCGCCACCACTGCTGATGGGTGATCCCTGGATTCTGTGCTACACTGGCGGGACGACCGGGTTGCCCAAAGGGGCTATTCTCACTCACGGTACGGTCACCTGGAATGCGATCAACACCGTGATGAGCTGGGGGATCAGCGCCAATACGGTTACCGCACTCAATATGCCTCTTTTCCACACGGGGGGGCTGAACGTATTTACCACGCCGCTGGTGCATGTCGGTGGGTGTTCCATTGTATGTCCTTCTTTCGATATCGAACAGGTGTTTGATTTCATTGAAAAGAAGATGATCAATGCTTACCTGGGCGTGCCAACGATGTTTATTATGATGCAACAACATCCCCGCTGGGCGACGATCAATTTTGATGGACACCAGATCATGATCAGCGGTGGCGCATCCTGTCCGATACCCGTTTTTGAGCGCTTTTTTGAAAAAGATGTCCTGTTTAAGACAGGCTATGGCCTGACCGAGGCCGGGCCGAATACCTTCTGGTTACCAGATGCCGATGTGCGGCGCAAAATGGGATCGGTTGGGAAACCTCTCTTTCATATTGATGTGCGGATTATTGACGAAGAGGGGCACGAATGTGCCCCGGATGAAGTCGGGCAGTTACTCATTCGCGGTCCACATGTGATCCCTGGCTACTGGAATAATCCAGAGGCGACAGCAGAGACGATTATTGACGGCTGGTTGCACACGGGCGATCTGGCCCGTTGTGATGAAGAGGGGTATTTTTGTATTGTCGGGCGCAGCAAGGACATGATTATTTCTGGTGGTGAAAATATTTATCCAGCCGAAGTTGAGAGTACGATGCTCGGCCATCCGGCTGTATCGGAAGTGGCCGTCATCGGCATTCCCGATCCCCGCTGGAGTGAGGTGAGCCGGGCCATTGTCGTACTCAAAGCCGGGTATCAGGTACATGAACAGGAGTTGATTGCCCATATTACTCAGCATCTGGCAAGCTACAAGGCACCGAAATCCATTATCTTTGTAAGTGAATTGCCCAAAACGGCTGCTGGTAAAGTGGATAAGAAAGTGCTGCGACAGCAGTATGGAGGTATCGAATGAGTACACGCGTGGCGATCGTGACCGGTGCGGGGAGCGGTATCGGCCAGGCGGTGGCCGAGGCGTTTGCCCATGCGGATCACCATGTGGTTGTGGCCGATCAGCAGGTTGAGTCTGGACAGCGCGTGGCGCAAGCCATTGGTGGTCATTTTGTGGCGGTTGATCTCGCCCAACGTGCTGACTGTCGCCGCCTGGTTGATACAACTCTGACCCGGTATGGTCGCGTCGATATCCTGGTCAACAACGCCGGGTTTCAGCATATCGATCCGATTGAGGATTTTCCTGAAGACATCTGGGAGCGCTTACTGGCGGTGATGCTGACAGCGCCGTTCTTGCTGATCAAATATACCTGGCCAACGATGAAGGCCCAGGGATGGGGCCGGGTGGTCAATATCGGCTCGGTGCATAGCCTGCGTGCCTCGCCGTTCAAGGCTGGGTATATTTCGGCCAAGCATGGTCTGCTGGGGCTGACCCGCACGGCGGCGTTGGAAGGTGCCCCCTATGGCATCACGGTCAACACAATCTGCCCGGCCTATGTCCGTACGCCGCTGGTGGAGCATCAGATTGCTGATCAGTCACGTACCCGTGGTATCCCTGCCGAAGAAGTCATTGAGCAGGTCATGCTGGCACCGGCAGCGATCAAGCGTCTGGTTGAACCGGGCGAGGTGGCCGATCTGGTGCGGTATCTTTGCTCTGACTCGGCACGTTCAATTACTGGTGCTGACTGGACGATTGATCTGGGATGGACGGCGCATTAAGATGCCCAGGGATGCACGCAGCTCTATGCTTCCTCGCCAATGGCAGGGGATATTTAACACCGCCAGTTTTTATGGGCGGCCCTACCGGGTGTACGTACCATATGGGTATCGGCCTGCCACCCCATTGCCTCTCCTGGTGATGCTGCATGGCTGTTCACAGAGTGCGGGCGATTTTGCGGTCAGCACCGCGATGAATGCACTGGCTGATACCTATGGATGCCTGGTGGTCTATCCTGAACAACTGTCAGCCGCTAATGGGCGTCGTTGTTGGAACTGGTTTCGTGCCGAACACCAAGAGCGCGGCAATGGCGAGCCGGCTGAAATCGTTGGGATTGTTGATGAGGTTAAGGAACGCTATCGGGTTGATCCCAATCGCGTCTATGTGGCCGGACTCTCGGCAGGCGGGGCTATGGCAGTGATTCTGGGCGCTACCTATCCTGATGTGTTCGCGGCAATTGGGGTGTGCTCTGGTGTGGCCTACAAAGCTTCTACCCATTTGCCTGGTTCGTTGCTGGTGATGGCCCGCGGCGTGTCGGATGTGACCCGCCATGGGTATGCCGCCTATGTCGCTATGGGTGACTACCGGCGGGTGATGCCGGTGATTGTCTTTCATGGCACTCACGATCATATTGTCCATCCGCGCAATGGCGATCAGGTGCTTGACCAGTGGCACTACACGAACAATCTGGTGCAACAGTATGTCCAGCAAAGCCAGTCTGTCCAACCTGTGCCAGAAATCAGCACCCGGCGGGTTCCAGGTGGATTGTTGTATACCGAGCATCTATACCGTGACTCAACGGGGAAGGTGCTCATGTGCAAATATATGGTGGAAGGTATGCAGCATTGCTGGCCAGGTGGCGCAGCAAATGGGTCATATACTGACCCGCGTGGCCCCAGGGCTAGCCAGATGTTACTGGACTTTTTTTTGACTCACACGCTCGAACCGGCTATCAGTGTCCCATCGCGGCCACGCCAGCGACCAGCACCTGACACTGGATCGCCGCGAGCGCAACCCGGGATGCTGCAGCGTCTTGGCAACCGGTTGAGTCGTCTATTACGACGATAAGGACGGGAGGACGAAGGAGAAAGGTATGACCATACTACCGCATTTGCCCGGCATTACGGGCCAGATGGTGATAACTGCACGCGGTCGTTTTTACATACTGGAGTCAGGTATACCCGAAGGTATTCCTGTTGTTTTTGTTCACGGTAACGTCGCATCGGCAACCTTTTGGGAAGAGATGCTGCTGGCTTTGCCCAATGGCTATCGTGGCATTGCGCCTGATCGTCGCGGATGCGGAGCATCGCAGATGATACCGATTGATGCGACCCGTGGCATGGGCGATTTTAGTGCCGATCTCTATAGCCTGGTGACAGCACTGGATCTGCCTCGATTTCATCTGATCGGCCACTCGCTTGGAGGCACGGTGGCGATGCAGTATGTGATCGACCATCCCGAACAGGTACGTTCGCTGACGCTGGTGGCCCCCGGTTCGCCCTATGGCTTTGGTGGCACAAAGGATGTTCAGGGTACCCCTTGCTGGCCCGATTATGCCGGTTCGGGCGCAGGACTGGTCAACCCGGAACTGGTCAAGCGCCTGACCGAGCAGGATCGCAGCCTCGATAGCCCGTTTTCACCACGTCAGATCCTCCGCATGCGCTATGGGAAAGCGCCGTTTCAACCGGCACGGGAGGATGTGCTGGTCGACTCGATGCTCTCGATTGTGATTGATGAGGGGAATTACCCCGGCGACAAGGTGCTTTCAGCCAACTGGCCTGGGCTGGCACCAGGGGTGTTGGGGGTCAATAATGCGCTTAGTCCCAAATACTGCAATCTGACAGGCCTGGTAGATGTGCATCCCAAACCAGACATCCTCTGGATTCGCGGTGATGCTGATGAGATCGTCTCCGATCAATCGCTTTCGGACGTGGGGACACTGGGGGCGATGGGCATGATTCCCGGCTGGCCAGGTGCAGAGGTTTTCCCCTCCCAACCCATGGTCAGCCAGACACGGAATGTATTGGAGCGCTATGCGGCCAATGGGGGGCACTACACCGAGCATGTGCTGACTGATGTGGGTCATACGCCGTATCTGGAAAAACCAGAGGAGTTTCTGGCGATCTGGCTACTCTTTTTGAAGACCCATTGATTATCGATGGTATCGGCTTGCAGGCGCTCGACGAGCCGTGCGCTACGTTGGGCACGGCGCTGCTTCGTCGGGCGTACAATCAACAGCCCGGTAGCCATAGATCCAGCTCAGCATCAACTGCCGATACTGGGCGGCGATCGCTGCCCAAGCCGCTTGATCACTTTCTTCCAGCGTCCGCCGAAATAATTCAAAACAGTAGCCATGTTCACGCTGACGTTCCTGACGCGACTCTGCGTGACATTTCTGAATAATTGTAGCATAAACCCTGACTTGCTAAGCGATACCAGAAACCGGTACAATGACAACGAGACGTCATCTCGGCGAGGGTGCAGGGGCTGATCAAGAGGGGAGGAGCGAGAGGGGAGAGAAGAGAAGCGAGAGGAGAGAACCCTCATGCCTCACGCCTCTCTCCTCTTCCCTCACTTCTCCCCAGCGCCGAGTCTCCCTATCCAGGGGATGTCTCGTTGGAGTCATAGCAACACATCATTGGCGTCAATTAGTCAGGGAGGAGTGTATGCTGCAGAGTGTTAAAAGACTGGCGGAACTGAAAGTGAAACTGGTAACGACTACCGATTTTCACGAAACGTTCAACTATTTTTTTGATCATTTTGGTGAGAATGATGAGTTTATGCGTGCCGGTCATGCTCGTCACAACGCTCGTCTGCAACAGGTACTGGCGAACTGTGCCCAGCCTATACTGAAGCAATCTGTAATTACCATGCGCAATACGATCATGGTTTATATTCGCGAACACAGGTTCTATCATGGTGCATTAACGATCAACAATATTATGGCGAATTTCTTCTACTTTCAGGATATTGATTCGGGATTGTTGGCATTGGCAGTGGCACCAGAAAGAGGAGAGACGATCATTGCGCGCTTTTCCCTGCACGTGGTGGGTGCTCCACCTGAGGAGTTCCCAAACTAAGGCGTGGAACCGGTTGCCTGGCCATGAAACGAATACATATACCGCAGTACACCAGCAGCGATAATGGCTCCTCATACAGCATAGGTGTGTTCTGAATGATACCTGGCACAAATAGCTGGATGATCTTTACATGTTCCCACATAGCCCCGTTCTGGACTGTATGATTGCGCTGCTGCAACAACTCGTTGATCTGGAATCTGTGGAAGAACCACGTTTTTCACTCCACATCTGCAGATTATAATAGCCGCTTTTTCACCACCTGTAGCACCGCGCAACTCGTGTTCGTGGAAGGGTTTTCGTCTTAGCCTGTTGATCCCAGGCCGCTGGCAATAGCATTAACGATCAGCAAGAGATGTGGCAGCAATGCCTCGGCAGCGGCATGATCGCCCTGTTGCTGCAACGTGCGCCATTGCAACAACAGGCTGATTTGCTGACGATGCAGGGTATGGAGAGGTGCGCGACGCATCTGCACTATGCCATGTACGTTTGGACGCTGGTCGGCCAGGGTACCGCCATAAATGAATTCGAGCATCTGGCGTGTGCGCTCGAACTCAGCGACAATGATCGGTAAGATCCGCTCACGCAGGGTAGTATCTTCGACCAGTGCGGCATACTCGTGCATCATCTCGACATCAGCGGTGGCAATGCTGGTTGCAACATTGCTCACGATGTAGTGCAGTGGTGGCCAGGTCAGGAAATGCTGCTGCACCAGGGCAAAACCATCAGGGTCGTTCGTGCGCAATTCCTCCAGAGCACTGCCCACGCCATACCATCCCGATAGGTAGAAACGGGCTTGCCCCCAGCTAAAGACCCATGGAATCGCACGTAGATCAGCCAGTGTCTGCTGACCGCTCCGGCGGGCTGGACGAGAGCCGATGCGGTTTGCCTCAATGACATCGATGGGCGTGGCTTGCCGGAAAAAGGTAATAAAGCCTTCGGTGTGTAACAGCGCGGTATAGGTTTGCCGGCTCTGTGTCGCCAGGCGATCCATGATCGGTTCCAGCGGATGCGCAGACTGCGGGTAGTGCTGATCCAGGAGCGTTGATCGTGTGACGCCAGCCAGCAGCAACTCCAGATTGTGTGCGGCAGTGATCCGATTGGCATATTTCTGGGCAATCGTTTCGCCCTGCTCGGTCATACGTAAGTCACCAGCAAGCGCGGTATGCGGCAGGGCTTTGATGAACCGATGGGTTGGCCCGGCACCACGGCTAATGGTGCCGCCCCGTCCGTGAAAAAAGCGAATATGTACGCCATACTCCTGCCCAATCTGCGCCAGTGTTGCCTGGGTACGATACAGGTGCCAGAGACTGGCAAAAATGCCGCCGTCCTTGTTGCTGTCACTATAGCCGATCATCACCTGCTGCACCAGGTGATCATTGCCTGCTTGCTGACGCTGATACTCCAGGCTACGTTGCGTAAAGGGGTGAGCCAGAAATGTGCGCAAAATATCCGGGCTATGCTGCAAGTCGTCTATTGTTTCAAACAGTGGCACCACTGGCAACGGGCATGCCGCTCCGGCTGGTGTATCAACATACAGCCCGACCTCACGAGCCAGAACGTATATGACGAGGAGATCTGACAGACTGCGGGTCATACTCACGATCAGTGCCCCCAGCCCTTCCGTACCATAGCTGCGCATATGGTCAACCAGAACGCGATAGCTGCGCAACACGGCATCGGCCTCGATGCCGATTGGACGATCAGCACGGGTAAAAGGGCGCGGTGAGGCGAGTTCCTGGTTGAGCAAAGCCAGGCGACGTGGCTCGTCCCACTGTGCAAAATCCGTTTCGGCTAACCCGCCTGCGGTGAGCAACTGGGTCAGGGCCAGGTCGTGGATGCGACTGTTCTGCCGAATGTCCAGAACAGCCAGGTGAAACCTGAAGGTCTGGACGATGCGAATGACGGGCTGCACCGCATAGTCGGCGATGCGCCTGGCACTGATGGTGATCAGCGAATCGTAGAGCAGCCGGAGATCGGCCAGTAGTTCAGCGGTATGCTGGTAGTGTTGTTGCGGTGGCAATTGTGGTGATTCGCGTTCCGGCATCGAGTCGCTGGTCAATGGGAGCCGCGCCAATATCATGTTGACCATCTGCCGCCATGGTTCGTTAGGATTGCGCTGAATGGCCTGCTGACCACGTTCACCGAGCATCTCGGACAAGTGCATGATGTGTGTGCGCAGTTCGGGAGGTGTGGGTTGCACGTAATCCGAAAGGCTGATCTGGCGGGCAAGTTCGGTGAGATAGTGCTGGAGCAGCAGCAGTGCTTGCTGGCGCAACTCAGCCAGTGTCTGGCGCGTCACCTCGTCTGTCACAAAAGGGTGCCCGTCACGATCACCGCCTACCCAGGTACCAAAGGTCAGCCGTGGCAACTGCTGCGGGTCGCGGATGTGCTCGAGGTCAAAACCCTGTTCTGTCCAGGCCTGGCGTAACCGCAGATCGAGAACGGGCAGCACATCAGGAAAGACATTGCGCAGATAGTGCATGATATTTCGGCGTTCGGACGCAATATCGGGTTTTTCCAGGAAAATCTCGCCCGTGCGCCACAGGGTTGCCAGTACAGCCTTGATGTCCTCACGGATCGTGTGCTGTTCATAGGGCGTCCACATCTGGTTCTCCCGTTTGACCAGCAGCAGATAGAGTTGCCGATGCTGTTCCAGCACCGTCGCTCGTTTCGCTTCAGTGGGATGCGCGGTCAAGACCAGTTCGACATGCATTTGTGGCAGCGCCTCGGCAATCTGTTGCGCAGTCAGGCCACGTGTATGAAGCTCCTGCAAAGATTGACCCCACAGCCCCGAAACAGCAGTGAGTCCATTGTTGGTCTCAATTGCGCGCCGATATTGGACGACCGCATTTTGCTCAACCATATTCAGGAGCTGAAAGGCGATCGAGTAAGCCTGGGCAAGGCGTCTGGTCATCGGGGCCGCACCTGGTGATCTCCCACGCCAGGGCAGATGTTGAATCAGATCCTCTTCACCAGCTTCAACAAGTACCTCTTGAAAGCACGTCAGTACGTAATCCAGGTCACGATCAATTTTGGCCGGATCAACCGTTAGTGGGCTGGTTATGATCATACTATTCCTTCCCCATATTCAAGTTTACTGAATGTCCAGGTATATCGTACACGTTCTGGGGAACATGCGCCAGTGGGGGGCAAGGTCGCCACTGCGAGCCACACAGAAATGCCGGGAGGAGCATTGTCTCCGTCGGATACGCCCACCGGAACGGTTATGGTAGATTGAGACAAATCAAAGACGCAGAGGTATAGAGGGGAGAGGGGACTTTCCCCTCTCGTGCCATCCTCTGACTGCCATCCACTGTGGACGAAGGCCATATGGCGCTATAGCAAGCCTGGCTCAAGGGTACATACGAGTCCAGGCTTTTGTCTGGGTAGCGCGAGGCTTGCTGGAGCATTACTCCACATACTGCAAATCATCCTGCTGGCTGGCGAACAGACGTGCATACACACCTTTTTGCCGTAACAGTTGCGCGTGAGTGCCGCGTTCGACAATGCGCCCGCCGTCAATGACCAGAATCTCATCGGCACCGACGACTGTAGATAAACGATGGGCAATTATCATCGTTGTTCGTCCCCGCATCAACTCGTGGATGGATTTCTGTATTTCGTGTTCAGAGATAGCATCCAGGTTCGACGTTGCCTCGTCAAGGATCAGGATCGGCGCGTCCTTGATGAGTGCCCGCGCAATGGCAAGTCGCTGTCGCTGGCCACCCGATAGCCGGGCACCCATTTCGCCTACATGGGTATGATAGCCATTGGGCAGGGAGGCGATGAAGTCATGGATGTTGGCCGACCGTGCCGCCTGTTCGATCTCAGCATCGGTAGCGTCGGGCTTGCCAATCAGCAGGTTTTCTTTAATCGATGTGTTAAAGATGTACGTGCGTTGCGAAACAACCGCGACCATGCGTCGCAGTTCTTCCAGGGGGAAGTCGCGCACATCGACGCCGCCAATACGGATATGTCCACTATCCCGATCCCAGAAACGGAGCAGCAGATTGACGACGGTGGTCTTGCCGGCCCCGCTTGGCCCAACCAGGGCTACGGTCTGTCCAGGTGCGATCGTAAAGGTCAGGTCGTGGTGTACCTCAGGGGGCTTGCCTGGTTGCACGCTATCGGGCAAAGACACTGGCAGGTGCTGTCCCCGGTTGCCATTGGGGTCTACCCGTGGCATTGCCGTTTGCTCCCCATTGGGGGTAAGCGTACCACCGTTGGTTTCTCGTAGCGAACGAGCGGGTGAGAGCGGAACGGTTTCGGATAGCAAAAAATTGCCACTGGTTGGATAGGAGAATGTTACATGATCAAATTCAATCGAAGGTTCAATGGGCCCTGGTGGCATGGTCGTTGCGGTTTCTTGCACGAGCGGTGCTTGATCCATAATGGTGAACAGGCGATTGCCGCTGACAATGGCCTGGTTCACGGCATTCACCACGTTGAGCGCCCCCGACATAGGGCCAAAGGTGGCGAACGCGATGGCCAGCACGGCTGGTATCTCGGCCAGCGGCATCTGCCCCAATCCAACCAACATCATTCCCGCCAGAAGCAAGGTGACAATGCACATCCCTACAATTGCGTCAACCAGGGCATCTTGCAGTCCAGTGACATCAGCGATGCGTCCCTGCACCTTGACCAGGCGCTCGTCGCGCACACGGATGGCATGGCGTTTCTGGGCTGCACCGCCAAGTGACACAATTTCGCGCAAGCCTTGCAGGATGTCGATGAGATTCGCGCTCACCTCGGCTGCGGCTGTGCGTAGTCTGGGGCTATGGCGCTTGGTCAGATCGTCGATAATGAATGGCACGACCAGTCCGACGCCGACAACGAACGGAATGAACAGCAGTGCCAGCCAGGTGTTAAAGAGCGAAATAGCAAAGGTGGAGATGAGGGGAATGGCCACGGCGACAGCGGTTGCTCCGATCGTCTGTCCATAAAACACTTCCAGGCGATCAACGTCAGTAATAGCACGCGACACAATGTCACCGCTACGCGCCTGTGACAACCCGCCTGGAGCTAGCGGTTCCAGGTGATAGTAGAGTTGGGAACGCAAATTTGCCATAAGCCGCAGGGCTACCGATGAGCCGATATATTGTTCGAGATAGAAAAAGATGCCTTTGGCCACACCAAATAACACCAGATTGATGACGAAATAGGTGTGGACATAGGATTGAAATATCGATTCTGCACCCAGGGTAATCTGACCAATACCCCAGGCGGCCATACCGATAATTGCAATTCCCATCATGTGGTTCAGGATCCGCACCAGGGTGGCAAAAATCAGAAAGCCCCAGAGTGCGCGTACCTGCCGGAGCAGGCGGATGATGATTGCTCGGCGACCTAGTCGTGCATCAGTCGGTAGCACATTGTCCCGTGCACGTGCGACGACAGGTTGGGCTTTCCAGAGGAGATACAAACGACGCAGAAAGCCGGGCGGTTTTGCGTCAGCCGGCACGGAGGCTGCATCGGGTTGCGCTGCCGGAGGCGGGCTGTCTGATGGGAGCGGGCTGGTTGCGCGGGTCGAGCGTGATCGAAATAGCCGCTGTATGAACCCGGAGGGTTGCTTCTCCGGCGGAGTAGCGGGGTTATCAGGATGTGCCGGGCGGGGCCGGCGTTTGAAAAAGCCTGGGACTTTCATTCTGTATCCTCCAGCACGGCTGCGGCCTCGCGTTGTACTGCCACCAGGCGTGCATAGACGCCGGAGAAGCGGAGCAGTTCTTCATGGGTGCCGCTCTCAATGACCCGACCGTCATCCATCACCAGGATACGGTCAGCATCACGCACAGTACTCAACCGGTGCGCAATCAGCAAGACCGTCTTCTGTTTGGTCAGGCGCTTCAGTCCGGCCTGAATATTCGTTTCGGTTTCTGCATCCACCTGTGAGGTGGCTTCGTCCAGTATTATAATCGGAGTATCAAGCATCAATGTGCGGGCCAGCGCAATCCGTTGCGCCTGTCCCCCACTCACGAGTGTGCCACGCTCACCGACTTGTGTGTCATAGCCATCGGGTAACGAGACAATAAAGTCGTGAATACCGGCAACGCGCGCCGCCTCCTCCATCTCTGCCTGGGTCGCATCCGGTTTTGCCAGCCGCAGATTATCGGCAACGGTACCGTAGAACAGGTAAGGATTCTGTGAGGCGAGCGTCATCTGGCTCCGGAGCCACTTGAGGGGGAGCCGATGGAGCGGATGCCCGCCCAGCGTTATGGTGCCCGATTGGGGATCGTAGAAGCGGTAGAGCAGGTTGACAACCGTGCTTTTCCCGGCTCCGCTTGCGCCAACGAGCGCCACCGTCTCACCCGGTTTGATCTCAAACGATGTCCCCTTCAGTGCCAGCGTCGTCGCTGTCTCTAGCGGCGAAGAACTCTCCGCTGGTATAACCGCATGTTCCAGGGGCGGTGTAGCATCTGCTTCTGGCTCAGGATGGGGTATCGCCCCTTGTTTCTTCTTACGCTTGCGTTCAGCCTTCTCCTGCTGGCGGGCTGCTTTCTGTTCCTGACGGAGACGCTTCCGCATCTCACGTGGTGTTTCGATTTTGTCTGGACGACTGGCTGCGGCCAGTTCATAGGAGAAATAGACGTTATCAAAGCGAATATGCGGGGTCAGAGTCGCGGGTACTATGGCATCAGGTGCATCCTTAACCAGCAGGGGCGTTTGGAGCAATGCCATAATTTGCTGGGTGGCAGCAAAACTTCCGGCAAAGGTCTGGAAGGCAGAACCGAGTGCGAGCAATGGGCGGGCCAGTTCCACGCTCAGCATAACCATGACAAACGCTATACCGAGCGTAATCAAATCACTTTGTAGTCGCCAGGCGGCCATACCGCTGGCAATCACGACCGTCCCCAGGGTGGCGACCCATTCGATAAAGAAGAGCGAGAACATAGTAATAAAAATGCGATTCATGGTGATCCAGCGCAGTTTTTCGGTCTGGAGTTCGATCAACTCGCCGTGTGCGTGGCTGCGATTAAACATTTTGAGCGTAGGTAAGCCTTGCAAGCTATCGAGAAACTGAGCGCTCAGGGTATTCACGGTTTCCCAGAAACGACTCCCGGCGGTACCAAAAGCGCGGCGGAGTGTTGCCAGCACTATCGGAATGATCAACTGGACGCCCAGGAGAATCAGTGCGGTCAGCTGATCGAGCACAGCAAAATAACTCAGAACAAACAGCGGCACGGTAAAACTCAAAATCATCTGGGGCAGATACCGGCTAAAATAGCCTTCGACGCTCTCTATCCCCTCGACCGCTGTGTTGGCAAGGGCACCTGTTCGCTCACGATCCATAAATTCTGGCCCTAGCAGCAGCAAGTGGTTATACACCCGCTCGCGTAGCACCAGCTTGGTACGTGCGGCCGTTTTGTGCGCTACCATGCGGGCTACCCATGAGAATGAGGCGCGGAGCAAGGTGATGCTACTGAAAATGCCGAGGAGGATGAGGAGCCAGCCCCACGACCACCAGTGGGGTGGCCCGGCACGGAACCAATCAATCAGGTTCCCAATCAGAATGATCTGCACTGCGTTTAAAGCAAACAAGAGCCATCCAATCCCTACACTGGCCGCGATCCACCAGCGGATACCCTGTGTAAGGAAAAGTAATTGTTTCATTTTTTCCATTCGTACATACCTTTCCTGAACAACCAATGCATCCAGACGATACAATGTGCCAGAACATGTCTCAGCTGTCTCTTCGCGATGGTAGATCAGGGTATGACCCATAGCCGGGCCGGGTCATTACCGTGTTCGGTGTTGCGCTAGCTGGCACTCCACCAGACATAAGCCGTTCATGTCGTCTGGGTATGGTCACACTTGCAGCACTGCCGCACCTGTTGACTGGCTGTACCCAGGTCGTGTTGTTTTACCGACTTTACAGGAGTTGTCAGGTGGCAGCACCTGGATTGCATGTCTATGTACTATTATACTATATGTCAAAAGAAATTATGTTTATCAATAATACCATGGCATGGTCGATTGTACCAGCAAGCCCCGGCTGATCAACGGTATTGCCGGTCAATGGTTTTTTTGGTACAGAGCACTGGACGCTGGTTAGCCGTACATGACAGGATGGACGCGGTCGTGTATGGACACAACATCTTTTTCGCCTGCGGCAGTGTAGCAGCGACTGGCGAAAAAAGTACCGTTCTGCCACAGGCGAAAAAAACGAGAGCGACCGATGACCGCGTACCTCGTGTACATGAGATGTAAATGATAGGCGGTATACCGTGCGTATCCGTACCCGCAAGCTCTCCGATCAATTCCCCGCAACCGGGGGCGATGGTACGGTCTATTCGGGCATAAAGTCCCTTCATTCAAGGTCGCATGCGTGGCCTTATTCGTGGACGGTTGACCCGCTATGCTGTAGAATCCATCATCTACCACAGTAACTCCTGTAAATGACAGGACTTACGCAGTGGCTTGCATCCAACGTCCTTCTACGCCTGCGGCAGCATGGAACAGACTCTCTTTTGGTTCCACATTTTCGCCTTCGGCGAAAATGTGGAACCAAAAACAGCAAAAGTACCGCTCTGCCGAAGGCGAAAACCAGTTGGTGATGAACGACCGCGTAAGTCCTGTAAATGAGAGATGAGGAATACATGATAGTCGATCGTGACCAGTTGTCAGGCCTGATCCAGCATCTGCATGCCCAGATTCGTGGGGCAGTGGTGACTGCGTCTGAGCACCATGCTATGGAGGAACTGGCCGGTATTGCGGCTGAGGACAGTACCGGTGACACTATTTATGCTATTGACCGCGTCAGTGAAGAACTGCTGGTTGCTTTTTTTGCTGAACATGTTGCCGAACACTGGCCGCTCATACTGATTGCCGAGGGGTTGCCCGGAGGGCAGATCGTCCTGCCAGCAGGTCGGTCTGTCGAGGATGCAGTGATTCGGGTGATTGTTGATCCGATTGATGGTACGCGCGGCCTGATGTATCAAAAGCGGAGTGCCTGGATCTTGACCGGCGTTGCGCCGAATCGTGGCCCGGAGACCGGTCTGCAAGATATCGAGCTGGCGGTACAGACCGAGATTCCGCTGGTGAAGCAGCATCTGAGTGATATGTTGTGGGCAACCATAGACACACCCACGCAGGCTGTGCGTTACAATCGGTTGACTGATACGACACAGGCTATTCATCTGCGCCCTTCACGCGCCACCAGCATTGCACACGGTTTTGCAATGGTTAGCCGTTTTTTTCCGGGTGGGCGTGAAGAGCTGGCGGCGATTGATGAGGCGATTATTCGGGCGGTGTTAGGCCCGCCTCAACCCGGCAAGGCGCATTGCTTTGAAGACCAGTATATTTCGACTGGAGGGCAAATGTATGAACTGATCACTGGTCATGATCGGTTTGTGGCTGATGTGCGGCCTCTGCTTGACGGCTGGCTGGCACAGCGCGGTCAGCGATTGGGGATTTGCTGCCATCCCTATGATCTGGCAACGCTGCTGGTGGCGCAACAGGCGGGTGTGATTGTGACCGATGTGCGCGGGCAGGTACTCGATGCGCCACTGCATGTGGAACCGAATGTCGGCTGGGTGGGGTATGCCAACCCGGCGATCCGGGCGCAGATTGAGCCTGTATTGCTGCGCGAGTTGCAGCAACGTGGATTGCTTTAGGACGCATCTTGCATGTCCAGTCTCTTACCCGTATAATGTGACTGCGTCAGGGGAGGTGGCGGAGTGGTTGAACGTGCTCGTCTCGAAAACGAGTAGGGTTAGAAAGCCCTCGAGGGTTCGAATCCCTCCCTCCCCGCCAATACAAGACCGGACGCGAACCTTCAGCATCGAGGAAATCAGCGATAGAGTATGGCTGGTTCGAGGGTGGGTTTCAAGCGTCTCGTTGGAGATAAGGATCGGCTGATAGGTGCCGGGCGCGCAGGTTGAGGCAATTGGGTACAATGCTTGCTTGACAACGTTCTATGAACGTGGTATCATTTTCTTTCGCAGCGTACAGTATACAAAGGGAAGAAAAACGACGTAAATTGCCCACCTATGCGCCAGCCAGCGCATCCTTCAAGAATAGTTCGGAGTAGATCACGCCAGTCCAGAGGCTGTTACCCCCCTGTTGGGTAGGAGCCGTGGAACCGGCGCTTTGTGTTTTCTGCCGTCCCCTGGACAAAGAGTGACCGCAGACAGTGGTAGTATAGCCGACCGAGGTGGAAGATGTCTCTGCACGTCAGCTATCGCCTGGTGGTTGTCACTCATCACGTAGTAATGAGGTGAGTATGCCCCCGTTGACTGAAACCGTTGTGCTCCAACCGTTGATTACGCCTGTTGATCGAGGAAACGATGGTCTGCATCGTCGGCGTATTGAGCGTCGATCATTTGCCAGGATTCGCGACGCGATTGAACTCCCGCGGCTCATTGAAACGCAAATCAACAGCTTTGAGTGGTTCAAACGTGAGGGGCTGCGTGAACTTTTTGATGAAATATCGCCCATCACTGATTTTACCGGTAAAAATTTAGAGTTACGCTTTGGGGATTATGTTTTTGGTGAACCGCGGTTTACCGAGTTCGAGTGCCGTGAACGAGATATGACCTATGCCGCGCCATTGCGGGTGAATGTGCAGCTGCGCATTCTGGCAACGGGTGAAATTAAGGAGAGTGAACTCTTTCTGGGTGATTTTCCAATAATGACCGAGAATGGTACGTTTGTCTATAACGGTGCCGAGCGGGTCGTGGTATCACAACTCATCCGTTCACCAGGTGTCTATTTTAAGGATGAGAAAGATCCGGCCAGCGGTCGGGCATTACACTCGGCCAAGCTGATCCCGAACCGTGGCGCATGGCTCGAATTTGAGACAAATCGACGGGATGTGATCTCGGTCAAGGTGGATCGGAAACGCAAAATCCCCGTTACGATTTTGATACGGGCTATTCTGGGGTGGCAGGCGCGTGATGATGGGGAGGGGCACTGGTTACCGGATGATGAACTGGAAAAGTGCGGTCACGATGATGACATTGTAGCACTACTCCAGGCGGTGGATACGGTAGCCGAGCATCCGTATACCCGGGCGACGCTTGACAAAGATCCAGCACGCAATACGCGTGAAGCGTTGATGGAGCTGTATAAGCGGTTGCGTCCGGGCGATCCACCCACGCTCGAAAATGCCCGTTCATTGATCGAGTCACTTTTGTTTAACCCGCGTCGGTATGATCTGGCTCGTGTTGGTCGCTATAAATTGAACAAGAATCTCTGGGAACGTGACGCACTCCGCGATGGAACACGGAAAATACCAGACCAGAAGGTGCGAGTCTTACTGCCTGACGATATCCTCAAGATCGTTGAGCAATTGATTATGCTGAACAATGGGGTGGGTCGAGCCGATGATATTGATCACCTGGGCAATCGTCGCGTACGCACGGTGGGGGAGTTGATCCAGCAGCAGTTTCGGGTTGGTCTGTTGCGGATGGAGCGGGTGGTAAAGGAGCGTATGAGCTTACAGGATTCGGAGAATGCGACCCCGAATGCCTTGATCAATATTCGGCCCGTGGTGGCAGCAATGCGCGAATTCTTTGGTGGCAGCCAGCTTTCGCAGTTTATGGATCAGACGAATCCACTGGCAGAACTGACCAATAAGCGGCGGTTGTCTGCATTGGGGCCCGGTGGTCTGAGCCGCGATCGGGCGGGCTTTGAAGTGCGTGATGTGCATCATAGCCACTATGGGCGTATCTGTCCTGTCGAAACTCCAGAAGGCCCGAATATCGGGTTGATCGGAACGATGAGTACCTTTGCCCGGGTCAATGAGATGGGCTTCCTGGAAACCCCGTATCGCAAAGTGTACAACAGTGTGGATAATGCGGCGGTGTGGCTGGAGAAAAAGCTGCTCATTCGTGATGTGCGTGACCTGCGCACAGGTGCGCTGATAGCGGCCAAAGGAAGTCGGATTGATCGTGATGTCGCGGAACACATTACCATCGGCCTGTTACGCGGTCAAATTTTGCGTGAAGATATCGTTGATCCAGATACGGGTGATACTATCGCAGAGGCGGGACAGGAAATTAATCGGGCGCTGGCCGAAAAAATTGTGAAACTGCCGATCAAGTCGATCAAGATCCGCCCGATCGTATCGCAGGAAGTCGATTATCTCAGCGCAGATGAAGAAGATCGATTTGTGATTGTCCAGGCCAACGCGTTGCTCGATGAGTACAATCGGTTTGTCCGCAGCACGGTGTCCTGCCGGTTTGCCGAGGAGTTTCTGGAAGAACGGGTCGACCGTGTGGATTACATGGACGTGTCACCCAAGCAGGTGGTCAGCGTGAGTACCGCCCTGATCCCGTTCCTCGAACACGATGATGCGAACCGGGCGTTGATGGGATCGAATATGCAGCGCCAGGCGGTGCCGCTGCTGCGCCCTGATGCGCCGATTGTCGGCACGGGTATGGAATATATGGCCGCCCGTGACAGCGGGCAGGTGGTGATTGCCAGACATGCTGGCAAGGTCGTGAGTGCGACGGGGGAGCGGATCGAGATCGAAGAAGAGAGTGGGACGGTGCGCAGCTATCCGCTCCGAAAATTTATGCGGAGTAACCAGGATACGTGTATCAATCAGCGTCCGGTCGTTGTGCGCGGGCAGCAGGTACGCGCAGGAGACATCATTGCCGATAGTAGCAGCACCGATAATGGTGAACTGGCACTCGGGCAGAATGTGCTGGTTGCCTATATGCCGTGGGAAGGTGGGAACTTTGAGGATGCCATCCTCGTGAGCGAACGCCTGGTACGCGAGGATATTTTCACCAGTATCCACATTGAGAAGTATGAGGTCGAGGCGCGCGATACCAAGCTCGGCCCGGAAGAAATCACCCGTGATATTCCGAATGTAGGGCAAGATAGCCTGCGTAACCTGGATGACCGCGGTATTATCTATATTGGGGCCGAAGTGCAGCCCAATGATATCCTGGTGGGGAAAATTACCCCCAAAGGCGAGACTGACTTGACGGCAGAAGAACGTCTGTTGCGTGCCATCTTTGGCGAGAAGGCGCGTGAGGTCAAAGATAGTAGCTTGCGCGTCCCCAATGGTGTGCGGGGCAAGGTGATTGATGTCAAGGTGTTCAGCCGGGCCGAGGGGGTTGATCTCCCCGTCGGTGTCAACCAGACGGTGCGGGTGTTGCTGTGCCAGAAGCGCAAGATTAGTGCGGGTGATAAGATGGCGGGACGGCATGGGAACAAGGGCGTCGTCAGTCGTGTCCTTCCGATTGAAGATATGCCCTTTCTCCCCGATGGTCGCCCGGTCGATATTATTCTCAATCCAATTGGTGTGCCAAGCCGGATGAATGTGGGGCAAATACTCGAAACCCATCTGGGGTGGGCGGCCGCACGCCTGGGGTATCGTGTCGCAACGCCGGTCTTTGATGGTGCGAATGAGGAGCAGATCAAGTCGTTGCTCCAGGAGGCTGGCCTCCCCACTGATGGGAAAGTGACGTTGTATGATGGGCGCACGGGGATGCCTTTTGATCATCCGGTAACTGTCGGGTATGCGTATATGCTCAAACTGGCCCATCTGGTCGAAGATAAAATCCATGCCCGGAGTACTGGCCCCTATAGTCTGGTGACCCAGCAACCGCTTGGTGGGAAAGCCCAGTTTGGTGGGCAACGCTTTGGTGAGATGGAGGTGTGGGCGTTGGAAGCCTACGGTGCGGCCTATATCTTGCAAGAAATGCTCACGGTCAAGTCAGACGATGTGGTTGGTCGCGTGAAGACCTATGAGGCCATTGTGAAGGGAGAGCAGATCCAGGAAGCCGGAGTTCCCGAAAGCTTCAAGGTTCTGATCAAGGAGTTACAGTCCCTCGGTTTAAGTGTGGAAGTATTAACTGAGGACGAACATCCGGTAGAGTTGACCGACGACATCGATGGAGATGTGGCGGCATTGGACGGCATTAACTTGAGCGGAATGGAGCGCGGAGAGTTTTAAGTGTAAGGCGTCTGCGGAGAATACAATGCCAGAAATAAATGATTTTAACGCCATCCGTATTAGCCTGGCCTCACCGGAAGATATTATGTCCTGGTCGTATGGTGAAGTGACCAAGCCGGAAACCATTAACTATCGGACGCTTAAGCCCGAGCGTGATGGACTCTTTTGTGAGCGTATTTTTGGCCCGACCAAAGATTGGGAATGTGCCTGCGGTAAGTACAAGCGTATTCGCTATAAAGGCGTGGTGTGTGATCGGTGCGGCGTTGAAGTGACACGTGCTAAAGTGCGGCGCGAACGGATGGGCCACATCAGCCTGGCAGCACCCGTCAGTCATATCTGGTTCGTCAAGGGCACGCCTTCGCGCATTGGTCTCTTGCTCGACATTAGTCCCCGTAACCTCGAACGGGTGCTGTATTTCGCCTCATATATTATCACCGAGGTGAATGAGGAGATGCGCTGTGCCTTACGGGAGACTATTCAGCAGGAGTATGCCAGGCGACGGGAGGCGATCCAGGCTCAGGCCGAGGAGCGCCGTATTGAGTTGTCTTCACAGTTGACTCAGGATCTGGGCGGGATGGAAACTGCCCAGATGAGTACGCAACGGCGGATTGAGGAGGAATATCGCATTCAGCGCGAAGAACTGACCGGTGAGGCTGAGAAACTGCGTGAACGCCTGGAAGAGTTGACGGGACTGAAGGCCGATGAAGATCTCCTGTATCGCGGGATCCCACTGGTGGAGGAGGGTGAACTCGTCAATGAACACGCGCTGGATCAACTTGATGATCTGCTGGAACAGGAACTGGAAGCGCTCGAGGCACGCCGTGTCCGGGATATGAACGATGCCGAATTATTGACGGGCGCGGAACGTGAACGCAAAGAACAAGAGGCGACACAGGAACAGGAGAAGCTGCAAGAGCGGCTCTTGCGTGAATTAGAGACACTGGTGCGCGAAGAAAAAGAAAAGTTTGAACACCTTGACAACCTCAAGGTGTGTCGTATTTTGAGTGAGGCCGAGTATCGTGCGTTGCGTGATGTGGCACCCGGTGCGTTCCGTGCCGATATGGGTGCCGGTGCGATACGCGAGATTATCGAGAAGACCATTGATTTGAACAAAATGGCCGAGGAACTCCAACTTGAGGTTCACAGCACGCAGGGGCAACGGCGCAAGAAGGCGACCAAACGGCTACGGGTGGTGGAGAGCTTTCGGAAGAGTGGCAACAACCCGGAATGGATGATCCTGACCACGCTGCCGGTGATTCCACCCGATCTGCGACCGATGGTGCAGCTTGATGGCGGGCGGTTTGCGACGAGCGATCTGAACGATCTGTACCGGCGGGTGATCAATCGCAATAATCGGTTGAAGCGCTTGATTGAACTGCATGCGCCTGAAATTATTGTGCGCAATGAGAAGCGTATGCTTCAGGAGGCGGTCGATGCGCTCATCGATAACGGGCGGCGTGGGCGTGCCGTGAGTGGGAAGGGGAAGCATCGGCTCAAGAGTCTGAGCGATATGCTCAAAGGCAAGCAAGGCCGGTTCCGCCAGAATTTGCTGGGGAAGCGGGTGGACTATAGTGGTCGTTCGGTGATTGTGGTTGGTCCGAATCTCAAGATTCACCAGTGTGGGTTGCCCAAGAAAATGGCGCTGGAATTGTTCAAGCCTTTTGTCATGCGCCGCCTGGTTGAGAAGGGGTTCGCGCACAATATCAAGAGTGCCAAGCGTATTGTTGAGCGGGTGCGGCCCGAAGTCTGGGATGTTCTCGAAGAGGTAATTAAAGATTATCTGGTGCTACTGAACCGGGCACCTTCGCTCCACCGCCTGTCAATCCAGGCGTTTGAGGCCAAGCTCATAGAGGGGAGTGCCATCCAGTTGCACCCGCTCGTGTGTGCGGCGTTCAATGCAGACTTTGATGGCGACCAGATGGCAGTGCATGTGCCGCTCTCACGTAAGGCTCAGGAAGAAGCGCGTACACGGATGCTCAGTAAGTATAACTTGCTGAGTCCTGCGCACGGCGATCCCATCATTACGCCCTCACAAGATATTGTCCTCGGGTGCTATTATCTCACGATGGTGAGGGAGGGGGCGCCTGGCAGTGGCAAGAAGTTTGCGAGTATTGATGAGGCGATGCTGGCCTACGACAAGGGGCTCCTCGATATTCAAGCCCCAATATACATTCGGATCAATGGTCGGGTACAGGGGAAAAATGATCGTGATGTGCGGCTCCTGGAGCCGGATGAGGCTGGAAATGAGCGCATGTTCATTGAGACAACGATTGGCCGGGTCTTGCTGAACAACGAACTGTTGCCACCGTTGCGCTATCGTAACCGCTTGATCGACAAGAAGGGCCTGAAGGAAATTATTGCCGATTGCTACAAATACTACACCAACCTCAAACATATTCATGCGGCCGATCTGGATGCGGTGCGGGCCATCTATGGGGACAAGTCGGAACAGGAACTGGTGCGGATTTATGGCTCCGAGCGTACCGCCGACCAGGCCGATAGGATCAAGGCACTCGGCTTTCGGTATGCCACGCAGGGCGGTATGACCATTGGTATTGACGATATTCAGGTTCCGGAAGCAAAACATCTCATCATTGAGGAATCGCAGAAGCTCGTTGCCGATGTCGAGAAACAGTTTCGTCGCGGGTTGATCACTGATGATGAACGCTACCGTGAAGTGGTGGATATCTGGCAGAAGGCGACGAAAAAGACGACGGAAGCCGTGCGGGAAAGCCTGAACCCTTTCAGCCCGGTGGCGATGATGGCAATCAGTGGGGCGCGTGGGAATATCAATCAGATTAGCCAGATGGCGGGGATGCGCGGGTTGATGTCTGATCCAACAGGGCGGATTATCGAACTGCCGATCAAGTCCAACTTCCGTGAGGGCTTATCAGTGCTGGACTATTTTGTCTCGACTCACGGTGGGCGCAAAGGTCTGGCAGACACCGCATTACGCACCGCCGATGCCGGGTACCTGACGCGTCGCCTGGTCGATGTGGCCCAGGATGTGATCACCACGACGCGCAACTGTGTCTGCGATGAAGGCATCTGGCTGCATCAGGCGGACGATGTTGATCTCATGGAACCGCTCGAGCAGCGCATGATCGGGCGTATTCTGGCCGGAGAGGTGCGGCATCCTGAGACGGGTGCGATCCTCGCTGAACGGGATCAGGAGATTGATGAGGAAATGGCGGCCATGCTCGCACAGGCGAATGTCACCTCAGTCTACGTGCGATCGCCGCTCACCTGCCAGTGTGAATATGGGATCTGTTGTATGGCCTATGGTCGTAATCTTGCGACCGGAAAGCTGGTTGAACCGGGTGAGGCAGTCGGCATTATTGCTGCTCAGTCGATTGGCGAGCCAGGAACCCAGTTAACATTGCGAACCTTCCATACCGGCGGTGTGGCCAGTGCAGATGATATTACGCAGGGTCTGCCCCGTGTCCAGGAGATCTTTGAGGCCCGTTCACCTAAAGGGAAGGCATTGCTGGCCGAGATTGATGGCGTTGTACAACTCTTGAAGGACGATGAAGGGGTGCGCACCTTGCGCATTGTGTCACGCGAGGTGTATACCGATGAGTATGTGTTACCCCCAGGATATACGCCTGTCGTGGATGACGAAAGCGAGGTGACCGAAGGTCAGGTGATTGCCGAAACCAATCGCACAGACAGCGATGAGCCACCGATTGTCGCTCGTCTAAGCGGGCAGTTGCATATCCAGGACAATCGGCTGGTTATCAGCCTGGAAGATCGGGACGAACGGGAAATGATCGTGCCCCATACCGCACGGTTGCGCGTTGAGGATGGTGAACGTGTGATGGCTGGTCAACAACTGACGGATGGGAGTGCCGATCCGCAGGAGTTGTTGATTCTTCAGGGAAAGGAAGCGGTGCAGCGCTATCTCGTGAAGGAAGCGCAGAAGGTCTATCGCAGCCAGGGGGTGAATATCAATGATAAGCATATCGAGGTGATTGTGCGTCAGATGCTGCGGCGCGTACGTATTGAGGAGCCAGGTGATACCGGGTTGCTTCACAATGAGTTGATCGATGCATTTGAATTCAAACGTATCAATGAGGAGATCGTCAGTCAGGGAGGTGAACCTGCAACAGCGGCAACGGTGTTGCTGGGGATTACGAAAGCCTCACTGAATACCGATAGCTTTCTGTCAGCCGCTTCGTTCCAAGAGACCACCCGTGTGCTGACTGAGGCGGCGATTACGGGGAAGGTGGACTATTTGCGGGGCCTGAAGGAGAATGTGGTTATTGGCAAACTGATCCCTGCCGGATCGGGTTTTGGCAAGCGTGAAGAAAGCAAGCGTGAAGCCCTGGTTGACGAAATGAGGATGGTACTCGAGAGTGGCGCGATACAAGCCGAAGGCAATGGTGGTACGGCGGCCATCAAGAGCGACAATGTCCAGCGGGCAGGAGCTTTACTGGGAATAGATCAAGAACGCAAGCCAGCGGATCCTGTGCCATCCGACGCACCGATAGATGTCGATCCCGAACTGGCGGATGTGTTACGGGTTCTGCTCGGTGGTGAGGACGCTCAGTCCAGTGCAGACGATCTGCAGGATGATGCGGATGAGTTTCACGATGATCTCGCATAATTCCTGCCAGTGCAAGATGTGTCGTCATGAACCAGGGGAACACAAATCCGTTCCCTTGGTTCACTATTTTCGCGTCTCGGCATACGTGGTTGTATCGTGTAGCATGAACCACGAAGAAAACCACGAATACACAAATGATGCAGTGTGAATGGAATATCCGCTAGCCTACCACGTGACACGCACCTTCACGACAACAATCAGCGGAACAGGAGAGGCCGGGGGCTACCCGCTGTGTTTTGTAACATCTGCCTAATCTAATCTGTCTCATCTGCGGACATTCCATCCACTTTGTCCAGTTTGAGCGCGGCTGAGTTCATACAATAGCGCAGGCCGGTGGGCGCAGGGCCATCCTCAAAGACGTGGCCAAGATGTGCATCACACGTGTTACAAAGGACTTCTGTCCGCCGCATAAACAGGCTGACATCTGTTTCTGTGCGTATACTCTCAGGAGAGATAGGTTGCCAAAAACTGGGCCATCCCGTTCCCGAATCGTACTTTGTATGCGAGCTAAACAGGGGAGTTCCGCAACACACACAGCGATAAATACCGCGTTCTTTGGTGTTGTAGTACTGGCCGGTGAAAGGTCGCTCGGTGCCTTTCTGTCGTGTGACATAATATTGTTCTGGTGTGAGTTCTTGTTGCCACTCATGATCTGACTTTACCAGTTTCTGCTGTGTCATCGTTCTATCTCCTGGTCAGGCTGAACCGGTGCACCGGGTGGTGGGTTGGGAAGGCCCAACCTGACAGTTTCACGCCTGAATTTTGTGATTGCGTCTACTATATTATGATACCAGAGAATCCTGATGTGCTGGATGTATTGTCCTCCTATAAGGTGTGGATCTTCAAAAAGTTGGTCTGAGCGCGCATGTAGGTCGGATGACCGCCTGTGATGACAATCATGTCGCCGGGTTCGGCATAGCCCCGTTGGATCAATTCGGCCCGGAAGTGAGGCTCCAGTTGTTGCAGGCTATCCCCTGGCTCGGTACGGAGCGGAATAACACCCCAGAGGAGACTCAAGCGGCGGTATACCTGTTCTGAGGGCGTAAATGCAATGATCGGTACTGTAGGACGATAGTGCGCCACCATACGGGCGGTATTGCCGGTCTGCGTAAAGACCACAATGGCCCGAATGGGGATGGTCTGTACAATCGCGCTAGCAGCGGCGCCAATTGCCCAATCGACTGAGCGTACGTCGGGGAGTGCCCAGCGCGGTGTGGTGGAGCGATCCCCATGACGTCCGCTCGCTTCGACAATCTCAGCTACGAGTGCCATCATCTTCAGTGATTCGATGGGATATTGACCAACGGCGGTTTCGCCACTGAGCATAATCGCATCGGTGCCATCAATGATTGCATTGGCGACATCACTGGTTTCAGCACGGGTAGGGCGCGGATTGAGAATCATCGACTCGAGCATCTGGGTGGCCGTAATGACTGGAATACCCATACGATTTGCGGCCTCAATAATCTGCTTCTGCACAATGGGTACCTGGGCCGGTGGTAACTCGACGCCGAGATCGCCACGAGCGATCATCACGCCATCAGTGACTGCCAGAATGTCGGCCAGTCTTTCGACGGCTTCCGACCGTTCAATTTTGGCAATGACGGGCGTGAGTTTCTGCCGTCGTGCCATATGCTCTTTGACGGACAGGATGTCGTCAGCACAGCGCACAAACGAGAGTGCGACATAATCGACATCGTGAGCCAGCCCGAAATCTAGATCTTCGAGGTCTTTCGGTGTGACCGAGGAGGCACTGACATTGACACCCGGCAAATTGATTCCCTGATGTTCACGCAGGTTGCCGCCATGCACCACTTCGCAAATAGTGTCGGTTGTGGTGGTGCGGATGACCTGCAACTCGATCAGACCGTCGGAGAGTAAAATACGATCACCGGGGTGAACGTCTGTAGGCAACAGTTCATAGGTTGTACTCACCTGCTGAGCATCACCAGGGACAGGCCGTGTGGTGATGGTAAAGGACTGTCCCGTTGTCAATACCACGGGCGCACGCTCTCTGAGTGCGCCGGTACGAATTTTGGGGCCTTGCAGATCCTGCAAGATGGCGACGGATCGTGCAGCGCTGGTGGCGGTGGCACGTACAGTGGCGATATGCCGGGCATGATCCGTGTGGGTACCATGTGAGAAGTTCAGGCGGGCGACATCCATGCCGGCATCGATCAAGGCAGCGATCTGTTCTGGTGTGCTGGTCGCAGGGCCAATGGTCGCAATAATCTTGGTACGGCGCATAAGCAGTCTATCCTTGTCATATGTATAATCAGAGCAGACGCACCCTGGCGCGTCTGTCCCCGATGAACGGATAAGGCAGGGTTTGATTCTCGAGCTGGTCAGTACATGACTGCCGTGCTTCCCTTCAGGTAATGACCGGGGTTCTTTTGTTTACCCAATAGCGTCGATTGCTTCCTTCACAATCCGGGCACTGGCTTGCAAAGCGGTCTCCTCAGTCACACTGAGAGGCAACGCAAGGGTACCCATATTGCCACGGCCACCCACCATGTGGGGCATTGCCACAGTGACATCTTGAATGCCCGCGACGTCGGGCATAGGGGCGCATACGGTCAAAATGGCGCGCTGGTCGTCTAAAATGGCTTCCACAATCCGTGCCAGAGCGCCACCGACGCCATAGTACGTCGCGCCCTTGCCCTCGATAATCTGATAGGCGGCGCGCCTCACGTGGTGATCAATCTCGGCCCGAATGGTCTCGTCAAGACGGATATGCTGGTCGTGGCAAAAATCGGCCAGCGGAATAACACCAACCGTGACCAGCGACCAGACCAGTACTTCCGAGTCGCCATGTTCGCCAATAACATAGCCGTGAATGTGGGCGGAATCAACGTTCAACTGGGTTCCCAGCAGCGAGCGAAAGCGAGCCGTGTCGAGCATTGTCCCTGATCCAATCACCTGTTGGGCGGGCACCTGCTGGGCGGCCGCGTAGCGTGCAGTCAGGTGGGTCATAATGTCAACAGGGTTGGTAGCAACGACCAGCACTGCATCGGGTGCATAGTGCAAAATTTCGGGAACAATGCTGCGGAAAATTGCTGCATTCCGTTCTAAGAGTTGCAACCGCGTTTCACCAGGTTGTTGGGCAACACCAGCAGCAATAATGACCACGCGACTGCCCACCAGATCGACATACTGGCCCACCTGCACCCGCACCGGATGGGCGAATGGCACAGCATGCAGGATGTCTGCCGCTTCAGCGCGAGCTCGCTCAACGTTCTTATCAATCAAGACAATTTCGCTGCCAATCCCGCGCATCACCAGCGCATAGGCCGCTGTAGCCCCAACCATTCCTGTCCCAACAATTCCTATCTTCATTCCAGGTTATTCCTTTCTGCATCAGGTTTCAAACCCGCCCCTACCATGGCATATGCCCAGACTGATCAGCGTGTGGGCGGGGCAACAGCCAGAGCGTCAAACGACTGAGCTTGCCAGGTCGCCATAAAGGTGTCCCAGTTGACTTCGTATTCGTAGGGCCGCTGCCAGTTGCTACTGGTTGGCCCCAGCACGTCGCGGATAACAGCCACATCAGCATTGAAGCCTATGACCACGACCGCGTGATCATTGCCCAGAACGGTCTGGTAGGTGCGGCCATCGGGCAGTTGCCAGATCGCCGGTCGCCAGGACGTAAAGTCCACCGTCGTCTTCATCCAGATCAGTGCTCCATAGCGCAGCGCGGCTTCGATGCCCGGTCGGTCATGAACCGGAGTAACCTCCAGGCCATAGGGTTCAAAGGCACGGCGCATCGCAGCACCAGTCGAACGGGCCAGGAAATTACCGGTATAGTCGCCTGAAAAGGCGTTGAAAATATCCCCACCATAAATGATATGTCCCTGTACAGTTTCTGATCCAATATATGGTTCAATACTCGGATCGACACCAACCATGCCTATCAGATCGTCTACTGTTGGCTCAAAGCCGTAGGTGTGCAAGATAACCCAGGCTGCATCAAATTCACAGGAGTATGGATAAGCCTGTTGCTGCTTCAGCGCGGCAGGAATATAGGCATCATACACCCGCCCATTGATGATCACCGGTATGTCGGGTAGCGGTGGCAGAACGGGTTCAAGGAGTGGAGGCGACCCGGTTCGTGTGTCGGGTGGCAACATCGGGGCGGGTGACAGTGGCATGGTTGGCTCAGGCGGGCGTGTGGCCGAAGGCTCAGGTACCAGAACTGCTGGTGAGCGTGGTTCGGATTCTGGCTGATCGGCATCAGCGATTGAAATGTCATGAGAGAGCGACGCTGGAGGTACTGTTTCTGCAGGGCGGAAGGATGCTGTTGGTGCGGGCGTAATGGTGACCAGAGGTGCAGGGATAGTCGAGATGATGATCGGTTGTAATCCTATTCGCGGCACCGGGGGATGGAGCGGAAGGGCCGTAATCGACGCGGGCGGTTCGGGTCGGATCAGTTGGAGCACAGAGCGCCATATTTCACTCCGTGTTTGCATAACCAGCATACTGGCTCCAGCAAGCATCAAACAGGTGAGTAATCTGACTCCGTACCGGCGCATCGTTCATACCTTTCTATCGTCTATCAGGTGTCAGTCGAATGGATCGGCAGCAATGTGTCAAGAGCGGTGTATTCGCGCCCAAAGGCCGCAGCGACCGCCGCATAGGTGATATGTCCCTTGTATGTGTTCACCCCTTTTGCCAGCGCCGGATCAGCCGCGATGGCGGCTTCAACGCCCAGTTCCGCCAGCCGGGTGATGTAGGGCAAGGTGGCATTATTCAGAGCGTAGGTACTGGTACGTGGCACGGCCCCGGGCATGTTGGCAACGCAGTAGTGGATCACCTCATCGACCAGGAAGGTCGGGTGCGAATGGGTTGTCGGGCGTGTTGTCTCAATGCAGCCTCCTTGATCGACGGCCACATCAATAACGACACTCCCCGGTTGCATCGTACTGATCATCTGGCGTGTTACCAGCATCGGCGCTTTTGCTCCCGTAATCAGTACCGCACCAATCAGCAGATCGGCATTGCGCACCGCTTCAGTAATGTTGAGGGCATTTGAACTAAGCGTATTGAGCCGCCCATGCAGCGTCTCACCCAGATAGCGCAGGCGATCAAGGTTGGTATCGATCAGTGTCACCTGGGCTCCCATACCCAGGGCAATCTGGGCGGCGTTCGTGCCAACAACCCCTGCGCCAAGAATGACCACCTGGGCTGGCAATACACCTGGAACACCACCCAGCAGCTTACCGCGCCCGCCGTTCATCTTCTCCAGATAATGGGCACCAATTTGTACCGCCATGCGTCCAGCAACTTCACTCATTGGTGTGAGCATAGGAAGACGGTGGTCGGGTAATTCCACAGTTTCGTAGGCAATACCGGTCACGCCACTGGCTTGCATTGCCCCGACCAGTGATTCAGCGGCGGCCAGGTGCAGATAGGTAAACAGGGTTAGGTCGGAGCGCAACCAGCCATATTCGGACGGTTGAGGCTCTTTGACCTTCAATACCAACTGGGCACTCCAGGCGTCAGCCGCTGTTGGCACGATCTGGCCCCCAGCCTGACGATATTCGGCATCCGTAAACTGACTACCCTCACCTGCAGCGGTCTCAATCAACACATGATGCCCCCTGGTCACCAGGTGCTGTACACCGCCGGGTGTCAGGGCGACACGATACTCGTTATCTTTGATTTCTTTGGGTACGCCAATGATCATCGTTGATCCTCCCTCGTTGCGATTGCTATGGTCATGCGGGCGACCACAAGGGTCGCCCCTACGCCTTTGTATTCTACTGCGCGCTGGTCTATTCTTCCAGGGATCACAAGCCTATTCCGCGGCATCTGTCAGTTGTGCAAACTGCTTCAGGAACGTTGTTGCAAATGGTGAAGCCAGTACATTGCCGGTTGCCAGATCATCAACAAAAGGCGCACTGGCACCATCGCCGTTCGCCAGCAGAATGAAGGTCAGTTCCTGCTCTGGTACTTTGAGCAGTAATGACGAAAAGGTTCCCGGCAGCCATCCGAAGTGCCAGACCAGCTTTGTACCACCAACGTCCTGCACAAACCAGCCTAATCCGTATGGGAGCGTTTGTCCATCATTCGCCCGGGTTGGTGTCCACAGCAATGCTTTGGACTCTTCCGTGATGAGCAGGTTCATATCCAGTGCTACATCAAATTTCGCCAGATCAACCACGGTGGAGATGATACCGGATCCGGCATCAACATCCGACCCTGGATAGTCTACGCGCACAAACTTCCCCATACCATTCACCTGATAGGGTTTCGCCAGGCGCTCAACGAGGCGGGCCGGGGCATTGCGCTGACTACTGGCGGTACTGGTCATATTGAGCGGTACGATAATGTTGTCAACCAGCAATGACTCGAAATCACGTCCAGCCGCATTGCTGATCACGCGCGCCAGTACGCCAAAAATGCCGCCCTGGTACTCAAAGTTGCTACCAGGAATGCCCTGGGTTGTGTGGGTAAGGTGGTGTCGAATGGTAATCTGCTGGGTGTAACAGTTGTAGTCGGGGACGTAGTAGCCATTCGGACTGCGAATCAGGTTGCAGAGGTCGGTGTAGTAAGGGTCATAGTTGGCAAACGGTGCATCAAGATTGAGTCGCCCCTGTTCGACCAGTTGGAGGATCAGTGTGGTCGCCAGTGGTTTGGTCAGAGAGGCGATGTGGTAGGGGGTAATTTCGCTGGCCGGAATACGCTGTTCAATATCGGCGTATCCCAATCCCCTGGCCAGTACCTCCTGCTGGTTACGCATGACGATCACTGACATACCGGGAATACGGTAGTCACGGCGTAGCCGGTCGATAGTGCTGATGAAGGCGCGGTTCTCTTGTTCGGCAATGGCGGTGGCCCGGGTATTACCGGAAAAATCTGTCCATGCAGCACAGCTCGTCAAGAGCAAGATGCTGATGAGCGGTAAGGGCAACACTTCTAAGCGCAACAGGGAAGGTGTCTTAAGTACAAAGCGCAAAGGGGATAGTGTCTTCAGCGCAAAGTGCAAAGCGCAAAGCGGAAAACACGTCGCCCTTTTTCGCTTTCTGCGTATTCTTATCACTCCAAAAAACGTCACGTCTCAGTAATCCCCTGTTTTGTGCTGTGCGCGCCGCCGCTACCACCAGCCGTAGGGCCCGGCTCCGGCGTGCCCACCCGCGTGCCCGGTTCACAGTGCGCACCGCCGCCTCGCCTCGTCACCTCGTCGCCTCGTCGCCTCGTCGCCTCATCGCCTCGTCGCCTCGTCACCTCGTCGCCTCACACCTCACACCACCGCGACTCCTGATCGCTTTGCGCTTTGCGCTTAAAAGCCGTAGGGCCCGGCTCCGGCGTGCCCACCCGCGTGCCCGGTTCACAGTGCGCACCGCCGCGGCCCGCGCCCCAGAGGGACGCGCTACGCGGCACCTGCTTTGCGCTGTGCGCGCCGCCGCTTAAAAGCCGTAGGGCCCGGCTCCGGCGTGCCCACCCGCGTGCCCGGTTCACAGTGCGCACCGCCGCGTAGCGCGCCCCGGAGGGACGCGCTACGCGGCACCTGCTTTGCGCTGTGCGCGCCGCCGCGGCCCGCGCCCCAGAGGGACGCGCTACATCTACCTCGTCGCCTCACGTCTCGTCGCCTCGTCGCCTCATCGCCTCGTCGCCTCGTCGCCTCGTCGCCTCGTCGCCTCGTCGCCTCACACCTCACACCTCACACCTCCGCGACTCCTGATCGCTTTGCGCTTTGCGCTTAAAAGTTCTGCGTTTCGTGCTGGTAAACCAGTGGTAGCCATGTCTGCCATCGCCTGGTGGCCAGGCCCCAGGTGGCACTGATAGGCCCCTGACTGCCATCGGCGTTGTATGCCTGTACCAACAATAACAGCTCTGGTTCATTGTTATTTTGGCTATCCATAAGATTACGTGAGTTCAAGTGGGGTAGACCAAGCACGACCTGCGCTTGTTCAATCACGGTATCAAAGGTACCGTCGAGCGGTTGCAATGCGATTGGCGCTGTTGAGGAAGATTGTCCCACATACAGCTCTGCCCCTGCGACTGGTTGAGTGTGTCCATCCAGTGTTGCAGTCAGGGTCAGTACCCGCGAGTCATAAAGAACTGTGAGGTCACGCACGTCGGGGCCGGCGGGTTCACGATAGGGTGCCCGCACGACCCGTGCCGCATAGAGCAGTGCAGGCAACGTCTCGGCCCAGAAATGACGTTCTTCATTTCCATCAATACACGCATATGGTGGCATAAATCCGCCACAGATACCACCATATGGCCCGATCTCGAACGTATACGAAGCCAGGCCCAACTCGCCATACGCCCAATCATCGGTGGTGCCCGAGGTTGGATACAAAAAAATGCTTTGCATTGGGAGATAGCCAGTGAACTGTGCCAGTCGTTGTCCAAGCCGTACCAACGCACGTTCATTTGGTGTAGGGGCGGTCGTATGGCCCCATGGCCACAGAACCAGGTCGCTATACGAGTGTAGCGAGATCAAGATGCCTGTGGTCGTTGCCGGAGCAGGTTGGGCGCTGGTCGGGCGGGTATGATCGGGATATAACGACCGGATAAACGCCTGCAATGCCTGCGTTTCTGGCTCAGAAGCCGGAGTCGGGCCGGGATAGACCGGGCGGCAGGGTGAGATGTGTGGGCCATCAATGGTTCCCCAGGCAAACGCAAAATTACGGTTCAAATCGACACCAGAGTGGTTCCGTTCCTGTGGTGGCCTGGCACAGGCACCGCCATTAAGATAGTTCGTGTTCTTGCGCTGGGAATAGCCCTGCTCTGCCAGTTTACGGCCATCAGGATTCGCCATGGGAATAACGACGATCTCGTGTTCATGCAACATCCAGGTCACATCGGCGTCGGTGCCATACTGCGTCAGCAGATAGTCAATAAAACGTATGGCGATTTCGGCGGTTGTCAGTTCGCGGGCGTGGATGGCTGCGAGCAACACAAAAACAGGTTTTGGCCCCGGTGTATCGTGATGTGTGAGCCGGAGCGCCAGTAGATCAGAGCCATAGTCCGCGCCAAGATGCTGCCGTTCCCAGGACTCGCCAAAGCGCACCAGTGTCGTCAGGTGGGGATAGGTTGCCGCCATCTCGTAGAGAAAGGCCTCGATTTCTTCGACGCTATGATACCCTGTGGGAAAAGCCTGCAGATACGCGTGCTGGAATTGCGCGGTTTGCACAGTATCCACCTGCACCGGCCAGCCAGCGGCCAGCAATGTGGACTGTTCGGCTGTTGTCACCAGTGCAAACAGATCGGTTCCATCGCGCGCGCCCAGCAGATCAACTCCGCTATGTATCAGCTGGAGGGCTTCGTTCGGCGTTGGCGCTCGAATACGTACTACCAGCAATTGCTCATCGCTCGGATCACGTGTTGAGGGCGTTTGAACTGCATGCTGTGCGATTGATGGCGTGCCAACGAGCAAAAAGATCATCGTGACCGTCAACAAGAGTCCGGGTATGCTTCGCATGGATGCCTTCTCTGGTGGATTAGGGGTACTCCGCATCAATCTCATCAATCGCAGCAGCCAGGCTGGTTAATACCTCGGCTCCGCCGAGTATCCCCAGTACTGGTGTGGCCTGTTCCAGGATACGAAAGGCCTCGGATCGGCCCAGGGTTGCAGCCGTACATGCAATGCCGAGCGCAGCGCGGGAACGAATGGGATCACTGGTCACGGATGTCCTGGCAATCGACAGGTAGGCACGGGCCTGATCAAGAGGGTGCGTGATCTTTTCTGCAATCTGTTGCGCCTGTGCGAGATCGCCGTGCTCGGCCAGGGCGGTGGTCACTGCTGCGAGATAACGGCTGATTGCTGCTGGTGGGAGCATCGCCGTGTCTGTGGGCGCAGGGCCATCCTCACCGACGTGGTCGGGTGGCAGGTTGGGCCCTCGCCCCAATCTGGGGGGAGGTTCGTGAGATAGTATGGCATGCGGCGCGTGATCGGCGATGGCGAGTGCGACAGTGCTATATCCACGGGCGACCAAGATGGGCGCAAGGATGAGCAAGGCGCGGATGCGTTCGTTGGGGAGCGCGATCTGTTGCGCCTGTTGCAATGCAGCCAGCGGATCGTCGGCCCGGGCCCGGGCAATCACCAGGTCAGCCAGCGTGTGCGCACGTAGTTCATCAGCACATATTTTTTGACCAAGCTGATAGGCCTCCGTCCACTGTCCAGATCGAGCCAGGATACGGGTCAGTTCGTCGAGTGTCCAGTCCCGTTCATCATCGTCAGACAGTTCGGCGGCAAGGGCCAGCGCTTGCTGCTGGTCGCCATTCTGGGCCAGTGCAACGGCGACACGGGATAGAGCGCGGTCACGCTCCTCGTTAGCAGGTAACTGGTTGGCGATGCGTATGGCGCGCTCGCGGTGCCCAATGGCTGCATGGGCAGCAGCGAGCGCCGCAATCAAGGGCACCCGTGCATCATGATTGTTCAAGTTATCAATGGCCGTTGTGGCCTGTTCCAGGGCCAGCATAGCGACCAGGCCTTCCAGGGTCAGCCGTAAATCCAGTAATGCCGTAACGCGCACTGCCACATCTGCAATCTGTCCGGCTACCTCCAGCGCATCACCGTCTTTATCGGCCAGCGCCAGCGCATGCGCCAGTTGAGCCCAGCCACGGTCACGTTGGGTTGGGCTACGGAGGCGAGCAATCCGCGACCGGGCGGCATCTTCGTCCCTGATCGCATCATCACAGGCCAGCTCAATCTGGGCCCAGGCGGCTGCGGTCTCAATTGGCACCTGTGCGAGCAGGGCATCACTGGCAGTACGATCACCACTGCGGGCCAGCACCACCGCGACTTCGGCCTGTGCCCAGGCCCCCAGGCTTTCGTGGGCAATATTCCGTGCGACGGCTTCGGCACGTTCCAGTTCGTTCTGGGCCAGGAGCCAGCGCACGATTCGGGTCTCGGCCATGCCTCGCCGTTCAACATGCCCAATCCGTGCGCTTATCGCCAGCGCTGCCTCAACTGCGTTCAGGTTGAGTGCGGCCTGAGATAACTCCGCCAGCAGCTGCATCCGTTGTTCGTGCCAGGTGCGCGGGAGGGTTTGTTCTTCCAGGTCAAGTGCTTGAGACAAGAGCCGCATTGCTGATGCACGCATACGATTGTTATAGCAGAACTCGCCTAAGTGTCGCAACACCAGGGCCTTCTCATGGCCATCGGGTAATTGATCTACCAGTGCCAGAACCCGTTTTAACGCCGTTTCACGCCCGATATGCTCCAGTGCAGCCATCAATGCCGACAGCGCGGTATCAGGAGCCATGCTGCGCCCCCGTGATGCCAGTGTTCCTGCCAGGGCAACGCTGCGTGCGAGACGTAAGAGCGAATCACCCGCAACAGCAATATGTAACTCCCAGGCCAGATCGGTGGCGGCATCAGCGAGATTGCCAGAACTGCGTTCATGGATGCGAATCCATTCACGCTGTGTTACGCCGGGCAATATCCTGGTCTGTGTTTCAGCCGTTCCAAGAGCGGCATGGCGTGCCGCCTGTCGGCGCATATAGTCAGTGGTCTCAACCGGGCGTCGGTGGGTAGTCCGGAGACGATCATCGGCTCCCAGTGGTGACAGGGCAACGATGTCGGCGTGTGCTTGACATAATGCTGGTGCATGCCGTTGCACCAGGTAAGCGCGGGTAGCCCAGTGATAGAGTGACAGCAATACAGGACAGGCTGGCTGACGCGCTGCTGCCCGTTCTTCCTCTGGTAGTGGTTGCTCGATGTTGTTGCTCACGCTGATCCAGTGGGTTTGTTTGTCTAACCAGGGATGCAGATCGGCGCCGACCAGCGTGCGGCAGAGATCAGCAGGAAGTGGCTCGCCAGCCGCTGCCAGGAGAAGCGCCAGCCGTCGTCCAGATGCGTCCAGTCCAGCCCACCAGTGGTCATACAGAAAGTCTAACCCAGGCTGTAATGCCTGGGGGTCGATCCTATTCTGGGCCAGCAGGGCAGTGGCTAGCCGCAGGTACAAAAAGTTCCCCTGGGCGGCATTCACCACGGGCGCAACCCATTCGGACGGACAGGTATACGCCTGGAGCAAACGTGTTTGCGCCTGCAATATGTCATCTGTGACGGCCATTCTGAGCTGGCAATCAGGCGTGAATGGCAGTGTTGCCTCTGGTAAGCAACCATAGATCATGAAGACATACGGCGGAAGACGACCGGGTAGTGGGAGAGGACGTGGATCAAAGGGCTGCGTCGTACAGGTTGGCCCATCAACCAGCAATACCAGCGGGTTAGTGGCTGAACATTGGCTTGATGCCTCTGCTAGCAGGTGTTCCAGGCTCATGCTCGAACGTGTTGCCAGAGGGGCAACAAGGGGGACACGGAGCTGCACCAGCGCGATAATTTGCGCATGCAGTGTTGCGGCACCTTGCCGATAATCATCATCGACAAACCAGAATGCATATGGCCGGGTCGCAGCAAGATAGGCCAGAAGCGTGGTGATACCACTGCCCGCTGATCCTTGCATTGCAATGATGCCACGGTCACGTGTCTGTATGACCTCATATAGTTGATGGAGCACTGTGGAACGACCGGGATCAATGTTGCCCGGAACATTTCGTATGGCGGTTATACTGGCACGAATGCGAGCCGTCTGTCGAGCCAGGCTACCGGCAAGAGGCACACGAAGCCAGGGATACTGATCGAGCGCAGCTATTGCCGGTGGAAGAAGATTGTATGGCTGCACCAGGGTTGTCCTCCCTTTCTGCTGAGACAGAGTTTGTTATGGGTATCATACCATGGGATAAGCAGAACGGGGGACAGAATATGGAACAGCCTTTTGCACCGATGCATGAGGGCACCCCAGGCTTTCACGTGTAGATTTTTGTTAGATCGCTTTGTGATCAGGTAAAACTTTCTTTTTTCAAGACGTATAGAAGCGAGGAGAGAGAAGCGAGGAGTGAGGAGTGAGAAGAGAGGAGTGAGAAGAGAGAAGTGAGGAGTGAGGAGTGAGAAGCGAGGAGTGAGAAGCGAGGAGTGAGGAGAGAGGAGAGAGAAGCGAGGAGAGAGAAGCGAGGAGAGAGGAGTGAGGAGTGAGAAGCGAGGAGTGAGAAGCGAGGAGCGAGGAGTGAGAGTTCTCATTTCTCGTTTCTCGCTTCTCATTTCTCGTTTCTCACTTCTCGTTTCTCGTTTCTCGTTTCTCGCTTCTCGCATCCCCTACGGAGTTGCCTGTACGGCCGTTTGTAGGAACGCCTTCAGGCGATGTGGAGTGCCAGAACCGCCTAAACGATATCGACTGTTGCCCCGGCCTCGACCAGCTTGGCTCTGGCTTGATCCGCTTCCTCTTTGCTGACCCCTTCTTTCACCGGTTTGGGTGCCGACTCAACCAGATCCTTGGCCTCTTTCAGTCCCAGGCTGGTCAATTCACGTACCGCCTTAATCACCTGAATTTTGTTCGCTCCTATTTCCTTGAGGATGACATCAAACTCAGTCTTCTCCTCAACCGCGGCTGGTGCAGCCGCCGCATCACCGCCGGTCGCGGCAGGCATGACCCCCATTGGCATACCCATTGCCATTGGTGCTGCTGCTGTAACTCCCCACTTTTCCTCCATCTCTTTCTTTAACTCAACCAGTTCCAGCACATTCAGTTGTTCGATAGCGTGAATAATTGTAGATACCTTCTCGCTTGCCATTGTGTAGATAATCCCTTCTAGTATCAAAAAAACACTATGTTTGAGCAGACTGTAATTGATCGATACGCGCCTGCACAACATGTATCACATCGGAGACCACCGCATTGAGAATACCAACCACGCCCGTAAGCGGAGCATTGATCACGCTGACCACCCCGGTTAATGGTGATTGAATACCGGCCACAATCTGGGCCAGCACCTGTTCACGGGACGGCAGTCTGGTCACTTGCTCTAACCCATCGGCGGGTAACAAACTGTTACCTAATATCCCGCCACGTATCGTTATCTTCGGCGTATCACGCAGGTAATCCTGGAGCGTCTTTGCTACCTTTGCCACGTCATCATACGCAATGGTCAGCGCCGTTGGTCCCTCTAACAAAGGCACCAGGTTATCGCGGCCGGTTGCCCGTGCTGCGATCCGAATGAGCGTATTTTTGGCAACAATCAGATCGGCACCACTCTCACGGAGTTTCTTGCGCATTTCGGTAATTTCCGCGACGGTCAGCCCACGATAATCAGTAACGACCGTCAGTTGCATCCGCGACAGTCGCTCGGTAAGATCTGCCACAGTTGTTATTTTGCGTTCGGTTGGCACGAGATTTCACCCCCTTTCAAGGCATAATAAAAGCCGCCATGTTCCTAGACATGGCGGCCAGACACACGCATAACAACGATATGACCTGAGCGGTGCGGAAGACCATGCTCCGCAGACAAGGCCCAGATCAGGTGTGTTATATAGCTGCTGACACTACCTCGGCAGGTGTCCACAAGGGATTGTTACGGTCAAAAACAGGCTGGTTATATCGCAGCTCTTGTTTGCAAGACCCACCGGCTGTCTAGGGTAGGTACCCGTTCGAGTAAACATCGCCCGAAAGGGTTGTAGGGGCCATAAGCTCCGCTTAGGAAAGAGGATCGAGAAAATAGGAAAGAGGGCAGTGCTTCAACAGACCCCTATTTCCTACTTTCTATTTCCTACTTTCTATTTCCTACTTTCTTTCCTACAATAACCACTCTACCTGAACGGGTATGAGCATAGAGTTATAGACAAGATTATCAGTGTCAGGTGACGGCAATCATACAGCTGTACACCAGGAGCGTTCCTGGCTATTGCAATGTCATTGCCTGGGCTTCCTGCACATTAATCGGAATGCCAGGCCCCATCGTACTTGTTACCGTCACTGACTTAATATACGTACCTTTGGCACCACTCGGTTTAGCAGCCTTAACCGCCTCCATAAGCGCAGCCATGTTCTGGCGTAACTGATCGAGCGAAAAGCTACATTTGCCAATCGCAACATGCAGCAAGCCGGTTTTATCATTCCGAAATTCTACACGACCGCCGCGCACTTCGCTAATCGTCTGCGGGAGATCCTCGGCGGGAACAATCGTCCCGCTTTTGGGATTGGGCATCAACCCACGTGGGCCAAGCTTGCGTCCCAGGCGTCCTACCTTGCTCATCATTTCCGGGGTAGCAATTGCAATATCGAACTCAAAGAAATTTTCTTTGTCGATACGCGTAATAATATCGTCGCTACCAACATAGTCAGCACCGGCCTGCTGAGCTGCACGGGCGGCATCACCTTGAGCAAACACCAGTACTCGGACAACTTTCCCTGTCCCATGGGGCAATGCAACGGTGGTACGGATATTTTGATCGGCATGGCGTGGATCAATGCCCAGCCGCAAATGTGTCTCGATCGTCGCATCAAAGTTGACAAAAGATGTATCTTTTGCCAATTGCAACCCTTCTACCGGAGAATAGAAGCGGCCTCTATCGACCTTCTTCGCCGCTTCGAGGTATTTTTTACCGCGCTTTGCCATCCTTGATGTTCCTTCCTGTGGTACCAACGGGCCTGGCCCTCCCACACCTCTGCTCGTATCTAAAATGAGGCATCACCTACTGATCCGCAATTTTAATCCCCATGCTGCGCGCCGTTCCTGCGATAATTTTCTCGGCGGCCTCAATATCTAAAGCGTTCAGATCGGGCATCTTGACCTGGGCGATGTCACGCAATTGCTGACGGGTAATGGCCTTACCCACAAACGTCCGATTGGGAACCCCTGATCCTTTCTCGACACCTGCGGCCTTGCGGAGCAAATCTGAAGCCGGGGGAGTAAGAATCCGCACGCTGAACGAGCGATCACTAAAGATCGACACTTCGGCTGGTACCACACTCCCGGCCTGAGCTGCGGTCTTCTCGTTATACTCTTTCACAAAGGCCATAATGTTAATACCGTGTTGACCCAATGCCGGGCCAACAGGGGGAGCGGGCGTCGCTTTCCCTGCATTCAACTGCAGTTTCACAACCGCAACCAGTTTCTTTGCCACAACATCTACTCCTAAAACACCATCTTTTTTCAGTATTCATTCATAAGGGAACCGTTCCGGTAGAAATGCCGGGATGAGCCGTACCCTCCCGACATTTCCGTTTCGGCCTATACTATGGGGCGAAAAGTTTACGGGGGCCAGCGGCCCCCGTAAAACCCACGGGTGAACGTTTCCCTGAAAACACACTTGATGAGCCATCTGTTTATGCTGTGAAACCGACGGCTCAAACAGGTACACATATATGCAAGTCAATCAACCAGCCGCGTTACCTGCAAAAAGTCCAGTTCAACAGGCGCCTCACGCCCAAAGAACGAGACCAGGACGCGCACACGTCCACGCTCATGATCAATCGCATCAACAATGCCTTCAAAATCGGTGAATGGCCCATCAGTAATCTTAACCGCCTGACCCACTTGATAACTGACACGCACTTTCGGTGCTTCCTCCTCCATTTGCTTGAGAATAGCTTTCACTTCGTTATCATCAAGCGGAGTGGGACGATTGCCATGCCCAACAAAACTGGTTACTCCGGGCGTATTACGTACCACATACCACGAATCATCGGTCATGCGCATCTGTACCAGAACATAGCCCGGATAAATTTTCTTGTTGACGGTGCGCCGTTGACCGTTCTTGATCTCAATTTCTTCTTCGGTTGGTACAATAACCCGAAAGATCTGGTCGCGCATTTCCATCGAGTCGATACGATGTTCCAGATTCTGCTTAACCTTATTTTCATAGCCTGAATAGGTATGAATGACATACCAGTATCGACCGTCATCCGGTGGTAACTCAAGTTCTGTTGTGTGTTCTTCTGTTGCCACGATCATCCTCGCCTTGCCCTATATGGCGATTATTGCACGAATTCTAGAAGCAACCCATACAGCCAGATAAAGACCGTATCGCCTAGAAACAACAGCATACCAATCGCAGCCGAAACAGCAATAACGACAATCGTCAGGCGAATGGTCTCTTCGCGGGTCGGCCAGACAACCTTGCGCAATTCAGTACGAGTCTCATTGTAGATGCGGACAATATGATTGTTATTGCCGCGTCGTTCCTTCTCCTTTTCTTTCGCAATGGCCATCGGCTTTCCTTATATTCCTACCAGGTACAATATTGCCTCAGGAGGGTATCAGGCCTGAATCCTGGTCACTACCCCGGCGCCGACGGTTCGCCCCCCCTCGCGAATGGCAAACCGCAATCCCTCTTCAATCGCAACCGGCACAATCAACTCCACGTCCATCACCACATTATCCCCCGGCATCACCATCTC
>DAOTWD010000048.1:0-14818 GCA_034435975.1 Chloroflexaceae bacterium | reverse complement strand
CGCAATCCCCGCGAGCCAATGTTTCCCGGAACGGTTGCCATTATCCTACGAGAGGAGCACCAGGTTGGAAGATAATACTGACTCGCAGAACCTATCGCCCTACGATCAAGGCAGCTTACAAGCACACATAACCTCGTTGGAAAAACAACTGAGTACGTGCCAACATGCGCTTGCGGATATTGAAGAACGATACCGTGCCCTGTTTATGAATACGCTGCTGGGCTTTGCCTATCACCGCATTGTCCTGGATGCCCAGCAAAAGCCAGTAGACTATATTTTCCTGGAGGTGAATGATGCCTTTGAAGCGTTTACTGGCCTCACACGAGACAATCTTATTCATAAGCGGGTTACCGAAGTGCTGCCGGGTATCGAGCGATCGGCCTTTGACTGGATTAGCTATTACGGCGAAGTGGCACTGACCGGCAACGTTGTCTCATTTGAGCAGTATTCTGAGCCGTTGCAACGCTGGTATACCGTCTCGGCCTATAGCCCCAGACGCGAGTATTTTGTCACCCTTTTCCAGGATATTACCGAGCGCAAGCGTGCGGAAGAGCATCTGGCGCGGATTAGCAAAGCTGTTGAGAGTACCAGTGATGCGATTAGCTTGATTGGCATGGATGGCAAAGCGTTGTATCACAACCCGGCCTTTATCAACCTGTTTGGCTATACGGTTGAGGAACTCAATGCGCGCGGTGGCATCGAATGGCTCTATGCCAATGAGCCGCAACTGTCTCGCCAGATCACAGACAGCATCCAATCTGGACAATCCTGGCAAGATGAGGTGACACTGCAGGCACACAATGGACGTGAATTGCTGATACTGTTGCGCGTGAATGCCGTGCTGGAAGATACAGGGACACCGATCGGCTCAGTAGTGGTCTGCACTGATATTACCGAGCGCAAGCGGGCCGAAGCGGAACGGGCACAGCTACAGGCACAGATGATTGCAGCGCAACGGAAGACACTGCGCGAACTATCAACGCCGCTTATTCCGATTGCGGATAACGTCGTTATTATGCCGCTGATCGGCGCAATTGACGATGAGCGAGCACAGCAGATACTCGAAACGCTGTTGGAGGGTGTAGTGGCGCAACAGGCAGATATCGTTATCCTGGACATTACTGGCGTGCGGGTGATGGATACGCACATTGCCAGCGTGTTGATCCATGCTGCTCAGGCGCTTAAACTGTTAGGATCTCAAGTTGTTCTGACGGGTATTCAACCGCGTATTGCCCAGACGCTGATCGAACTGGCAGTCGATCTGCGGGATATTGTTACGCTAGGCACATTACAAGCTGGTATTATCTATGCGTTGAAAAAGGAGCGAAGACTGTGATGACCAATCAGATGACGGGCAAAGTAGCCCTGGTAACAGGAGCAGCAGCAGGAATCGGACGTGCGACGGCATTGGCGTTTGCCCAGGCCGGTGCCCGGGTAGTTGTCTCCGACATTGTCATAACCGGGGGTCAAGAGACGGCCCAGATGATCCAGGCTACCGGTCAAGAGGCACTATTTGTGCGTGCAGATGTACAGCAGGCTGCTGAAGTCGCAGGCCTGATTGCCCAGACTGTTGCGACATATGGCGGATTAGACTATGCCTGTAATAATGCGGGAATCGAGGGTATACCAGCATCTACGGTCGATTGCACAGAAGAGAACTGGGATCGGGTGATAGCGGTGAACCTGAAGGGCATCTGGCTGGGAATGAAGTATCAGATCCCCGCAATGCTCCAACGGGGTAAAGGAGCGATCGTCAATATGGCTTCTTTTCTTGGTCTGGTCGGCTACGAACTAATGCCAGCATATGTAGCGAGCAAGCATGGGGTGATCGGCCTGACGAAAACTGCCGCATTAGAATATGTAAAAGCAGGAATTCGGATCAACGCCGTCTGCCCAGGCATTATTGCCACGCCGATGGTTGAGCGCTTTACGGGAGGTGATGCCGAGGCCAGAGCGCAACTGGCAGCTTTGCAACCCGAAGGACGATTAGGCACCCCGGAGGAAGTTGCGTCTGCAGTGGTCTGGCTCTGCACGGACAGTGCATCATTTGTCACCGGGCATGCGTTTTCGGTTGATGGTGGGATAGTTGCACGTTAAGGCGTACGCACCGTAGTGAACAGTGAAGCTCGACACCAGGCTACACATTGCATTATTATCACAGGAAGTCAATCAATTTGATAGCGTTATCGTAGTAATTCTTAAGATAGTAATTCCAGATGAGTCGCAAACAACCGAATTTCAGGCTGTAGCCTGGGCAGTGCTCAGTCCATGCTAAAGCCTGGGATCCGATGTACCATATATTTTTATTGCCTTGCGAACCATGCCTGAATGTATCAACAGGTTATGTCACAGTATGTCCGATGATCACCTGCTATCATTTTACTCCCCGCAACGGCTTGCTCAACCAGTCCTGATATAGCGCCGGAAACTGCCCGGCGGCAATACAGGCGCGTATCTCGGCCATCAAGTTCAGCAGGAAAGCCACGTTGTGCAGACTCACGAGGCGAATGCCGAGTAGCTCTTTCGCCCGGAAGAGGTAGTGAATATAAGCACGCGAGAAGGTGCGACAGGTAGCACAGGTGCAACCTTCCTGAAGCGGACGATCATCGTCGCGTAGTGCCGCATTCAAGACGTTGAGCTTCCAGCGCCGTTCCGGGTCGCGGATCAGCGCGGCTCCATGGCGTCCCAGGCGCGTCGGGCTGACGCAGTCAAACATATCAATACCGCGTGCCACACACTCTAACAAGTCGTCCACATCGCCAACACCGAGTAGATGGCGAGGCCGGGCATCTGGCAGATGAGGTACAGTCATATCTACAACCTCATACATCTGTGATTTATTGCTGCCGAGCGAACCGCCAATGCACAGCCCATCGAATGGCAATGCTCCAAAGTACTCAGCGCTCTGGCGACGCAGATCGGCAAAAACGCCGCCGTGAACGATGCCAAACAAGGCCTGGCGAGGTACCACGCTGCCGGTCATGAGCACAACCGGGGCCGGGCCATGGGTTTGATGATAGACCAGGCAACGCTCGGCCCAGCGATGCGAACGCACCATGCTCTGCGCAGTGTAGTCATAGCCAGCATGGAAGGGCGGTAGCTCATCAAAACAGAGAATAATATCGGCCCCTAACCCGTGCTGCACCTCGATACTGCGTTCCGGAGTGAAGATATGGCGTGAACCATCGAGATATGAGCGAAAAATAACGGCATCTTCCGTCACTTTGACCATATCGGGATGCGCGTTGGGATGCGCTGGGCGGCGACCCTTCACTTCATCAGCAATCCCGCCATATACCAGCGAGAACACCTGAAACCCACCACTATCGGTCAGAATCGGCGCATCCCAGGCCATAAACCGATGCAATCCGCCATGGCGGGCAATGAGTTCGTGACCAGGTTGCAAGTAGAGATGGTAGGTGTTGCCAAGAATGATCTGGGCACCATGGGCACGCACTTCCTCCGGGCTGAGCGACTTGATCGTTGCGCGTGTTCCTACCGGCATAAAGATCGGCGTCTGCACTGGCCCATGCGCGGTCTGGAGGATGCCGGTACGAGCGTGACTGCCAGGATCGCGGGCCGTAATCGTAAAAATATCAGACATTCCCTGGCTTTACAAATCTTAACAAGTGGTTGTGCAGCGTTTATTATACCATTTCCTCGATTGTGTTATGATTGTACCTGTTGCCATATTTCAACCAGGACGAAACACTTACAATGAACGTACCTGTTCAGGTGGGGTGGTCTGGAGGGGCGCGACCCCCGCAACCCCCATTGGTGAACGTTCCGCTGAACGGGTACCAATGAACCGGGGAGTCAGCAATGCGTACACTGGACAGGCTGGATCGTACCAGTCGGTTGTTCAAGAATCGGGCACGTTCGGTGGGAATACGGATATGGCTCGTAGTGGTGATCATCCTGTTCGTATGCATACCAGCAACAACCCTGGCACAGACATATCAACGTTGCTTTGATGAGACAGGCTTCTGTATCTCCGGGCGGTTTCGTGAATTCTGGGAGCAAAACGGTGGGTTGCCGATCTTCGGCTTCCCCATCACCCCGCAACAACGTATGCGTATCGATCATCGTATCATCCAGACCCAGTGGTTCGAACGTGCCCGGTTGGAGTTGCACCCGGCCCAGAAGCACCCGTTTGATGTCCAGTTAGGACGGTTGGGTGCGGATCGATTGGAACAGGAGCAGATCAACTGGCACTCCTTTTTCCCGCCCGAACCGATAAGCCGCGAAAATCGGCGTCGCTGCATGTTGTTCGCCGAAACGGGCCACAGTGTCTGCCAGCCATTTCTTGGATTTTTTCTTACCCGTGGATTACAACTGGATCAGCGACCTGATTTCATCCTGGATGAGAATCTGGCGCTGTTTGGACTGCCGTTGAGCACAGCAGTAACCATGACGGGGGCGGATGGTCGGATCTTTGTTGTGCAGTGGTTTGAACGCGCCCGACTAGAACTACACCAACATCATGAAATACTCATCGGCCGGCTGGGACATGAGGTGTTGACTGCCGCCGATCCCGCTACGTTTGCGCTCCCACCTGAGCCGGAACGGTATATGTATCATATTGTTGCTGAGGGTGACACGTTGGCAACGATTGCCGAACGTATGGGGAGTGATGTGGAAGCAATTGCCGCCCACAACCGATTGCCCCCGGAATATGAATTGCGGGTTGGCCGTATGCTTGGTATTCCCGTGTTTCGTGCGGGTGAAGCTGGTGTGCCCCCGGCGATCATTCGCCAGGGCAATCCGACCGTGCCGAAAATCGCGCTGACCTTTGATATTGAGTTGCAAGATCTGCGGCCGCTGTATGCCATTCTGGACACACTCCGCGCACGACAGATCAAGGGTACCTTTTTTGTAACGGGGGCATGGGTACGCCAATTTCCGGCAGCGGCCCAGGCCATCTTTGCCGATGGACACGAAATGGCAAATCATTCGTTTACCCATCCTGCCTTCGATCAGATCTCATTGGAGCAGGCACGGGCTGAACTACGCCAGACCGAGGAGATAATTCAGGCCGTGCTGGGCGTCACTACTCGGCCATATTTCCGCTTTCCGTTTGGTCTTTCGACCCCGGCAATGGTAAGTGTCATTGGCAGTGAAGGCTATTTACCCTACTTCTGGAGTACCGATGACCCCCACATGGACGGCTGGCTGGCACGGGTGACTCAGGATCCACAGCGCGGGTATGGGGCGATTTTGCTGCTGCACCAGCGGGCCAGCACAGCCGCCAGTCTCCCTGGCTGGCTTGATCAGCTCGAGGCGTTGGGGTTGCAGCCCGTCTCACTGAGTGAGGTATTGGAATAAGACACTGACCGAAAGCACAGAATGTCTGTCAATATCCGCAATATACGCTGGCAGATATAGATCTCCGCTAGAGCAGATTATCATGAAAGAAATACCGTTTTTACCGCGTACTAGTCCTGGTCTACTGGCCCACATTCAGCAACCATCCCCGGGATGGCGCTTTCCGATCTATGCCGGCACACTCTTTGATGGCAATCATGCCACACTGCGTGCCGCTGGTTCTACACTAGACGCACCAGGATGGTACCAGCGTACCCTCCGGCGCTGGATTTCTGCCGCTTTTATCGAGTGGCGCTATTTTAGTGTAATCACGCCCGCTTTTCATGGGATTGTGGGTATGGCGCTATTTAATCCAGCCGAACGCTTCAAACAGCTTGCCGAGGGGGGCTTGCTCGTGATTCTGGCCGGTATGCTCGATCTGCCAGAACAGCTCGCCGCGCAGTCGCACACTATGCGCGACTTGCCCCAGATCTGCTGGATGCATTTGTTCCCTACCGATCAACTGACGTTTGAGGGCATAGACGCCGCAACGGTACGGGCGGAAGGGCAGGGTGTCCAACTGGTCTGTGAACACCTGGCACCGCAACAGCATCGTCTGCTGCTGCGCCATGAACGTGGCCTGGAGGTCAGACTGGAGCATTATGGACTGGATGGAACAGCGATTGCGCCTACATATGCCGAGGACGTGGGCTATCTGCCCGGTACCCACTGGGTGGTCTACAATCCATCCCCCATTGCGCGCACTTCTGGCGCGATCACGATGACCCCGGAATTTCTGGCACAGATTATAGGACAGTCATTTCCGACGATTGCCTCACCCGCATTGGCGCGCCTGGTTGCCCGTGATACCTGTTGCGCACGTTGGGATCATGGCAATGGCTATTACGAGCATAGCTTTGGTCTCAACCCGTTGCCGTTGCATGGCTGGGATTTTTTGTTTGTGCCCGATGCCCAACGGCAGCAGGGGATCGTGCTGCAAACATATCAGCGTAGCCAGACGTTGCGCTATCTCGAAGTGTTGTGGCATGATGGGGCCGAGCAACGCTACACACGCTTCAGCGCCGATCAGTTGCATCTGGTGTGGGAAGATACCTACCTTGATCCCCATATTCACGTTCGGTTGCCACGCAAGCGAGTGATTGTGGCGCATAAACCAGGATTGCAACTGGAACTGGAGAACACGATACTGCACCAGATTCCGTTTTTGCGCCCCGCAACGCCGGCAGTACGCCATTTTTTCATTTCAGAACAGATCGGTGTCACGAACTGGCGGCTGATGGACGATGCGGACAAGCTGCTGGTTGAGGTACGTGACCAGCCGTCCGGGGGTGAAATCGCCCACGGTCGGCTGTGGCCGCCGCGCGCATAAGGGAGTGAGCATGACATGCAACAACACGATGTGATCGTCGTCGGGGCCGGGCCGGCGGGAAGTACGACGGCCAGCTTGCTGGCACAGGCCGGAATAGATGTGCTGCTGGTTGATAAGGCAACATTTCCACGTGATAAAACCTGTGGCGACTGTCTAAGCCCACGGGCACAGGCAATTTTGCACCAGATGGGCATTCTGGAACAGGTCGACCGCCAGGCTCATCACGCACCCGCCATCCGGGTCTATGCCCCCAATGGCGGGTGCGCCGAGACAGCGGTGACAGGGCTGGCCAATCTACCGCATCGCACGCTGGTTATTCCGCGTTACCACTTTGATCACATCCTTCAGCAACATGCCATTGACAGCGGAACCACATTCCAGGTGGGCCAGGCGCAGCGGTTGCTCCTGAATGACAACCGTGTGATTGGAGTCACGGTTAATGATCAGGACGTCAGGTCAGCGCTGGTTGTGCTGGCCACGGGTGCTTCAACGGGATTACTGAAGGCATCCGGTATGCTGCCGCAGCAACCACGGTTTAGTGTCGCAGCCCGACGCTATTATCATAATCTTCCATCGCTCGATCCACATCTTGAGGTGTATTTGAATCAGGTGGCGCTACCGGGCTATGCCTGGTTTTTTCCGACCGGGCCGCACAGTGCCAATGTTGGAGTATGGTACAATGGCCGCTGGCCAGTCTCAGCGCGGGCCGCATTGAACACACTTACGTGCCAGCACCCACGGCTCAGGCATATGCTGCAGGAGGCGCAGCCTGTGGCAGCGATGAAGAGTTATCCCATCCGCACCGATTTCTTGACCGCGCAAAAACAATGGCCGGGTATGCTGGGCGTTGGTGAAGCCATCGGACTGGTCAATCCCTTCACGGGCGAGGGAATTGACTACGCACTCGAATCAGGGCAGATCGCGGCCCAGGTGCTTACTTCAATACTGGCGACAGATACGCCAGAACTGGCCCGGTTTCAGCAGTATGAGCAACAACTCAATAGCCACTTTCGCCAGTTGTTTCAGATCATGACCCTGGCGCATCGCCTAGCCGGGTATGTGCCGTTGTTTAATCGCATCTTTGGCGGCAATAGATCTAACCAGCCCCTGGTCGATGCACTGATCCAGACCTGCTTTGGTATGACTGACATGTCGGTGTTGTTACGACCGCATTTTTTATTGCAACTGTTACGATCCCGTCCTATGACAACGTGATGCTACTCCGCAGAAGCGGCAGATGCGTCTGGTTGCGGGTCAGCACCCTGATCTGGGTCAGCCAGTGCATCTGTTTCAGCTTCATCCACTAGCACGGCATCAGTATCGGCGGACTGATCGCGGCCAATGAGATTACTTAACGATGCGCCAGTCAGTTGTAACGCGACACGCGTACGCATCACGATCTGCTGCACAATCGACGGGTCAGGAGCTGCTTCTGGAAGTGCCATAACAAAGTGGTTCAAAACATGACTACGCTGCCGCACAAAATCATGCCAGGTGGCGGCTGGTTGTGTGCGGCGGAGATCCTCCAGATACAAACTGGCAAATTCCAACAACTGCTCGCTCGTATCGCTGGTAATATGTGCTGCTGCCCCTGCCAGATAGTAGGTCGGCTCATCGCGAATATCACGGCCATAAGCTGGCTCAATGCCCTCTGCAGGCGTGATCATCGCCTTACCACCAACCGGTACCAGATGGCCGATCATAATCTCACCGATTTCTAACCGCCTGGAAGCCGCCACATCGGCAACTTCAAGGGTCTCGGCAGTGAACAGGTTCCGTACCGTAAGTCCTTGTCCCTCATGGATAGCTTCATTCACATATGGTTGTAAACGGACATGCTGCCACTGCCGCAACAGACGCTGCTCAAACGGATCGACCACCAGCACACTGGCATTCGCAGTACTGGTGTCAGGTGTGTCCATCATCGATTCAATCGAGGCTGCTAGCCGTTCAACGAGAGTATGCGCTTGATCCCCTAGATAATCAAAAGCAACCCAGGTCAGAAAGCGTTCGGCACCGCGCTGCTCCAGATCATCGAGATGGGCCATCTGCTCAACGGTATATTTGCCCTCCCAGAACTGCTCAAGCGCCGCAGGGAACTGTTCTGGTATGTGCTGCACAGCTTCGATGATCCGGGTAAACAGGGTATCTTGCGCCTGGCGGAGTTTCATAGTTTCAGCACGTTGCATTTGCTCGATGGGAAAATGACAATCTTTGTACTTCTTGCCACTTCCACACCAGCACGGATCATTGCGCCCTAATCTGGTCTTCTTTTTTTGTTGCAGTCTGGGCATACGACAGCTCCTGTACACGCTACGTTGTGGAAAATGTTTCCCCGTGAGTATAACAAACCCTGGTTCGCTATGCAATCGAGCGATTAATAATCAATACATATGGTACCATTCTGACTGCTCCTCCGCGCCCGGCTCAATACTCTGACATGACTTCATCTCGGTCGGGGTAATGGGGCCTGCGGTTCCGGCACCCATCCCCTTTCTGCTGCGGCGCGGCTTCGTCGCGCCAGACATGGTGATTTCGGTGAACCGAAGCCACGCCGCACCTTCCTCCCCAGGGGAAGTCTCGTTGTTGTGTCAATTTGTGAACAAAAATACAGACAGAAAATAATATTGATTTATCTTATAAAAAAGGATTTGTGAAAAAAAATACAAATAGAAATACATTAATTGGGATAGACTCTTGAAGATATACATATCCAGAGATAGCTATCATCTGGATATGTATTACACCTTTCTATTGACAATAGCGGGCGAATATGTTACATTGGAAACAATCTAGTAGAAAACATTTTAACTTTCAAGTAGGTTTTAAAAACAAAGAAGCAGAAAATCCTCTAAATGATCTCCGTGACAGAGAAACAATAGCCTTTTTTCATCCTTTACTTTCTAGAGACTCGAGTACCAGCTTCAGCCGAGACCCCGATATATCATTGGGAGAGGCATACTATTGTTTGACGGCGGATATTGTGCAATCTATGGAAATAAGGTTGAAAAGGGGCTTGCAAAATAAACAAGATTGATATATAATCAGTTTATCCTGGAACTATCTCCCAATCGATGGTGGAAGGGAGGCTGGCTGATGCTGTAATCTGTTGAATTCTTTGCGTGCTACGTAAGTCTTCATTCATGTCATGTTAAGGGGGGAACTGTATGAGTGCTGATATGCTGTCGGGAAGTACTATGGCCGCACCTCGCGTTACGGCAGAGACAAATGATCTGCTGCCTTTTAAGGATAGGATCATCATTGGCCTGCAGTCGGGAGTTATTGCCGCCTACGCGATGGGCCTGACCGCGATGGTGGTTGTGTGGATTCACAGTTGGGGAACATGGACACCGTTTAACAATGTGGCAGGTGCTTTCATTGCCCACTCCGCAAACGCTGGTGCAAGTTTCAATATCGTGTCAGTGATCGTTGCGACAATCCTGCACTTTAGTATCTCTATTGGTCTGGGCATTCTCTTTACGTTGCTCTATAGTATGCTCTTCAGGTCAAGTCTTGACACCAGCCTGGCAATGATATCCGGCTTGCTTTTTGGCCTGTTGACCTGGTTACTGGCACGCTTCATGATATTCCCTCTTACTGGCTCAGAAATCTATGGCACCTTACCCTTCTTGATTGCCCATATGGTATTTGGGGCAACGCTTGGCGCAGTCTACCCCTTTGCCACCGCTGCACGACGGCTGGGACAGCGAAATTAGGAATGCCCGACTTTCAGGTGTAGGATTGCCTGAAGGTCGCGCACCCCACCATACTGTAAAAGAAATAAAAAAACAGAACTGCGCTCACCAGTTATCCTGTGCCCAGCGCAGTTTGTTTGTTGGCCGCACTAAGTATTATGTGCTGGTAGATACCAGAGTCGTATAGGCGGTCTGTGGCCAGTCAGGATGGGTACGCAACGTCTGCCGTAGCATAATTAAATCAGCACTACCATCACGGATGACACTATCTGCCAGATAAGGCTCACCTAACAAACCGGAACACATAACTGGAACTTCAGGCACAACGCGCTTGATACTGTCAGCCAGTGGCACTGTCCAACCTGGGAAGCGGGCTACCGGAACTGTGGTGTTGTGATCATCGACTGTTACGTCAATGAGATTCACTCCGGCAGTAATCACCCGGCGCGCAATAACGCGCGCATCATGCAGCGTAATCCCGTCGGTGGTGAAATCATGGGCAATCAGCCGGAACCCCACAATCAGGCGGTTGCCAAGCCAGGCGTGAATACCCTCGATAATCTGTAGTGGCAGCCGCAGGCGTTCAGTAAGTGTGCCACCATAGACATCGAAGCGTCGATTCAGGTGCGGCGAAATAATGGTGTGCAACACTCCTCCATCAGCTGCAGAGAGCATCACGCCATCACAATCGGCGGCCAGCGCCCGCCATGCCGCCTGCACAAACCGTTCGGCCAGTGTATGCAATTCGCGAGCATTCATCTCTGCTGCCGCACATGGTTCATCAAGCATTACGATCAACCGGGCACCTTTGCTATGAACCGCCTGTACCAGAAAGCGCAGTTGCGGCACAAATGCATCATCATAGAGACCGATGTGTGCATGGATGCCACTTGCGGCTGGCGGTACTACACGAACCGGCTCTGTTACGATTAATCCCACACCACCATGCGCACGTCGCACATAGTAGTTTAACAAAGCATCGTTCACAAAACCATCGGTCATAGCCAGACCAGTTGCACCTGATCCCATAACAATACGGTTTGGTAGTTTCTTGTGCGCGATGGTCAGTGGACTGAATAGATGAGGCATTATATACCGTTTATATGCTACATATCCAGATGTCATCATTTCTGGCTCATGATAGCAGATCTCATACAGCCCGAAATACTGCCGATCCTGTGTTAGCCTTATGCTCATATGCAGTAACTGCGCCTCGTATCTGGAACCATAACATACGCAGAGGTGAGCTGTAAAGTATTCATTGTCGCTTATGGCGGCGTCTCTGGAAGTCTACAGTTGTACATTTGTGCGATCCAATGCCCGGAAGTCAATGGGTACTGGTAGCGGAGAACCGTTGCACACGCAGTCCTGGTGCATTGCCGGAATGGCTCAGAGATTGCTATACAGCTTTTGCTGACGAATTGTATCGAGAGCGACTACTGGTTACAACCCGGATACCATGGAGCTGATAATATAAGCTGGATCGGTCTCATCTTGCTGTTGTTGATTGCTGCCATTGCTGGATCAATAGGGCAGGCGCTGGCTGGGTATTCACTCGGTGGATTATTTGTTTCGATGGTGGTCGGATTTATCGGAGCACTTCTGGGATACTGGCTGGCAACCTGGTTAGGATTGCCCTTGTTGTTCTCTATAACGATCGAAGGTCAGACCTTTCCGCTGATCTGGGCAATTATTGGTTCGGCATTATTCGCCAGCATGGTGGGCCTCTTAACGCGCCGACGCCCAAAGATCTAAGATAGGCGGCTTATCCGTGAGGCACGGGCAGATGGAGAACTTCCTGTTTAATACACAAGAGACCGATCGGGTGTTGGTTTCCGCTCTTGTAGCGCTGCTATCGTAAGCAACATACCCTTCTGCCCGTAGCACATACCATGAGCGCCATCATTAATTCCTGTATCTTCATAGTACTTGGCGAGATAGGCCAGATCGCTACGCTGTTCCTCGGAACGTAATGGATATTCACTCAACGCACCAATCCAGACAGGCTTAGAAGTAGGTCTATTCTTATTCATCATCGCATCTCCCCAGGTTTATGGCTTCGGCTTGCAAGAGTACCACCTGTTTTGTGGGCACTCCTGCTACCCATGCCTATGCTGATCATCGCCTGACAATATCTACCACTCTGCCCTCTGTGCCTCACGGATAAGCCGCCCATAAAGCATTATAGAGATCACGCACGCAATTCAGGAAAAACCCTGCATAGGAGAACGCGCACCAGCGGTGTTCCGCCGTGTACACCGCTGGTGCGCGAGGATCAGGAGTCTGCATAGGTATAGAGAAAGCACGCGCAGGACGGATGATCCATCGTTCCTCATTGTGACCCATACTGCAGATCCTCTTTCTGGGAACCGGTTTCCGATCCGCCGGGTGTGACCGCTTTGTCGCTCCACCTGCCTGACGAAGCAAGACCTTGAGGCTGAGTCTCTCTCGACCACCCCACCTGAACGGGGACAGGTTTCATGATAACGTGCGACAGTAAGATAGTATGGGCATAGATGCCGACGAGAACTGTATGTACAATAGCACCTTTCGGTACATTCGTCAAGAGAAATAGTTTTTAGTGAAACTTTTTACGTGGCCAGTTCTTTCACATTCTCCACAATAATCAAGATACCTGCAAGCAGAATCAGCGTCACCATCACCGGCCAGAAAAACTCATACAGCAGCACGAGGGTAGAGAGCAGAGCCATGCCGACCGCAAAATAGCGTATCAGGGTCTGTACCTGGCGACGGAAGAGGGCTTCGATAAAAAAGTAAAAGCCGAGCAACGCCAGCAACCCGGTTCCCCACGCACTGGCAAAGAAGAGGGTGATCCCACCAGACCCAAGGAGAAGCAACCCGATGCTCAAAGCGCTCCAGGTTTCAGCCAGCCGACCGAGCCGTAGATCGGCAGGACTGGATGGTACCTGTGGCAGGCGCAGGTGCGCTCGTGGATCACCGCGCACTCCGCTGGCAAGCTGCTGGGCATACAAAGCAAAACTTTCCAGCACCTGATTGTTGGTGGCATAGCGCGCCTTGAGCGTATCTAGTTCATCGCAGGTATGGCGGATCTGACATTGCAGATCAACCAGGCGTGCCTGTAAATGATATAATCCTTGTATCGCTTCAGCTTCGACTTCTAATCCCATCAACCGGGCCGTGAGCTGGCGAATATGTTCCTGTAGCTCTTGTTGCTCAGCGAGACGTTGCTGGCGTTGTTGCTCCAATACAGGAGCGGTCAGATGAGGTGGGGGCACCTTATCCAATCCCCCCCAACCCAATGGGTCATACCACATCTTACGCACTGTGCCGTCACGATTATACTTGGGACCGGCGGGTGCATCCTCTCCTGCAACCGGATCGCGGGTATACAACCCCCACAGGCCCCGAAACCCATCTACCCAGGCAGGTGCAGGTTGCTCCGGTGTCGCCTGCAACAGATGCAGTTCCCAGGTATGCATCTGACCGGGGCCAATGCACAGGCCATCGCCACGAGCATAGTCTACAAATGGAATCCGAAAAAAGCCAAGATCGGGTAAGTCGCTATATTCGTCACCCTGGCGAAGAGTGATGCGCCAGAAACGCTGGACACGCCGCCAGGCACGTAGTAACCCCCCGGAATAGGGAACCTCTGCGGCTGGCAAATATTCGCCACGAAAGAAGTAGTTGGCATGCGAACCGGCACCAACATAGATCACGGGATGCTCACCGTGACGCTCAATGTCGGGATCATCCCACCGCCGCCGCAGATCATCACCCTTAAACTCGTGCGACGAATAGGCCAGCCAGCACGGCTCAGGCGTACCATCTGCAGTTTCTACCACATAGACTGTAATCATCTCCCAGTCTGACTCGTGATCGTTAAACCCATTGAAAGACGAACGCCAATCATTAAACGCATAGAAGAACCAGTATTGCAAGGCCACGTAGCCGTTTTCACGCACAACGCGACCATAGTAGCAGTAGCGCTCGTCTTCTGCCTGCAGCGCCTGGTAACGCAAGGCGGCATCGGCTGCCAGACCACCTGGTACTCTACCGCGCAGGAGCAGAGTAATAGAGAACAATAGATCAGCCAGACGGGCTGTCAAACCAACACGTGCCAGACGCCCCGATCCAGCATGAAAGTGGCGCAACGTTGAATTTCGATAGAAGTTGAGAACCTGTGCTGGATTAAGTGAGTCAGCAAAACTCAAATAGTAGACTGTTCCCGGTACATCGCGGCGCGGCTGGGTCAGCAACTGTTCGGTGATGGCCCCGCGTGGCACCAGTTCTTCGGCAATATCATAGGGACGCTGGCGACATAACCGTGATGCAGCCAGATACCGATCCACATCCATCGGATAGAACTGCTCACCATAGGTAAAACGGGCAATCGGCTCAAAGCGCCGTAACAGCGCGATGTCTGCGGCAGAGATGCTGCTATGTTCAG
>DAOTWD010000047.1:0-1821 GCA_034435975.1 Chloroflexaceae bacterium | reverse complement strand
GCACAGCGTCGAGCGTGAGGGTGCGGATGACGTTGGCGCAGGCTTGATCAAGGGAAGAATAGGTGCTCATGGTTTCTCGCTGTTGCGCAGCGGACGACTGCGCATCCGTGGTTTTTCAAGATGTCGGGGATTATAAGCAGCGCTTCGGTTTACTCCCGTGGGGTGGTGCTTACTAGACACGCCATATAATTTGCCCAGTACCAGGTAGGCTCTTTTATGGTGAACCGTCATAACAGGAACCAGTTCGCACTCTTTGGGTCTGACAAAGCAGGTAGACGCAAATCACCAGATGGCGTTACAACTAGTCAACTGATTTTTAGTGCCTACGTCGGTACTAACGAAGAGTTATTTCCTCTAATACTAAAGTTACACGTTCCAACGGGATCGGTTGTAGCAGATGTAACTTATGGTAAAGGTATTTTCTGGAAAAATGTTTCAAAGGAAGAATACACTCTCCTAGCTACAGATATAGAAAGTGGTGTTGATTGCAGATATCTGCCTTATGGAGACGCTACGATTGACTGCGTTGTCTTGGATCCTCCATACATGGAAGGCCTTTACCGTCGCTCAGAGGCTCACATGGCAGGTTCTGGGACGTATGCTGCTTTCCGCTCGACTTATTCTAATGGTAGACCGCTTACTACTGGTCCAAAGTATCACGATGCTGTCCTAGACCTATATTTCAAAGCTGGGAAGGAAGCTCATCGTGTTTTACGTAAATATGGTGTCTTGATCGTTAAATGCCAAGATGAGGTAAGCGCTAACATGCAACATTTGACACATGTAGAAATTATTACATACTATCAATCTCTCGGATTCTATGCTAAAGATTTATTCGTACTTGTGCGTCCAAACAGGCCAGCAGTAAGTCGTATTAAAAGACAAGAGCATGCACGAAAGAATCATTCATACTTTCTGGTGTTTATAAAGACAGATGGAGAAAATCCTAGGCGAAAATGAGTGAAGCAGGTATTCTAGAAAAATGGAATGTCACGCTTGGCGAGCTAAATGAAATCCTCGCTGTGCGTCCCAGCCTGCGAGGAATTCTGATGGGCTTTATAGCTGAGTATAAACTTACCCAGATATGGTTTAACAAGGATTCGCGGATTCAAGAACTTAAGAGGTATGATAATCACGATCGTGCAAGGTCTGGTGATTTGGGTTTCCTGTATCAAGGAGTGCCAGTCACTGTGCAAGTTAAATCACTACAAGCTAACTCTATCTCAAAAGTTAATAATGAATACTCGGGTACCTTTCAATGTGATGCGAGTGACCGGCGTCGTGTGACCTTACCTAATGGGCAAGTCATTGAGACGACTTGTTTGATTGTTGGTGGATTCGATTTGCTGGCGGTTAACCTGTTTGAATTTGAGCAACAGTGGCGATTCGCTTTTGCAAAGAATTCTGATTTGCCTCGTACAAAGCACCACAAATATACACCTGAACAACGTGAATACTTGCTTGCGACCTCGATAAGGATAACTTGGCCGCTTAAGCCGCCGTTCTATGAAGATCCGTTTATGGTTTTAGACACGATTATCAGTGAGAAACACGCTAAGCAATAATATGTCGCCAAACAAAGGTACTGCATTGGTGCTCGAGATTTTGCCGGCGTTTTTCGGGATCTACGGCATTGGCTGGCTATACGCCGGCAGGGTAGCCACCGGGCTGATCTTGCTGATCATAGGCTTGATCATGATCTGGGGTGGCTACGCGGCTATCTTCGTGCTGGGCGTATTGACGTTCGGTTTAGGGTTTTTATGCATTTGTGCTGTCCTCGTCCTACAGCTCTTGATCGCAATCCTATCGGTCCTCTCCCTG
>DAOTWD010000046.1:0-21996 GCA_034435975.1 Chloroflexaceae bacterium | reverse complement strand
ACTCCAGCAGCAGTATGAGCAACAGGTAGCGCGCAAAACGTTCCTGACGCAGCAGCGCGATATTGCCTTCGATTCGCTACAGATCTTGCAACGCAAGCTGGACGAGCGCCGCATTGCGCAGGGAGCATCCCAGTCTGAGGTGCGGTTGATTGGCACGACGGTTGAACCACCCCGCTCAATCTCGTTGCTGTTGATCCTGAGTATGGCGGCGGCAGTAGTCATCGGTGGATTTGTAGGGGTTATGCTGGTGTTGGGACAGGAGTTTGTGTTGCCGGCACTGGCGAATCTCCAAACGGCACCGACTGGCCGGCGACGCATTGAGCAAACAGAGCCGGTGGTTGTATCCCAGGACACCACTGCATGACCGCGCCACTGCTCTCGGTGATTATGCCCTGCTATAACGAAGCCGCCACACTGCCTGCAATTCTCCGGGCAGTGCGAGCGGTTTCCTTCGACAAAGAGATCATCGCCGTTGATGATCATTCCACTGATGCGACGCTGGCGATTCTCCGGGCTGAGGCCGCCAGTGATCCGAACCTGCGGGTGATCCATCATCCACGTAATCGTGGCAAAGGTGCGGCAGTGCGCAGTGGTCTGGTACACGCTCGCGGGCAGATCACGATCATTCAGGATGCCGACCTGGAGTATGATCCGCAGGATTACTATGAACTGGTACAACCGATCGTTGATGGTCGAGTCGATGTGGTCTTCGGCAGTCGCTTTATGGGCCGCCACACGGGTATGTATTTCTGGAACGCGGTGGGCAATAAGGGACTGACTTTCCTGACAAATTTTCTGTTTGATTGCTGGATCTCCGATATGGAGACGTGCTATAAGGTCATGCGCACTGCGATTATCCGCGATCTGCACCTGGAGAGTAATGATTTCCGGCTAGAGCCAGAAATTACGGCCAGGGTATTGCGGCGCGGCCACCGCATCTATGAAGTGCCGATCAGCTACCTGGGGCGCACCTATGAAGAGGGTAAGAAGATGAAGCCCAGTCAGGGATTGTATGCGGTGCTGGCGCTCTTACGGTATCGGCTGGGACGATACTGATACCAGTTCATTTTCCAGATAGGCTGAATAAGAAGCTGTCTAAAAAGGGGCGGTTTGGAAGGCGTAGCTCTCCAAATACCCTGTTTCTGCCAACCGCTGCGCGGGGGACAGGGAAGAATATGAGGGGCAAAGCCCCTCACTCACCCCCCTTTCAGACAGTTTCTAAGAGAATCTACGATAGCAAGTTATTGCAACAATATGTGGGGATAATTCCGCATGTTATCTCATTGCCGTTTATTTATCCCGCTGACTATCTTGATCTCTCTGCTCGTTACGGTTAACGCTCCGCCCCACACGCAGGTTGCACAGGAACATATCGTTTATCTTCCACTGGTGCAGCGGGCAGTGGTAGCACCAGTAGCACCCTTTGGTGTTGAGATCAATCCCCGATGGATAGCTACCCAGTCGGTCTTTGCTCGTGCGAATGAACTGGGGGTCAACTGGGTGCGCTTACGGTTGCGCAGCTGGCATACGGTACAACCCACCCGCGATGCAGAATACAACTGGGCTGCCTTGCTTGATTTTGAGCGCGAACTTATTGGGGCAAGGATAGCTAATCTGACCCCGATCGTGGTGATCCAGCACAGCCCACACTGGGCTACGAAAACGTATTATGATGCAGATAACCAGCCCTATCAAACGTTGTGTGGTGCTATTCGTGAAGATCGGTTTGAGGACTTTGCCCGGTTTATGCAGGCACTGGTCAGTCGCTACCGTCAACCGCCTTTCAATGTGCAGTACTGGGAACTGGGCAACGAGCCGGATGTTGATCCTCGTCTGGTTCCCAGAGATGAGGTGTATGGTTGCTGGGGCGATAGTAGCGATCCCTTTTATGGCGGGGAACACTACGGTAACATGTTGCGGGTGGTCACTCCGGCGATTAAGGCCGTTGATCCCAGTGCCCAGGTAGTCATGGGCGGCTTGATGCTGGATAGTCCGAACACAACAACTGCCGAGCTGGGTAAGCCGGAGAACTTTTTGGCGGGTGTTCTACGGGCCGGCGCTGGTGCTAGCTTTGATATTCTGGCCTATCATGCCTATGGCTACTATGCTGATCCGTCGATTGACGGCGATTTAACGAACGACAAATGGGCTGAAAGTGGCGGCAGTGTGCTGGGTCGAGCCATGTTCTTACGGACGGTTATGGCTAGCTATGGTGTCGAAAAACCGCTGATGCTGAATGAGACAGGCCTGTTATTCCGCTCGGGTGGTGTCTTTGACGATTATCTGCAGGCCCAGGCCGATCATATTGTGCGTATTCTGGCTCGCGCTATGGCGGCAGATATACACTCGGTGTTCTGGTATACGCTGAACGGCCCTGGGTGGCATTCTGCAGGGTTGTTGGATGATAATCAGGTTCCACGACCGGCCTATTTTGCCTATCAGCACTTTATCCACCAGACGGCACAACGAGGCTCACCCGTGCCTGTCACCGATTACGGGCCATCAATCGAAGCCTATCGCTTTGCGCACGGTGCCGATGTGATCGATGTTTTCTGGTCACGCGAGGCCACTCCCCAGACGGTGCGACTCCCGCGTTCGCGAGTCATCAGGATGTATGAGCGCGATGGGGCAGTGATCCCGCCAACGATTGCTGGCGGGCAGGTGGTGCTAGAGGTCGGCGTCAGCCCGGTGTATGTGCGGCGGGTGCCGTAAGCGAAAATCTTTTCCGCTCCGGTTCCCGCGTATGCGAGGCAGGCGACAAGGCCGATTGACAATCTCTCCATATACCACTGGTTGCATACTTGTGCCTGGGCCCTACCTGTGGTACAAATTCTCAGGAGCCTGAAATGCATAAGCGGTGTTGCTATGCGTATGCACCTGAAGAGAAGTGCCGGGGTTACTCCATCAGGATTCATGCACATAGCGTGTGTTTCGCCGATCAGCATACCCGTTTCTGCGGTCGCGGAATGCATATCAAGGGCACAGCATCATGATGCGCATTGCAATGTTAAGCGTTCATAGTAGTCCATTGGCGCGGTTGGGGAGCAAGGAAGCAGGTGGCATGAATGTCTATGTGCGCGAGCTGGCGCGCGAACTTGGCCAACGCGGTGTTCCGGTCGATATTTTTACCCGTAGTCAGGAGCGCTTTACGCCCACAATTGTGCCGCTCGGCTGTGGTGTGCGCGTGATTAACCTACACACTGGCCCGGCGGTGCCCTATGATAAAAACTGGGTACTGACCTACCTACCGGAGTTTGTCAGCCGGGTGCGCTGTTTTGCCGATGGACAGGATCTCATCTATGATGTGATCCATAGCCACTACTGGCTTTCGGGTGAGGCCGGGGTGTGGTTGCGCCGTAGCTGGGGCATTCCCCTGGTACATATGTTCCATACGCTCGGCGTAATGAAGAACAGTGTGGCGCGGAGCGTCGAAGAAGCAGAAACCAGTCGTCGCGTGGCAATTGAGCGCCGGTTGTTGCGTGCTGCTGATACGATTGTGGCCGCCACGCCGCTGGATCGGGCGCAGATGGTCTGGCACTATGGCGCGGATCTGGATCGGATCAGAGTTGTCCCTTGCGGTGTCGATCTCGATCTGTTTCAGCCGCAGCCACAGATAGACGCTCGTGTGCAGTTGGGATTATCCCTACAAGAGCAACTGCTGCTGTGTGTGGGCCGCATGGAACCCTTGAAGGGGATGGATTGCCTGATTCGCGCTCTGGCGCTGCTCTATGCCCGCCAGCCAGGCTGGCGTGATACGTTGCGGGTCATACTGGTTGGCGGTGGTTCAGAGACACAACCGGATCAGTGGAATACGGAGCAGCAGCGACTCGCGAGCTTGCGAGCGGAGTCAGGTGTAGCAGATAGAGTGACATTTCTTGGAGCGCAGCCGCAACAGCGTTTGCCAGACTATTATGCTGCTGCCGATGTGGTGGTGGTGCCTTCGCACTACGAGTCATTCGGTATGGTCGCGCTTGAAGCGCTGGCCTGTGGTGTGCCGGTAGTGGCTTCGAATGTCGGGGGGCTATCCTACACTATTGAGGATGGACAGAATGGCTTGCTGGTGACGCCTGACAGCCCGGAAGCTCTGGCAGATCAATTGGAACGGCTGCTGACGGATGCCGATCTCGCGCTGACATTGCGCAATGCGGCACGGCAGCGTGCGCAGAGTTATGCCTGGAGCAGTGTAGCACGGCGTATAACACAGATCTACCGTGACCTGATCGCTCATCAGCGCACTCTGCGGCCATCAGCGCATGTGCTGGCGCATGTATCATAGTCAGGGCTACGAGATTGTTTATACAGAGGGTGTGTAGAGACACTGAACCAGGCGCATGTCCAGTGTCCTCTCAGATTCCGTGATATATGCAAAGCCGGTGATCGTGATCAGCCACAGGAGAGCAGCCATGATGACCAACCCGATCCAGGAATTACAGCGGGCGCTAATCATTGGTGCCCATCCCGATGATAGCGAGTTTAGTTGCGGTGGGACAATCGCCAGATTGAGGCAGCAAGGATGGGACGTGACCTATGTCGTCTGTACGAATGGCAATAAGGGTAGCCATGATCCAACCATCAGTGCCTATCGACTCTCGGAGACGCGTGAGGCAGAACAACGGGCAGCAGCAGCCGTGCTAGGAGTACAGCAGATTATCTTTCTGCGCTACAATGATGGTGAGCTAGAACCTACGCCTGCACTACGGGCCGAGATGGCGCTCTACATTCGGCATTTCAAACCGCACGCGCTCTTTACCCATGATCCCTGGAAACAATATATGCTGCATCCTGACCACCGTGCTGTCGGGTTTGCGGTTATTGAGGGTGCGGTGAGTGCGCGTGACCATCTGTATATGCCGGGCCTGGGACAGATTGGCCTGACCGTCTGGCGGCCACAGGCGCTGTATTTGTGGTCAGCCGAGCAACCTGACTATACTGAGGACATCAGCGCCACGCTTGAGTTGAAACTGGCGGCCTTGCGTGAGCATCACAGCCAGCTCGATCATGTCGAGGGATGGGAGCAGCGGGTACGCCGGCGAGCGTGGGAGCAGGGGCAGGCAGCCGGGTATCAGGCGGGCGAGGCCTTTAAGAAGATAAGCTTGTAACCGGCCGGGCCTGGTATTGACCATGTCCACTATGGTATGGCGGCAGGATGGCTCCGCACGCCATATATTCAGGCAGGCGCTGGGGGTGACGCGAAGTGTTGCACCAGTGCCTGCCACCCCCTGATCCCCCTGGTATGGTGTGTCGATGTAGCAGTATCGGCACATCAGGTCGTTCCTGAATACTATATTCCTGGTGCAGTGCAACCACGTCAACCCTGGCCGTGGTTTGTACTATTGTGATGCTGCATATCTTGCTGACCGGTTATTCCTGTTTTATGTGACATATACAGCACCGGCACATGGCGGCCCTTTTGTCACTATTCGCAAAAGGACATATTGCCTGGAGTTCCTGGAAATCGGCTTCTCTATGGTCAAAAAAAGCGCCATAATCGTGCTTGACAAGGAACAGTCCCTGTACTATACTTCAATCAATACCAGTTTCTTTTTATCCTTTATGCAACAAAGGCTATCAAATACCAGCATTGCGGAGGGTGGTTGGTCTTTCTATCAGGTACAACTGGTTGGTCACATTATGGAAGAGGCGTGCGATGTCGGCGCCTGGAAAGGGTAGGGGTATGGCTATAGATCTGTCGTTCACAGTCCTTGATGGGGCGCGAGAGACGCGTGTTCCTGGAGGACGCACCATCGAGGAAATTGAGGCCGATTTCCGCAAACCTGGAAATACGACCTTCACGTCAGTGTTTGGCCCGGATCCATTTGATTTCTGGGTCGGGCCATTCTATGTAGGAGTCTGGGGATTTATCGGAAGCATTGCGATCGTTATCGGGTCACTCTTCTATTTCAACGAGACGATCTTCAAGGGGCCGTATTCGTTCCCACAAAACTTCTTTGCTGGTCGCATTGATCCACCGCCAGCCGAAGTGGGCCTGGCCTTGCAAAGAGCGGGTGAGCCGGGTTTCGCATGGCAGATGACGGTTCTGTTTGCCACGATCGCCTTCTTTTGCTGGATGATGCGCGAGATTGATATCTCCAAGAAGCTGGACATGGGATACCATGTCCCCATCTCTTTCGGGGTCGTGTTTTCATCGTGGCTGACGCTCCAGGTCATTCGTCCGATGTTGCTCGGTCAATGGCATGAAGGCTTTGTCATCGGGGTGATGCCACATCTGGACTGGGTTTCCAACTTTGGCTATCGCTATAACAATTTTCTCTACAACCCGTTCCATGCACTCGGGATTTCGCTCATTTTCTTTGCAACGTTCTTGCTGGCATGCCATGGATCAGCGATTCTCAGCGCGGCGCAAACACGTGATCCTTCCCCAGAACGCATTAATCAGTTCTGGACAGATATTCAGTACTACTCGATTGGCGAAGCGGGTATCCATCGTGCTGGCGCGCTTACAGCAGCGGTTGGTATTCTCGTGTCGAATCTGTGTATTCTCTTCTCAGGGTGGCCGGTTCAGGATTGGGTCGCGTTCTGGGGTTTCTGGAATGACCTCCCCTTCTGGAGGGGTTTCTAAATTAAGGAGTAAGAATTATGGCAGCAGAATTAGGAGTGCCCCCGAACCGCACACCGGCTGAGATTGATATCGGCGGCCCTGATGGCCGTATTGGTTCCGCATTCGAGGCTAAGTGGCTGGGGCGGCTCGGATTTGATACCCAGGTGGGGCCGTTTTATCTGGGTTTGTGGGGGGTTGTGTCGTTTGTGTCAGCAGGCCTGTTTACCTTTATCTGGTTGATGACGATGCTGGCACAGGTAAGCTATAATCCTATCGCGTTTCTGAAGTATTTTGCGGTATTGCAACTTGATCCGCCCTCGCCAGCCTATGGCCTGGGTTTTGCGCCCCTGGATAAGGGTGGCTGGTGGCTGGTCGCCACGTTCTTCTTGACGATTTCGATCCTGGCCTGGTTGATCCGCATCTGGGAGCGGGCACGGGCATTAGGTCTCAAACCCTATCTGGCCTATGGCTTTACTGGAGCCATTGCGCTCTATCTCGTGATTTACATCATCCGCCCCATCATTATGGGTGACTGGTCAGAGGCACCCGGACACGGAATTAAGGCGTTGCTGGACTGGGATAACAATACGAGTGTGCGGTACGGTAACTTCTATTATAACCCATTCCATATGCTCTCGATCTTCTTCTTGCTTGGCTCGACGCTGTTGTTCTCGATGCACGGCGCAACCATCTGGGCGCTCGAGAAGTTTGGAGCGCATGAGGAGGAAGCTGAGATTATTGCTCCTGGTACCGGTACAGAGCGAGCACAACTCTTCTGGCGCTGGACTATGGGCTTTAATGCCAATGCATATAGCATTCATCTGTGGGCTTTCTGGTTTGCCTGGCTGTGTGGCGTGACCGGGGCTATCGGTGTGCTGCTTTCGGGAACCCTGGTGTCAGACTGGTTCCAGTGGGCGATTGATGCGCGGATTAACTATCCCCAGGCTCCGCCCGTACCAGTGGAACTCCCCTTACCCTGATATGTGTGGGGCAGTAGGAGCAGGGTGTCTACACTGCGAGGTGCAACGTTCTGCACCTCGCACGTCATAGGTTCATCCGGGTGCTGCCCATTTTGAAGAGTTACAACAAGATGATCACCTGGAGGTTGCAAACCGATCTAAGGTATGCTATAATCTAGGGAAGCTATGCGGGAGTAGCTCAGTTGGTAGAGCGACACCTTGCCAAGGTGTAGGTCGCGGGTTCGAGCCCCGTCTCCCGCTCCATCTTTAGAACCCACGCCTCGCGTGGGTTTTTGTGTTTCGTCACATGTGGCACGAACCTTTTTCCGAACCTGGTGATACGGATATACATGAGGTACCGGCATGAAAGCAGCAGATCGGCAGACGGCTGAAGGTATATTGTTTACCGACCAGTATCAACTGACGATGGCCCAGTTGTATTTCCGTATGGGCCTGCACGAGCAGTATGTGCAATTTGATCACTTCTTTCGTAAGTATCCCGATTATGGGGCGCACCAGGCTGGGTATTGCATCAATGCTGGTCTGGAGTGGTTGCTAGACTGGATGCAGGACGCACACTTTCGCACGGAAGACATCGCTTACCTGCGCAGTCAGCATAGTCCCAGTGGGCGGCGAGTATTTGATGATGATTTTCTGGCCTGGCTTTGTGAACAACGCCCCTTTGAAGGCTTGACGATCCGTGCTATTCCTGAAGGGCGAGTTATTCATCCAGGAGTACCGCTAACGATTGTGGAAGGCCCACTGGCACGAGCCCAAATCCTCGAGACAGCACTGCTCAACCATCTCAATTACCAGATCCTGGTAGCGACCAAGGCGGCCCGAATGCATGAAAGTGGCCAGGGCCGGCCCGTACTCGAGTTTGGTCTGCGACGTGGTCAGGGTAAGGGCGCAAATGCCGGTGCCCGCGCTGCACTGATCGGCGGAGCCGATTTCACGTCGAATGTGGGTGTTTCACATGTGCTCGGCTATCCTCCCAGAGGTACGCATGCTCATAGCATGGTGCAGGTGTTTATGGCACTGGGCATGGGTGAACTGGAGGCTTTCCGCGCTTATGCAGAGGTTTATCCTGATGAGTGTCTCTTTCTGGTGGATACGATCAGCACCCTGGAGAGTGGTGTGCCCAATGCGATCAAGGTGTTCGAGGAGTTGCGGCGGAAAGGCCATGAACCGCTTGGTGTGCGCTTAGATTCGGGCGACCTGGCGTATCTCAGTGTACAGACCGCGAAGATGCTGAACGATGCCGGGTTTCCTCATACGTCAATTGTGTTATCCGGAGATCTCGATGAACTGGTGATCTGGCAGATTTTGACCCAGATCCGCGATGAGGCCCCGCGCTATGGGGTGGATGCCGATCAGCTAGTCCGGCGCTTGATCTATGGTGTGGGAACACGGTTGATTACTTCACACGGTGAACCGGCGCTGGGTGGTGTTTACAAGCTGGTTGCGGCGCGTACTGATGGACGCTGGACGCCGGCGATCAAGGTTGCGGACTCACCCGGGAAGATCCCCAATCCTGGCCACAAGCATATCTGGCGTGTGTATGATCAGCGTGGTAAGGCGACTGTTGATTTGTTGAGCCTGGATGATGAAGATCCGCGTCAAATGGATCGAATCAACCTGCGGCATCCCTCGGATCATACGCGCCAGCGGGTGCTTGAGCAACACCATATCACTGCTATTGAACCGTTACTGATCAAGGTGTTAGATAAGGGTGATCGTATCTATGATTTCCCTCCAATCGAGGACATTCGTCGCTTGCGTCAGGCCGACGTAGAACGGCTAGACACAGGTGTCAGGCGCCTGGTCAATCCGCATATTTACCATGTTTCGTTGACGGAACGGCTTTGGGATTTGAAACAGCAACTTATTGGGGCTGCGCTCAAGTCGGGATGATCTCTGCGTTCAAGAGGCTCTTGCATGACCAGAAATACTCCTGATCTGGAGGACAATCCGCTGCTTTTTCGCCAGGGAAGAAAGGAGAATGCAAGCAAATGCGTATTCTAAAACATCTCTTCGACAACAATCGGGCCTGGGCTGAACACATGAATACCAGAGAGCCGGGATTTTTTGAAACACTGTCGCGGCAGCAGGCACCAAAGTACCTCTGGATTGGTTGCGCTGATAGCCGTGTACCGGCCAATGAGATTGTCGGCCTGCTTCCCGGTGAACTGTTTGTCCATCGTAATGTCGCTAATGTGGTCATACAAACCGATATGAACTGTTTATCGGTCATTCAGTACGCAGTGGATGTCCTCAAGGTGCAGCATATTATTGTGTGCGGGCACTATGGGTGTGGTGGTGTGCAGGCAGCGATGCAGGATCGGGATCTGGGGTTGATCGATAACTGGTTACGTGAGATTAAGGAATTGTACTATCAACACGAATCGCTGCTGGATGACCTGGCGGATATGCAGGAACGAGTAGATCGTATGTGTGAGTTGAATGTGATCCGTCAGGTCTATAACGTGTGTCATACCACGATTGTGCAGCAGGCGTGGAAGCGCGGCCAGTCTCTATCGGTACATGGCTGGATTTATTGTCTTAAGGATGGTTTGTTGCGCGATCTGTCGCTATGTGTGACACATCCCGAAGAAGTAGCGGCATATTATCGCCAGTCCGCTATGTGTATGGGGTGATTAGCACTCCTATCCCAATGGTCGCACGCCGTTACGCCGCCCATGCCCTCCTTTTTAATGCAAATATGCCAGGGCATCTGTGCTGGCACGGCACAAACATGGGGCCAATCCTGTTGTCCAGGGGGATCCGTCTGATTCGCTTGTTAGTGCTCTGGAACCGTGATAAGCGAGCAACAAACTGCCAGCACACCTCCGCTGATGATTATTAGCATGATCGGAAAGCTATAGATATTGATAATGATACCCCCGATGATCGGGCCGACAAGCATTCCCCCCGCATATGCCAGATTGAAAATCGCATAGGCTGAGGCATAGGTTCCCGATCCGTACCCATCAACTGTGTCGGCCAGCGCTGCTAACGGCGGCGTTAAAGCGAGGGCAGCGCTGCTTCCAACGAGCAACAGGGTGGGGATGACTGGCAGGAGACTGTGGGGCAATGCTATGAGAGGGAGTGTCAACGCAAGTGCAAGCAGACCAATGCGAATGATCCGCCAGCGTCCATAGCGATCAGCCAGAATACCTGCCAGCGGAGTAATCAACCCGCTGGCAAGTGCAATGATCGCAACCAGCATGCCAATCATACCCGGTGAAGCATCGAATTGCTGGTGCAGATGCAGGGGCAGCGTTGGTTCCAGGAGGCTCACAACACTGGCTGTGATCAGTATTACGCTGCCCGCCAGTAGTACGCGTCGATTACGGAGCAGGGTTATCATCGGGGTGCGTGTCCTATGTAGTGTTGTATTCGGTAACAGAGTCACTCGTGCCAGACCATCGATGAGTGCCAGACATGCAGCTACCAGGAAAGGCAGTTGATATCCGCCCCATTCGCAGAGTAAACCGCCAAAGATCGGCCCGACGAGCATCCCCAGGGCGGCCCCGGTCATCACCGTCCCCATAGCCCGGCCACGTGTCTCGCTGGGGAATACCTCCGCAATCAGCGTCAACCCGGCTGTCCAGGTCGCGGCTGCAGCGGCTCCCTGAAGCAGACGGGCGGTCATCAGCAGCACAAAGCTCTGTGCTATGGCGAGCAGCAAGGTGGCGCTGACTAATCCAGACAGACCCCAGACCATCGTTCTGCGCCGCCCCACCCGGTCAGCCAGAACACTACACAGGGGTGTAGCCAGGAGCAAGGTGACAGCATAGCTGCCAAACAATACTCCGATACCAGTAGCTGGAATGCCAGGCGCGGCTGTGTAGTGCGGTAAGATCGGGATGATCATCCCATAGATCAGAGTGTCCACAAAGATGGCGAACATAACCACCATCAGTGCCACCACTGCCGTGGTTCTGATGGTAGGGCGATCTTCGGCAGGCACCAGGTTTGGACTCTGACAGGTAAGCATACAGGTTGGCCTTTATGACGATGTGATTTCGGGTGCTCGCGGTGAGCGCGCAAAGTCGCGAATGGTTTTGGTGATCCAGAATACAATCCAGGCGGTCATAATAAAACTCGCCAGCACAATCCGCGTCTGATCAATGATGGGCTTGAAGGTGACGCTATCCGGCGTGATGTAAATATAGCCGCGTGGTCGGACGCTGCCACCCGCACCGGTTCCACCGCCGCCTGCTTCAGAGGCTGGTTGTCCGCTGCCATAGCCAAATCCAAAGCCAAACGAAGTCTCTGCCACGGGGATAATTGTAATGTCGCCCTTGCGGGTTGGTTCGCCAAAGATGGCCGAGACATCAATGCGTTGGAGCATTTTCTCGACCGGCTCAACGATGGGGACAATAACAGGCTTCATATACCTGGCTCCTTGTCTTAGCAAACTTGTATCTTCGTTCTACGTCGAAACATGCGGGTGATGCTCCAACTCACCAAGGGTGCGAGCAGCATCACCAGTAGCATGGCCCACCTTGATATACGCCCTCGGTTGGCAATCGGGATACCTTGCGTGGTCTGATTATCTGCGTGTACCAGGATCGCCTGTGGGCGCAGGCGTAAATGCGCCGTGACTGCGTGCTCATTGGTGCTGTGTCGCTGTTTGTACCATCCATCCAGGCCAGCCACCAGTCGTAGTGTATACTGGCCGCTACTCATCAACTCTCCGGTAAGCTGGCGCTTAATACGTGTGCGTCTGGGCATATTCTACCTGACAATCTATACTACGTGCTATTCTGGGTCACGAGATGGGAACAATTTCCTATGGTAATCCTACATCCGTATAATCTGGTAGGGACACCTCATCATGAATTCTGTTCACTCCGGCTCTTTCGGTTTCGTCTTTTTACGCGTTGTACGTGCCGGAGCATGTTGTTGGCCTGGATTGACAGTACTCGCGGTACGGGTTGTCTTTTTCGTCGTCGCTTTTGACTTCGGCTCTGGTGCTGGGTTCGGTTCCGGTCTGGATGGATCCGGGAGTTTTGTGGTGCTGGAGAGGGAGTCGTTTGTGTCTGGCAGGACCAGGGGGACAGAATTCGGTGCTGCCGATTGAATGGCGTTAGCCAGTGCGTTGGCGTTAGCAGATAACCGGCTTTCAGCGGCGGTGCTGGGATTCCTTCCGGCAGTTGGTGCCGTCACATCGGTGCTAACGTCTGGCATAGATTGTTCCGCCTGTTGCAAATACCATTGCGCCTGCACACTCGTCCAGATGCGGAGCCAGTTCAGTTGTGCCTCCAGTGATTTATGTGTTGCCTCCTGCCAGGCCTGCACCACGCGTTCTGCCTCGGCACGATCCCAGGCCAGGGCCACGGTTGTGGGACTGGCCTTCTTGATCGTTTCAAACCAGCTTGCTGATAGTTCACGTTGAATTTCCGTCCAGCCTGCCATCATCTTGACCAGTTCCTGTGACCACTCGGCAATTGGGGCAGGAGTGTTACGAGTTTGTACACTGTTGGCCCAGAAACGTATCCAGGCAAACTGCGATTCCAGTGTACTTTTTACCGCCATATTCCAATTTTCGACGGTATGCTCCCACCCTTCGTTAGAGCGGGGTACATAACTCAGATTTTGCATGGCTTCAAACCAGTTTTCCCACATTTTGTGCTGGGCGTTCGTCCAATGTTGCACCATTTCTTCTGCCTGTGCAGTCCAGTCCTTTGGCATCGTGTGGTTTCCTTTCCTGGGTCTGAGAGTGCGGGTCTTTGTAACGGCAGGGTCGGCACAAGTGTCGGTGAGCAAGTACAGGGTGTTGCCCTATCTGACGGTAACTGAGACCTGTGCGATCTATGCGCTCATGTCTGCTGACATCTGCGATGGTGCCAGGAGTGCATAATGTTGCTGTTATCCTATACGATAGCGTAAGAAACTGTCAAATGGAACAGGTACATCCACTCAACGTACCACATGAACCTGGTCAGACTACTCCAACGAGACTTCATCTCGTCCTGGGTGCGGGGGCCGAGCGAGAAGCGAGAACCTGCTATCCTTCTTCCTCGCTCCTCTTCTCTCAGTCCTCTTCTTTCGCTCCTCGCTCCTCTTCCTTTGCTCCTCCCACGGGTGGGCGAAGCCGCATCGAGCCTCTCTACCCAGGGGATGTCTCGTTGTAGTACTACGAGCTACGAGCAAGCAAGAGCGGCTCTATTGACAGTAACCACAGACCTCGGTACAATCGATTCAGGTATTATTTTATTCCGTAACCTGACTAGAACAGATTGAATAGAACCTCATGATCGTTGTGTTGTTTGTAAGTATGGTTACCCTGTTGCTGTGTGCCGGTTTTATTCAAGACTATATGCGCATGCATCTTATGCCTCGTTTGACATATTGCCAGGCTGTGGAAGCCGAACAGCCCTTTATTTCGGTTTTGATCCCGGTGCGTAACGAAGCGCGTAATGTCGTGCGCTGTCTCGATGGTTTACTCTCACAGCAGTATCCATCCTATGAAGTAATTGTGGTCGATGATCATTCGACCGATGCAACACCGACGATTCTCGCGCATTATGCTGGACTTGATCAACGGGTGCGCCTGGTACAGGCGGCCCAGTTACCTGCGGGCTGGACGGGGAAATGTCATGCATGCCAGCAGGCGGCTGCGGCTGCCCGGGGAACCTGGTTCCTCTTTCTCGACGCAGATACGATTCCACAACCAGCGTTGCTGTCGCGGCTCATAGCCTATGCGCAGCAGCAGCAACTGGATATGCTCTCGCTGTTCCCTTTCCTCGAGCTGGGCAGCTTCTGGGAACGGTTGGTGATGCCCCCGTTTATCGCGCTTATTCATGCGATCTTCCCGTTTGAGCGGTTGAATGCACCCGATGCTCGTCCTGATGAAGTGGTGGCGAATGGGCAGTGTATTCTGGTGCGCCGGAGTGCCTATGAATACATCGGTGGTCATCGAGTGGTTTCGCACGAGGTGCTGGAAGATGTGCGCCTGGCGCAGTCGTTACGCAGGGCGGGCTTTCGCACCGGGGCAGCCGCAGGTCAGCAGGATCTCCGGGTGCGGATGTATACCAGTGGGCACGAAGTGTTCGAGGGACTGACGAAAAACGCAGTCGCGGGGTATCGCAGTGGTGGTGATCGTTCGTTCTGGGCCGGAATGCGCCAGTTTGTGCTGGCTTTTGGCCCGCTCGACCTGCTCATTCTGGGCCTTGTGTTGCTGATCTCTCGTGGTGATGTGCTGGCCTGGGCTGTTGTATTGCATGGCATTGCTGCACTGCTGGTGGCGTTAAGCTTCTGGAGCTGGTTGTTACATACAATGTATAATGTTCCCCGCAGCTATGCATTGTTGTGGCCAGCGGGAGTGTTGTGTTATAGCATCATCGCGTTGCACAGTATCTGGCGTGTCCAGAGTGGACGTGGTGTTATCTGGAAAGGACGGACATATGTCGGAAAGCAGTAGTTACGGTCAGGAAAGTCAGCGTGTGAGTGATGTCGGGGCCACCTCTCAGCAGTCGGCTTCTAATGCTCCATTGCGACAGATGGCAACGCCATTTATTCGTCTGGGGCATCTTGTTGATCGGGCCATTCCCAATATACGCACAGTAGATGGTATGGCCTATGCATTGGCAAAACGTACCCCACGTACCATTGCAGTCTGCATGATCTTGCTTGTGGCAGGCATTATTGCCTCACGTTTGAATATCTGGACAGAGGGCTATCTCTGGGGTATTCCCTCGATCGGGGCGATCAGTATGGGCGTTGGTTTCTGGGTCTGGTCATCAAACTTGATGTTGCGCCCGGATCTCTCACCAGAGGCAAGAACTGTTTTGAAGCGCGCCATTAATTTGCAGTTATCTATGGTTATTGCTGGTGCGTTGGCAGTTGTGTACTTTATTGGCATGGCGATAGGGTTGTGGTAGAGACTGTCTGGCAGGTTGTAGGTATACCAATCCTACGGTCAACTAGAGTTCAGGCGAAAGCCTGGATGGAAGAACTGAAGTCCAGGTTTTCGCCAGGTTCGATCTTATTCCTCTTCTTTCGTTCTTGCTTCACGTTCTTCACGGATCAACTCAGGTTCAGCCACGGCTGCAGGAGCTTCCTCTTCAGCCTCAACCCCGGCACGGGTGGCCGTAAGCGAAACAATCGGTTCGCCCCCCGGCGTGATAAAAGCGTAGGAACTGCTCACTGGAAGATCTTTGACATAGATAGTTTTGTCAAACGAGTTCAGACCACTCACATCCACATCAATGTGCTGCGGCAATTCAGCGGGGAGTGCTTCGACTTCCACAGTTGCCAGGGTTTGATTAAACACTGCATCACCGCGCTCAACAATGATCGACTTACCAACCAGTACCAGCGGTACTTCGACATGAATTTTTTCGAGCAGGTTTACAACGTGAAAGTCTGCATGAATAATAGCGCGACTAATTGGATGGCGTTGTATATCCTGAATGAACGCAGCCTGTTTGCTATGACCGAGAATGTTCAGTTCAACCAGCGCGGTGCGCCCTACTCGACGATAGACATTCTGGAATGCACGATCCAGTACTTGCACGGAAAGCGGCTCAATGCCTTTGCCATAGACCGTTGCCGGTATGAAGCCCTGCTTGCGCAGGGTTTTGACTTTTTTACCAATCACGGTGCGAAGCTGCAGATCCAGCGCAACGCTTGTATCCATTATTTTGGTACTCCTCAAAATAGACAATATGATAACCGTTCAAGCAGGGTAACCGGGAAGGGGATCCCCCATGGGCACCCCATGAAAAGCGGCGATCCTTCCAACCTGTTGCGTTTCCTGGGGCTTATGGCTTCCCAAGCCCTGACCAGAAGCGTACATTGATGCGAATAGGGTGATACCCACCGTACCCATTGTCAGCCTGTTGTGGTGGCTCTGGTCGCCACAACGGGCCGATAATGCGAGGGGCGGAGGGATGGCGGCCTCCGCATCCCCTGTGGGCAAACATTCCCCGGAACGAGTACGCCAGATGTGTTCGTTACCCTCATAAGAAGCGACCGACGGAGTACGTCGGTCGATCTAAGGGTGTAGTGTAGCACAGAGACTGCACTTTTTCAACTGTTCGGTGGAATCATATGCTACCACAGGATCACAACCAGCGGCATCGTCACCATCGCCAGTGCCGTCTGTACCGTCAGCAACCCGGCCATCAATTTCACGTCGCCACCCAGTTGCTGGGCCAGAATATAGGCTGAGGGAGCCGTTGGCAAGGCGGCAAACAGTACCAGAATAGAGGCGGTGAACTCGTCAATACGCAATCCGTGGCATACCAGCGCGGTCAGAAAGGGCAGCGCCAGCAATTTTACGCCGCTGGTCAGCAGGACAGGATAGGTAGCCGAGCGTACCGAGCGCAGATCCAGATCAGCTCCCACGGTCAGCAAACCCATTGGTAAGGCAGCGCGGCTAAAAATATCGAGGATCTCGCTGGCGATAAACGGCATACCAATACCTGACGCACTGAGCACGATACCGACCACGCAGGCGATGATCAGCGGGTTACGTGCTAAAGAAGTGAGCATATCGCGCCAGCTGGTTGAACTGGCGGCACCATAGTGGGTAAGAATGATCACGCTCAGGATGTTGACCAGCGGAATCAGAATCGCCATCGCCACCGCCGCCAGTGTCAGCCCTGCATTACCGTAGAGGACTGCCACGACTGCCAGGCCCACATATGTATTAAAGCGGATGCTGCCTTGAAAGACCGACGTAAAGGCCGCGTTAGTCATGCGTAATTGGGGTCGAATAACCAGCAGTATCAGCGTAATAATCAGGATGGGAATCGCAATACCCAGCATCAGTGGCCCGATCTCCAGTCCCGCCAGGTGCGAGCGTGCCAGGCGATTGACCAGGAGTGCTGGAAAAAGTGCAAAATAGGTGATCCGTGCTGCCATAGGCCAGAATGTATCACCTGGAAAAGTATACAGCTTAAACAGTGAGCCGATCAGAATAACCCCAAATACCGGCACAATTGCATTCACGAATGTGTCCATGTACCTCTCATCCCATCTCTATCGCACCAGCCGATCGATCCGTGCCAGTATGACAACGAGATATACCAACACACCAACGGGTACCAGCCACAGCCTCGTTCCCGGCTGCAATACTCCTCCGTTCCACCGTTTCACTTGAGAGAAAGTGGTTCAGACAGTCTATAACATTATTACCAAAGGGATCATTATACCAGATTCAGGGACATATATGTCCTGACACAGAGGCCTGCTCAATGCGCTGGCGTAGGATCAGCCAGGCCGCAGGCAGTGTTGCCTGCGGCTTCAGCACGCTGCTTCTCACCTGGTCAAGCGAAACCAGGCGAGAAATCGCCTGACGCGATTCTTACGATTAGCTTGCCACCTGTTGCTGTACTGTCCGTTCGCTCGAGGCTGCCTGGCGCTTGACATCATAACGCTGCCAGAACCAGATCAACGCAATAACCGCAATCCCGGCCAGGTCGCTGTAAATGTTGGGGAAGAAGCACAGGAACGTCCCACCGGCAAAGATAATCCATTCCCACCAGGTTGTCTTACGTACCAGATAGCCCATAGTCGCCGCTGAGAAAGCGATTGTGCCGAGAAAAGCCGAGCTATAGGCCAGCACAACATCATAGGTATGCAGATCCGCCAGGATGCGCCCGGACTCGCCCACCAGCAAAATGGCCGGACTGAAGGCAAACAGGATGGGCATCACATACAACAGTTTGGCAAACTTGAACGATGTCCATCCGGTTTTCCAGGGATCGGCGCCAGCGATAGCCGCTCCAGCATAGGCGGCTACACAGACTGGCGGTGTAATGTTGCTATCCTGGCTAAACCAGTAGACAATCATATGCGCGGCAATCAGGGCGACGCCCAGTTCAGTCAAGGCAGGAACGGCCAGTACCGCCACAATCAGATAGGATGCGGTGACGGGGACGCCCATGCCCAGCACCAGTGAGGCCAGGCCGATCAGTATAATCGCCAGCAACGTATTGCCATTGCTCAGGCTGACGATAATATCGGAGAAACGTAGCCCGACGCCGGTGGCGTAAATGGTGCCGACAATGATGCCGATCACCCCTACAGTAGCCCCAATCACCAGCGTATCACGGGTACCTTCAATCAGTGCCTCCACGCTCTTGCGAACCACTCGGAGCGTGGTACTGCCAATTGCCCGCAGGCCATTGTCCAGAAAATCCTGCTTATTCTCGGGCAGGGTATACATCAAGAGCATACATGCGATGATGGCCCAGAAGCCGGCATAGCCCGGCGAGAACTTTCGGATCATCAGCACCACCATGATGATCAGCGGCATTGCTAGATACCAGTCACGCCAGATAATCTCTCGTGCGGTTGTTCCGGTCTCAATACCCCGCAATCCCAGCTTCTTCGCCTCGAAATGGACCATGGTCAAGACCGAGGTGAAGTAGAGGATAGCAGGGAAGATCGAGATCAAGACAATGTGTGAATAGGGGATCGAGGTTAACTCGGCCATTAAGAATGCGCCTGCTCCCATCACCGGAGGCATAAACATACCCCCAATCGATGCTGCTGGCTCGATGGCCCCGGCCACATGCGGTCGAAACCCGGCTCGCTTCATGAGCGGGATAGTAAATGTGCCGGTACTTACCGTGTTCGCAATCGCACTGCCAGAGATCGAGCCAAACAGCGCCGACGAAATGACCGCAACTTTGGCCGGGCCACCGGTGCTGCGCCCGGCCAGCGCCAGTGGCAGGTCGATAAAGAAGCGGCTGGCTCCCGATTTGCGCAGGAATGCGCCAAAGAAGATAAACAGGATCACATACGTCACCAGCACGTTCGCCATTACCCCAAACACGCCTTCCTGGTCAAAGTATAGGGTAGTGATTGCCCGTTCTATCGAGCGTCCGCGATGCGCAAAAGCGTTGAGGACGGGGATGTCGTAGAGGACATAGCCAAAGCGCAGGTAGAGAATGAACGTGATCCCGATCAGGGTCATTGACCAGCCCAGCACACGGCGAGAAATCTCAATCGAAATAATCAAGCCGATCGCACCGATTAACACGTCGGTTTCATTATAGGCCCCACTGCGAAACTGCAGTGCCCGGAAATTGCTAATATAGTAACTCACGACCCAGATCGTCAGCCCAATCAGCGCCAGATCAAACAGGCCTGGCCCACCACGGGGTGCGATAATCATCCGCAGATAGCGCAGTGGCCCGCTGCTAGTTACGTGGTCTAGCCTGTCCGCCAGGTTGTTTTCGTACCAGCGGTAGAGCCAACCCGAACGTGGAAATGCCGGATAGAGCAGCAGAATGAGAATATATGTGACCATCACATAGATCCCCCGCTGCCATTGAACGGGTGCGGGCAGCGTTCCAGCAGTATAAATATAGAAACTGCTCATTCCGATACTTAGCAGCGCGACTACGGCTGCCCAGAAAAAATTCAATGATCGCTTGCTACGGTCTTCTTTTTCAACCAGCGTCTTTAATCTGGTTTGCGTTTCAGGATCAGCCTCCCCATCACCTTTGAGCGCATCAAGTGTCTTTTGCACATCTTTGGTCACCGGCATAAGATTAGCTGTGCCTTCCTGTGGTGCCGAATCCGCCGGTTTTCCATAGTCTTCGGAGCTCATCATCGTACCTCCCTGCTCATAACTCGTTATCGCAGCAAGCGCGTTCAAATGGGAATGGCTTGAACGCGCTTACCTTCCCTAAATCGGAATTCTACGGCACAATATTCGCAGGAACATCCGTGCCTACTTGCTTCCAATACCGATAAGCACCGGGATGTAAGGGGACTGAGATACCTACTACTCCATCTTCAGGTTTCATCTCGGTTGCCGCAGGGTGGGCCTCGCGCATACGCCGCAACCCCTCGTCGGAAAATATCGTGCTGACTGCGTTGTATACCAGGTCATCAGGCACATCAGCGTTGGCCACCAGCAAGGCGGTGTCCTGGAAGCTGGTGACGGTCTCGTCAATGCCGGGATAGACCCCGCCCGTCAGTTCACGTTGGGTATAGAAGGGATACTTGTCAAAAAAACCGGCGTCCACGCCAGGGGTGTAGACATCCAGCAGGCGGATATCGGTAAAGGTGGTCGCTTCGGTCACCGAGGCATTCGGGAACGCCGCCAGCACCCAGAAGCCATCCAGTTGCCCATCGCCCATGGCCTGCGCTGCCTGGGAATAACCTAGATATTCGACATTGATCTGATCGATCAGGCCCAGATGGGAGAAATAGCGTTCCGCTGCAAGGGCGGCGCCGGAACCGGCATTGCCCAGGGCAATACGCTTGCCGGGCAGGTCGGCCACCGACTCAATCCCACTTTGTCGTGACACCACCAGGTGAATTACGCCACCATAGAGGGCAGCGACCGGTCGTACACGGGTGTATTGCGTAGGATCTTCGGGCAAGAGGCCCTGGGCTCCCAGGAACACATCCCCGGCATAGACGATGCCATACTGGAAATCGCCGGAATTGACGCCGCGCAGATTCTCCGCCGAGCCGCCTGTCCCCTCAGCGGCAATGTCCAGGTTCGGATCGGAGTCAGCCATAATCAAGGCCATCGCGTTGGCAAAGACCTGGAAGGCACCACCAACTGGCCCGCCGCCAAAGGATTGACGGATTCGCTGACCAGATACGGCTGGCGTATCTGGGGGCTGTGTTTCGGTGGATTCGGGTTCGGTGACCGCGGTTGGCTCCTCCCCGGCAACGGGTGAGGCTACCGTCGGTTCTGTGGTTGCTGGTGGCGCGCTGCCACCACAGGCAACGAGTAAGAGACTGGTCATAACCAGCAACGTGATGAGAGAAATACCTACTGAAGTTCGCTTCATCGCTCTTTTTACTCCTCTTCTTCGAGCATCCAGAATAACATCTTTATTTATTGATACCGATCGTCGTACACGCTGAACACCATAGTTCATAATCAGTTCATGAAGTCATTCTCTTTCTCTCCTTCCGTTTGCGATAGAGCAATCTTTCATGTGTCATAAAAAACGGGAGTCCAGGCTTGAGGCTGGACAGAGCAATCCCCAGGATCAAGCCTGGACTCCTGATGGTAATTGGAATAATACTACACCGAGACTTCATCTCGGTGGGGGTGCGGGGGCCTGCGGCCCCTGTGCATGATCCCTTGTGATTTTGGAGGATTAATGCCACGCCGAGCTTCCCTCCCCAGAGGATGTCTCGTTGTAGTAATAGCATTGTTATATGCAGAAATTACCCTTACCTTGATTGCTAGTTGACGACCATCGACACCTCTGGCACGATCGCGGTTGCCCAACCAACATCATCGCCAGGAGGAGCCGATGGACGCCACGTGGATTGTAACCGCTTTCGTCGTGATTGACACGCTGATGGAACGCCTGGGGCATCGCCGTGATGGGCGGGCGCAGATCCCCGACTCCGAGATTCTGACGATTGCGGTCGTCGCCGCCGACGAGAAGTGAGCGAAGAGGAGCGCGGAGCGAGAGCCGCTCGTTCCCTCCATCTCGCTCCTCACTTCTCTCCGCTCGCTTCTCTCCGTTGGCCGTC
>DAOTWD010000045.1:0-43394 GCA_034435975.1 Chloroflexaceae bacterium | reverse complement strand
GCCGCCTGGTGCGGAAGACGTTGTCGTTCTCGAAAAAGGTCGAACATCATAGTGGGGCAATCTGGTATGTTGTCCATCATTCCAATGCCTCGTTGGCATAAGAAACAGAAGCTATCACTATGGTGTGCAGGACTACCATATAAACAAAGAAGATAATAGGAGATTGCTCGTGCTGATGGGTGCTGTTCTGCGTACAACGACTATGAAACATGGGATGAACCTGAAACAGCCCTGGGCAGTGTCTGTAGACGCTACCTATAGATAGATTCACATCGAGTCATACGTTGAGACGACAGACGACAAAACCGGATAGGTTGTCATGGATGTTCATTCATCATTCTGGTCAGCCATAATCTGACTGAAATTAGAATAATGAAGCAATCTCAAGGAGAACAAGACAGGAGCAAGTTTTTCTATGCCAAAGAAACGCTTGAACAAAATCGAGTAGCGCTTATCTTCGGCACTACGCTCTTGCTCTTATTAGGTACCACCGTCTTCAAGCAGTATACGCCGGTGCTGTGGGCATATGCTCTTTATTGGTCTGGCGAATATTATCATGAGATACGCTACCCCGATCATCGAGATATATCGATCCTATAGAGGAGTATATATACCAAAAAACCCAATGGTCTTCTGGCTACCGTTGTTTGTGGTCATCATCGTACTTGCAGGTGGTTGTACGCGCTCGCACGATGCGGAGACGAGCGAGATACCACGTCCCACAGCCGCCCCTATGGGCACAGCGCCTGCTGATAGGCCAGGATCATCGCCGTCAGCAGACATGCGTACCACGGTACCAACTTCCACCATGTCCCTATCAGGAGATTCGGCGACAGATTCGGCGACCCAGCTTCAGGAACCTGATGTTTGGCATACCGTTCGTGCAGCAATTCCTGAAACTATTCCGATCTATAAACCAACCTCTATGCCGGAGCATTTCGAACCGCCGGTACTCCTTGAGATCCACGTTGATGCCCAGAATGATCCACACTACACCGTTCTCTATTCATCGCCCAATGAGAGCCTCGTCTTCATCCTGAATACGGGCAAAGGTGCCTACGGTAATTTCCCACCACCCGACGACCGCGCATCGATAACGGTTCTCGGTACGCACGGGGAACGGATGACTGCGACGGAAACACAAACGGTTGGGGTCTTCTGGCAGAATGCGGGTCAGCATTACCAGATCAAGGCCTACAACATGATGCCGGATGAGCTGCAAGCTATCGTCGAGAGTCTTGTCCTGGTGGAGTACTAAGCGCATACCAGGAGCGAGAACGGATGAAACGCAGAACTCTTCCACGCATATGCATGATCCAGAGGCAGGTCGAGATGGGCAATGTCGGCCAGCACTACCGACACTGGCGGTATGGAACGTCGCTAGAATAACAGGCATAACGAACTAGAGAACCAGGAGTGCAAAACAGAGCGGCAGCAATGCCAGCCAGGGTGTAGAGACGCCCCGGGTGCAGTGCCACCATCAGCATGGATAAAGGGTACTACAGTACCTTGTCGCTGAGGGGAATTATTGGTAGAGTAGGGGAGGAGAATAAAGGTCAGTTACAGCAGCGGATACCGGTGCGACAACAAGATGCGTATGGAGATGGTGTCTGTTGTGGTTTTGATCCTGCTAAAAGAGAGGTTTTATAGATCGCTCTAGACCATTCTGCCCATACAGTACTGGCAGAAAACGTCGTATAGCAGCGAAAAGAGGAGGAGGGAGAACGGATGAAACGCATAGCTCGTCCACACCGATGCACGGTACATATTGTACACCTTTGTATCGCGTTGCTCCTGATAAGTGTACTGACCGTGCCAGGCGGAACACACGCGGCTTCACGTTATCAGGGAGTAACTATTACTATCGCGCAACTTGACTTTCCCACACCACCTGATCGTACTCCGGTACTGACATTTGCCTGGGGGAGTGGGGATACTGACCTTGGGCTTGTGCTCGGTGATCAAAGCCGAACGCAAGGCCCATTGAGCCTGGATATTGCGGCCGACGGTTCCATTGCTATTCTTGATCCGGTCAACCGGCGGGTGCAGGTCTATGATCAGCGCGGAACACGCTTGCACACCATTCCTGTCCCAGGTAGTGCCACCCATATGCGCCTGACTTCCCGGGGAGTTGCCGTCACTGAACCCTGGAATGAACGCGAGGTGCTTGAGTACGATCTGAATGGGACGTTGCTCGAACGTATTCGTCTTCCCGAAACAGTTGAATGGCCGACCGACCTGTATGAGGTTGATGAAACCATCTATGTCGAGGCGGCAGGACAACTCGTGGCGCTTCCCTTCACACAGCGGCCTGTTCCCGATACGGAACGGACGACCCTCCCTGGACGGCCACTACCGCATCGCCCGGGCCTGTTTAGTGCGTTTGGCGGGCTTGAAGACGATGGTCAGGCAGTGCGGATGGTGATTCAGGGAAGCACTGAGCCATCACAACTCAAGTTAAAACTGGCGGATCGGCGCATCCTTCAGGTTCGGGATCACTTCTTTGATCTGGACGGCAATCTCTATGTACAGATGTATCTGAGTGAGTCACGTGAGCGAGCGCTGGATCCTGAGCGTAATCCTGAGGCCTTGATCAAGATTGATGCCCAGAACAACTATGCCGGTGCGTTCCTTCAGTCAAGTGTCCATTATATTGATCACCAGACACGCCAATTCGCAGTTGGCCCTGACGGCACGCTCTATCAACTGGATGCGAGCGAAGATGGTGTGGTCATCTATAGCATTCAGCTCCAATCGTTGGGGCAGGCGGAGACGGTCGAACAGGAGTTTCGCGACCTGCCAGACGACCTTTTTCCCGAACCGCCGGCACGGCCCAACATCGAGCCGCAACGGGCACCTGATTTCTCAAAAGAAACCCGGTTACGCGATCCCGATGAGACCCTCAGAGAGGAAGTTATCCTTAGTTCAAGCTATAGCGGTGCGCCCCCCATGACACGCGACCAGATCATAGAGATTGCGCAAAGTGCGGTCGGTTCCCGATATGTCTGGGGTGGCGAATCGTGAAGTCCATTTGACCGGGAATATGCCGGTGCCGACTGTTCAGGACTGGTCTCTACTGCCTGGCAAGTAAATCACACCCGCCCAACGCAGGAAGAAGCAACATCGCGTCCAGCGACTGGTAATCTCCTGAGCAGTAGTCCCTATTGGGTTGCGGTTGATCCCGCCAACCGGCAAAGGGGTGATGCCTTTTTCAACACATCACACACGTTTTTGTATGAAGCTGAAGCCGGGAGTGGGCTAATCTGGGCCTACGAAGCTCCAGCACCAGGTCAGCGCATTCGGCATGTGCAAGTGCCTATCAGCGGCTATCAACTTCGTCGTCGTACACCCATTGATAGTACAGGAATTGCTGGCCGGGATAAGACCTGGATCTATTCTGATTTTCAACAAACATACAGTGATCTGGGTGGGGAAGCTGCAGTAGGACGTCCCTTTGATAATGGCGGTACAATCCTGGTGCATCGCTGGACGACCAGCGGTGAAGATGGCTTTGCCCAGGACTTTCGCGGCGGTTGGCGTGGAACCGGGGTGATGATGCATGGTGATGGTCGTCCCGGCGCGTTCCTGGTGCATGGCGCTATCTACAATACCTATATGGGCATGGGTGGCCCGGGTAGCTGGCTGGGTTGGCCTACGGGAAATGAATACACGTATTGGAACGGATGTTTTAACACCCAACGCCAAAATTTTGTTAGCGGCTACATTACCCAGGACTGTGGTGGAACCTGGCGGGCCTACTAGTCAAGACGTGTCTCTACCCGAAAAGCTTGTTGTACATCTGGGCAAACGCATTCTTGAAGCAGCATATGAATGCCATCCTTACAACGACCGTGTGTACACCGGATAGGGTTTGCCCAGCCGGTGTATGCACGCGCTTTCCGCCTCGACTTACGCGGTACGGAGATAGGCTGCGTAGTGAGGAGGTATCAGCCATATCGAACCGGCCGCCTAACCAGATAAGCCCTGTCCGTAATAAGAGCTAACGTGTTTCAATGGAGAAGAGGAGTTTTACCATGCTTCGACCATGGTTGTTCAACCGAACTGTTGTCGGTCTCATCGTGTTTCTGGCCCTGCTTCCTCTGTCCGTCCGGGCGGAACCGGAGCCGTTTGCCGATACGGCCTTTCGTGCCGTCTGGCAGCGCACCGACCAGTTGGTGCAGATGGGCCAGACGACACGTCCCTGGCTTTGGGGGCCGGCACCGCTGACTGCTGGTATACAAGAACCATATGCGGAGGCACCTGGCGGCACCCGCCTGGTGCAATATTTCGACAAAAGCCGGATGGAGATCAACGACCCTACCCGTCCGCAGGATGACTGGTATGTGACCAATGGGCTGCTGGTGAAGGAAATGGCCCTCGGCCAGATCCAGGTCGGCGACCAGCGTTTGGAGGCCCGCGGGCGAGCAGAGATCCCGGTGGCCGGGGATCTGACCAATAACCCGACATGCCCCACCTATGCCCAATTTGGACAGTTTGCTCGGGGCGGTATCCTGGCGCTTGAAGGGGGGCAGGATTTGACGCCAGAGGAAGCACGCGGATACCCTATCCTCGGGGAACCCGCTATGGCCGTCTGGTACACTGTCGGTGGCGGTGGCGTTGATCCGGCATTGGGCGAACGCTATCCCGAAACGGCCTATGCCTACTATGATGAGGTGACAGGCATGAATGTGCCAGGGGTCTTCTGGCGCTATCTGAACCAGGGCGGGCAGGTGCTGGTCGATAATCGCCCAGTCCAGGCAGCCCCGCTCTTCAACTGGCGGTATGTGGTCGGGCTTCCGCTAGATTCGGGCTACTGGACGAAATGTGCGGTGAACGGGCAGGAGCGAGATGTGCTGGTGCAACTGTACGAGCGGCGCGTGCTGACCTACACCCCATCCAACCCACCCGGCTGGCAGGTCGAGATGGGCAATGTCGGCCGGCATTACCGACACTGGCGGTATGGGACACCGCTAGAATAACCAGCATGAAGAACCCCGGGTTGATGGTGCGTACGTCTTGGAAATTACAGGACGTACGCGGTCGCCCCAATACAACGTCTTTTGCGCCTGCGGCAGCGTGGAAGAAACGCTCTTTTCCCTATTTTCGCCGTAGGCGAAAATTTAGAGGGAAAAACAACAAAAGTACCGCTCTGCCGAAGGCGAAAAGGCGAGTTGACCAGACCACCGCGTCAGTCCTGTAAATCAATAATGTGGAGCCATAGCCATGAACTGGAACATCCTCCTGGGGAGGAGCCTGCTGCTCGGTATACTCCTCTTCCTCACAGGTTGTGTTACTCAACCAACGCCCGAAGCAGCCGTTCGGCGGCAACTGGGCGTTCCGGCTGAGATCGAGGACACCTATCAGGTGGTGACGATTCAAGAGGCGAGCGATGATCGAAAACTGGTCGTCCTGGTGGCTACTCAGCGCCAGGCTGACCAACCCAAACTCGTGTATGCGTTTACCCGGCGTAGCGGGTGGGGATGGCGCGCCCGGAGTGCCTCGGTGTATGATGATCCCGTTGCCGATAATAGGATTATTACCGGCCAACGGTTTGCCATGCCGGCGGTTGGGGATGCAGCTCCCGACGGGCGGGTGCCCACGGGCCTGGATGCATTCGTGCTGGTGAGGCAAGACGATCTAGATTCGTGTATCACCACCATGGAAGTGACCTTCGATGATGGGCAGACCCTGCGGACTGAACCCATGGAAGGCGTCTTTGTCGCGCTCAATCCCGATGCTGATACGCCCTGTGCGATCACGTTCCTGGCTGCCGATTGTCAAGTGATATCCACAGACGCCTGGCCTGGCCCGGCGATGCCGCATAACTGTTCGTCGGCAACGTGACGAATGCGAATTTGACAACCCGTCGCTCCCTGGCTCAGCCCTGTGGCTTCAGTCTGATCGGTGGGCGGTCTGATTTCTGGTCTGGTTTCTCTGGCCGCACCCTTATGGATAGGTAACCGTTCAGGTGGGTTGGTTTGGAGGGGCAGTGCCCCTCCAGGAGGTTCCCCGGGTTTCGCGGGGGCCGCAGGCCCCCGCAACCCCCTCTGGCGAACGTTCCCCTGAACGGTTACTATGAATAGTGATACCCAGATAGTTATCGTTGCACAGACGTTGAGTCGACGGACGACAAAATCGGATACGCTGTCCTGAGCGTTCGTTCATCATTCTGGTCAGCCATAATCCGACTGAATTTGAGATAATGAAACAGTCTCACAAAGAACAAGACAGGAGCAGGTTTTTCTATGCCAAATAAACGCTTGAACACAATCATCGCGGTGGCACTCATGCTCATCAGCGTGGCATTACCAGTATCGGGAACAAACATCACGCCTGTGCCGATGATATTGAGTATTGTTTTAAGTTTGATCTTAGCTTTCATCGCTGTCGTTCTTGCTGTTTCGAACACTCCCGTGAATCAGGACAAACCGTCACGGGCGACACTGCTGATCATTGGAATTTTTATGGCATTGCATGTCATTGTATTTTTGTTGTTTCCAATTATAGGATAGAGATAGCTATTATGCATAATATGCCTTTATTTATCGTGCAACTTTGTAATTTCACGTTCCTATTCCTATGGTTCACCCTCACGGTAATCGCACTGATACAACTGGTACGATCTGAACCCAAAATAGTCATGTCAGCATATTTGTTATGGGCCGTCGTTATTTTCTGTATCCCGATCATTGGGGCTGCGTTATTTTTGATTTACCGCTCTAAAACACAACCAGAGCAGATATAGCACACCGCTGCCGATGGTACAGGAGAGTCCCGGCTTGAGACTGGATGGACAGACCCAGACTCGATCCGGGACTCCGGCTTTTTACGATTCATGGCGGATGGCTCTCCCCAAAACTGTTACATAATCGTTACATTCCCATCATTGTATCGGTCAACGCGGGTGCTATGCTGTAACCATAATGCGATTATAGCCACTACGCACGGACATTTGGAGTCCTGGTTCTGCTCGTTCCGTGCCTCGTTTGGGAGGATCTGACTTGATGGGTACTTTGATTCGTATGGTGCTGGCCGATCCACATCCTTTGACCCGCCTGGGGATCCGCCTGGTGCTGGATCGTACGCCGCGGATGCGCATTCTGGCCGAAGTTGCTGATTGGGACACCGCTGTCCTGGCCTGTCAATCGCATCATCCCGATCTGCTCATCCTCGATCCGTGGCTGCCGGGCCTACCGCCTGCGGTACTTATACAGACGTTGCAGCGCAACGACTGTGCTTCCGCCTACCCATCCCACCGCCCGCCGCCCCACATCGTGCTGTGGACGGCGGAAACCGCTGCTCCAACGGTGTGTCCCTGGCTACCAACCGGCATTGCCGCGTCGGTCGGCAAGGACGCCCCCCCGGAGGTGCTGGTGGCGACCATCGAACGTGTGGCGCAGGGTGGAACGTGCGGACGTACGAGAGTCGACGAGGTGGGCAGCGACCCCCCCAGGTATCAGCTGCCTGCGGCAGCAGACGTGGAGTTCACCCGTCGCGAGCAGCAGATTCTGCGTCTGTTGCTGCAGGGATGGTCGAATGCCCGCATCGCAACCGCGTTGCACCTGACCGACCAGACAGTACGCAATCATATGCGCCGCATCTATGGCAAGTTGGGGGTGCATACGCGAGCCGCCGCTATCGTATCGGCCTGGCAGCGCGGTCTGGAGTGAAAAGCGATGTTCCCGCACCATGAGAAGCTGTCTGAACAGGGAAGGTGTAGGGCAAAACCCCATACATGCTTCCCTACCCGCCGCTGCGTGATGGACAGAAACAGGTTTTTTGGAGGTCACAGCCCTCCAAACCGCCCCTTTTCAGACCGGCTCTGAGTACTCCCGTACCATAAAAACAGTACGCGTGTGTCTAGACAACGCATGTACGATGTAGTAATTTATAAATGTATGAAGTTTATTCTTGGGTTGTCTCCGATAGACAAATGAGACTAAGGTCGGACAATTGCTGATGCGCCTGCCCCTCCAGGATGCGCTCTGGCTAATGGCATTGTCTGACCTCTGGCTTATTTCTCGATAGTATACGAAAGGATTCGATGTATGAAGAAAGCTTCTTTCAGGAACCACTGTTCACTTTTTTTGCTTGGTATAGCACTATCACTCTTCATGGTTGGACATGCTCTTGCTTTTCAATATAATCAACCATATGGGTCTGTATGGCCAACAAAGAATTGGTCTCCCACCGCAGGAAGACTGCAAGGTAGCGGGGGGATCGATGCACAAGGTAAGCGTGCAACGCAACCAGTCGGAAACAATGTAACATGGAATGCTCAAGCAATAGCATGGATGCAAGGGAATTCGGGAACCGTATCTATAACCTTCCATTCCAGTTTTGATGGGAATACAGGGCCATCTGGAGGTTGTGGTACGAATAAGTGGGCAGCTGTTAGCTGGGCGGCTTCTAATCTGCCAGGTGCCTCAGCTACAGTCTATAAGAGAGGCTGTGGTTTTACCTGGCCAAATGAGGTTCGTATTGCTGCTAACAAAAATAACCTGGTTGCGAATACGAATTATTTCGGTCAGGCCTGGTATCAGGATACTGATACTACTAACGATCCAAAGGGTCAATTTAATGTCGACACATACTGGAATGGTTCAGAGAACTTTCATCAAAAGTACTGTATCCCAGCGAATAGCAATACTGCTGGGGCATGCCCGTAGTACAAATATGGGCATGCCTGCGCATAAGATTACTTAGTTATCTCTAAAAAGGAGTCAGTATGAATAATCGCATCGGGATATCAATAATCGTCGGTATCGTTGCTTTGACATTTGGGTTTGCATCAGGAATTTTTGCGCGATCATCAGTGAGTCAGGATACTGGCGAGCAACTCGTAGCAACTCGTGATTTTGGTACGTGGCAGTACGAGGCATCAAAGATGGGTGAGTACTACTATGTTCAAATCCTAAATCAGGAACAGGATTATATTCGTTTGGAAGATCTCTTATCAAAAACGCGAAAGCAAGGAGTTCGATCTTTTCTTCCAGAGGATCAGCTACCTGTAAATGTGGTTCTCAGAAAAGCAATTGCTCCTGAAGCGTTGCTACAATTCGCAAACACCTATCAGCTATCTGTCAAATCATACACCATCGTCGCGCGAGACACGCATAATCAGCTTATCACCATCGTTGGTGCGCCTCTGGACGGCGAGATGCTGCCGCTGGAGATTCTTAAACAGATGATGGCTGGTGTTGAAGAACAACAACACATACAGATGACCCTCGAAGGTATCGTTAGTATTGAAGCTTCGATTAAGGCAGCACAGGTTGAACAGATTGCAGCCGATGCCAATGTATTTGGTGTAGATATTACACCCGGCCTGGCACTCCAAGATCTTCAGCAACAGATCCCTGAGCTGGATGTAGCACACGTCCAGGTGATTGCAGCACCCTTGTACTGGGTCGTTGCGACCAGATGAGCAGAACCCAGCCAGATGCATTGATTGCATACCATGAGCAGTCGATGCGACTGGCTTTCGCAAAGCCAGGAGGTTTCAAATGCGTATGTACTTTAGGATAGATCCGCGCAATCCAAAATTCCCCCATCGCGGATCATTACAATCGCTTATGAAGAGCTTCGTTCTCACCGCCGGGTTAATGGGAAGCCTTGCAGTAGGGGTTCTTGTTCTCTGGAACCCTATGCCCTATGCTGTCGAATTGTGGATATGGCTGTTGTTTACCCCATTACACACAAGCATGTTTTGTGTCATCTTGTGCTGGGTGTATAACCATATCGATCAGCATAGGATGCACAATCAAACCGTATTGAAGTCTGCGCAGCTATCCTTTCTCCTGGCGCTGCCAACGCAGTATATGCTCGTCATGCTCATCAACCAGATAGCTGCATATTTCTTTCATACTGATAGCCCCCCGACGCTCACAACACTCGTCACCTGGTCTGGCTGCTGGCTCATGACGGTTGGAGTCACCGGCATGGTACTGGATCGTGATCAGCGGCGTCGTGCGTGATCCATGGCGTACATTGCTACCTGGCTCATTGGCGCAATCGGCGCAGGCCGCACAGTGCGGACAATAGGATGGCCTGGCCTGAAGCGCAGGACGGTCAAGTGGTATTTCGAGCAGATCTACCAACAGCTCGGGGTGCCTCATCGTACCGCCGCCGTCAGGTATGCATGCGAGCGCCATCTTTTTGATGAACCGTAGGAATGGACTGCGTTGCCGCCACCTGCCAGATGGCGGGGCGAAATCGTACCAATGCCGCCACAACACCCTGCCATCTGGCGGGTGACAGACTGGAGCAAAAGGCTTACACGAACGGTGGCAGGTTAATCGCGGCTATAACTATTGTAGGAGGAGGAACTATACTGTAATCAAACCCGGCTATGAGAGAGCCTGTAGCCACGCCATGATGCGCTCCACAAAATGGATGAAGTCGAACTAAGGCGCTACTTGAATGCCTGACCGACATACTCGCATATGCAGCTTGATATGGACAAAAAGGAGATTACCAATGAGGAATAGTCAAGCATTTCTCACCCTTGTCGCAGTTTTTCTCCTCCTGGGCTTTTTTGAAGTAGACAGCACTTCAGCTAGAGGGAAGGAAATCAAGGACTCAACACCAGTGGTCGTAGCTGAAGATAAGACTCAGGAGGTAGATTGCCAAATCTGGGTTGATACCGAGAACAATATCAACGCTTGTCCTGGCGGTTCAGTTATTTTCACGCGTGAGGCGGTGTATCGTGAAGTACGCGAGAAGGGTATAACGTACTTCGCTGTCCTGACGGGCAACACAAACCGAGACGACAAGGTGACAGATGAACTCGCATTTCGTGCACGAAGCGAACTCGCTCCAAGCTCTGCGAGTTTGTTAGCTGCTTGTAATCCCGTAAATGGCAAGCAGATTGGTGGAAGTTATCTCAGTCGACCCTCTGATGCTAACTCCACGCGGATCTTTTATGAAGTTCGCTATAACGTTGACAGTGCCTGCAACGTCACAAACGTAAGCGATCGAACAAGGAGTGGTGGCGAGATCTTTACGTGGGTAAGGAGTTGTACAGGCGGTCAAGGCAGTTGTACTGACCATGGGATCACGTTCGATGCTGTTTGGACCGGTTGGCGCGGTGCCATCAACTCTCGTATTGACGCACAGTATACGCACACCTCCTACGTCAACTTCATCACAGGAAGGCCGTATGGATGGACCTTCTTTGTGAATTAGCTGAAGATCACCAGGATTGAACAGGAGCAGTCTATAGACTGCTCCTATTTATGCTATAGAAACGCGCAAACGTATTCCATGTAATCTGACCTATATATTAATAGGTTAAACCCGAGGGTTTATGGATTTTCGTTCAGAATTAGTGATTTATTTTCTAATAGGAACTATTTTTGGGATAGTGGATTGGTATATACAGACATCGCTAACATCACTTGGTTTTGTTCTAATGCCAAAAATTAAGTTTGCTAATGTAGTTATATTTGGGTTAATATATTTTGTTTGGCTTATTCCTGGCATTACTGTAGCGTATGTTGAGGTGCGAAAAAGTATGTCAACAAAAATGCCGGTAATTTCAGTGGTCACCTTTTGGGTTGGGGCAATTATGGGTTATTACTTATACTACTTATACCTAATTGTGTTTGTGGGCCTAAATCAAATGGAACATCTCGTTATTACGGATTGTTGTTCACAAGAATATTGGAACGGCCTATTTTCAATAGTAAAGTACGTAGTATTTACTCAAATGTTCGAATGGATACCTATTGCCGTTGTGGGCGGGAGTTTAATCGGGTGGATTGTTGCTAAAGTGTACTTATCGTTATTTAAGAACAGTAAAGCACTACACTAGGCCCCGCATCCAGAAGTGAAAAGCGATGGAGCGGGTGTGGGAGGATGTGCGCCGGTAGATGGCCTGGAACCATGTCGCTCATCGTGATGGCCGGGAAGATAAACAGGAGGCGGTACGCGCAACCGACACTGCTGAGCGGCTACTCCTCTATCTGGTGCAAGCCGAGCGTGCGATGAACGCATACGGATTTGTCATAATAAATTACTGCGGTAAACGATCTTTTCTTCATGGAATACGGAAACAACTATGTTTATGGGTATAGAATTCGGTAGCACGACATACGCTGGATGGCCGATTAGCCTGGTGTTCTTTGCTGTATGCACAACTGTATTATATTTAAAAGGAAGAAGTTTTATCTATCTCTTCTTCTTTTCTATCTTTTGGATATATATCACATTCGCCATTAATGAAGTATTCTTCCCTATAGCAATAACAGGGCCTTTTGCCGAAGCGAGTAGAGATGCATCACCCAACCCAATAACTAATTTGATACCTTTTTATTGTGGGCCATACCCGGATCTTACAAGGGTTATTAGGATTAGTATTTTAAATATTGTTCTAACCATTCCTTTTGGCTTTGGCTTAAATTTTCTAACCCATGTTAGTTTTAAACGTTTTCTGTTAATAGCTGTTTTACTTGGAGTCGAACTTGAAGTTGCACAGTTTATCCTATCGCTTCTGTTAGGTTACTCTTATAGAATCGTTGATGTGAATGATGTCGTGTTCAATGCTTTAGGAGTCATTGTCGGCTATAGTATTTTCCGAGTATTTGCTGCGTTTTACATGAAAGTGACTACAAAACGAGAGTTTAAACACAACGCGATCTCTGATTATATACGTACTATTTCTCTACGTGTCCAAAATAATAAATCAACTGCATAGCTAGACAATGGGGCTTCAAGAAGCCAAATCCTGGTTGTCGTGGAACTGGTCAGTGTTCAGAATTCTTTGCAACTCAACCAGTTTGGTGAACCACAACCTGACATTGCAGTATCACGTCCCCGTGATGACGGGCACATGCGGTCACTCCCCGCACCTGATGATATGCTGCTGCTTATCGAAGTAGCCGATACGTCACTCGCGTATGGCACTCCAACATCTTCAGCAACAGATCCCTGAGCTGGATGTAGCACACGTTCAGGTGATTGCAGCACCCTTGTACTGGGTCGTTGCGACCAGATGAGCAGAACCCAGCCAGATGCATTGATTGCATACCATGAGCAGTCGATGCGACTGGCTTTCGCAAAGCCAGGAGGTTTCAAATGCATATGTACTTTGGGATAGATCCGCGCAATCCAAAATTCCACCATCGGCGTTCTATCTTCCCAGTCACGGACGTATGGCAGATGCAGAGTTACTCGATCTTCTGCCACGATAATCGTTGGCAGGAGGTGAATGATCTATTATCCGCAGAAGGGCGGCGATCCTGCTCGTCCGTCAATCCGCCGATATACGGTGAATGGTATAATAGCAGCGTGCATAGTGTACCCCGTTACCGTCAGCATTGTTGTGGCAATGATCACGTACTTTCCTTAAGACGAGGAGAATTGTAACATCCATGCGGCACCCTATAGATAAAGAAAAGAGATCTTTATGAACATAAGCGTTCTGAATCGACACACTGAGATCACACCTGATATAGCTGGGGTTAAACCACGCATTGCCGAACGACGGATTACGGTACGAAATATGGTGGTCTGGCATGAAGTATGCTTACCTATAGCCTGAGTCCTGCGCACCCTTGTGGTAGGATGCGGATGGAACCAGTGAAGGTCAGGAAGAAATATGGCTGTAGATGCGCTAGAATTCAAACTTATTCGCCGTGCTGATGGCATCGAACTTGACCTGCTCCCGCTCCAGGGTCTCTGGACAGAGGAGCAGTATCTTGCGCTCACGAACCAGACCAATCACCTGATAGAGTTTTCTGACGGGACGATCGAGGTGCTACCTATGCCGACCAGCAGACATCAAGTCATCCTGCTCTTCCTCTATGAATGGTTTAAAGCGGCCCTCCAGCCGCTCGGAGGGAAAGTGCTGGTGGCACCCCTGCGTCTGCAGCTACGGCCAGGCAAATTCCGCGAACCAGATATACTCATGCTGTGCGATGCCGCTGATCCGCGCTATCAGGATGCCTTCTGGTTGGGTGCCGACATTGTGGTCGAGGTCGTCAGTCCCGATCGGCCCGAACGTGATACTACCGAAAAGCCGTATGACTATGCCCAGGCAGGTATCCCTGAATACTGGATCGTCAATCCGTTGAACGAAACAATAACCGTACTGGTACTCGATGGTGAGATCTATACCGAGCATGGGGTCTTTCAACGAGGACAATGGGCAACCTCGAACTTGCTCAAGGGCTTTCGCGTCAGCGTAGATGCCGTGTTTGATGCCACATAGACTCGTATCATCGACCTATGGTGAAACCGCCTGGTTGAACCAGGGCAGGGAGCGATTACTCAGATCCAGTTTGAAGCACAGCCCCAATAACCTTGCACAAGTCCCATCCTGATCCTCAAGATGTTAAAATTCTACAAAAACTTATGGTATACTGTACATATATGGTTGTCAAAGGGATAGGCTCTCTATTGCCCTCCAGATCCCTGTAGCTATTCAAAGCCGATAGCTGCCACAACCACCAATCCCATGGTTTCGATTCATAACTATCTCTGGAAGGGAGGTGCTGTATCACCCGAATACCCGGCATGTCTGTATGCCGCTAAAAAACGCTCTTACGTTAGTTCTCGTTTCTCATTCGTCTGAATTACCTACAAAAACAACAGAGAATTTGACAAACATCTGCAACCCCTCACCTCTCTGTCATTGGCTTTATCTTCGTTCACAAACAACGTGTTGGATTATGAGAGCGTATGCCGCCCTGTGCGCAGCATGCGCTATTCTGGCATTATCTGAGATTTGATATAGCAAGCCACCATACAGGTGTGAAGACTGGAGACCAGGCCTGCAGCCCAGGTCTTGCTCCGTCCAGGCTGAAGCCAGGACACCATGGTGATCATTGCAATAGGCTTGCTATAAAAATAGCAACCGGGGAGCTTATATGCAGCTTACGAATGACATACACTTCCGCAACCTGCGCGGAGACGTGTTTGGCGGTATCACGGCGGCGATTGTCTCATTACCGATGGCACTGGCTTTTGGCGTGGCTTCTGGAGCCGGGCCCGCAGCTGGATTGTATGGTGCGGTGTTTGTGGGTCTATTTGCAGCATTGTTTGGCGGCACTCCTACGCTCATTTCAGAGCCAACTGGCCCGATGACGGTGGTGATGACCGCGATTATTACGTCGAAAGTTGCCGCGCATCCAGAGCTTGGTCTGGCCATGGCCTTTACCGTGGTGATGATCGCTGGCATATTCCAGATGCTCATGGGTGTGCTTCGGCTGGGCAAGTACATCACGCTGATGCCCTATAGTGTGATTTCGGGCTTTATGTCGGGCATTGGTGTGATCCTGATCATTCTGCAAATCGGCCCCTTCCTGGGCCAATCTGCTCCGCCAGGCGGAGTGATCGGGACATTGACCGGGTTACCGTCCCTGCTGCGTGCAATTGACCCGATCGAAACCACACTCGCATTACTGACGCTGGCGATTTTATTTCTGATGCCCAAAAAATGGCACCGTTATGCCCCACCGCCCTTAGTCGCGCTGATAGTGGGCACGCTGGTCTCGATAACTGTGTTCGCTGATGCTGATCTGCGGCGCATTGGCAATATTCCCATAGGCCTGCCATCGCTTGTTTTGCCCACCTTTACCACTGCTCAGTTGACGGTGATGATTATTGACGGTATTGTGCTGGGGATGCTGGGCTGCATTGATACAGTGCTAACAGCGGTTATTGCCGATAGCCTGACCCGTACTGAGCATAAGTCCAACAAAGAACTGATCGGCCAGGGCATTGGCAACCTGATGTCCGGGCTTTTTGGTGGCTTGCCCGGTGCAGGTGCCACGATGGGCACCGTAGTCAATATTCAGACCGGTGCCCAGACGGCCCTTTCAGGTCTGACACGAGCGATGCTGTTGATGATCGTGGTTATAGGAGCCGGCAATTTGATCCAATCCGTCCCACTGGCGGTGCTGGCCGGGATTGCGCTGAAAGTTGGCTTCAATATTCTCGACTGGAGTTTTCTCAAGCGGGCACATAAAGTCTCGCTGCAAACCACGTTGATTATGTATGGCGTCCTCTTGCTGACAGTGTTCGTTGACCTGATCGTGGCGGTTGGGGTAGGTGTATTCATCGCTAATATCCTGACGATTGAGCATCTGAGTGAGCTGCAGGCGCAAAACGTCAAGGCTATCAGCGATGCTGATGATGCCGTTCCCTTAAGTGTGGAAGAAAAACAACTGCTGGACAAAGCGAATGGACGGGTACTCTTGTTCTATCTGAGTGGCCCTATGATTTTTGGGGTCGCCAGAGCAATTGCCCGGCAACATGCCGTGATCAGCAAATATGAAGCCGTGGTCATTGATCTGGAAGATGTACCCATGCTTGATGTCACCGTTTCGTTGGCGATTGAGAATGCGATTAAGGATGCAGTCGAAACAGGCCAGCATGTCTTTATTGTTACTCCACTGCCTGAATTACAAGCTCAACTCGCTGGACTGGGTGTCTCCAGCCATGTTCCAGCCGATCACTTGCTGCGGGATCGAAAGACAGCGCTGCAACGTGCTGTCAGTCTGGTGACTGGTGCCGAAGTACCGCTGATCGAGGACAAGCCCGTTGTTGTTGATCCGGCACGATCAGGAGCTGCGGCGGGCCTGGGTTCCTAAGCTAATGACTTGATGGTGCCGAACGATTACGATGCACCACTGCTACCCACTGTTACCCGACGCTCGAATCGGTGGGTAGCGGTGGTTTCTATCTCAAGGCGTGAGCCGTTGTGCCGATCGACATCCAGATGCAACATAGCTATAGTAACTGTAATCTTGTCTGATTGCGATCGAAGGGAGTGCATGTAGTGACACAGACAACTGCAATCGAGACACTGCCAGAAGCTAGGATAGCCGCCCCGCCGCTACCGGACGACGCTGCATTTCGCTACGGCTGGCGGTATGTGCGGGGTCTCCGACCCGATGGCTACGAGGATCTGGTACCGGTGCCCTTAACCCTGGACGATGTGCTGCATCCTGAAGAAGAGGATCACGTGACCCATAGTGAAGCCCATCAGCGGCGTTGCGTCTATCTGTACAACGTGCTGCGGGCGCGTGTGGCGAACGACCCGACGGCTGTGGTCTTGCGCAACGTGCGCATCAAATGGGATGTGCCGGCGGTGCGCCCCCACGGCCCGGATCTCATGGTAATCCGCAGTGTACGCGAAAAACGCAACTGGAGTACCTTTGATGTGGCGCAGGAAGGCGTGCGCCCGGCATTGATCATCGAGGTGACATCGCCTGAGACCGCCAGTCTGGATCGTTCCGATAAACTGGATCAGTATGACCTGGTGGGCGTGCCGCTGTACATCATCATTGATACGGTTATCACACGCACGCAGCCGGGCCTGCGGCTCCTGGGATATAGGAAGACCGGAACCGGGTACCAGGTGTTGGCCCCGAACGAGCGGGGGTGGCTGTGGTTAGCTCCGGTGCGCCTATGGCTGGGAATTGAGGACGACGAGGTGGTCTGCTACGACGAAGCGGGGACGCCCATCGCCGACTATACCGAAGTCGCCGCCGCTCGTGCGGCTGCCGAAGCCCGCGCCGCTGCTGAAGCGCAAGCCCGTAGCCAGGCCGAAGCCCGTGCCGCTGCCGAAGCGCAGGCTCGTAGCCAGGCCGAAGCCCGTGCCACTGCCGCTGAAGCACGTCTGCACGAACTTGAAGCCCGTGCCGCTGCCGCTGAAGCACGTCTGCACGAACTTGAAGCCCGGTTGCAGCGGTTACAGGCCGAATGACGCTTCTCAGCCGTCAATGTCTATCGCTCGCTCCAACTGGCCGTGTTACGGCGGTAATTGTTGTTTGACCGATAGGGATCATGCACGCAATCCGGTCTGATTGTGATCGAAGGGAGTGTATGCCGAATTGCAGCGCCTACGCGGAGAGTGAACAAACTCCCATGCAGGTTATCTGGTAGGGGCAATATTACTCACATAGCAGAGAGGCGGATCCCACCTGGTGTATTAGGATTGAGTGCTAGATGCAGCCTTGCACTGGCAGTGTCGGAATCTGGCGTTACTCCTGAAACCAGCGAGCGTTTAACTCCTCAAAAAAACCACGCGCCTGAAGCGCTTCTAGCGCCCGGTTGACCTCGGCATGAAGCTGAAACGCTTCCGATGGGACGGCCAGCACATACGGCTCGAACGTCAGGGCCGTTGCAATCTGCAAGCCTGGCGCACTCTGCACCGCAATCAACGCCGTTACATGGTCGGTAATGACCGCATCGAGCGCACCGCACCGCAGGTCAGCCAGCGCACTCGATACCTCTCCATAGGACGAGTCAAGGAATATGCGCTCATCCGCTGCTGCCAGACGTCGTGCGTAGGCATCACCGTCACTGCCCAGCGCGACGCCTACTCGTCGCCCGGCCAGATCGTCCTGACCGGTAATGAATGCATCATGACGCGTGACCAGCACCTGCCCGGCATTGAGATAAAACGTCGAGAAGCGGGCGCGATAGCCCAGTTCCGGTACATAGGGCAGTGCCGAGGCGATCATATCAGCCCGGCGGCTTGTCAGCGCATCGTACAGCGCATCAAAGCCGGTTGGCACAAACTCGACCGTGACGCCTAGCTCCGTCGCTACTGCCCGCGCCAGGTCAATATCATAGCCCACCACCTGTCCATCCTGCTCATCGGCAAAGGGCCGAAAGCCGATGTCTGTCGCCACGCGCAGCGTTCCACGCCACTGTATCTCCGTCCAGGTCAGGTCAAGCGGTGCAAGCAGACAGCGTGCGCCCGATTCGGCATTCCAGGCGAGCAATGCGTAGAGCAGCACAATCAGCAGTGCCAGACGATCCAGCCAGCGCGTCCAGCGCGAACAGAGGTGGGACAAACAACGAGGGGTATGATCCATTAGCGGTTGATCCCCTGATACCAATTGATACCAATCCGCTGTCCCATTCGCAAAAAAACCTGTTATTCGTGGTATTCGAGGTATTCGTGGTCCCATCGCAGGTCAGCCCAGGATCCCCCCTGCTTCCCGCGAGGGGATGTCAATCTGGCAGCAATGCAACCAGATTAGTATGAGACGTGATCGTCCTACCACAATCGGCGCTGCTGCGGCCCATCTGCATTACCATTCGGTGCGCGTTGCTCGCTATAGGGCAAGCCCAGATGCTCATACGCACGCCGGGTGGCGATACGCCCCCGTGGCGTGCGCTGCAAAAAGCCCAGCTGCAGCAAGAACGGCTCATAGACATCCTCGATAGCATCGATTTCCTCTGCCAGCGCGGCTGCCAGCGTCGAGAGTCCGACCGGGCCGCCATTGAACAACTCGATCATCACCCGCAATAGACGCCGATCATTCTCATCCATCCCCAGTTCATCAATCTCCAGCATAGCCAGCGCCGCCTGTGCCACCTCCAGCGTCACCTGACCCTCAGCCACCACTTGTGCATAATCACGCACCCGCCGCAACAGGCGATTGGCAATCCGCGGTGTACCACGTGCCCGCCGCCCGATCTCAAGCGCACCACTCTCGGTTATTGGGACACCCAGAATGCCAGCCGAGCGGGACACAATCTCGTGCATGGCTTCGTTGCTATAAAACTCCAGGCGATGCACCGACACAAAGCGATCGCGGAGTGGCGATGTCATCAGTGCCAGGCGCGTGGTGGCTCCGATGGCCGTGAAACGCGGTAATTTGAGGCGGATATTGCGTGCGCCTGGCCCTTTACCCACAATCAGATCCAGCGCGAAATCTTCCAGCGCAGGATACAGCACTTCCTCCACCGCACGATTGAGGCGATGTACCTCATCAATAAACAGCACATCATCCTTTTGCAGATTGGTCAGAATCGCTGCCAGATCTCCGGCCCGCTCAATCGCCGGGCCACTAGTGATCTTCATGTTGACGTTCATCTCGTTCGCCACCACACCTGCCAGCGAAGTCTTGCCCAGGCCGGGGGGGCCATAAAACAGCGTGTGGTCGAGTGGCTCGTTGCGCCCGCGGGCGGCGGTAATCGCAATCCGCAATTGTTCCACCACCTTCTCCTGCCCGATAAACTCGGCCAGTCGGCGTGGGCGCAAACTCTTCTCACTTTGCGCGTCATCGTCAGGATTGGTGTTGGGGTTAAGCAGGCGCTCACTGTTCATAAGCCCATCGCTCCAACCTGGCTAATGAACTTTGAACATCTCAGCGGGATGCATGAACGACCGGAGTCCCCGCTTGAGCCGGGCCTGTGTTGCCGCAACACACCGGAGGCGGCAGTATGACAACCGCACGCTCTAGTGCAACTATGTTTTTCAATCCGCATAAGCCGGGCCTCCGTTGCTGCACGACATATGTAGAACTCGATTGGTGCGCAACATCGGGGAGGATGACTCTATTTTTTGCGCCACCATCGTGCTCACCAGTACCCTATGATTATAGCAGATTGACAGAATGCTGCGGCTTCAAACAAGCACACACAACCAGGAGTCGCTTGTTGGAGATATGCGCTTTGTGTTGCACATATCTCCACATGTGCATCCGGTGATGCGCATCTTAATAGGAGTACCATACGAACGTCTGTGCAAAAACTATCAGAGGCACTTAAAGACACATTCGCTACGACCGTTCATAGACTTATCCACATTTTGTGGATAGAATGTGGATAGATAATACTACATCTAGGATCACTATAGCAACCCCATGCCAATCGTACATTCGAGTCCCGGCCTGGGACTGGACAGAGCCCTCTCCAGTCTCAAGCCGGGATTCCAGTTCTTCACGACTGCGGTACTCTAGCAATGGGAACTCGCAGTCCCGGCTTATGCAGCAAAACGCACCGCTCAATTCTCTTCCAGGTAGCCGTGCAACCGGCGACCCAGCAGCGGGTCGCGGAGCTTGCGTAAGGCTTCACTCTCCAGCTGACGTACCCGCTCGCGCGTCAGATCCAGTCGATGACCGATTTTCTCCAGGGTAAGCGGTTGATCGCCGGTCAATCCATAACGCAATTCCAGAATGCGCCGCTCGCGTTCCGTCAAGTGCTCCATTGCTTCGTTCAGATCGGAGCGTAGCAACTGTTGTGCCACCTGATCCAGTGGCGATGGCTGTGTTGTATCAAACAACATATCGCCCAGTGCGCCACTACCATCGTCGCCATGCGGCTCTTCCAGTGAACAGGGTGTCAACGCTGCCTGCTCAGTGCGTAACACCTGTTCCGGGGTCAGACCCACCTCCTGCGCCACCTCGGCACAGGTCGGATCGCGATCCAACGTTTGTGCCAGGCGCTGGCGGGCACGGGTCAGGCGCGTCATCCGCTCACCCAGATGCACCGGCAGGCGCACCGTGCGGCTCTGATCAGCAATAGCGCGGCCAATACTCTGGCGTATCCAGTATGTCGCATAGGTTGAAAACTTTAGTCCGCGCTTCGGGTCAAACTTATCCACTGCTCGCATCAACCCCAGGCTGCCCTCCTGGATCAGGTCGAGCAGGCTCAAGCCATGGCCCTGATAGCGCCGGGCAATACTGACCACCAGGCGCAAGTTGGCATTGATCAGCCGTGCCCGTGCTTCTTCGCCCAGGGACACCAGTTTTTGCAACCGTGCCCGATCCCGGTGGGTCACACGTGTATCGGTATCCAGGCGCTGACGGGCCTCAGTGCCTGCCAGCAACTGCCTGGCCAGTTCCTGCTCCTGGCCAAAGGTCAGGAGCGGCTCACTACCGATCTCGTTCAAGTAGGTGATAATCGATTCCTGGGAACGTGCCGCAGAAGCAGCAACAGAGTTCGTCATATAAATACCTCTCGGAGGGTTATTTTACAGAGCAAGTATAGCTATAAATATACCGTGGTAGCCGTTATATCAGTATGCCCGAAAGGTATAAAGAACAAGTTAGGGGAAGATTAAAGGAAGATGAGAGAGTAAGTATATTACAACAGTGCCAGATCGCGGCGCTTCTGTTGTTTGCGCCGCTCATCAGCCACCAGCACTTTCTTGCGCAACCGCCACCCCTTTGGTGTCACCTCCACCAGCTCGTCATCGCCGATATACTCAATCGCATCGTCCAGCGAGAGAACACGCGGCGCTTCCAGGCGTAATGTATCCTCTCCCAGATTATTGCGAAAATTCGTCAGGTGTTTCTTTCGGCAAATGTTCACTTCCAGGTCGTTGTCACGTGTGTGCTGGCCCACGATCATCCCTTCGTAGACCTCCTGACCGGGCACAACAAACAACTGCCCCCGCTCCTGGGCTGCGTGTAACCCATAGGTGGTAGCCGTACCCGTCTCAGAAGCTATCAGCGAACCATTTTCACGGGTGGCAATCTCCCCCATGAGCGGCTCGTAACCAGCAAACAGGCTATTCATAATGCCCTGACCACGAGTAGCCGTCAAGAACTGCTGCCGGAATCCCAGTAGCCCGCGGGTGGGGATATAATAGACATAATGCACACTCCCATCATCACGATAATGCATATCGCGCATCTGCCCGCGCCGCCGCCCCAGCATTTCCACGACCATGCCCTGATAATCGGTGCCCACCTCAACTTCGAGCAACTCCATCGGCTCAAGCATGACACCATGCTCTTCATGAAAAATAACTTCGGGTTTGCTGACCTGGAACTCATACCCCTCGCGGCGCATAGTTTCAATCAGAATACCCAGATGCAATTCACCCCGGCCACTCACCAGAAAAATGTCGGCGTTATCGGTATCGGCCACACGCAGTGCAACATCGCGCTCCAGTTCGGCATACAGCCGCTCTCGTAGCTTGCGACTGGTAACATACGTTCCCTCGCGTCCTGCAAATGGGCTGGTATTGACGCCAAAGGTCATGCGTACCGTTGGCTCTTCAACCCGAATGACGGGCAACGCATCGGGCGCGTTGGCATCAGCAATTGTCGCGCCGATCGTTGCATCGGGGATGCCCGCGATGCCCACAATATCGCCGGCACTGACTGCTTCCACATCCTGGCGCTGCAACCCGCTAAACACAAACAGTTGCGAAATACGGGCCGGGTTGAGGGTTCCATCGGTGGCAATATGCACTACAGCCTGACCTCGGCGTAACCGTCCGCGATGCAAGCGCCCGGTCAATAGCTTCCCCTTATAGTCATCATACAGACTGGTGGTCACCAGCAACTGTGCTGGCGCATCCAGATCGACCTGGGGGGCAGGAATGCGCTCCACAATCGTCTCGAAGAGTGGTTCCAGCGAGTCATCCATCTTGAGCGGAGAGCGACCAGCATGGCCCTTCAGCGCGTCAGTATACAATACCGCAAACTCGGCCTGCTCATCACTTGCCCCCAGATCAACAAACAGATCAAAGGTCGCATTGACCACAAAGTTGGGTCGTGCCTGCGGGCGATCTATCTTGTTTACCACCACAATCGCTCGATGCCCGGCCTGCAACGCCTTGCGTAGCACAAACCGCGTCTGCGGCATTGGCCCATCGACAGCATCAACCAGCAACAGCACACCATCGACCATATTCATCACCCGCTCAACCTCACCACCAAAATCGGCATGACCAGGTGTGTCCACAATATTAATTTTAACGCCTCGGTACTCCACGGCTGTATTTTTCGACAGAATCGTAATTCCCCGCTCACGCTCGAGCGCATTACTATCCATCACCCGTTCAGTCACGGCCTGATTCTCGCGGAAGATCCGGCTTTGCTTGAGCATGGCATCCACCAGAGTCGTTTTGCCATGATCAACATGGGCGATAATCGCAATATTTCGGATATCTGTGCGTTGCATATTTCTCACATAACAGGACTTACGCAGTGGCTTGAAGCCCATGCTCTTTTCGCCTGTGGCAGCATTGAAGCGTTGAAGCGCTCAAGCGCTCGAACACGCCCCTGCTTGAACGATCAGACCGCTCCCCTGCTTTGAAGAACCACTCTGCTGAAAGCGAAAACAACGTTGTGTTCGAGCGACTGCGTATCTCCGATCACATAAAACACCCCGACCACGAGCGGTCAGGGTGCCCCATCGCCTTCTTGGGTTTCAATTGTACCATGCCCCCAGATCCCTTGCAACATCGGTTATCCAGACAGCAGTACTATATCACTTCCCGTGTTCAAGACAGTCGCTCCTTCCAGGATTGGCGTTTAATGGGTTCATCGTGTGTGTCACTGGTTGTGCCTGATTATGACATTCTGCCTGCACTGCCTGATGCAAAGCCGGCACGGAATCAGATGAGAACATATCTTCTTCCCAGACCACCACCCGATTCTTGCCAAGATGTTTAGCCAGGTACAGCGCCTGATCCGCCCGGTCGATTACCATCTCCAGGCTATGGTCACGCGCACCATTATAGGTAGATACCCCCAGGCTGGCGGTGACAAACAGGTTTCTAGTATCCACGCAAATGGCTGTCTGTGCCAGATTCTGGCGCAGACGCTCGGCTGCCAGCCGTGCATCTTGTACGTCTGTCTCGGGCAACAGCGCCACCAGTTCCTCGCCCCCATACCGGCCAATGACATCAACTGCCCGTAGCGCCCGACGGCACTGTTCGGCAATGAAGTGTAGCACCTGATCGCCCACCAGATGTCCATAGGTATCGTTGATTCTTTTGAAATTGTCTACATCGATCATCAGGATCGATAACGGACGGTCATACCGCACGGCGCGTTCAAACTCACTGGAGGCCAGTTCAAAGAAGTAGTGACGGTTGTACAGCCCCATCAATGGATCGATGGTTGCTAACTGCTGGACTTCGGGAAACAGCCAGGCATTCTCCAGCGCAATCGATACATAGGGGGCAAAGGCCATCACCAGGCAGGCATGTTCTTCCGTGAAATGGTGCAGGCGTAGACTATGCAGCGTCAGCATCCCGATCATACGTCCCTGAATAATAAGTGGTACCCCCATCCAGGAACAACGTGTCTGTGGCGCGACCGGGTGAAACAATACGTCGGCGGCTGGTACCTCACCCAGAATATAGGGCCGCAGCTGTTGATAGGCCACAAAATTGGGCGTCTGGCTGGTTAAGGGAATACGCAAGCCGATGATCGCCTGGGGATCGGCATAGCCACGAACCTCGACAATCTCAAACTCATTGTTACGCAGGAGTTGCACCGAAGCGCTATCGTGGTCAATGATGTACGCCAGTTGTTCCAGAATACGCGTAATCGCCTCGGCTCGATTCAATGTCGAGGTGACAATCGCACCCGCCTGTTGCAGTGTTTCTGCCTCAGTTGCCCGCCGTTGCACGGCTTCATATAGACGGGCATTCTGGATTGCAATCGAGGCCTGCTGGGCAAACAGTTCCAGCAATTCCACATCGGCCTGACTGAACGTGCGGGTAGTATCAGCATCTTCAATACGAATCACGCCCACGAGATCGTCTCCTGCGAGCAGAGGCATCAACAGCATAACCTGCGCTGCCGATTGGTAATCACCCAGATAACGACTTGCGGGCAAAGCCGGATCAGCTCCGTAGCGAACAATCAGCGGCTTACGGTTTGCTACCACCCACCGGCTGTTCTCGCTATGCCAGGGTTGACGTAGCCCTGTATACTCACCACGTCGATCGTGATAGGCCATGGAAATCAGATCATCGTGCCGGGCATCATAGAGGCTCAACTCACCACATGTAGCATGGAGCAGATCAATAGCGCGTTCAAGAATAGCATGCAGGAGCTTATCTAACTCCAATTCACCTATAATCTTGGTCATGATATCCCGCAATGTCTGTAATTGCTGAACACGCTGGCGCTCTGTTTCATACAGATGAATATGATTGATTGCCAACATATGCATACGTTCTGCGTGCGCCTGTTGAGCCTGCTCAATCTGTTTACGTTCCGTAACATCACGTGCAAAGGCATAGATATACGGTATGTCATCAACTTCGATCTGATTGGCTGTTACCTCTACCGGAAAGACACTGCCATCTCTACGACGCACACTGGTTTCAAAGGTCAGCGTGTCAGCCCCATCGAGTGCGTTGAGCAGGATATGCCAGGCACCTGCTTGCGCCGCAGCATCCAACTCGTGAATCATCATCCGCAGTAATGTTGCTCGATCATACCCCGTGGTACGGCAGACGGTATGGTTGACATAGATGATGTGTCCCCGGCGATCGATACCTAGCACGAGATCAGCTGCGTGATCAAGTGCAAACTGTGCTAGGCGCAATTGCGCCTCAACGTGTTTTTGCTGGGTAATATCCCGACTCACCCCGTGATACCCAATCACCTGCCCCTCATGGTTACAAATAGCTTGGTCAGTCCACTGTTGCCAACACGTTGTGTCATCGGCTGCAATAACCTGATGTTCATAGGTAACTGTTGGGAGATCGGCGTTGAGTGACTCCAGATGATGTTGCACCAGAGGCCAATCTGTTTCGGGTATCAGAGGCATAAAATTCTGGCCGAGCAAGGCGGTGCTGGACTGACCAGAATAACGGCAGCAGGCTTCATTGATAGAGGTCAGGGTACCATCACGTTGAAAGCGGCAGATCAGTTCGGCTTGATCCTGCACAATCGCACGATAGTGGGCTTCGCTGACCTGGAGTGCCTCGATCTGGCGGCGCTGTTCAGTGACATTCTGTACGGCTCCATAGATACGTTTGACGCGCCCATGGATCTTGTCCCAGACAGGTTGCGCATAATCCCGAATCCAGCGTGTCTCACCACTGGGTGTAATCAGTCGCAACTCACTCACATCCGGTTGATTCGCCAGGAGGCGCTGGTTTCGTTTCTGACCCAACCAGCGGCCATCAGGATGCAGCAGCCGTATCCATACATCAACAGTCTGCAACATATCGTGGGCAATATAACCGGCAACACGCTCAAAAGTATCTGTCACCCATTCACAGAACAGTTCACCACTGTTCTCAACACGAACGACATATGCATAGTCAACCATAATTTCGGCAATAGCCTGGCAGCACTCTGCGTATTCGCGGAATGCCTCAATCGCGCCATAGCGATACTCTACAGCCCCGACATGCTGTCGTTTCATCTGGCTGTTTCCTTGATAATCTCAACTGTAGTGAAAAAATGTACCGATAGTATCGTACAGAACGACAGAAGATCGGCGTAGTTGACTATACACGCGATCCTATTATACCGTAAAACACAGGTTTAGATACCAGAACTCATGTCCAGTTTTTACGCTAACGATCGCTTTTGGCTTGCACAAAAAACAAGGGAACGGGAGTCGCAGGCCCCCGTAACCCCAGGTGTGGAAATGCGGTTTTTCATTACTACGAAGAAGATTGACGTCGAAGCAGAAATGGTGGTGTCCAGCCATCAAGAGCTAACCACAAGATTGCGGCCATCAACAACCAGTGGAGTTGATGACGAATACTGCCGAGCAGCGCCATGATGTAGCGCGTCACGGGCACGGTATCATAGAGCCATTTGATCCCGAGATCCGGAAAAACCTGTACCTGATTCCACCATACCTCCAGGCCTAACTGTGCCCCAATCAGGCTATAGAACTGCCAGGCAATTGCCAGTGAGAGACCCACCACTGCCGCTGTGACGATCAGCAGAGGCGTACCATACCGAGGTTCTGGCTGTCGATAGCAGGATGGCGACTGCATAGCATCCATCACGCCCTCGAAGTCATGGGTGACAGCAATCGAAGGTATCAGCGCCAGCAGTTGTGTGGTGAGTTCGGGCGGCGCCACCCAGCGCAACTCAGCCTGCAACGCCTGATCAAACGCTTCTTCGGCCCGCTGTTGGAGGAATTCGCTAGGGTTGCTCATACGCACCTCCTCCCCACGTTCGTTAGCAGTTGCATCGGAGCGATCCCGGGCAATGAACGCCGTTGCGCTCCAGTGGACACCTGCGGCACAGGGCGGGACGTAGGCGGTTGCTCTTGAGCCTCAATGATCGTTGCTAACCGCTCCTTGCCGCGCCGAATATGGCTCTTGACGGTATTGAGGGGGATTCCCATAATCTCAGCGATATCGGTATATTTCATCTCCTCAAAATAGTACAGCGTCAAGACCAATCGATAATGCTCTTCCAATTGATTCAACGCACTGCGGATCTGGGCGCGAAGTTCCTGTGAGTCCAGTGCCAATGCGGGATTAACCCAGCGATCATCATCAGCCACGTCAGTGATATAATCCTGGTCCTGATCCTCAGCGGAAGTTGCTATCGGCACCTGACGCCCGCGCCGGCGGAGTTCATCACGTCCAAGGTTAACCACCAGTCGATAGAGCCAGGTTGTAAAGCGGCTCTCACCGTTATATTGGGGCAAGGCCCGAAACAACCGGATAAAGGCTTCTTGCGTTAAATCAGCGGCATCATCGGGATCTTTCAACACACTCATCGCAATGCTATAGACATAGTGTTGCTGGCTCAACACCAGTTGCTGGAGGGCTTCCGGATGGCCGCGTTGTGCTTGCTGTATCAACTCAATCGATGGTTCTGCCAACGTCTGCTCCCTTACTGCGTCGATAACCACAGCGAGTACACGCTGTCAGGTTCTCGCTGTATGTGTGGCGCGTTATTGCATATGCCACACACTATTCATATCATAGAGTAAGACGCACATACATGGTACAAAGTTGCATGTGCTGCCAATAATGCGGTAAACGCCAGGAGATGATGGCACTCTTCAGCATCTTAGCGGTGGTTGATGTGCCAGGACGTACGAAGTGGTCAGGTTATTCGCCTTTTCGAGAGCAGGACTGATAACGGTTCACATGTAGAGCAGCAGATATGAGCGACCAGTTTCACTGCGCCACCATAACCCGAACATACTACTGTTGGAGGCTACCTTTCTCCACCAACAAAGACCTTACAGCAGCGCAAGGCAAGCCATCATGTTCCTGCAAATATGAACAGTTACGAGTACTGCTCTATCCTTTCGGCACCGCTCCTTAGTGCCTTGAACGCTATCATGTTATGGGGAAGTTTGTGCTGATGGCCCTGACACCCTGGACATACAATACTCAGGGAAACGTCTGCAAAACTATGGAGAGATAAACGACCGCATACTTCCTGTGCTTTAAGGGACAGGATCATAGCCACCCTGTGCCCAGGGATGACAACGTAAGATACGGCGTGCTGTGAGGAACCCACCTTTCAGAACGCCATATTTCTGGATCGCCTCATACCCATACTGTGAACACGATGGCGTGTATATACAAGTTGGCGGTGTCAATGGCGAAAGCACTACCTGATAGAAACGAATGCTTTTGAGTAAAAACCAGCGCATCTTCCAACACCCAGAACCACCGAGGAGGCAATCATTATTGGGCAAGCACAAACAGAGCCGAAACAGCAGCGAAGCTCGTCCGGCTCCATCGTGTACATACCTGACCGGCAGCAACCCTACTCTAATGGTTCCTTCCCAATATTAAACGCGCATGTCTCGGCACCTTGCCCGATACACGAACACTGCTCAACGGCAAAGCGCCGGCCGCCACTTACCCAGGCGGTGGCCTCCTCAATAATCCCGCGTGCGAGATAGAAGACTGGCCCCGGCTCAGGCCGGGTGATACAGTTGGAGCAGCGTGTAATGTGATAGACAAATTGTCCACGCTCCTCCTGGACGGTGCTGGACTGATCGCTAAAGCGATCAAAAGTTTGTGCGGTTGCATTCAAGACGATTTTCAATTTCATCGTGACCGGCATCAGCTTGAGCGCAAGATCGGCCATTCCCAGCAATGGCCCGAACTCTTTCAGCCCCAACGTAAACGCAACACGCCCGGCGCGTAACTCCAGACCACGAGCGCCACGCGGCCCATACATTGTCCCCAGGGCCACTGAGGTTGCAGAGATTGCCTCAAATGGGTATTCTCGCTTCAGGTCATTTGGAGGGTAGGCGTCAATGAATTGTGGTAGTTCGGCCAGGCGTAGGAGTGCTTTCACACCGTTCACGCCCATCACTTCTTCAAGCGACAGGTAGAACAGGCGGCCGATCTTATTGGGATAGTGCAGGCCACGAAAGGCTTCTACTGTCGTCATGGGCACTCTGGCTCCTTACAACTTAACTGAGAGCGCGACAGTCGACGCTGCGACGCCAATATAATAACAGAAAAATTAAAAGTGTGCATATCCAGCATGCTCCTGTCCTCACTGTGATGAAACTGGACATTATTGCCGCACTGTTTCCCAGACCAGATGCGCCAGTTCTGGCAGAATTAACTTCTCCAGCGCTAGCTGCACCGCGCCCGTTGAGCCGGGCAAACAGAAGATCAATGCACGTCCATACGTACCTGCCGTGGCCCGTGACAGCATCGCGCCCGGCCCGATGTCTGCATAGGACAACATCCGAAAAATCTCCCCAAATCCAGGCAGGCGTTTTTCCAATATCCCATCAACTGCTTCAAAAGTGCTATCCCGTCGTGCAATGCCAGTGCCCCCATTGGTAATGATCACCTGACATCCACTGGCTTCCAGCGCTCGTATTAACGCGGTGATCTGTGCCGCGTCATCTTTTGCTACCTCATATCTTACCACATCATGTCCAGATTGCAGCAGCGCTGTCTGGATGGCTTTTCCACTCGTATCCGTCTCGAACGTGCGTGTATCACTGATCGTAATAATGCCGCACGGTATGGCATATGTCATCGTTTTTCCGACATGCTGCTTATGGTCTTGATATCCCATGACATAGAACTCTCTCTCACGAACCGCGTATCAGCTAGCGTCGGTCTGGACATGCCTGGCTGCCACACCGCTCGCTTCTTTCTGTGCATATCCTACCACTAGAAGCCCATCATGTCCACTAGAAATCATAGCATACCCCACGTTTTGTCTAGTGTTTGCAGTTTGCAGCATGAGACGGTAGACTATGATCGTGCGTTCTGCACATCGACCCTGGCACAGGCATCATGCCGGTGCCCATCATTTTGCAGGTGAATGTATGCACCATTTATGGCTCACATTATGGATTCTTTTGCTCGCCGGGGTCGCGCTACCCCCACATCCCCTGGCGGCGCAATCGACGTGGGTGATTACCGATCAGGGTGTGGAGATCGATTTTCCGAACACGCTGACGTTTCAGGCCCAGATTGAAAGCGCTGCGCCGATTGCGCAGGTGATCCTCGAGTATGGGGTGCTACGTCTGACATGCGGTCAAGTTCAGGCCAGAGCGTTTCCTGATTTTACGCCCGGCACGACAACGGCTGTGTCCTGGACATGGGAGATGCGCCAGTCTGGTTCAGAGCCGCCTGGCGCACGGATCTGGTATCGCTGGCGTGTGCGCGATGGAGACGGCACCGAGCAGGTCTCTGCGGATTATGAGGTGGTCTGGCTTGACCAGCAGCACGACTGGCACAGCATCAGCGACGGCATGTTAACGCTGCACTGGTATGATAGCCCCCAACCGTTTGCCGAGGAGTTGCTCGAATCAGCGGTGATCGCACTCGAAGCATTAAGTGCCACTACCGGTGTCGTGCCGGTATCTCCAGTAGATCTATATATCTACGCCAGTACCACCGATCTGCGTGAGGCGGTGCTGTATGCGCCGGGTTGGACGGGGGGGCAGGCATATCCAGCCTATGATATTGTACTAATCGGCATCAGTCCGCAACAGATCGAGTGGGGCAAACGCACTATTGCGCACGAGTTGACCCACGTGCTGGTGGGGCATCTCACCTTCTCGTGCCTGGGCAATGTGCCGACCTGGCTCGATGAAGGGATCGCCGTGTATGGCGAAGGTGGGCTGGATGCACCATCAACGGCACGTCTGGAGACGGCGATTGCCCAGGATCAACTCCTGTCGATACGCTCGTTAAGCGGAAGCTTCTCTGAACATCCCGACAAAGCTGATCTTTCCTATTCCCAGTCCTACAGTATCGTCAATTTTTTGATCAACGCCTATGGGTCGCAATCCCTGCTTGATCTATTCAGCACATTGCGCGATGGGATGACGATTGAAGCTGGCCTCCAGATGGTGTACGGCTTAGATCTGGACAGTCTGGAAGATCAATGGCGCGAAGCGGTGGGTGCCCCGGCTCGTACGAAAGCGGGTACGCTGCCAACGGCCACCCTGCTGCCCTCGCCTGTACCAACCTATCCGCCGCTGATGGCCCTGCCGGTGGCGACAGCGGTGCCAGCGTTGATCGATGAACCACCAGTTGCGATGCCAACCGGCGCCACGGCTAATCCGACTGCGGTTGCCGGTGCGACGGGCGTGGCGATCGAGGACACTGCGCCTGATCCGTCACTCCCTGCCGGTCAGTCTACACCGCTGGACGCGCTCTTTCCTCGTATCATTGCGATCGGCCTGATTGCCTGTGCGGTATTGATGATGTTCCTGCTGGCCGCTGTTTTGTTGCTGGTCTACACCCGCCGCCGCCAGTCGACCGTCGGCAGCGATGAGGTGCAACGATGACATGTTGTATGCACCGGCGATCAGCGGGCGTTAGCCTGCTGTTGCTCATGGTGTTCTGGCTTTCCGCTTGCCGATCCCTTACTACCCAACCAGGTGTGGATGAGACACCGGTTGCGCTCGTGGCCAATCCGACGATCATGACAACCAGTACGCCGCCCCCTGCTCCATCTGTGACGACCGTATTCGGCAGTGGGCGGCCTACGGCGACATTACCGCCTGAGCCGTTTCCGCAGCCAGGGCAGTATGTCAATCCCAGCCTGGGTGTTACCTTTACCTATCCACCTGACTGGAACACCGAGCCGGGCGAGGACACGCAGACGTTGACCTGGCTGGTTGCGCCATCTGGTCGAGTGTTTGTGGTTGTGTTCTATAGCCCGCTGGCGGCTGATACCGACATAGAAGAGGCGACCCGGCAGGTGCATGATTCGGTTGCGGAAGAGATCACAGTTGCTGAACGCTCGGCGGGTGAGACGATCACGTTAGATGATGGCCGCATGGCGTGGAGAAGCTCGTATAGCGGGCGTCTGGATAACGGCTCGGCGGTACGGCTGGTGCTGTCTTCAACAGCTCGTGGGGGGCAACTGTTTACATTTATGGCTTTTGGCCCCCCTGATGAGGTTGAGCGTCAGCAGAGTACGCTGGATGCGATTGTCGCCAGTGTCACCCTGACGGCACCGGATATCTATGGCCTGCCACGCGATCAGACACTGGTGCAACTGGGTGGTGAGTCGACTAACCCGCGTGACTATGATCCAGCCCAGGGAAGCGGCGATAGTCTGGTCTTTAGCGGGCTGGTTACGTTTAACCCGCAGTTAGACCTGGTGCCAGATCTGGCAGCTGGATGGGACATTAGCGAAGATGGAACGGTGTACACGTTTTATCTTCGTCCGAACGCCCGCTTTCACGATGGCCGTCCGGTGACAGCTGCCGACGTGATCTATTCCTGGGAGCGTGCGGCTGACCCGGCCACCGACTCCAACACGGTGTTGACCTATCTGGGCGATATTGTGGGCGTGAAGGCCCGTCATGCAGGTGAGGCAACCCGGATCAGCGGCTTGCAAGCGCTCGATGACCGCACGCTCCAGGTAACGCTGGAAGCGCCTGTGCCCTATTTCCTGGGAAAGCTCACCTATACAACGGCAGCGGTAGTTGACCGTGCCAATGTCGAGTCAGGCCCAGAATGGTATCGGACACCGAATGGCACTGGCCCCTACCGCCTTATTCGTTGGGAGCGCTTCCAGTTGCAACTCTATGAACGCAATGACGATTTCTACCTGGAGCCGCCGCCTATCCGATACATTGCAGTACGGCTGTATGCAGGGGTAGGTATTCGCATGTATGAACTGGGCGATATTGACCTGACTGGCGTCAGCCTGTTTAATGTTGAGCGTGTGCGTGATCCCCGCGATCCACTGCATGCTGATCTGCGCGAGGGGGTGAATATGTGTACCTCGCAGGTGCGTTTCGATGTCAGCCAGGCACCATTTGACGACCCGGCGGTGCGCCGGGCGTTTGCGCTGGCGGTTGATCGGCAGACCTATCTGGAGGTGGTGTTGCGTGGTGTTGGGGTTACCGCCCGTGGATTGTATCCCCCTGCGCTGCCAGGCTTCAACCCGAATCTCGCCGGACTGGAATTCGATCCCGAAGGTGCGCGCCAGTCGCTGGCAGCATCGACCTATGGGAGCGCCGACAGGTTGCCTCCAATTGTGTTTACCAGCAGCGGCTTTGGCAGCGATGCTGACCGTAGCATCGCCGCACTGGCCCAGATGTGGCAAACCCATCTGGGAGTGACGATCCAGATTGAGAATCTGGAACCGAATACCTACTATGACATGTTGCACAAGGGAGAGCATGGACAGTTGTTTATGTATGGCTGGTGCGCTGATTATCCCGACCCGGAGAATTTTGTCGATGTGTTGTTCCATTCCGAGGCACAGCAAAATCTAGGGAATTATGCCAATCCTGATCTGGATGCGCTGCTGGTGGCGGCGCGTATTGAGGATGATGAAGCACAACGGTTACGGATGTATCAGCAAGCAGAGCAGATGATCGTGGACGACGCTGCGGCGATCTTTCTGAACCACAGCCTGAGTTTTGTACTGGTCAAGCCCCATATCCAGAACTATGTCCTGACGCCAATTGCGGTACCGATCGAACGCTACCTGGCAATTGATCCGGCGCTACTGGCAGAGTAGTCTGGTGCAGCGTCTTAAGAGATGAGGCGTGCGGCGTCTTCAGGTGACAGGTGACGGGCTGGTTGGTGTTGCTCACTATTCCCTCTTTCCTGTCTCCTGTTTCCTATCTGGCATGCGGTACGAGGCGGGGTACGCCGTGGCGCGTCCCTCCGGCGTGTACGCGGGTATGCGGCAGATATGGACGTATCTGCACACACCCGACCGTGGGTCGGGCACGGCCCTATTCGTACCAAAAATTAGTGTATTCGTGGTTCCATTCGTGGCCTTATTCGTAGTTGTATTCGTGGTCGGTACCGTCTGGTTTCACGGACGGCACCATCGGTAGAATTGGCACGTCCGCATGTACGAATCCCTTTGCGGCTTTGCCCCTTCGTGCGGTTGCGTTAACGAGAATGCGCGAGACGTGAGGCGCGAGGCGTGGAAGTGCGAAGGTGTTGATCGATTGGCATGTCTCATCCGCATCCTTTTGCGGCTTTGCTCCTTTGCGTTAAAAAAATGTGGGCAACGATCCGATCAACTTGATTGATCTGCATTGGTTATATCTTGAAACCGCCCTCGACATCGGGTATACCCTGCCTGCGCAGGCAGGCTTCACCAGGGAATAGCCTGCCCGTTTACGGGGCGGGCGATCTTTCGAACGTACCTACTGTTAACGAATAGGCCACGAATAAACGCACAGGTCTGGCCTTCACCCCCTCCATAGACAGACCCTCACCGCATGCGTTCCTACGTCAATGCAAAGAGCCAGGTAGTGTTATACAGGCTACAACTCCTCTGCTACCTCGATTGCCTTCAGCAGTGCAGCAGCCTTGTTGCAGCTTTCCTGATACTCAACCTGCGGCACACTATCGGCCACCACACCGCCACCAGCCTGGATGTAGGCGACGCCATCTTTGACCACCATCGTGCGCAGGCTGATGCATGTATCCAGGTCACCGTTGAAGCCCACATGCCCCACACAGCCAGCATAGATTCCGCGACGGGTGCCTTCCAGTTCGGCAATAATCTCCATGGCCCGAATCTTCGGGGCACCGCTGACGGTTCCCGCCGGGAAACAGGAACGCAACGCATCAAGCGCACTCAGGTCAGGGCGTAGTTGCCCCGTCACATGCGAGACGATATGCATCACGTGGCTATATTTTTCAACGACCATAAATTCGGGCACGCGCACACTACCGGGTACACTGACGCGTCCAATGTCGTTGCGCCCCAGGTCAACCAGCATCAGGTGCTCGGCCCGTTCCTTCTCATCACCCAGCAGTTCAGCGGCCAGGGTAGCATCTTCGGCCAGATCCCGGCCACGTGGTCGTGTACCGGCAATCGGATGCGTCACCACCTCACCCTCCTGTACGCGAACCAGCATTTCAGGTGAAGCGCCCACCAGATCACCCTCACCGGTGCGTATATAGAACATATACGGTGAGGGATTGATTGTGCGTAGCGAACGATAGATTGTGAACGAGTCGGCACTGGTTGGACGTCGGAAGCGTTGCGAAGGCACGACCTGAAAGATATCACCGGCCATAATATATTCCTGAGCTTTCCGCACGTTGGCCATATATTGTTCAGCGGAGAGGTTGGAACTGACGGGGCCAGGAGCCGGGCGACTGATGGTAGAATGCGGTTCGTAGTTGCGCGGCTCGGTTTGTCCTGCCCATGAACGAACATAGGCTTCGGGCACGGGTTGGCGCAGCCGATTGATCAGCCCTTCAATCCGTTGAACTGCCCGTCCATACTCTGCATCCAGGTCGGGCGTATCGAGATGCACGTGCGAGAGAACCTTGATCTTGTGCCGCAGATGATCGAAGATCAGCAGCGTATCCACAAACATCCAGAACCCTTCGGGCATCTCGTAATCAGTGGCGGATGGGCGTGGCAGGGTCTCAAAATAACCAACTGTCTCGTAGCTTAAGTAACCCACTGCACCTCCGACAAACAACGGCAAATCGGGCAGGCGCACCGGGCGGTAATCGCTCAGATAGCTCCCCAGCACCACCAGTGGGTCGTTATAAGGCAGCGCCTGCTTGTAGCCATGGTGTGTGGCGTGGGCAATGCCCCGATCCATACGTAATACTAGATAGGGATCGCTGCCCAGAAACGAGTAACGGGCAATATGTTGTCCACCCTCGACACTCTCCAGTAGAAAACTATAGGAATTACGGGCGACCTTCAAGTAAGCCGAAACGGGTGTTTCCAGATCGGCCATTATTTCGCGATAGATGGGGCACAGATTGCCCTGCTCTTTCAGATCGTACATATCGCTCAACGTTGGATAATACACGTGTACCTCCCTTAACGATAATAGTGCAAACCCATGGCATCTTCCATCATCTGCACCGTCTCGTGTGCAATGACGCGGGTACGCTCATTTCCCGTCGCCAGGATCTCGTCTACCAACCGGGGTTGCGCAGCATAGCTTGCCCGGCGCTCGCGGATTGGATCAAGGAAGGCATTGATCGCTGCGGCCAGCTTCTTCTTGACTTCCACATCACCCACTTTGCCCTGGCGATAGCGTTCTTTCAGATCATTCACCTCGTCCAGATTGGGATTAAAGGTATCGTGATAGGCAAAAACCGGATTGCCCTCAACCTTACCCGGAATGTCGGCACGAATGCGGGCCGGATCGGTATACATACCGCGCACTTTCTGCTCCACGGTTCTGGCGTCATCGGTCAAGAAAATCGCGTTGTTGGCACTCTTGCTCATCTTACCCTGCCCATCAGTGCCAGGGAGTGTGCCAACTTCAGGCACCATGACCTCTGGTTCGGGAAAAATCTCGCCGTATAAATAGTTAAAGCGGCGGGCAATCTCGCGCGTAATCTCCACGTGGGACTCGTTATCGCGGCCCACCGGCACCAGGTTGGCGCGGGGGAGCAAAATATCGGCGGCTTGCAACACCGGGTAGCCCAGCAACCCGAATGGCATCTGCTCCTCCTCGATATGCGCATTGCGCGCCATCTCTTTGATGCTGGGCAAGCGACTCAGGCGCGGCACGGTGACCAGCATCTCGAAGATCAGATTGATCTGGTAAATTTGTGGCACCGCGCTCTGCACATAGGTTGTACTTCGTTCGGGGTCAATGCCCAGCGACAGCTCATCTAGCACCATATCGCGTATGTTCTGTGGGATTTCAGCAATATCCTCGCGGGTATTTTTTGTGGTCAAGACATGTAGATCAGCGATCAGAAAGAAGCATTCGTATTCGTCTTGCAGGCGTACCCGATTGATATAGGTGCCGACATAGTGCCCCAGGTGAAGTTTTCCGGTTGGGCGACTACCAGTCAAAATACGTTTGCGTTTTGTGGTGGTCATAGTACCTCTCTATCTAGTTAATTATTAAAGGTGTATAAGGTATATAAAGTGCGGCAGCCATGCTGTCGCTGTATGGACAAAGTGTGTTTGCGTTTTGTGGTGGTTATAGTACCTCTCTAAATGGCTAACATTATAAGGTGTATTGTTATTGTGCCACTGCCGCATCTGCCCACCACTGCCGCACTTTGTTCACACTGAGCAACAGATAATCGCGATCGTTGCTAAACACTTCCAACGTGATAGTTGCATCATAGCCAGACTGCTGGAGCATCGCGATCACCTGCGGCCAGTCAATCGTTCCTACGCCAAGCGGTATATGATCATCGTGGCGTCCGCGATTATCGCTCAGGTGAACATGGGCCAGACGCGATCCAAGCCTATCCAGCACAACGTCCAACGTAAAGCCCGCCACATGCGCATGGCCTATATCCAGGTGAAACCTCAGACGTGGGTCGGCATTCAAGATGGTAACAATATCATCGAGACTGAAATACGACGAGGGGGGATGCTCGACCATCACTTGCAGGCCATAGGGCGCTGCCTGTTCCGCCAGGTAGGCAAAACTCTCACCGTTCCAGTGTAGACAATCGGCGCGGCTGAACAACGCCGGCGTAGAACCGATATGGACGTTGACATAGCACGCCTGTAATGCAGCAAAGACCTCGAACGTCTCGGCAGCACTGGCAATCGCGGCCTGTCGTACCCGCGCTATCGGCGAGGCAAAGGGCAGATACCAGGCCGTATGCCCAACAATGCCCAGCCCGGTCTCGGCTATGATGGTGTGTAACGCCGCCTGATCGATCTGCCCCAGGTCTGCCCCCGGCCCCTCAATCGTCAGGTCGAGGAAGTCCAGGCCATGCGACGCAGCCCAGCGTGCCTCATTGGTCACATTACACCGTGGGTCGTTCATCATACCAATCTGCATGGCATCCTCCTCTATGCTGGTCTATGCTATACTGTGGGCCATCCGACGAGAATCGTACAGGACTTACGCAGTAGTCTTTTCAACACGCCTTTTCGCCTTCGGCAGAGCGGTACGTTGTCTTCTTTTTCTGCCTCATTTCGCCGTAAGCGAACATATGGAGGAAAAAAGACCCTTCCATGCTACCGCAGGTGAAAACATGTCTGTTTCACGCAACTGTGTAGATCCTGTCATCCAAATTCATGGAAAGGTTTGCATATGCGACGTATGCCCCTCTTTGTTTGCGTTTCCCTGTTGTTCATAGGAACTGGCCTGGTCTCGCCGCCAACTACACTCCAGGCCCAGATTCAACCGGGATCGTTCACGAGTATCCAGCCAGTGGTTGCACCGCTGCAACCAGCGCTGATCAATGTCAATGTCCCTGACGTTAACGGCCCGGTCGTGCTGGTCATTTTTGACAGCGCCGGACGTTCGGTCGGGGCATGGGAATTCAATCTGGTCAATGGCTATGGTAGCGTCGAGGTGACGCCCCGGGGCGCATTGGGGCCACACTGGGCCGCCCTGTTTGCCAGTGGTCGGCAGGTGGCAGCCGGCACGATTTATCAGCTTGATGCCCAGACGACGGTTCAAACCGGAATACCCTTCCTCGATAATCTATATCCGCGTGTGCGCGATTTTATGACCCAGAAAACGCTGACCTACGCGATTGATGAACACCTTGTTCACGGGTATCGTTCCCCTGACAGCCCGCTGCTCTGGCTGCGCGATCACTATTATCAGGGTCGAGCGTTTCGCTATTTTGACCCGGATGTCAAGAGCCTGATCGACGGCTTCCGCCGGGCGCAGATGGCCGACGGCAGCTTCCCCGACTTCCTGGCACGTCCAGAGTGGGGCATTCCCGCCTTCCGCACACCGGTTGAGGCCGATGTCGAGTACCTGTTTGTCCTGGCAGTCTATGAAGCCTGGCAGATGACGGGCGACGACGGCTGGATGCAGGCCAATCTGCCCGCCATGCAGCGTGCATTGGCCTACACTCTGAGCGATCCGCTGCGTTGGGAACCGTCGCTCGGCCTGGTCAAGCGGCCCTATACGATTGATACCTGGGACTTTGAATATGGCCCCACAACTATCGATCCATCGACAGGACAGCCCGCGCCGCGCCACTGGATCGATGAACAGACGATCTGGGGGATCTTCCACGGCGATAATACCGGCCTCGCGCAAGCACTGGCAGCGCTGGCGCATATGGAAGAACACCTGGGGCTGTTCCAATCGGCACAGCAGCGGCGCGATCTGGCGGCGGTACTCATGGCACGGCTGAATGCGCTCAGTTGGAATGGGCGCTTTTTTACCCATCATGTCAAACTCGAACCGTGGTACAACCCGCGTGTTGGCGAAGCCAGCCAGCTGAGTCTTTCCAATGCGATTGCGCTCAACCGGCATGTGCTGTCGCTGGAGCAGGGCCGGGCGATTATCAACGAATATCGCACGCGCTTGCAGCGTCCCGGCAACGTTGCCTTTGCCGAATGGTGGAGTATTGACCCGCCCTTCCCCGCTGGTAGCTATGGTATGGCAGGGCGTGTGGGGGAGTTGCCCGGCGAATACGTGAATGGCGGGATTATGCCACTGGTGGGCGGCGAGTTGGCGCGAGGGGCGTTCCGCTTTGGTGAAGAGGCGTATGGCTTTGACAACCTGCGACGCTACCACGATCTGATCAGCCGCACCAACGCAACGTACCTCTGGTATTTCCCGACCGGCGGTGTCGCCGTTGCGCCTGAGTTTCTGGGTTCCGATGGCTGGGGATCGAGCGCGATGCTTGGGGCGCTGATGGAGGGTGCAGCCGGCATTGAAGATCACGGCGTGCGCTACAACAACGTAACCCTCAGCCCGCGCTGGCCCGCCGCGCCCACAACGATCAACGATGCCTATGTCGTGGCACGCTATGCCGCTTCCGACGGCTACGTCGCCTATCGCTGGCAATATCGCCCTGGCGAACGCCGGGCACTGTCCACCATGCAGCTTGAGGCGACCGGCAGCGGAGTCGCACTACGTCTGCGTCTGCTGCTGCCGAGCGAGGCACAACAGGTGGTGGCGGTCAGCCTGAATGGGCAACCCGTTGCGCCAGATGTCCAACTGGTCGGCCCTAGTCGCTATCTGGTACTGGATGCACCGAATGGAATTGTTCAGGTACAGGTGTCGTTCCGCACACGGTAGGCATCTTCGCGTCAAGATATTGGAGCGTTGGAACGATGGGGACAGCGAGCCAGGATAATCTCTCATGCTCCAGCGCTCCAACGCTCCAACCAAGAGCCATGGGCCACGGTTTGCGCGAAAGCGAACCAACGCTCCAATGCTCCAGCGCTCCAACGCTCACACTTCAACTACCCCACCACTGGCAACCCGGCCAGCGCCATAGCGACCTCCTCCTGCGAGTACTCATGATCGCGCAACTTGCCGGCCTGGTAGTCCATATAGGCTTGCATATCAAAGTGGCCGTGACCGCACAGATTGAACAGGATCACCTTGCTGGTGCCTTCTTCCTTGCAACGCAACGCCTCGTCAATCACGGTCTTGACGGCATGATTGGCTTCGGGTGCGGGCAAAATGCCCTCACTGCGGGCAAAGGTTAGCCCGGCCGCAAAACAGCCCAGTTGCGGCTCGGCACGCGGCTCGGCCAGGCCCAGTTGCACCACATGACTGACCAGCGGGGCCATACCGTGATAGCGCAGACCACCAGCGTGGATACCTTCAGGCACAAAGGTGCTGCCCAGTGTGTGCATCTTGACCAGAGGGGTAAGATGCGCGGTATCACCAAAATCATAGGCATAGATTCCCCGCGTCAGCGAGGGACAGGCGGCTGGCTCAACCGCAATTACCCGCACATCACGCTCACCCCGCAGCTTCGCACCGATGAAGGGGAAGCTAATACCGGCAAAGTTGCTGCCACCTCCCGTGCAGCCGATGATAATATCGGGATAATCGCCCGCCATCTCAAGTTGTGTCTGCGCCTCCAGGCCCACCACCGTCTGATGCAGCAGCACGTGATTCAGCACGCTGCCCAGCGCATATTTGGTATCATCGGACTGCGCCGCCAGTTCCACTGCCTCGCTGATAGCAATGCCCAGACTGCCAGTGCTATCGGGGTGTTCGGCCAGGATCGCCCGCCCCGCCTGGGTCTCGGTGCTGGGACTGGGCACCACCCGTGCGCCATAGGCGTTCATCAGTGCGTGGCGATAGGGTTTCTGCTGGTAGCTAATTTTGACCATAAACACCAGGACTTCCAGCCCAAGCAGTGCCCCGGCAAACGCCAGCGCCGATCCCCACTGACCAGCCCCGGTTTCGGTGGTCAGCCGTTTCACGCCCTCTTGCTTATTGTAATAGGCCTGGGGGACGGCAGTATTGGGCTTGTGGCTCCCAGCCGGGCTAACACCTTCATACTTGTAGTAGATCTTTGCTGGCGTATCCAGCGCCTGCTCCAGCCGCCGTGCCCGATAGAGCGGTGATGGACGCCACTGGCGATAAATCGACTGCACCTCTTCAGGAATCTCAATCGTGCGCTCCTGACTGACCTCTTGCATGATCAGGGCCATTGGGAACAGCGGGGCCAAGTCATCCGGCGTAATCGGCTGTCCTGTGCCGGGATGAAGCACCGGCGGTACCGGAGCGGGCAGGTCGGCCTGGATATTGTACCAGGTGGTTGGCATCTGTTGTTCGGTCAGTGTATATTTCACCGTCTCCATATTCGCTTCTCCTCTCGATGAGCGCATTCACCATCAACTCCACCAAAAAAAATCTCCCGACCCCAGAGGGATCGAGAGACGAAATACTTCGCGGTGCCACTCTCGTTCGCAGACACATGCCAGAAATCGGTCTGCGCACTCTCATGCAAGCACAGAGCCGGATTGGATACATCCCTGCCCGATGCCCAGCGCCCTGATAACGGTGGCGTTTCCGGCGGCTACTACTGGATAAACATAAATCGCGGTTGGACAAGCTGACCTCGCCGATGCACACGCAGGATTGTTTATCGTTCGCTCCGCAGCTCCCAGGCCCATTCCGCGCCGACGCTCGCATCGGACTCACACCAGTCGCCGACTCTCTGAGCGGCGTTCAGGCGCGTACTCTTCCTGATTATAGCTGTTTGGTATCATCTGTCCTGGGGCCGCTGTGGTCACGGCCCCACAATCACAAGGATTGCTATTCTGCGGTGAGTATAGCACGGTGGCGGAGGTGTGTCAATGCCGCTGCACCTTGCTAACACAATAGGCCGCTTGCAAGAACAAAACACAGGAAACAGAAAATACCCTGGCGCTCACCGTCCAATCGGTTTACTGCGCCGCCTGCAACCACGCCTCCAGGTCAGCCGGGCCGGTGAAGTCCAGCAGGGCATCGGCCAGTTGTTCCAGTTGCGCCATCGTCAACTGCTCAAGCTGCGCGGTGATCTCCGGCGGCAACGCGCCACACCGCCGCGTCAGTTGGCGCTGAATGAGATAACGCCGTTCCTGTTGCACACCCTGTTGCAGGCCCTGTTGCAACCCCTGTTGCAACCCCTGTTGCAGGCCCTGTTGCAACCCCTGTTGCAACCCCTTCTCGATGCCCAGACGTTCAATACTCGTGACATAGGTCATATGGTGTTCCTCCTCATAGGCCTGCAGCGTCTCCCAGAAGCGGATGGTCAACTCGTCTGGGAGCCACAGCAGCCAGTCCAGAAAGTGAAACAGCCGCAGGATATCGTCGCGCTCCATCCCGCG
>DAOTWD010000044.1:0-47622 GCA_034435975.1 Chloroflexaceae bacterium | reverse complement strand
AATGCCGAATAGATAGGCAACAATACCGAAACCAGCCATTGCCCCAAAAAAACCTGCGCCCTCTCGGCCACCCGCACCCATACCGATCATTCCACCCACCAGAAGTTGCAGCAGCAAGATCAGGCCACCGATCACCGCAAACAGCAATATACTGGTCACTGCACCTACTTTGAAAGCTGATCCAATCGAAATGCTACGAATAGTTTGCACCGCTTGCTCCTTTCCATGCGAAAAGTGTAACCGTTCAGGTGGTACCTGGGCCAGCAGGGGTGCGGGGGTCGCTAGCCCCCGCAAACTCCAGGAGGGACAGCGCCACTCCTGACCACCCCACCTGAACGATTGCCGAAAAGATGAATAAACGGAACAAAAAACAAAATGATCGTACGATAGGCAAGCAACGGACAGCAGCATCGGTTGTAGACAACGATCAAGGAACCAGCCGATACCCAACACCCCACTCGGTTAGCAATAGTCTGGGATTACCTGGATCTTCCTCCAGTTTGCGGCGCAGGTGCCAGATATATACTTTGAGATAATCATTGTCCTTCGTAAATTCCTGCCCCCACACGGCGCGTAACAGTTGCTCGTGTTCAACAACTTTGCCCGCATTATCGGCCAGAATCGTCAATAACTGATACTCGGTCGGCGTCAGATCGACAACTTTCTGGCGAACAAGGACTTCGCGCTTTTGCTGGTCGATCTGAATTTGTTGATTACCGGCAACAAGGGGACGATACGCAATTGGCACTCGTCGCAGCAAGGCCCGAATACGGGCGGTCAACTCATCCATGTTAAAGGGCTTGATCAAATAGTCATCAGCCCCTTTGTCCAGACCAGTAATAATATCAATACTCTGCACCTTGGCCGTCAACATCAATACAGGAACGTGTGAAAACTCACGCAAGCGGCTACAGGCTTCCAATCCATCCATTTCGGGCATCATAACGTCAAGTATGACGAGATCAGGCTGCTGCTCACGGACAGCAGACAAACACTCCAATCCATTCGCTGCCTGGATAACCCTGTACCCCTCATGTTCCAGGCTAATACGAACTAACTCGCGTAACCCCTGATCGTCATCTACCACCAGAATGGTACGTTGCTCCATGTCATCCTCATGCTGCTATTGGCGCAGTGCCAGGGCCTTCTGTTGCAGTCTGGTGAAAAGTACGGTGATTTCATCAGCCGTAATTTCACCTACACGTACATAGCGAATATTGCCCTGCGCATCTACAAAATAACTGGTTGGAAGAGGGAAAATACGATAAGCGTTGGCAACTTCACCCTCAATATCGAGTGCAATCGGATAGCTAATGCCATATTGTTGCACAAAGGCCAGTATATCAGCTTCCGTTATACCCCGCTTTGATTCATCACGTGTCAGATTCACCCCGATAATCATGAAACCCTGGTCGCGTAGTTCAGCATAAGCAGTTTGCAACGCAGGCAGTTCACGTCGGCAAGGTTCACACCAGGTTGCCCAGAAATTCACCAGCACAATCTGCCCCTCGTAGGCACTGAACTGTACCTCACCACCGCCCAGAGCGGGGAGGGTAAAATCAGGTGCCGGACGATTCACCTCACCTACACCGGGGAGTGCCTCACCTGTTTCACGCCCGGTCATAACCCAGACAACCATCAGCAGCGCACATGCTATGAGTAACCCCCCCAGTGTATACAGAATATCGCGCTGGCTAAGACCACGCCGCCCTGGTACGCGGGTTGGATCGGCAACGCCGATATACATGTCATATTGCTGACGACGTTCAGCATCTGACAATACCTGATAGGCACGCTCAAGCTCTTGCATTCGCTCTGTAGCAACCTTGAGCATGTCTTCGTCTATGAAACCTGCCAACTGTTCAGAACGATAACGCTCACATTGACGAGTATACGCCGCTTGAATTTCTTGTGGCGTGGCCTGAGCATCTACCTCTAGTAATGTATAATAGGTGTTCATCATAGTAAATATAAGGTTATGTTCTATTGTAACACAGTTCTGACAGAATGTGGTCGATCATGTAGCGCGGATATTGATGGGTACTGCGTGTTGGAGTAAGGTGTGAGCCTGCGCTCAAACAAGGCCTATCGTTGCCTATACTTTGCGTGCAAGCGACCGGTGGTCAGAAAGAAGGAGGAGTTATATGTTGTTTCCGTTTGTACTGGCTTTGTTCTGAACACACCCATGCTAACAAAACCTCGCTGGTGTAGCACCGATAGCGGCCAGATTTCGAACTGAATCATATGACAGGTTTTACCGGCACTGGTATACCTCCCATTACCGCTGATATTGTTGAATTAGTTGTTGCGTTTCGACAATGATCCCACGGGGCACGGACGGCAAGGTCAACACCGTTTGCCACTGCTGCATCGCGGCCTCAATCTGGGGTGGGTCACCACTGACCAGACACACCCCCAGATGCAGCAATGCCCGCGCATCTTCGGGGCCTTCCCGGACGGCTCGTTGGGCTTCGGCCAGACCAGCCGCTACATACACCGGGTCATTCACGCTTTCGCCGTATTTACAGAGGCTGGCAGCCAGGTCTGCACGCGCCACAATATGCGTTGGATCAATAGCCAGCGCCTCACTGTAGGCCTCACTCGCCTCAATCCAACGCGGTAGGCGTTCCTGATACAGTTCGCTATCGGGCATACGTTCACGCACAATCTGGACACTATCATACAGCGCGTCACCCAGGTTCATCCACGAATTGAAATTATCAGGCCGTTGTTGCGCCACCAGTCTAGCCTGAACAATTTGTCCTTCAAACTGATTCATGATGCGTTCTACCGCTGCTGCCTCAGATTCGTTCTGGGGCGTACTGATCAGGTTCACACCCTTGGCTGACTCCGTTGCAGTCAGTGATGGGCCACTCAGGGTTGTGATCAGCAAACTGGATAACAAGATCACAAAGGTTGTTATACCCACAACTATCACCGGTGTTATCCAGAGCGGTCGGGTTGAACGTTTGCCACGCCCGCTACGCTGCCGGGGTGCGGCAGATCGTACTGGTTGCGTGTTGAAACCACGAGGTCGTTCCTGGCGTCGAGCAGGCGGGAGTGGACGATAGTCAAGGAGTTCTGCGGCATGCCCGGCTGTGCTCTCTTCAATTCCGGTAGTCCGGGCTTCTCGACGCTTTTCCGCATCATAGTTAGCACGGCGGCGGGCATCCTTCAAGATGGAATAGGCACGCTCAATCTCATGACGCTTTTGTCGTGCCAACTCAACCAGTTCCTCGGCTACACCATCGAGCTGGTCTGGATCATAGCGCATCTGCATCCGCTCATATGCTGCCTGGATCGTTTCCTGGTCAGCATCGGGATGTACCTGAAGAATTTCGTAATAATCCTGCATAATACTTTGAATATCAAGAGGTGATCACTACTCCTACAACGAAACATTGCCTGGGTAGGAAGGCACGGTACAACTTCGCCCCACCGCAATCACCGGGAACGTGCGTGGGGGCCTGTGGCCCCGGCACCCCTGCCGAGTAACATATAGTTATACACAAAGAGCCGTAGATTAAAAGAGCAAACCAGCGAGCGTTCTGAACTTTGTCAATCCAGATCGAGCGCTTTTTCCAGCGCACATCAACACCCGCTCATCGTCTCCATGGTTGTCACAACCATGACCTGCGATTCCTTAACGACTCGCTCCCCGCCAGCCGAAATGCCCGGCCAGACCTGAAAGTCCACGTGGCAGGCGTACCCCCTGTCCAGCCAGACGTGCCTGGCCTTCAACATAGCGCCGGAGGGTGGCAATCCCACCTCCTATAACACTGACAATCACCCCCACCCAGACCAGAAGCACCAGCGGTTTGGTACTCACTGCGATGACGGCTCGTTCTGTCTGGATTGGCAGATCAAGACCTTTAATATCCAGGAACACCAGACGCATTTCGGGGCTGAAGTTTACCAGTGAAACCTCATGGCCGCCGGGCAGCAATGCTGAAACTTCCTGCAGCGTCTCGTCTCTGGTTGTCTGACCAGGCACCAGCCGCATGGCTGGAACAACAATACTCTCTTCACCCTCATAGACCACCTTGAGTCGCGCCCCGATCTCAGCCATACCGCCTTCCATCATAGCCACCTGATCGATCACAAAGCCATCAAAGGTAATTTCATACGGGCCGGCAGTGACTGGCTGATCCGGCCCGACCATCGGCTTATTCGGATCGATCTCCGGCTCATAGTTCGCGGGGGAGATATACAGATCCTTCCAGAGATAGCTTTTAATCGACGGTGTCTGGACTATGGCACCCCACTGCTGGTTGATATAGAGTTGTGGTTGGGCCCTAAAAGTAGTATCCCCTCGCTGGACGGTTATATCCAGAATACCTTTACCATCGGCTGTTTGCTGCCACCCGTTAAAGGTAAAATCATGATTGTACATCCGCACGGTTTCACCTGGACTGAAGACCAATCGCTCTTCAGGGCTGGCATACACACTGGAAGCAATCACCCCCAGAAGAAATAGAGCGACCCCTACATGGGCGAGATAGCCACCGATCAACATCCAACCGCCGCGCAATGAGCGTACGATCATCAGGATGTTGGTTCCAGCCGCAAATGTACCAGAGGTAATATACGCCAGTGGCAACGCCTCGCGCACACCCAGCACGAGCGCAACACTGGTGGCAACAACCGCAGCCACTGCCGGCCAGCGCAAGGCCAGTAACAGGCGGCGCGGATTAGAGTCGCGCCATCCCAACAGCGGCCCGATGATCATCAGTACCACGATTACAATGCCCAGAGGCGGTGTGGTACTGTGATAAAAGCTGGGAGCAAGGCTAAAGCGCCCATCAGTAAACGCCGCACCCCCCAGGGAGGTGCCATCTTCAATCTCAAAGGTGCGCCCCAGAGAATCCTGCAGTGCGTGTCCTACCCCAGGAATAGCGGATATAACCGGCATTGACGTGCCAACACTGACCAGCGTGGCTACCAGCACCAGCGACAGAATACTCAGGACAAAGAAGCTATCACGAGAGAAAAACTTTTCGCTCAAGGCGCGGATTGGAATATCACGCCAGCGACTGATCAGCAGACCGACACTGACGATAAGTAAAACCAGTACCAGAGTCAGCAAGGCACCATACAACCCCTCGGCCACAAACGAGTGAACCGAGAAGTTGGCATACACGCCGCTGCGGGTGAGAAAGGTAGCATACGTCACAGTCACATAGGCAAAAATCGCCAGCAGAAAATTCGTACGGCGTAATCCCCCGTGTGATCGTTGCAATACCATACCATGCAGTAAGGCCGTGAGCAACAGCCAGGGCACCAGTGACGAGTTTTCGACCGGATCCCAGGCCCAGTACCCGCCCCACCCCAGCGTCTCATACGCCCAGTAGCCTCCCAGCAGCAATGCCAGTCCTAAAATTGACCAGGCGGCGACAGTCCAGGGCAAGGCACGGGTGATCCAGGTATCATAGTCGCGGCGCACTATGCCGCCCAGGGCAAACGCAAATGGTACGATCGTCAGGGCATAACCAACAAACAAAACCGGTGGATGAATGATCATCCAGAAATTTTGCAACGTTGGATTCAGCCCCCGGCCATCGGGTGGGACAAATGTCGCGCCAGTCTGCGGATCAATCGTGGGGACAAAGGGGTTAATGATCAGCATGAATCCGATCAGCGCCAGCTGAACAAACATCACCACAATCAAGACGTATGGCTCGAAGTGACGCGATGTATATACCAGGAAAGCGCTAACAACAGCACCACACAGTGCCCAGAACAAAAAACTTCCAGATTGCCCCGCCCAACTGGCTGCAATCGTAAAAAAGGTTCCCAGGTTCGCTGAACTATAGTTGTTCACATAGTCAATATCGAACCGTCGTGCCAAAAACAGTGCAACCAGCAATACCCAGGCCGTACAGACAGCAGCCAGCGACCCATACACTCCCACCCGTCCATAATCGAGCGCTGCATGATGCCCACGGATAACCAGGATGTAGCTACCAATGGCCAGCAATGCCAGCACAAAGCCAGCAACAATAAGTATGGTACCAAAAAGAAACATAGCTGTCCCCCACCAGATGATTCCGATGATCGTTCCTCAAAGACAGAACCTGTTGTTCATACCTTAACCGATCACCGTCATTACAACGTTCGCCCGTTAGCCGTCTGTTCTTGATACTTCGAGGGGCACTTCACCAACAGACTGTCGGCCATAAATACCTCCGCAGTAGGATTGTACTGACCAATAGCGACAATACTGACGGCTTGTTCAAAGTTCGCTGGTCGTGGTTCGGCTGACACCACTTTGACCTGCTGACCCATCTCGTCCTGGAGCAAAAACGTCCAGCGACCCTGGTCATCATATTCGCCCTGACTGCCCAGAAAGCCAGCCAGTTGCACGCTACGAGTCGTACTCTTTGCTTCCTCGATACTGGTGGTATAGGAGCGAAACGAGTCTTTTACCCCAAACAATCCATACACCACTGCAATCAGAATAATACCAATACCAACAATGTGCAATGTTTTCATCTGCATATCCTCTCTAACCTTGCTCAACCAGTTCTTCAGGTTGCTGCTCCAGAGAAGGTACGCGCTGTTGAACGCGCAGAGTTGCTGAAGGTGTGCTGCGTTGCTGGTGTTCTGGCTGACGATCGAGGCGACGTTGCAATTCGCGCACCTGAGCATCGATACGCCAGAGATACACAAAAATACCAATCCATACCGACAGGGTGACAATAACTGCCACGTAAATGGCAGTGCCTGACTCCATCATATCAACGCCCCCTCTCGTTGTTCCAGCTTCCAGGAAACCCCTAACAAGGTTGATCGCATCTGCAACATCCACACAAATACCATAGTAAACCCAAGAATTGAAGCCATAAAAGTAAAGAATGTGCGGGGATTGTCAACCAGGCCAGTACCAGGTGCATGAATATTTAGACGCACGTTACCGGTCGCCAGATCAACATGTTCCAGCGCTAGCCGAAACCGCACAGTGGGAAAATTCGGTTCATCAAGCGATCTCCCTTGCGCCAGACTGAACGTCGGTTCCAGGATAGCGCTGCTGGTCAACCCCGGTTCGCTGACTTCAACCGCTGCCGTAATCATATCTCCCTGCTGGTTAAGAGCTAACAACTGTATCTTGCGATCACCTAACAAACCAATACGCCCTTCGGACAGCACAATCCCCTCACACCGGCTGCCAGGGAGAAAGGCGCAATTGGGATGCAAGGTGCTATCGGCCAGGCGTGGGGCAATAAAGACTAAAAAAGGGACGGTGACAAACGCAAACAAGGAATAGACTGCGCCGAGCCGCCGCCGCCGTTCCATCGGATCAATCGCAGCACGTAAGGCAAAGAGCGCCGCGTAAATGAGCAGCAGGACAAAGATCGATGTCTGGCGTGGATCCCAATTCCAGTAGATGCCCCAGACAACCTGCGAGAAGATAGCACCGGTTACGGTTGCCAGCACCGTAAACAGGAACCCACATTCGGCGGCAGCAACGGCGTGATCATCATCAGACGGGTGTCGCCGCCACAGGTACATTCCACTGTAGAACGCAGAAACGGCAAAGGCCAGCACACTGACCCAGGCGGTTGGCACATGCATAATAATAATACGCCCGGCATCGCCCAGGCCTTCGTACTGCGGAATAATAAGAAACATGGCGAGGATCACCCCGGCCATCCACACACCGATCAGCAACTTCGCCATTTGACTTATACGCCGGGCCATATGGCTCCTACCTTCCCATCCTGTCCACCCATCAACCTTCATCGAATGATTCTTACACATCATACTACGCTTTTTTCTCTAAAGCAACTGTTTTTGCAATCCAGAGAATTTTTCTGACAAACCACACCCAACAGGAGCCTGTGCGCCGTCTTTGTACCACAATACATTGATTTTGTGAAAAGTTTCCTGGATTTATTATAAACGTGTTGTAAAGTGATCCCCACTCCTATCCAGGCCACGAGGCACACGGTGGCTCCGCATTGCCTTGCAATCACCGCGCAATCGTCAGGGTGCGCACACGATAGCATAGCCTTTGTGCTGAATGGCATATTGGGCACCCCATTGCTGAATCGGCGTGATGGTTTGACTACGCACACCATGACATGGGTGTTTCATGAAGCATGCCGCGCCCGGCTACGATGTCTCCACAATGCGAGCCTGGCAACAGCAATACGGGCAGCCCCCATATGATCCACAACGAAGGCAATGCTGGCAATGCTGGTCGTTGCCCGACAATAAGGGACGACGTGACGCGGCAACACGGCCGCAATGCGGATATTGGGGACACCCACAAGGGGTGCCCTACATACGATCGTTGGCAATGTTCAGTGATGCGGCTCCGAGGAAGGCATCGTCGCGTGAGAACAATGGCACGATACGGCGTTGGCCCGTTTTCCATCCAATACCTTTGCGCCCTTGCTTTACCCAAAGAGCATCCGCCTCCCGCCACCGCATAAGTCCTGAGATGAACAGGCTCACGCTTCCCAGACAAAGCCAAAGAGGAGCAACGAGGTAACAAACGTTGCCACTGCATAGGAAAGCAACGTACGCAGATGTAGCAAACCATCAACCCAGGGTGCACCGGCCAGTGCCAGTGCCGTGCCTTGAATAACAATAATCAGCGGCGGGATCAGCAGCGGAAAGGCAACCACGGCAAACAGGGCACTCTTAAAGCTGGCCTTAGCAATAATCGCCGCCAGAATAGTGGTTGCAGTTGTCAAACATAGACTACCAGCAGCTAGCAAACTGATAAACAGACCAGTATTCTCCACCTGCACACGTACAAAGATCATAAATAGCAGACTTGTCACCACATCGAGCGCCAGCAGTAATACTAGATTGAAGAGCAGTTTGCCGAGATAGACCGCAATGGGCGGGGTGGCCAGGCGTAAGGCTAGCGCCGTGCGGGTTTCTTCCTCCTGCACGAAACTGCGAGACAGACCATTGAGGGCCGCAAATAACAAGGCAATCCACAACAGAGCCGATTGGAGCAAAAACGTCTCATCATCACGCCGCGTGCCCAGAAACTGCGCTCCCAGACTGACCGCCACGGCCGTGCTGGCGGCAAATAACAGCATCGCATTCAAGGCATACCGGGTACGCAGTTCACTCAGCAGATCTTTGGCAAAGACAGACCAGGCGGCACTGAACAGCATAGGCAAAGAAAAAGGCATTGTTCAGGCCGTATCTAGCGTCAACACATAATCACCAAAGCACAGCTCACGCACATCATTGGTAGCAATAACGGTGATGCCGAAGGTACGCTGCATCTCTACGACCCGTGTGACCATCGCCACCCCGGATTCATCGAGCGTCACGGTTGGCTCGTCAAGCAGCAGTACCGGGGGGTCATGCAGCAAGGCATAGGCATAGCGTAGACGATGCGTCATCCCCGAAGAGTAACAGGCAACGCGATCATCTCCCCGTCCAGCCAGTCCCACCCGTGCCAGCAGTTCATCAAGCTGGGTATCATTCCGCTGGAGACCCCGCACTGCCGCAAAAAAGCGCAAGTTTTCGCGACCAGTCAACTCACGGTAGAGCGCCAGATCGGGGGCTACCCAACCGAGCAAATGCATAGCCTGCCGGGGCGTATAACACGTTCCCTGATAATGGTAGTGGATCGTGCCGCTCGCTGGTTGTTGAAGCCCACTGAGTAGCCGCAACAGGGTGCTCTTGCCACTACCATTCACACCACTGATCACCAGGGTTTCACACTGACGTAAGGTCAGCGTAATCTGCTGTAAGACGCGCCGTGCACCATAGTTGGCCGCAATATTGTGGAGATCGAGGCGGAGTATATTGTTCATACATTAGCGCCTTCTCTGAGCATCAAAGACCTGGAGCAACTCGTTGATCACACGTTCGCGTTCCTGTTGATCGTCACTCTGAATCACCATCGTCACGCAGTTATAGAGGTGACGTTGCAGAATCTAGCGATTAAAGACGGTCAAGGCACTTTGCACCGCGTGGGTCTGATTCAGAATATCAATGCAATAGGTATCCTGATCCACCATACGCTCAATACTGCGCACATGGCCTTCAACACTTTTGAGACGATTCACCAGTTGTTGTCTGGTTTCCCTACCTGTACCTTGTGCGCTCATCAATCACAGCCACATAACATTTACTGCCTGCACCAGCACTGTAGTATACCACGCGTCCCCCCATAAGCAACTGGCACGCACAGCGTAACTGTTCACACTTGGGGGAAAAGATTTGCACGGCTATGGCGTCTGGCAGCCACATTGTTGCCGGCGGCATGACAGGGCCGACCCAGGCCTGGCCTCCCGTTGTACACCTGATGGCAAGACATAGTGCAACGATTCCGGTCGTGTCGTCTTGAGCAACACGCGCGATCACTGCGCCACTGCACGTTCGCGCAGGGTCATTTTCGATACCGGGGTGGGATTAGGTTGCTTCAGAAAACGTAGTAAGAGGGTATTAAAGAGTTCAGCTTCATCCAAAAATGGAAAATGACGACTACTGGACATGAGTACGACTTCAGCCACCGGAATATGAGCGAACAGCTCAATCTGGTTGGGAGAAACTATATCATCGCGGCCACCGTGGACAATCAGGGTAGGAACACGCAGGCGCGGCAGTTCCGGGCGCAAATCGGTGCGTAACATAGAACTGACTGCCCGGCGCAGCGTGTTTGCGTTGGATTTGACACTATCATCCACCACCTCGTCTACTTCTTGATCGGGGGTTTCACCGAGAAAGAGCCGAAAGAGATAGCGCCGCAGCCAGGGCAGACTCGCGAAGCCACCTGCCAAAAAGGGATGATCGGTCAACTTAAGGAGCCATGACAACGAATCGCCCACGATCGGTGCCCCGACAGTTGCCACGCGCAGAATACGTTCAGGATGGTTGATGGCCGTTTTTAACGCCACCATACCGCCCATCGAGTGTCCCACGAGCAGGACTCGATCAATACCCAGTGCATCAAGAAAGCGTATAACCTGATCTGAATAACTATGAATACTCTCGTGTGTATTTTTACGACGTGAGTCGCCAAACCCCCAGAAATCAAAGGAATAGCTACGAAAATCGGCGGCTACCACTTCCATAGTTGGGAACCAGTAGCGCCAGCTACCCAGCCAGCCATGGAGAAAAACAACCGGCTGACCACGCCCGAACGTCTCGTAATGGACGACTTGATTTTCGATAACAACGATGCTCATAGTTGTCTCGTTTCAGACTAGGAATATTTGCGTCCTGAAAGCAGGTAGCGGTTGTACGCCAGGAAGGAGCGCGCTGGTCAGAGATGTAGAAACGGCAACTTCTCAGTCTCATGGGGCTTGAAAAGGTGTCATCAGTCCAGGTTACTGTGCGCTTACCCTACAGCGGACTTACGCATACTGAAGAACGTAATCTCGCACCTGTTTTGCATATAGACGATCAACATGTATCATTATTATATGATAGAATGGACGTCATCGCTCATACACAACGTCGTTTTTGCCTGCGGCGGAGCAATATGTCGTCTGTTTCTGTTTCTGCACTGCATGTTATGCTGGTCAACGGCAGCAGTAGGCACGAGAGAGTAGGGGCAAGCGGCTGCTCTCTCTTCCACGTGACTCCCGACGAACAGGGCATAGGTGTCAAGTCACTGCGTAACTTCATGTGATATGACCAATGATTATCTATAGAAACCAGTACAACAGCGTTTCATGGTCACCTGATATTATCCTGATCCCGCTTAACCGGGTGTATGGGCCCGTAAAGCAGAAAGACTGGTTTCACGCTCACCCAGTGAACGGCGCAACCGCCATTGCAGCGTGGCAATGTCATTGGAAATAGCGTGCAGGTGTTTCATCTCCTGTTCTAATTCGGTCAAAAGAGTACTGGCATGCACCCCGACAGCAAGATGGGCGCGTTCAGCGGACAATGCGCCCACACGTTCTTGCATTGTTGCCAGCAAACTCAAGAGATAGGCCCAGGACTCGTTATCCTGCTCGGTGCGAGCGCGGGCAATGCTGGCGCGACTGTCAAACCAGGTCTGAATGTGTGACTGTAACAGACTAATGCGTTCCTCAATATGCCGCAATGCTTCTGACTCACACCCCGTTGTGGTTTCGTGTGCCTCCTGGCGCAACGTAGTGACAATCTGTTCAAGCCGATCTTGTAAGTAGGAAAGAGATGTACTCAACTGCGTCTGGCGGATCGTTACGGCTTCCTGCTCGTTCAACATGTCGAGCAACATCTCACGCAGTTGTGCCGATTCATTGGCGGTGCGTAACGTTTGCTGGTGCAAGAGATGCGGCACAAACCAGAGCAAGAGCGCCAGCAATGTCAGAACTGCGATACCCAGAGCGACAAATAATGGAATCATACCATGCCTCCTTATAACACACTATTGATTATGGCAGAAGGCACGTTACAGGTCAAAAGGTAAGGATGACAGGTCGATTACACTGCTGTACTCCTGTCGTATTGTACGAGAGATAGGTGCGCTTCACAAGCCGTCCAATAGTCCTGATTGCATACTATACCAAACTGTTACACCACCGTTCAGATATTATGTCACCTTGCAATCTCGTGCCAACCGGTTATACTATCGCCAGTCGTGCCCGGTATGCACGCACCTGTTACCATTGCCATGCTGCAATGCACCCTCAACCCCGTTCTGTCTGTAACGCCACGATGCGGTCATGTCCTGCCAGATCACGATAGACCTCTATCTGCATCTGGGGGAATACCCTGCGCGCCAGTGCCGACACTGCTGTCGCCTGTGTCGCGCCAATTTCTACCAGAATAACACCACCAGGTTTCAGCCTCTGCGGAGCCTGGTTGAAGAGCCGTCGATACACCGCCAACCCATCGATCCCGCCATCAAGGGCCAGATGTGGTTCATACTGACGCACATTGGCGTTAATGGTGTTCAGAATAGTGTAGGGTGGGTTACTGACGATCATATCGACAGGACAGGGCAGTGGTATCAGTAAATCGCCCTGTAGTAGTTGTACCCGCTGCTCAAGCTGGTACCGCGCAAGATTGGATTGTGCGACCGCCAGGGCGTCACTGGAAATGTCGAGTGCATAGATGTGAACCGCCGGGAGTCGCATTGCCAGCGCGACGGCAATCGCTCCGCTACCGGTACCGACATCGGCAATTGAACGGTTGCGCACATGCTGGTCATCGTGCACCCACACCCTGTGGGCAATCTCTAACACCCGCTCAATGAGTTGTTCGGTTTCCGGGCGAGGTATCAGCACCCGTTGATCGACCAGCACGTCTAATCCATAAAATGAACGATGCCCGACAATATAAGCCACGGGTTCCAGGTTCAACCGTCGCTGAACATATGCGTGAAACGTCTCTCTCTGAGAAGCATCGGGCCTGTAGGTATATTCAGCCAGGAGTTGCGTTCGTGACCAGTTCAGCGTATGGGCCAGCAACAACTCGGCATCAAGGCGTGCTGTGGTGGAAACCGGCTGTAAGGTACTGGTCGCGGTTGCCAATAACTGGTGAATAGTCAGAGCAGACATAGGTATACGTGAGAAACCTCAGACTAATCGCCTCCTGATTCAGGCGAAAGTAATGCCAGGCCAAACTGCATTCTGGCCTGGCAACCTGCCCGAACCTGCACTGCGCAATCAGTCGTCCATCGTGGTTGTCAGCGCAGCATAGATAGAGTCGGTTATACGAGTGACCAGCGCGAATGTGGCTGGATAGGCTACCACCTCACGTTCAACCATCCCTGGTGCCCAATGATAGCGCGTGATGGTAGCGCGACGATCCGCATTGGCCCACACCATCACCTCCCAATAGAACACCTCTGCGCCTTCACGTTGGGGTGGCAGCGAGCGTAACTGGGCAACCTGCATACTCCTATCGAGTTCGTACACCGCCAGTGGCTCTTCGAGATAGCTCAGGCGCCGGGAAATCTGAGCAGCATAGGCGCTTACACTGACCGTCTCCAGCGCAACACCGGGGCGCTGCTGACCAACTTCGAGCGTGTACAGCGTAACACTGTAGCGATCATAGTCACATAACTCCAGGCGTACCGAATGATCGGCATCATACCCCACGAGCTGCATGGTTCCGTTCTTTGTATCGAGCTGGTGCAGATGAACTGCCTCTGTTCCGTCATGTACAAGCAGGCGCAGCTGCTCCATAAGTTTTGTTCCAGGACTCATATTCCCTCCTAATCGATTCTACGTTCACTAAAGTCGCGCCCATCGAATGAAAGCAAACGCTTCTTCTCATCAATGACGGTTTCGAGATACACAGGCCGTGTCCAGATTTTATGCAGGTTACGCATAGTATCACGGGCATAGTCCATTTTCAGGTCTACGCCCTCGTGTCGATGACGCAGATACATTTCACCGCGATTGTTGTAATTGGCGTCCTCTACATAAATGAATGGCTGCCCAAAATTAGTGAGGCGAAAGAGCAACTTCTCTTTAATCTCCTGGAATTCACGACTGGCAATTTCATAGAAATCAGTATCGCGATTATAGCGGAACGTAAAGAGCTTTTGCTCCGCAATAAACTCCGGTGTCAGGAACTCATCAATAAAGGTGACATCATTGTAGAGCCGGCGCACCTCAAAGATCTTCTGGAGTCCCAGACCGAGTTGCTGATCCCACTGGCGCTTAGCCGCCATATCGTCGCATTCTTCATATTCCTTGCCAAACTTGCCTTTGTTCCAGCGATCTTCAATATCACGCAACAGCTCCAACCCCAGTTTGTAGGGATTGAGACGACCACCCCCAGTCGCAACGACGCCGCTATGGAGATCGGCAAAACTAATAATTTCCGATGCCTTGAGTGCCCGCCGGGTCATAATGGTTGAGTGCCAATAACTGGCCCAGCCTTCATTGAGGATCTTGGTCATACCCTGGGGCGCAAAATAGTAGGCCTCATCGCGCACAATTTCGAGAATCGTATGCTGCCAGCGTTCAAGCGGCGCATAGTTGAGCAGAAACAGCAGAATATCTTTCTGTGGATTCTCAGGAAATCGCTTTTGCTTCAGTTGTTCTTGCTCTAGCTTTTTGCGCTGCTGCTCCATAAACTCCGGTGGGTTGATATAGTCCTGCATGTAACCACGTTCAACCTTGAGTCCCTCGACAACCGGAATTTCCTCATCACTCACCACGGGCTGTTCTGTCTGTGCTTCCGGGCGCTTAATGTAGGGGGCGTGATAATCGATCAGATTCTCGAGTGAGAGACAGGTATCAATAAAATCCTCAACGGTATCATAGCCATAGCGATCAATCAGGCGCTGAATACGTGCAGCATGATTGGCCATCTCGTCGAGCATCTTACGATTCGTATGCGCGAACCACATGTTATTCTTAAAAAAATCAACATGGCCAGTGACATGGGCCATCACCATCTTCTGAGTAACAGGCTCATTGCCTTCCAGTAGATAGGAATAGGCCGGGTTGGTGTTAATCACCATTTCATAAATCGTGCTACCCAACCAGACGTGCCCCTTCATGAGTTGATCGTACTCCATACCAAAGCGCCAGTGTGGATAGCGTGTTGGAAAGCCACCCAGAGCAGCCGTTTCATATAATGTGCGATAGTCCAGGACTTCATAGATGATCGGAAAGAAATCCAGGCCATACGCTTTGGCATAGCCTTCAATTTCTTCACGAGCCGCTTGAAGATCTGGTGGAAGGTTTGTATTTCTCATAAAGCCATCATTTATATCTTAGCACCGGCACCTGGTGTCTGAACCGGGATATATCACTGAAAATTCTCCCTACCGAGTACTCTTATTTGCCCTTACCCAGAAAGTCCTTAATGGTATCATAGATATCATCACGTTCGGCAATCTCACTGATCACCAGGCTATCTTCATCGCCAAGATACTCTTCGAGATCGTGGGCGAAACGGCCGGATCCATAGAGTGAACGCACCTGTCCATAACAGAAGAGATTCACCTTGGGAAGCATCTCTTTGCGCAATAACTCGATACACTCACGGGTATCACCACCGCCCCAGTTATCACCATCGCTAAAATGGAAAGGATAGATATTCCACTCATTTGCCGGATAGCGCTCATCAATCAGCCGGTTGCACAACTTGTAGGCCGAGGATATTTTCGTACCACCACCTTCGCGAATATGATAGAATGTCTCTTGATCGACTTCTTTGGCCGCAGCATCGTGAACAATATAGCGAATATCGATCTCTTTGTATTGAGAACGCAACCAGGTTTCGATCCAGAACGCGGTAATTCGCACCAGTTCTTTCTGTTCGGTTCCCATAGAACCGGACACATCCATCATATACATAATCACGGCGTTACTTTCAGGCAGCATAGTCTCTTTCCACGAGCGATAGCGCATATCCTCGCGGATCGGAATAACAACCGGATTGGCATTATCATAATCACCGGCAGCTATTTGCCGGCGCAACGCTTCACGGTAGGTACGTTTGAAGTGACGCAGCGAGTCAGGGCCAGTCTTCCGAATACCGCTATAGCGATCTTTTTCGCTAATAATGTTTTTCTTGCCTTTGGGTTGAATATTCGGCAACTGCAATTCTTCGCCCAGAATCTGAGCCAGTTCTTCGAGCGACACATCGACTTCGAGGATGTGGCTCCCTGGCTCACTGCCAGCCTCACCATGACCAGGTTGACCATCCCCCTGCGCAATCGGGTCACCAACATTACCATCACCCTGCCCAACGCCACCTCCCTGTTTCGCGCCATACCGAAACTGTGGAATGTCAATCTGGGGCAACGGAATGCTCACATAACGCTTCCCCTGGCGTCCCAGCATTTCACCGTGAGACATATATTTGCGCAGATCTTTTTTGATCCGACCGCGCACAATATGGCGGAAGCGATTAAGATCACGGTCAACTCGTTGAATCGTCATAGGTCAGCTACTCCAGCTACATCATACGTCTCGATCATCAGTGGATAGCAGGTAACCAGAAGCAAGACGCCGGAACATATGCTGACGTGAGCTTCAACCCTGGCTGCAAGTGCGCCAGGGATGTGCTGCACAACTGGCATCCCGAAAATGTTGTATTTGCCTGTTGCGCAGCTTGACCGCGACAGAACTCGCTCTGGTATCCCCTCCGCCCTCCGGCAGACACACTATCCACACTGAATATAATCATAGCACATAAACACTACCTGGTACGACCCAGATTCATAAAAATACGGTGAGCGTAGAGGCATGGAGCGCATGCCTCTACGCCAGACACTCTGGACGTGCAATCGCTAGTACGTTGAACGTGTATCGCCGCGAGCGAAGATACTGGCCACATAGTTGAGTACATCAGTGGCACTCTGTTCATTATACCCAAAGTCACGCATAAGACGACTCTTGACGACATCGATCTTTTCCTGCGTATCTTTGTCAATCACCCGCGAAACCAGCGACGTCAGCTTGATACTATCTTTCTGATCCTCAAAGAGTTTCAGCTCCAGTGCCTTGTGCAGACGCTCATTGGTACGATAGTCAAAGGTTTTCCCTTCGATCGCCAGTGCTCCAATGTAGTTCATAATCTCGCGGCGGAAATCGTCTTTCCGTGACTCAGGAATATCGATCTTTTCTTCGATGCTACGCATCAAGCGCTCATCAGGCTCTTCATACTGACCGGTGTACTTATTCCGTACACGTTCACGCTGGGTGTAGGCCTTAATGTTATCGATATAGTTTCCACACAGGCGGGTGATCGCTTCTTCATCGGCGCTAATGGCACGCTGAACTTCGTTTTTCACAATTTCGGTATACTCATCACGCACGATCGCCAGCAGATCACGATAGTGTTTGCGATCATCTTCGCTATGGATGAGAGCATGATTTTTCAACCCACTTTCAAGTTCATTCATAACCATGAAGGGATTGATGTAGCCCTCCTCCTGATAACGAACGAGTGCGTTGCTAATTTTATCCTGAATATAACGAGGACTGATGCCTTCCATGCCTTCACGTTGGGCTTCTTTACGCAGTTCCTTGATATTATCCTCGGTAAACCCTGGCAACGAACGCCCGTTATACAGCTTCAGTTTCTGAAGCAGAGTCAGGTTAGCCTTCTTCGGCTCTTCGAGCCGGGTCAGCACTGCCCACATCGCCGCCATTTCCAGAGTATGAGGTGCGATATGCACCCGTACCTTGCGAGGGTTGAAATCACGCTCATAAATCCGCAGTTCATCGCGCAGGCGCGTCACATATGGAATGTCAATGCGCACCGTGCGATCCTTAAGCGCTTCCATAAACTCATTGTTCTCCAGGCGGCGATATTCCGGTTCGTTTGTATGACCGATAATCACCTCATCGATATCCGTCTGTGCAAACTTCTTGGACTTGATACGGTGTTCCTGAGAAGCACCAAGAAGATCGTACAGAAAAGCCACGTCGAGTTTAAGCATTTCAATAAACTCGATAATACCACGGTTTGCAATGTTAAATTCACCATCAAAATTAAACGCCCGTGGATCGCTATCACTTCCATAGATAGCAATCTTGCGATAGTTAATGTCTCCCGTTAACTCGGTGCTATCCTGGTTTTTCTCGTCCTTGGGCTGGAACGTCCCAATGCCAACCCGATCTTGCTCAGAGAAAACCAGGCGGCGTACGCGAATGTGCCGAATCATCTGGCTCCAGTCACCATCATAGCGACGCATCAATTCGCGAAAATTGTACCGACAGACCGGGCACAGGTCGCCAACAATCTTGACTTGCTCCTCTATCGGGCGGCCTTCATTGAGGCGCGCCAGAAAGCGCTCACGCATATCATTGGGGATCAGGTGCAAAGGCTCTTCGTTCATCGGACAGCGTTCCCAATCCGATTCCTTCACCCGCCCGGCTTCAATATCCGCAACATCGCCGAGATACCAGTCATAGGTATACAGAGCACCTTCATCGGTGCGGGTATAGTGTTCGAGTCCTTTCTTCAGTCGGCGCACAATCGTACTCTTAGAGCTACCCACCGGGCCATGCAAAAGCAAGACCCTTTTCTCAGTACCATAACCCTGGGCAGCGCTCTTAAAGAAATTAACCAGGCGCATTAAGGGTATTTCGAGACCGAATATGGCATCATCACCATCGAATGATTGCTCAAAGAAAAACTTATAGCGAACCAGACGCTTTTTGGCATCAACGAACTCTTCAGTCCCGTAAGACATAATCATGTCATAGATGCGCTGGAAAGCATTGCGGGTTACCTTTGGATTGGTTGCGACAATATTGAGATATTCTTCGAAGGTACCAGTCCAGTTCAGCTGTTGGAAGCGCTTTCGATCTTGCAACTCGCTGGCGAATTGTAAGAGCGAGGTTCCGCTGATCGTTGTCATCGTTTATCCTCCTGCTGTGGGCACTAACATCAGCAGTATCCCCGTGATCATGGGGTATACTGTCTGAAAGCATTATTACGCTCGCCGCACGCCCAGGATGCGCAAGAGCGTTGGAAATATCATACGGTTGCTAAGGTACAGGTAGTTCAGTTCCGTTCTCTGTGTCTCGGTCATAAGACGAAACAAGGACTGGATAATGTCAGGTGCGCAAGATAGCGGCTATGATACCTGCTTATGAGCCACAATGATTATACAGCTTTAGATCTCAAGGAGTTTTATATGAGGGAAACCTGCTATTCCAGGTGTTAACATTATAGCAATCTTTAGAGGGAGCGTCAAGGATACCAGCAACCCTGTGGCCCATACTCGTATGAGATGGACGTGTACGATCATGGGCGATACACACACTGGTAGTGCCATTCTTCGGTTCAGCCAATTGTGGTGGCTTTGCTGATACAACTGGACGAACCGAAGGTTTTACCAGGGCCGCAGGCCCCGCGCCCCCCGCCAGCGATGGGAGCATCAGCCTCTATTGCAAGGGGTTGTTATATTAACTACGGCGCATAAAAGCGCTGGCATCTTTGATCAGGGTATCAAAGATGTGCTGTGCGTGTTCCTGGTAGCGACCAATCGAGCGATATTTCACATAGCGTTGCTCAAGCAGGGTGGGCATATCAAGGGCCTGTAAGGTGGATAGATGGGTATGCAGGCGTTCTGCGAGGGCTTTGATAATGGCTCCACGCGCAGTATGGGCACCCCCTTCTGGTTCGGGAATAACTTCATCGGCAATTCCCAGATCGAGCAAATCATGAGCGGTAATGCGCATCGCGCTGGCGGCATCAGGTGCACGCGATGAGTCACGCCAGAGGATGGAGGCACTGGCTTCAGGGGATGCCACCGAGTACACCGAGTTCTCCAACATCAGCAGGCGATCTGCCACTCCTATCGCCAGAGCGCCACCACTACCACCCTCGCCAATGACACAGGCGATAATCGGTGTTCGCAAGGCAGCCATAGTCAGGATACTCTCAGCGATAGCGTTCGCCTGGCCACGCTCTTCTGATTCTTTATTAGGATTGGCACCGGGGGTATCAATCAGACAAAACACCGGAAACCCAAACTTCTCAGCGTGCTTAAACAGGCGTAATGCCTTACGGTAACCTTCAGGATGGGGCATGCCAAAATGGCGGCGGACATTCTCGCGCGTATCACGCCCCTTTTGATGGCCCACAATCATGACCGTTTGCCCGTTGAACGATGCCAATCCACTGACAACTGCCTGATCATCACCAAAACGTCGATCACCGTGCAGCTCCACAAAATCCTCGGTGAAACCCTGAATATAGTCCAGGGTGCGGGGGCGCTGTGGATTGCGCGCAATCTGGACGCGATCCCAGGGCGAACGCTGTTCCTGGGAAGCAGTAGGTGTTACATTCATAAATCTCAACTCTTTTCACTACATCATCATTATTTAATGATACGTATACTCTAGATCTCGGTCATGCAACAACCGGCGTTTAGTGATTAGCAATAGGCATATGATTGACAGTCGATGTATTCACAGTCGTAACGGGCTGTCTCCGGTTTTGATATAAATGTAACAGACGACTGAGGAGTGCCCGCAGTTCGGTGCGTGCGACGACCATGTCAATCAGGCCGTGTTCCAACATAAATTCAGCGGTTTGAAATTCTGCGGGAAGCTTCTGGCGGATCGTTTGTTCAATGACCCGCTTGCCCGCAAACCCGATATTCGCCCCTGGCTCGGCAATAATAATATCGGCCACCGATGCATAGGAGGCCGTGACACCACCATAGCATGGATCAACCATCAGTGAAATATGGGGCTGCTGCACTGCTGTCAGCCGAGTCAGGGCCATACTAATCTTCGCCATCTGCATTAGTGAGATAACGCCTTCTTGCATCCGGGCACCACCACTGCGATTAATCGTAACCAGGGGAATACGTAAATCAGCTGCCCGTTCAGCTGCACGAGCCATCTTTTCACCATAGACGCTGCCCATCGAGGCACCCATGAAGTCAAAATCACACACAGCCAGTGAAAACGGCAGATTATCAATAGCTCCCAGGCCACTAATCACGCTGTCAATCAAACCGGTTCGCTGCTGCGTCTCTTTCAATTTTTCTGCATAACTCCCCTGGGCCGACACGAAGTTGAGCGGATCTGCGGGCCACAGGTGTGCGTCATGTTCTTCAAAAGAACCGACGTCAAGAATACCCAGCCACTCGCGTGCAGTCAAACGCATGTGGTAGCCACATTTAGGACATACTTTGAGATTTTCGTTCAGTTGTTTCTGGTAAATAATTTCCCCACACGAGGGACACTTCACCCATATATCATCTGGGATTGCATCGGTTCGGTTCTGGCCAGCACTAAAACTCTTGCCCGTACGACGAAATAACTCTTTCATACCTTCTCTCTTCCGGGATTCTGGTGGCGGTGAAATTATGAGATGCATTATAGCATAAGATAGAAGCGCTCCTATACTGCCGATCAACCACGGCGTACGTCCTGTCCTTCTTGAACAGGCCCGTTTTAGATTCTGGTGAGACATCTGTTATAATCTGCACGATTCTGTACCCGGCTATGTCGTACCCGGATACAGTGTAGTGTCGTAAGAACAAATGACACAACCCTTTTTTCCTGTTGCAGCTTTATTGTTGTATGATTGTCCAGGCATCATGCTGATCATGGCGCTAAACCTGTTTCAGTACGCCATTATTCAGGTGCAATGTTGTCGTGTGAGCATATAGCCATCCTGACTGTATTGTGAAGCGATGAAGGCTCGGTTTTAGCCGGTTGCGGGTCAGTGCCTGGTTCATGAGGTTTGAAAATGCGATCCGGATACATGAACGACCAGATTCACGTACCCGTTCCGGTGGGCTGGTGGGACTACGCCTCACCAGCGGTTTCTTGTTGAGCCAGGTATCACGGCGTTGCGCCACACCTGGCTGAAAAGGGGGGCGGAGATCCCACGGGCAGGTTTTTTGTTCTAGCTCTTTGTGATGCGGCAAAACGCCCTTTTTTACCGTACTGGCTTTTCTGGCGTCCTGATGCGGCACAACCACCCTTTGCGCAAAAAATCTCCACCTGAAAGGGTGCATAGGATCGGTGGTGCCGCGCACCTCGCTGGCGAACGTTCCCCGGAACGGGTATGGATTGATGGCCTTAGCTGGTTTCAGGTTGCCGCAGCAACCCATAGGCGGCAGCCCTGCTGCCGCCCTCCATATCCAGACTATAATTTTCAAAGTTCATAAATCGAGACTCCTGTGCCCACTCACCGATCAGGATGGCGATTGTTCGATATGGTCTGGTCTTGTACAAGCGTTCCAGTTGGAACATGTTTGAGGAGGTTGCAAAGGTTATGGATACGGTGTTATGGATTGTTCCTATCTGTGGTGTACTGGCGCTCATTTACGCCTATTTCAGATCAAATTGGATTACCAGACAGGATGCGGGGACACCGCGTATGCAGGAAATTGCGGGCTTTATTCGTGAAGGAGCAATGGCGTTCCTGTCCCGTGAGTATCGTGTACTGGCGATCTTTGTGGTGATCGTGGCGGTGCTACTGGGTGTTGCGAATATGGCTACCGGCCAGAGTCTGGTGGCGCTATCCTTTATTGTGGGTGCACTATGTTCCGGTCTGGCCGGTTTTTTTGGCATGCGTGTGGCGACCCTGGCCAACGTACGCACAGCCAGTGCAGGTCGTAAGGGGCTTTCCCAGGCGCTTGGCGTGGCATTCTTTGGTGGATCGGTCATGGGGATGTCTGTGGTTGGGCTGGGCGTTCTGGGTTTGTCGGTGTTATTCTTGATCTATCTGAATCTCTTCAACGTCAATCTTGCAGGTACCGGATCGCCGGCAGTAGCCCAGGTTCTCGGTGTTTTGACCGGGTTTTCGCTGGGAGCCAGTTCAATTGCGCTCTTTGCACGTGTTGGTGGCGGTATCTATACCAAGGCGGCTGACGTGGGTGCCGATCTTGTGGGTAAAGTCGAGGCAGGCATCCCTGAAGATGATCCGCGCAATCCGGCAGTGATTGCCGATAATGTCGGCGATAATGTAGGCGACGTAGCCGGTATGGGGGCCGACCTGTTTGAGTCATTTGTTGGTTCGATCATCGGGGCTATGGTAATCGGTGTAACTCTATCCGATGGTATTGGCAGCTTCAATGCAGTACTGCTGCCGCTGTTGCTGGCTGCGGCCGGGATCGTCGTTTCAATTATTGGTACCTTCTTGGTACGAACCCCTGAGGGAGGCAGTCCACAATCGGCATTGAATATGGGCACGTTCGGAGCAGCCGGGCTAATGCTGGTGGTTTCGTTCTTTCTTATTCAGCAGTTACTGCCAGCGTCATTTCTCGTGGGTGGGGTTACGTATACTTCGCTGGGCGTATTTCTGTCCACGATCACTGGCTTACTGGCAGGTACGGCTATCGGGTTGATTACTGAATACTACACCTCGGAGAGTCGCAGGCCAGCGCGGGCGATTGCCGAGGAGTCCAGAACGGGTGTCGCTACCAACATTATCGCCGGTCTGGGTACCGGTATGCTCTCGACCGCGCTGCCGATTGTGGTGCTAGCTGCGGCCATCATCGTCGCTTTTAGTCAGGCCGGTCTGTATGGCATTGCGATTGCAGCGCTGGGGATGCTCTCCACAACAGGTATTCAACTGGCAGTGGATGCGTATGGGCCGATTGCCGACAATGCCGGCGGGATTGCCGAGATGGCCGAATTAGGCCCTGAAGTACGCAAGCGCACCGATAAACTCGATGCGGTAGGGAATACGACGGCGGCGATTGGCAAGGGGTTTGCCATTGGTTCAGCCGCATTGACGGCACTGGCATTGTTTGCCGCCTATGCATCGGTGGTTGGATTGGAAGAAATCGATATTCTTAATGCCCAGGTTATGGCCGGTGCGTTTGTGGGTGGTATGCTGCCATTCCTGTTCTCGTCCTTTGCCATGGCCGCAGTCGGACGAGCAGCTGGTCAGATGATCCAGGAAGTACGTCGCCAGTTCCGCGATATTCCGGGCTTGCTGGAAGGCAAAGCCAACGCAGAGTATGCCAAGTGTGTAGACATTGCAACCCTGGCTGCCATTAAAGAGATGGTGCTACCGGGATTAATTGCGGTCTTTACGCCCGTACTGGTAGGCTTCATCTTTGGCCCGGATGTACTGGGGGGGTTGCTGGTGGGTGCAACTGTGACAGGGGTCTTGATGGCGATTTTTATGGCTAATGCCGGCGGTGCCTGGGACAATGCCAAGAAGTATGTTGAGGGTGGCGCACTGGGTGGCAAGGGCAGTGAGGTTCATAAAGCAACTGTTGTGGGTGATACTGTGGGCGATCCTTTTAAGGATACGGCCGGGCCCTCGCTGAATATTTTGATCAAGCTAATGAGCGTTGTCAGTCTGGTGATTGCGCCCTTGTTGGCAGCGGGCCAATAATGACAGGGGCAACCAGCCGGGTAATTTGAGCCGTACCAGACAGATGATCCGGCATTATCCCACTATAGTTGAGCAGGGTGGCCAATAAGTAACACCCTGCTCTTGCAGCGCTGCACCGTACCCGGCATGATTGTGGTATCATCCGGTTTCAACGTGTGTATGAAATACCGTGAGCTTTGCGGTTTCGACACCCTGGTACAGGGTGCCACCATACAGTAATTGGTCGACCCGAGCTGGTATCCATGCTCAGCCGCAGACACATTAGGATGACTTGATGCAAAATTTTACGACAGTTGAAATGAATGCCGTAGGGGGGGTGCTGGGCGTTACCGCGCTGAGTATCATCTATGTTTTTCTGGTACGGCGACGTATTCTGGCGCAGGATCGGGGTACGGCCAGAATGCAAGAAGTGTGGGGACTGATTCAGTCTGGTGCCGGGATGTATCTGCAGCGGCAGTGGCGTATCACTGCGCTGCTGGGAGTGGGGCTGGCGCTGCTGGCCGGGGCGAGTGTGCTCGTAGTAGCCCCGACCCCGGAGGCTGTTGAACGCTTTGGTCACGATCAGGTATACCTCCGGGTGGGTAGCGGGCGAGCGCTGGCCCTGCTGGCCGGGTCGCTAGGGGCGTTCGGTGCGTGTCTGGTGGGGCTGCAGATGGCCGTTGAGGGCCAGATCCGCATGGTTGCGGCTGCACGCAAAAACTACAGCGCTGCGCTCAATATAGTCTATGGGGCCAGCAGCGTGATGGGAATACTGGTGATCGGCCTGGGGTTGCTGGGCAGTCTGGCTCTGGTACTAGTATTTGGTACGACCGTGGCCGATATATTGATCAGCTTTGCGGCCGGCAGTGTCCTGACCGCGCTCTTGTTGCGCAGTGGAGGCGGGATCTATGCCCAGGCCGCCGCAATGGCGGCCGATCTGGTTAGTAAGGTTGACCTGGATATCGAGAGGAATGATCCTCGGAATGCCGCAGTCGTCGCCAGTATCGTTGGCGATAACGCTGGTGACGGTATGGGTGCTGCGGCAGACTTTTTTGAGAGCTTTGAACTGATTTTTGTGGCAGCGCTTATCCTGGGATTGCGTTCAGATTTTATGGCCGATGGGGTTACGGCACGCTTTATCCTGTTTCCCTTTATGCTGCGTGGGGTGGGGATCGTGGCGACCCTGATTGGCACCATGGCTGTACGCACAAATGAAAGTCGTCGGAATGCAATGGCGGCGCTGAACCGTGGCTTCTATCTCACCGCGCTGTTGGCCGTGGCAGGTTTTGCGGGGGCAAACTGGTACATCATGGCCGATCCTCTTACCGGTACGATCGACTGGCGGCCTTTTATGGCTGCAACGGTAGGCGTCATACTGGCGCTGGTTTTGCACCGAATAACTGAATACTTTACCGCTACCAGCACCAGCCAGGTCAAAGAATTAGGGCAGTTTGCCCGTACTGGCCCGACTACACTGGTGCTCGCGGGTCTGGCGCTGGGTATGGAATCGGGACTGTGGACACTGATCGCCCTGGCGCTCTCTATCCTGGCTTCGGTATGGCTGTACGCGGGACTTGATGGGACGTTCACCAGCATCTTTTATGGCATTGCGCTCACCGGGATCGGTCTGTTGACCCTGTCTGGGAGTCTGATCGCGATGAGCGTCTTCCACCCAATTGCCCACAGCGCCCGCTGGATCGGCAGTGTTGCTGGCCTGGACAAAAATGCGCGCAATGTGATGGATGATATGGATGCAGTGGGGCAGCGCGCCCATTCGATGATGCGCGGTATTGGCAGTGGTGCCACGTTGCTGACCGCAGTGACGCTGCTGGGGGTGTTCTTTGTGAATACCGAGCGGGTACTGGCCTTTTTCAGCTATCCTCCATTGACCAGCATCAATAGCGTCGCACCGCTGGTCTTGATCGGCTTGCTGATCGGAAGTGCAGTGCCGCTCGTGTGTGCAGCACTGGTGTTGCGTGCTATCTTGCGGGTTGCGGCTCAGGTGGTGGCACTCGCACGCCAGCAGTTCCACCAGACGACGCCAGATAGCGACACCCTCGTTGCTGATACCCAGACGGTACCGCAGTCAACTACTGCTGTACAACAGGAACTCCTCAGTCTGATGATGATCATTGTGCTGGTACCCATCCTGATCGGCCTGTTCCCTGGTCTGGAAGCACTGGGTGGTTTTCTGGTCGGAGTTCTGATATCTGGTCTCGTTCTGTCAATCGGGCAAACAAACACAGGGAGTGCCTGGAGCAGTATCCGCTGGTATATTGAGGATGGGCATTATGGTGGTAAACATTCCGAAGCGCATAAGGCTGCCATTGTGGGAGATGTTCTCGGTGGGCCACTCAAAGCGGGTGTCCCACCGATGCTCAATGCGGTAATAAAGGTGACGAGCTTGCTCGCCCTGGTTATCGCCCCACCGGTTGCGCTTATCCGCGCTCCTGACACACCCCTACCAACCGCATTGTGGATCGTCCTGGTGGCAGGCGTGCTGGTGTTGTTCTGGGCGATTGCCCAGAGTCACCGTGAAACACAACAGATGGTGGAACTGGCAAAAGGTGCAGCCGCCCAGGGGCGACTTTAATCCCACCCCAGGGTGCTGGCAACACACAACCGGATCACCACATCAATATCAATCATACGGGACGTGTGCGGTCACGTGAACCCCACGTCTTTTGTGCTTTCGGCCACAGGGAAGCGAGAACAATATACTGCTCTGTCGAAAGCGAAAAGACTATCTGACCATACCACCACAAAAGTTCTGTCATATCAACCAGATCCAAGATGGTATTTACGTCTGCAACATGTAGCGTTATAATGGTAAGAGATCATTGTTTTATTGTACTTATTCTGGAGCAACCAGCCACAATTCAAACACCACTGCACTGCTACGAGATGAAACGTGTTCGTGTGCAGGTGCTCCTGAATAGGCCAACTGACTTGAACAGATTCCCATGCTCATCATGATGACAGCAGAGAGAGGAAAAGGGGTACCAGAGCGTATGACAATACTGCATATACTGATCGGGTTGTTTGCGGTATCAGGACAACTAAAAACGTCGCTCACCCCTCCCTTTCAGTATCATGACAGGGGATAGTGATGTCAAAGTGAAAACAAGCGCATGGACGGAGTGTCCAGAATCGTCAAGCTGAAAGACAACTTGATCCGCACTGACAGGGATTGCGTGCATTCGAGGCCGGGCACTTCGATCAGGCCATTACGATCTGGCAAGGCCTCACGCAACACGATGCCCCGGTCAAAGCGGCGCCGGCTGAGGCCTACTTTCGGCGTTGGCTGATACGCACCTTGCCGGAAGAACAGGTCGCGGAGAAAGCGATGGCGATTCGGCGCTACTATCAAGGGGTTGCTGCTGCCCAGTCTGGCGATACCGGCACTGCTCTGGCCCGCTGGCAGTCCAGTCTAGACGCAGGTCTGGCAATGCCCTGGCTGCTTGAGAATCTGGCAACCGCGCGGTTGCAGCACCTGACAGCACAACTGGAGGTTGATAGTCCTTTCCTTGGCATGGCGCTACCGATGGGGCCGTTGCTTGATGATCTGGATATAGATGATCGCGATTTCGATTTTGATGATATGGGCTAATCAGGCAGGTGCATATGACCAGACCTTACGTTGATCCCGACGGTACGCTCGGCGTGGAGCGCACGGCAACAGCAGCCGAGATCAAACAGGCGTATTTTACGCTGGTTCGCATCCATTCACCCAAGCGTGACCCGGAGACCTTCAACCGCGTGCGTAGCGCCTACGAACGCTTGCGTGACCAGGAGCAACGCCAACAGACCGACATGGTATTGCTGAACACCTGGCCGGCACCCACTCGCAAGCACCGCCCACCACAACTAGATCTGGCGCTGCATCGGGAAGACGTACTGGCAGATGCGCGGGCATTGACCGATCTGGAGCGCAGCGATTGGCGTGAGTATTATGCGAAGGTTAAACTGTGAGTGAACATTCGCCAGATCCCCCAGAAGGTGGGCCTTTGCTCCGCCGTGTGCGGCGTTTGATTGTGAATACAAGCATGGGCGATGGGCCGGATACCTTACACCTGCAAGAGCGCCTGGAGGCCATTGAGCGGCGGCTTGATGGGTTAACCCGACAGATACAGATGATGGACACGAGCGAGAAACAGCGTTCTCAGGCACTCCAGGATGCACTGGCAACGCTGGAAAAGCAGATCAGTCGCGCCGGGCGTGAACAACTAAAAGCTAATTCGCTCACCGAGGCGCAGATCGAGCAGGTCGCGGCGATACTGGAAGAGTTACGCACGGATAATTCGCGCCGCGACCTGGAGATTACGTTGTTACGCGAGCAGCATGCGGCTGCACAAAAGACCGCTCGTCTGGAAGTCATCCAGTCCATCTTGCCCGCGCTCGATGGACTGGATGAGGCCTTACGCTCTGGTCAACAATTGCTCAAGCAGCCACTGACACCACCCCCTGCCACACTTTTTGAGCGTATGCGATCACGTGCTGTAACGAATCAGAATACGAACCCGATTTTACAAGAAGCACTGTCAGCCTGGCTGATCGGGTTGACCTTTGTACGTCAGCGCCTGCTGGATGTGCTGGCAACCGAAGGAGTACAGCCAATTGCAGCTCAGGGACAACCGTTTGATCCACAACTGCACATTGTCATGGATGTCATGCCTGCGACACCTGAGTTTCCGCCGAATACTATTGCGGCCGAACTGCGACGGGGCTATCTGGTTGGGAACCGTGTCTTACGCCATGCGGAAGTGGTTGTCAGCAGTACCGAGAATTAGAATGCTGACAGACCAACACAAACCTTTTTTTTCAAAGCGGAGCATAGCGTATGAGGTCATTATAGGCATTGACCTGGGAACAACTTTCTCAGCAACGGCAGTGGTGCGCGATGGTGTGCCACATATTGTGCCCCAGGGTGACGAGCGGATTATGCCTTCAGTGGTGGGATTTACCCCACAAGGGGCGCTCCTGGTCGGAACTCCAGCGCGCAACCAGTATGTCCTGCATCCTGATCGGACGGTGCGGATGTGAGTGTGGCCCTGGGCGACCGCAGGTACACACCGCAGGAGATCTCGGCTATGATCTTGCGCGCGTTGAAGCGCGGGGTGGAGACGCAGATCGGGCAACCAGTGGAGCGAGCGGTGATTACCCCGTGCCCGCCTATTTTCGGATGCAGCGCGCCAGGCAACCTATCAAGCGGGCGAAATCGCCGGATTTACGGTGGAGCGGATCATTAATGAGCCAACGGCCGCCGCACTGGCCTACGGTCTGGATCGTAGCGATGAACGGCAGATTGTCGCCGTCTATGACCTGGGGAGTGGCACGTTCGATGTGTCAAGCATCGAGCTAGACGGCGGTGTGGTGGAAGTGCGGGCCGGTCATGGGAACACTCAGCTTGGCGGCGACGATTTTATGGAATCCTGAATGTCTCGGCAGTAGATCGCGGCAGCGGCAAGCAGGCGCCCATGACTGTCAAGGCCGCTCGTGCCCGGTTCAGTCCAGCCGATATTGCCCGCGTGCGATCCGAGATGGATGCCCTGGAAGCCGAACCATGGGATGCGGAAGCGACAGAGGCAACCGAGGCCGACAGCGAGACCATAGGCTTGCTGGCACGGGCACGGCGGGTAGTGGCACGCAGTCCAGCCGATACGGCACCCTTGCAGGCCGCAATTGCGACGCTTGAAGCAGCGATGACACCGGCGATGCAGCCGCGATTGACGAACACGCCGAAGCGCTGCTGGATGTGCTGTACGATATGGATGATGAGGCGAGGAGGCGAGGAGGCGAGGAGGCGGGGCGAGGAGGCGAGGAGGCGAGGAGGCGGGGCGAGGAGGCGAGGATGCGAGGAGGCGAGGCGAGGATGCGAGGCGAGGATGCGAGGTGAGGACGCCTTGCCTGGCTTCTTCGCCTCTTCGCCTCATCACCTCTTCGCCTCATCACCTCTTCGCCTCTTCGCCTCTTCGCCTCTTCGCCTCATCACCTCTTCGCCTCTTCACCTCGTCACCTCACGCCGCTCCACCGCTTGAACGCTTGAACGCTTTGAAGCGCCTCACCCCTCGTCTCTGCGTAAAAAGCAGCCATCCGAACGACAGGCGTACATGGCATGACCGCTAGAAATTGAGCAATGCCGGACAGATGGCAACCTCTGCGCCTCTGACGCTACCAGCGACCGTGATCGGGCTGACACATCCAACCGCCCCTGATCCGGCAATCATACCGGTTGCACTACCAATGACACCCATGGTAATCAAGAAAATGATCATCGCCACCCCGGCCACAGCGGCTGAAATAACCGCCCTGTTCTGGATCAGATTGGCATCGGTACGTAGATACAGATAGGCGATATAGGTCTGGTAGAGGAGCAAGCCGATTGCCACCGGCTGGTAGACACAGCCGATTTTCGGAATACTGCCAACCGCTGCGTTCAGGCCCAGGATCGGCACCGCAAACAGCGCCGTTGTATAGATAATCTCGTTTTGCGTCAGACTGCCACCCTGCTGCTTGCTGATGGCGTGCAGGATAAACGCAAAGATAAAAAAGCCACCAATGGGTGCAACGACCGCCAGCAACAGACGGATAAGACCAAGCGGCAGCGCGGCGGCCGGCGTGACCAGACCTTCCAGCAGACCAAATAGCAGGGCAACCACACCGGCGATACCGGCCGCTACACCCAGATAAATGATCGTCTCACGCATACTCCCCTGCTGTCCGGCCTGCTTGATCGCTTCTCCGTCAGGACTCTTCAGAATGCCAATACTCTGATCAAACAGCGCGTTAATTGATACCCCCTGCACCATCATATCCAGGTTCCTCCTCTGCAATATACAAGTTTAAGGTACGGCCTACCGGTTGTAAACAGTTACCATGCGGTCTTTGCCATCAAGCGCCAGATGGCACACCCCCGTCCCCATCGCTGCTCAGGTTGACCAGTTGCGCCTATTGTAACAAAGATCTGGCAGATGGATGTTGCACCCGTGTGTGGGTACTCGATTGAGGATCAAACCGGGAGAGATTGGCGCAACCTGGTGCCAGACTGGTACATCAGCACCAGGCTTCGCCAGCTCCTGCCGCCCATTCGGTTCGGCAGAACTACCAGACCGTGGGTCTGTCGGCCGGTTAGAGAATAGCGAACACCAGCGACATCACCAGCCACTGGGCCAGTAGCGCCACCACCACGGAAATAATGGCCTTGGTGTCATCACGCAGATTGAGACTGGAACGTGCGGCCAGGTAGGCCAGATAGAGCTGATACAGGCTTAATACAAACCAGATGGGGATATAGAGTAGCCCGATAATGGGAATATTACCAAACGCACCATTAATCGCCAGAATGGGCGCCGCATAGAGCGAGACGGTATAGAATACCTCATCCTGAGTGCCAGTACCACCCTGCTGGCGGCCCATCCAGTGCAACACATAGGCAAAGACGAAAAAGCCCACCACCGGCCCGATAAACGCGCCCAGGAAGTCGCGTATCAAAAGGAAAAAATTACCTTCCCAAAAAAGACCCAGAATACCAAACACCAGTGTTACCACCGCCCCGACTGCGGCCGCAACCGCCATGTAGATCAGGGCCTCGCGCTGTGTGCCGCGCTTTTCATACTGCTCGAATGTTGCGATACCTGGTCTGGTCAATACCTTGATACTTTGATTCAGCATCTCACTAATGGACACCCCTTGTACGATCATGACCCTTTCCTTTCGTTACCAATCCAGAACACCAACGCTGGTCTGCGAGAACTGCGAGCCAACCTTATATTGCATATTGTAACAAATTTTTGGATTTTTGTGACTCTTTTGTCATGGCAGGATACCTCCAGGTATTACAAATACGTCCTATGAGCGCCAAAAGTTGCAGGATTGCCCCCCCATACGTGCATTTGTCGGACAAGGTCAACTATGCTATGATAGATGGTAACAGGATCTGTGGGTGGATCAAGACGCTGGCGATTGATACCATCCAACGATAAAAGGGCCATAATTTCTGCCAGACACCGTATGCGTATGCTATAATAGAGTCCATACTCGATGGTAGGAATAACTGGAGAGGCCAGCCATGCTGGAGGATTTTAAGCGCGAAGAAGGATTACGGCTCTTTCATCGCGGGTTACGACTCGAACGAGCAAATCGTGTCACAGAAGCGGTCGAGGCATATCGCCAGGCCATTGCTTCCTACCCCTACCTGCGCGAGGCACACGATCTGCTGGGGTTCTATTATCAGCGGAACGGGTTGCTGGCAAAAGCAGCCGATGAATTTCATATTGTCATCACGCTCGAAGAAGACTTTCTCGCCTACTTTAACCTGGGCTATGTGCTGGTGGAACTGGAGCGCTACGAAGAAGCGCTGGACGTATTTCAGCGTTGTTTGAAATTTGCGCCCGAAGACTCGGCCACCCATTACGAACTGGGCTTTATTCACTTTTCACGCGGCGAATTTGGTACCGCACTGGAGCATCTGCAGCGGCCGTTGCGCAGCTATCCTGAAGATTGGGAAGTGCATCATCTGCTGGGCAAATGCTATCTGGAATTACGGCGCTACGACGAAGCCCTGGCGTCATTTGGGCGAGCGTTAATGTTGGCTCATATTCCCCAGGCACAGGCCAGCATCCTCGATAGTATTACCACCGTCGAGCGTTACCGTGAATTCCGCAACCTGCATAGCACCAAAGACCAGATGTATGCCCAGGACGGGGTGGTGTATCTCGGTTCGGCCCAGGATGATGGACTAAGCGTCACCGAAGTCCAGGACTACCACTTTACCTATCCCGATATTGCGACAACTCTGCAACGCCTGCTGGCCTTGCATCAGGGGTGCCGCTGGCATTTTACGGCGATTGTAGCTGTAGATAAACTGGCCCAACCGGTGGCGAGTGCGCTCAGTGAGCTGTTACACCTGCCCCTACGCCAGGTCACCGAGCTTCAGGCCGATGATACGGCGCTGCTGGTGATGGCAGTGGCACGTGAGGCCGAGTTGCTCCTCCTGACGATTGAACATGCGGTCGGTACCACCATTTCCTTCTGTGTGGGATTGAACTGGCTGCGCCACAGCAAAATGCTCCCGGAATTGATCGGCATCGTCGCACGTGGTGCGTGCAGTGTTCCCTGGGAGTCAGAGTTGCGCCGCCTACGCGCCGATGGTGCGCCAGCCCCCCAGATTGAAGCCTGTCTTCAGAATGCCACGCAGCAGATCTTGCAGGCCGTGCGTGAAACCCCGCTCGACTCTAATCTTCCGCGTCAAGTACGCTACTACACCCGCACTCATCGCCGTTTGAGCTTCTCCCCACGGCCCGAATCATCAGCGTTATAGTGCCAGGCAGCGGTACTTCCGGTGCGTTCTCTGTGAAAGACATAAGGCGTTCAGCCGCTTTCCTGACACTGAACGTCGCTACGACGCACACACGCTCCACGGGGATTTGACGGGTCGAGTTTGTGTCCCGAACGCATTGTATGGCGGCATGGAGGCTCCCCGTGATTGCCCACCACTCTAACGCACCGGTGTCTCAACACTGGTCAAGCTATCCTCTGCAGCGACGGCATCGACAGGTACATGCCGCGATTGCCAGGAGCGTAGAGCGAAGCGAATCGTCAGGCTCAACAAATAGCCGCACCCGGCCACCAGAATAATCGTTGCCCCGGAGGTTAGATTCAAGAAATAGGAGAGCCACAGGCCGGTCATGGTGAAGACAACGCCAATAATGCTGGACACGATCATCATTTGCTGCACATGGCGCACCAGGTGTTCACTAATAGCGGGGGGAATAGTCAGTAGTGCAATAACCATAATTAAGCCGACGACTCGCATGGTCATCACCACGGTGAGCGCAATTAATACCACCAGAACGAGATAGATCACATTGACCGGAACATTCGCCACCGTGGTAAAGGTCTCATCAAATGACAAAGCCAGCAATTCTTTGAACAGCACTGTCACGGCAGCCAGAATAATCAGATTGAGTGCCAGCATCAACCACAGATCGCTGGTTGGCACGGATAGAATGCTGCCAAACAGATAGCTGAGTAAATCGGCTTTGTAGCCCGGCGTCAGATCGATCAGAATAATCCCCAGGGCCATGCCTACTGCCCACAGCACACCAATGATCGTATCTGAACGTTGACGTGTGGTACGTTGCACCAGCCCCATCCCCAGGGCTGAAGCAAGGCTAAAGGTAATCGCGCCCAATATCGGGTCAAAGTTGAAAAAATAGGCCAGACCAACGCCACCATACGCCGCGTGCGCAATACCGCCACTGATGAACACAATGCGGTTGATCACCACCAGGGTTCCAATAATACCACAGGCAATACTTACCAGCACTCCTGCAAGCAGTGCATTGCGCATAAAATCGAATTGCAACGCATCGATCACGCTGTCAATCATTGCTCCCCTTTCTGTTGCGGGTGTGGCGCAACCACGCGGTGCGGCACCCCGTGTGCAATCAAATCAATCGGACACCGGTAGACTGCTTCCAACATCTCCGAGGTAATCTGGCGTTCATGATGGTAGTACAGTCGTCGGTTCAGGCACCCCACGGTTTTGACATAGGTTGCAATCGCACCGACATCGTGTGAAATCAACATGATGGTGATCTGCTGGTTCAGCATCTGGAGCAATTCATAGATGCTGGTGCGCATCTCTGGATCAACACTGGCTGTTGGCTCATCCAACAGCAGCAGCGTCGGTTCAGTTGCCAGGGCACGGGCAATATAGACCCGCTGCCGCTGCCCGGTGGACAATGTGCCGATCGGTCGGTGGCGGTATTCAAGCATGGCAACACGACGCAATGCCATTTCGACAATAGCGTTATCGGCAGCCGTATAGCGTCGGAACAAACCACGCCGAACAAGCCGCCCCATACATGCTACCTCCCACACGCTAATCGGAAAGGCGCGGTCAAACTCAGCCAGTTGTGGTACATATCCAATGAATCGGCGACCGATACGCGCGCGCTGTCCCAGAATGCGCACCTCACCGCGCTGTGGTCGCAACAAGCCGAGGATTACCTTCACCAACGTAGTTTTCCCACCACCGTTCGGCCCGATCAAGCCAATGAAGTCATGTTCGTATACGGAAAGCGTAATATCTTCCAGAATCGTTTCATGGTCATATCCCGCCCAGACATGCTGGATTGACAACACCTCTGGTACCGATTGCATAGACATTGTCGCGGCCACCTGTACCCTGACTGATGGACTTTATTTCATCCTTTGGCAGACAATACGCTGGCAAAAACCTGTGCAACCCGGCGCATATTGGCGAGCCAGTCGGGAGCCAGCGGGCTAATCAGCAACACCTCACCATCGATCTCCTTGGCAATGGTTTCGGCGGAACGTGTACTGAATTCAGGTTGGGCAAAGATAACATGAATATCTTCAGCCTGTGCCCGGCGAATCAGATCAGCCAGTTCAGCCGCACCTGGCTCCTGGCCACCAACCTCAACCGGGATCATCTCCAGGTCATAATCGTCAGCAAAGTAGCCCCAGGCAGGATGAAACACCATAAACTTGCGACTGGTTACTTGCGCGAGTGTGGTCTGGATTTCGCCATCCAGTGCTTCAATATCACTGATAAAGGCTTGCAGATTGGCCTGATATGTGGCTTCTCGATCGGGATCCAACTCAGACAACGCCTGTGCAATCGTCTCAGCTTGAATCTTAACCAGGCGCGGCGACAGCCAGATGTGCGGATCGGGACGCTCAGGTGTGCCACGACGCTGAATGCCTGCCGTCGTATCAACGATGCGCATATCGGTGTTGGCAGCAGTGATACGATCCATCCAGGCATTTTCAAAAGGGACACCGATGCGAAAATAGGCGACGGTCTGACTGAGTGCCTGTAGTTGCTCGGGCTTTGGCTCGTAGGTCGCCGGCGACTCGCCCGGTTGCACCATCACATTGACCTGCACGTGTTCACCACCAACCCGTTCGACAAAGTATTTCTGTGGGAGAATACTGACCGTTACATTGAGCGGCTCAGCGGTCGTTGCGGGAGTATCGGTCTGACTTGCCGCCGGTGTCTCTGACTGTCCACATGCGGTTAGCCCGGCTGACAGAACGGCTATCCATACGATGAGACCCAGTAGCGAGCCGTGCTGAATGTGTCCACACATACACTATACTCCTTAGAAACTGTCTAAAAAGGGAGTGAGTGAGGGGCCTTGCCCCTCATACCTGCCCGCTGCGCGGTGGGTAGAAACAGGGTGTCTGGAGGGTAAAGTTCTCCAGACCGCCCCTTTTTAGACCAGCTTTTACGATAAGGCCATTCCATAGTGATACTTTGTATCAACGAGCATATCATACAGGGTATCATTACCGGTGTCAAGCAGAGAGGATTTCGCCTTTTGTATTGTTATTCACACGATTTCGTGTTATTGTAGTACAGACAGGATGTACGCAGTCACGTAAACCGGACATCTTTTTCGCCTGCGGCCGCGCGAAAGGGTCTCTTTTTTTGCTCCAAATTTTGGCGGAAAACGAAGACAACGTAGCGCTCTGCCGCAGGTGAAAAGGCGATTTGACCATACCACTGCGTCATTCCCTGGCAGATTGTGAAGCGAGCCAGGGGCTGGGCAGACCCATATGATCCGACGCCTCCCGCAGCGGGCACAGAGAACGCCGCCATATCCATGCTTTCTCCCTGCCCGGTTTCCCGCTGCGCTCTCTATGGTCAACAAATCTCGTTGTCGTGATCGTAACCAGCTTGAACAGGTGTATCCATGATCCGACTTGGCTTTCCAGTGCGCATTCTCGGCCAGCCGACATTACGGGCATATGATGGGCGGCGGGGCGGTACAGCCCATTTGAGTGTCAGCCTGGTCTACCTGCGCGATGTGTTGCTCTACTTGCAGCGCATCGGGGTGCGGTACTATCGGGTGGCACCGTTGCTGATGCCCTGCGCTGCCGACGACGCGCTGGCGCAGATCGAGGAGTGTACGGCGGAACTGGCGGCTATCGCCGCCCAGGTCGTGGCGCAGGGCACCCGCCTAACGCTGCACCTACGGCACGAGGTGGCACCCGGTGGCGATGATCGCACCCGGGCAGGGTACAGCCTGGCTGAAATCGAAGTCCAGGCATTGCTCCTGGAACATCTTGAGGCCGGGCTGTCGGCAGAGCGATGTCCCCAGGCGATCATGGTGGTGCATATCGGTGGCGCGGGGCGCTCACGAGCGGCGCTCGAACGCTTTGCCACACGCTATCAAGCGCTTTCGCCACGGGCACGGGCGCGCCTGGCGGTAGAACACGATCCAGGCGGTTTTAGCCTGGGATCGCTCCTGTGGCTGCACCAGCGCTGCGGTGTGCCCGTGGTGTTTGACTACCTGCACTGGGTGCTGGACAACCCCGAACAGCTACCGCTGGATCTGGCATTGGGGCTGGCGCTGGGCACCTGGCCGGTCGGCGTACGGCCCGAAGTGCATCTGAGTACACCCCGTAGTGAGGCCCATCTGGTGGTACCTGCGGCCGGGCAGCCGGCGCGTGTGCTACCGCCACGCCCCGGTCAGCATGCTGATTTCATCGCGGTCACGGATCTGCTGCACCTGCTCTATGCGGCGCGTGGGTTGCCCGACTTTGACTTGATGCTGGAGGCCAAGGCCGGCGACCTGGCGTTATTGCGCCTGCGCGAGGAGATAAGCCGCATTGCGCCCGATCTGGCGGCGCAACTGGGATAAGAGAGCCATCATCACGAAGCGCCTGGCTGATAAGGGGATCACGCGCGGCCGCCAGGCGATCGCGGTATGGACAGAAACCTGCGTGCAGCCCACTGCACAGCGATGGGGAAAAGATATACCGAGCAATGTTCTCCACGGCTCTCTTTTCGGACAGGCCCTGACACGAGGGATGTCTATGCTTCTCTCAAGCAGCACAGGTCAGGACATACCTTTTCAACCCGCTTCTGAACGATCATCAAGGCGGGCCAGGCCACGCCGCAGCGCATACAACGCCGCCTGCACGCGGTTATTGACATGCAACTTCTCGAAAATCACGGTCATACGATTGCGGACGGTTTTCTCGGACAATCCCAGGCGCTCACCGATCTCGTTGTTGTCCATGCCCTGCGCTACCAGGCGTAAAATATCCTGTTCACGTTCGGTAAGCTGAGTAATACCATCGGCACCCACCGGGTCATACTGTTGACGGCGGAACTCCTCGATCATGCGCAGCGCAATGGTGGGATTCAGCACCGCCTCACCGAGCGCAACGGCCCGAATAGCGCGCAGCAACTCCTCGCTATCGGCATCCTTCAGCAAATAGGCACGGGCACCGGCTTTGATCGCCTCAAACACGTATTGATCCTGGCGGTGCATGGTCAGAATGATTACCCCGGTTGTCGGCACGTCAGACAGGAGCTGGCGCGTGGCCTGCACCCCATCAAGCACAGGCATATTAATGTCAATGACGACGACATCCGGTTGCACCTGGGCGGCCAGTTGACAGGCGATCTGCCCATCAGCGGCCTGGCCCACCACCTGCATATCAGGCTCGGCATTACAGATCTGGCTGATTCCCTGGCGTACCACCGCGTGATCGTCAGCAATGAGAATACGAATCGGTCGAGTCATCAAAGACCTCCTCAGAGAGGGATTTCAGCCCGTAGAACGGTACCGGTAGTGGATGTACTCTCGACAGTAAACAGTCCTCCCAGTGCGGTTACCCGTTCCTGCATCTGGTTCAGGCCGATTTTACCACCGGTAGGCATCAGTGTATGGGGATCAAACCCGACCCCATCATCCCGAATAAGCAACTGCCCGGTTCTCCCGGCCATAATGTACAGGTCGATCCAGACGTGATGGGCATGAGCATGTTTCCCAACATTATTCAGCCCTTCCTGGATCAGCCGAAAAAAGACAAGCTCCACCGCGTGTGAAAGGTGGTGCGGATCGCCTTCTATATTCAAGTCTATACACAAACCCATATACTCCCCAAATTCGCGGGCATACTGCCGGATGGCGGTTTCAAAGCCCAGGCGCTCCAGGTTGATCGGACGCAAGGCAAAAATGGTACGCCGTACCTCCTGAATGCTGGCCTGGGTGATACCTTTCAGCGTCAACAGTTCATTACTGACGCCTTCCGGGTCACGTGTCACCTGTTTGCGCAGATAATCGAGCTTCAGTCCCAGAAAATAGAGGCTCTGTGCCAGCCCATCGTGGAGATCACGGGCAATCCGCAACCGTTCTTCTTCCAACAGTGCCTCACGTGTTTTACGCTCGGTAATATCGCGAATAATTGCCAGCACCTCATCTTCGCCGCTGATAACGAACCGGGCTTCGTGAGAATGCACCGTACCATCAACCAGCAACTGATACTCATACACCTGGGTATCACCTGTATGCATCGTCCGAGCAATACAGTCCAGGGCGTGGCGGGCCACATCATCTGGAAAAACCTCACGCACATGCTTGCCAATAAACGTATCTGAGATAAGCTGCGGATCAAAATCGCGGGCACCACGGAGATCAAGCAGCGTACCATCGGCGCGAATGCGCCAGATAATATCGGGAATAGCGCTGACGAGGGCGCGATTCGTCGCCTCGCTGCGGCGCAGAGCAGCCAGTGCTCGCTCACGTTCGATAAATTTGCCCAGACGTTCGGCAATGGCGTTGAGCAGATGGCGTTCTTCGCGCAAAAACGGGCCTTCCTCCGCCGCCGGTTGTTCTGCAAGATAACAGACAGTCAGTTGACCGGCAGGCTTTCCATGGACGATGATCGGGCTAACCTGTTGCCATGGCGTAGCGGCAAAGTTCGCAGTCTGGTAGACCTGCTGGTCAATCGTGATGCACGCACCGGTAATGGCCGGATATTGCCAGGCAGGCGGGATGAGTTCGAGCGTCTGTTGCAGCAAAGTCGGGATGGTCAGGTCGGTCTGCTCACGCAGGGTCGAGATAGCAAAGAGGCAATCCAGTTCCTTCACCCGGTTGAGGAGATTACGCTCAGAGCGGAGGGTCTGTTCACGGAGCAAGCCTATCGTGGCCCCGATGATGATAAAGATCACCGGTTGCGGTAAATACTCCTGGAGCGGAATATCAGGACGCGCCAGAAAATAGGATACAACCCAGGCTCCTCCTAACAGGACGGCGATCCAGATTCCGCGTATGCCCCACCAGAACCCCGCCAGGGCGACGGGCAGGTAGAACAGATGTGAAAAAACCATCTCGCTCTGCAAGATCAGCAAGATGATGTCGGCAACATAGGTCACCCTGCTACAGAGAAGCAGCCATCCAACCACCAGCAACACGCGCTGGTACTTGCGCCTCAACAGCCGATCGCTCAAAAGTTCCAATGCCGTGTTTCCTTGCATCCGTGCAAGCGCGCCATCGCCTCCCGGCAGTGCCGGGATACCACAACGCCGGTTATGGCCACCAGGAGCAGCAGCGCAGGCCCAGGATGATTCAGGTATCGCACAGGGTCGGGCATCCATGCATGGCATGCTACTGGATTAACGGACGTTCAGCGACAATGATCCCGTCTTCGTCGGCATACACATAGTGACCAGGAAAAAAGGTGATACCCGCAAACGTGAGCGGGATCTGGCGCTGGCCTGCACCACGCCTGACACTCTTGCGCGGATGTGTGTTGAGCGCTCGCACGCCAATATCGATCGTCGCGATCGACCGGGCATCTCGAATACAGCCATAGACGATCATCCCGGCCCATGCATTGTCATAGGCCAGTTGGGCCAGGCGATCGCCGACGAGGGCACAGCGCAGCGAACCACCACCATCAATCACCAGCACCTGCCCCTGCCCGCTGGTAGACAGCGCTTCGCGTACCAGCGTGTTATCCTCATAGACTTTCAGGGTGACCAGCGGGCGGCCAAACGCGGCCCGACCACCGTAGCCGATGAATATAGGGTCAGCAATCGAAACAGCGGCCCCAAACTGATCACACAGATCGGCGGTTTTTATATCCATCGCGGCAGATTCCTCACGCTTCCGCCAGCAAAAAATCACGCACCAGGCGATGATACTCGTCGGCTTTTTCAATCATAGGCAGGTGGCCGCACTGGTCAATCCAGACAAGCTGACAATTGGGCATCAGGTGGGCCACGACTGCGACACTGGAGGGCAAAATGATCTTATCTTGCCGGGCACCAATCAGCAAGGTCGGGGTAGTCACGCGGGACAGAGCGTCGGTAATGGGCAGACTCCCCGAACTCAGCGCACCTTCGAGAGCCGTGCGCTGATCCATGCGTAGAAAGTCGGCCACTCCCTCGCGCAGCATGGTCTCATCGGCTGGCACCTGGTAGAAGAAATGCGAGGCCATAGCACGATAAACCGGTTTCATTCCGCCCATACGCGCCATCCACGGTTGCCAGAGGGCCATCCACGGTTCCCACAGCACCATCCACGGTTGCCATAATGCCATCCACATCCCCACCTGCCGATGGGCTTGCTCGACCATGCGCCGTTCGAGTTCGGTGCGAAAAGTGCTAAAACAGGTGAGCACCAGGCGGCGCACACGCTCTGGCCAGTAGGCGGCAATATAGGCGGCCAGGCCGGCCCCGAAGGCATGCCCCACCAGATCAAACGTCTCTAGCTCCAGCGTATCGGCACATTCGATCAACAACATCGCCAGGTGTTCGACGTCGGGAGGATCGGCCAGCGGCGGCGTTTCTCCATAGCCGGGCAGATCGGGCGCATAGATGCGGCGCACATCGGCCAGCAAGTCAAGCGTAGATTGCCAGTTGCGGGACGACCCGCCCCATCCATGAATCAGAAGTAATGGTGGCCCTGTGCCTGATTGACGATAATAGAGCGGCCCGCTAGAGAGTGTCATTTGCTGCATGGATGCAGACACATTCAAATTTTGGATCATATGAGCCAGAACATCATAGTTTCATAGTATAACATATCTTCATTGAGATAGTTGCTGCAGATGCCATACCACTCACGCAGCACCACAACTGCCACTGCGCGACGCGGTCGGAAAAGCCTGTCGAACCTCGCCCCGCACCTCCGCCCCGCACCACGGTACGGTGAACAGGCGGCTGCATAGTATCCATCCCCCACAACGGCAGCACGGCGTCCGTGCGCCAGAGGCTCTGTCAGACCGCTCCTGAGAGGCTGATGCCCGGAGTTGTATATCAGTGCAGGTTGTAGTAGAATGAATCCAGGATTGTGCTCGCGTTCACAGAGAAAGTATCATCATGATGTGGTATGGTGCGGCAACCGTATCATCGGGCTGGCATTTGCCCTGGTTCAAAACCGCTACGCATCACCGTCTGGCATACCCGCTGGCGTTACTGGTGGTATCTGGACTGGCATTGCCGATGGTGGCCTGTATTTTGCACTGCCACCTGTATATGCCGACACTGCCCGCCACCCCGATTGCAGATCAGTCCCTCTTTGTGTGCCACCTCGACTCCGGCACTGCCACCGATATGCCCGCTCCGCCGGCCCCCGACGTGCTCCGGGCAACATATGAAATGACGGTACTGCCCATACTCGTAAGCGCGGTGCTGACATTGACGTGGTTGCACTGGTTTCGATGGGCCTGTCTCCTGGCTCCTCAACATTGTGATCACCCGGATTGTCCTCCGCCACGCCTGTGTTCAACACCGAACGCGCTCGAAGGTGCCGGATATAATGGGTATACCGCGATACGGAGGATATATGCAATCCCAAAAAATGGTGTTCTATAGTCTGATCGGCGTGTTGCTGCTTACGCTGACGGCGTGTGCTGGTACCACAACCACCATGACTACTCCGGGTGTGGCGATTGAGGTGCGTGATCCCTGGGTGCGCCCGGCAGTCGTGGCCGAGGATGCGATGGGTGAACAGGATCATGCCATGCAGCATGGCATGGAAGGCGATGAGAGTATGGATCACAGTGGACATAGTGGATATGCCGGGGGACGCAATAGCGCGGCCTATATGACGCTGGTGAATAGTGGTGATACAGCCGATCGGGTACTCAGCGCGACCACCGATGTGGCGCAGGTGGTTGAACTGCATACGGTGGAGATGGAAGATAATGTCATGAAGATGCGCCCGGTTGAACAGATCGATATTCCGGCCAATGGTCAGGTAGAATTACGACCCGGCGGGTTGCATGTGATGTTGATCGATTTGAAGCAGAGTTTAAAAGAAGGTGACCTGGTGAATCTGACGCTCATACTGGAAAAAGCGGGCGCGATTGAAGTACAGGCACCCGTGCGCCAGCCATAACTATACATTGACCTCCGACCACTGCCTGTTGACGGCTCACTATGAAGAGCGTTTTTTCCAGACCGCCGCAGGCACACAGGGCCTGAGCTACACGTCACCACAGAACTCGTGTGCATAGGATGACGAGATGCGATTAAACCGGAACCAGATGTATCTATGGCACACCATACTGGTCGTAGCGGTGTGCGTTTTGCCGGGTGCCTGTGGGGGTGGGACAACTCCTCTGCCGGCCACAAATGCACCGCCGGCCGATTCATCAGCAGTGGCGAGAGCCGGGCAGGTCGGCGACCCCGTGGCGGGTGAGGAGTTGTTCAACCGCACGCAGCAGATCGTGCCCGGTGCGCCCAACTGTCAGAGCTGTCATGTTGTGCAGGCCGATGCGGTGCCGGTGATTGGCCCCAGTTTATATGGCATTGCAACCGTTGCCGGGACACGTGTGCCGGGCCAGTCGGCGGAAGAATATCTGCGCCTTGCGATTGTCGATCCGAATGACTATGTGCTGGAGGGGTATCAACCCGGAATTATGGTTCGCACATACGGGATGTTACTCACCGAGCAGCAAATTCATGACCTGGTGGCGTATATGTTGACGTTGGAATAAGGAGTGATGGATGATCATCAGGAACATCTGGCACAATGTCGGGCAGGTGTTGATGCTGATCCTGTTGACCGGCGTAGTCTTGTCTGGTTGTGGTGGTGCAGCAGCAGAAACACATACCGCACGCGAAACAGATACCGATGTCCCGACCGGTCAGCATCTCGATCCGCCGCACCCATTGACCGACTTTACGCTGACGACACATAGCCACACATCGTTGAGTTTGAGCGATCTGCATGGGCGGGTGGTGTTGCTGTATTTTGGCTACACCTTCTGCCCGGATGTGTGCCCGGCGACACTGGCTGATTTTGTGCATGTGAAGCGTGATCTGGGCGATGCGGCGCAGAATGTAGCGTTTGTATTTATCAGTGTTGATGGTGAACGCGACACGCCTGAGGTGCTGGCGCAGTATATGCTGTCCTTCGACTCCAGTTTTATCGGGTTGCAGGGCGATATGCAGACTCTACGGCGTATCGGTAATGATTATGGCCTCTTCTACGAGCGGCGCAAGGTCTCCGGTACGAGCGCCGCATACCTGATTGATCACACTGCGTCAACGTACCTGATCGATACCGAGGGCCACTTGAATGTCATTTATCCCTTCGGCACGCCCCCGGAGATCATCAGTGTCGATATTCGTGAACTGCTGCCGGCAACGTTGCAACGTTAGGACGTTGGCACGTTCGCACGTTTGTATGCTCGCATACTCGCACGTTCACCCGTTGATATGTTTACCCAAGCCAGCACCCCGCCGTGTCAATAGATGAACGTGTGAACATGTCAATCTACCGGCGTACAGGCGCAGCGCCATTTTGCAGTAATCCCTCGTCCCTGCGATTCAGCGATTCAGTCGGCCATGCGTAACGTTCAGTGACCAACCGGTTCAGCGGATCAGCGATTCAAAGTAAGACCGTTACTACCCGCGCCTCCATCGACGCACCACGCTCCTCGAAATACCCACATTGCCCGGCATTGCTCTGCAACAACCCGCAATGCTTCCGTATTATTTCGCATTGCTCCGCAACGACCTGCATAGCTATCATGGCCTTGTTGTCTGGCAATGCAGGGCAATGCGGGCACCCACAAGGGGTACCCCTACGATGTTCTGCATTGCATAGCGATGCATCCATATGTTGTGCATTGCCCGTATTGCCCGCATTACCGCGCATTGCCCGCATTGCATGGCGATGCATCCATATGTTGTGCATTGCCCGTATTGGCCCGCATCGCCTCACAACGACCCGCATTGCCGGGCATTGCTCCGCAACGCGCATTCGTAGCGTTCAATGCGGGCGACCTTTGTGATTGCCGCGACGATCTGTGCCAGACGATGGGCGGCGATGTTTGCATGACTCTTGATTGCTGTATATCACCTCCTGGCATCCGTGTTTTCGCGCTACCCTACGGCTTCTTTTTTAACGCAAAGGCGCAAAGCCGCAAAGCGGTCTACGCGCAAAGCGCAAAGCGGAAAACACGTCTCTCTTTCTCGCTTTCCGCGTATTCTTCTCACTCCAAAATACGTCATGCCTCAACACGCTCCTGTTGTGCGCTTTCCGCTTTCCGCTTTCTGCATATTCTTCTCACTCCAAAATACGTCACGCCTCAACACGCCTCTGTTGTGCGCTTTCCGCTTTCCGCGCATCGCGCTAAAAATGCTGCATCCCAATCGCCAATAAACGCAAATCAGGTCGTTTCGGTACATATATAGTGAGAGGAATTTTTCAGATTCGTGCCAATCCGTCTGTAAAACGTGCGTCAGGTGTGTTTATCAGTGCGACGAGGCGTCTTTAGGTGACAGGGAACAGGTGACAGGGAACAGGTGATCAGGCTCGTTGGTGTTGCTCACTTTTCCCTCTTTCCTGTCACCTGTTCCCTATCGAGCGTGAGGCGACGAGGCATGAGGTGTAAGGCATGAGACGCCAGGCGACGTAAAGTCACAGGTTATGGGTTATACAAGCTATCACCTGTCACCTGTCACCTATGCCCTCCTGGGCGTAAGAGATGGAGAAAGAGGAGCAAGAGGATGCGAGCTACGATGCAATCAGAACCAGAACGACTGACAGGCAGGGAACACGAGATTATGCAACTGGTGGCGCAGGGCTACAGCGATACCCAGATCGCCCTGCTGCTGAAGCTGCCGTCTACCACCATTGCCGGCCAGGTACGTGACATCTACCGCAAACTGCGGGCTACCAATCGCCTGACGGCGGCTGTAACCTATGATCGACGCTACCGATCAGGCACAGCGGCAGGCATTGATCGCAGTCGATTAGACACGCTCAGTCACCGCGATCGTGAGGTGTTGAACTTGATACTCCGGGGACTGACCGATTACGAGATAGCCAGGGAAATGAAACTCGAGTACACTACCGTGCGCCACTATGTGCGTCGGGTGTGCCAGAAACTCAACGCCCGCAACCGCATTGCGGCTGCCGTGTGCTATCGGCGGATGATTGAGGAGTGAAACAGGTGTCCGTACCACGTTACACCTGCGACGATAGACCAGCCATCATCTCTTTGCGCCATTGCCCCGTTGCGTCTTTGCGTTCAAACAGCAGATGTGCAGTGGTCAGGTGCCAATGTGTTCGTGCAATGGCACCTGTCTGGTCTACCGCTTCCTTGATAGGAGATACAACGTGTCACCCACCGCACGCCTCACCTGCATTATGACAAAATATCCATCTTGCCCATCCTGCACAGGGCCGATCGTGTGGTGCCGATCCTATCGTTGCCCATGACCATCGGGCTATGCTTTTTAGCGTAGTACACATCCCGCCAGGTGCTATGGCAAAATCCCGGTTTACCGGTTTCTAACCGGCGAGAACGAGCGTGTACCGCTACCGCCGATCCGTGCCGCATCCACCGCGCTTCCCTCGCACAAGGGTCAGGGTACTATTATGACCTGGTACTTTTTTCTCAATTCAATTTACTATCTATTCAAATAGTTCTGTCCATGGTAAAGTAGTACACGAACTGTCGGTATTATTGCGTGTGAGAGGTATATTTACAGGCACGTTGTCATATTTGAGGAGGAATAACAATGGCTGATCCACACTGTTCATTACCCAGGTTAAATAGGGTACGTTTGTTTCGAGGGTATGTGCTGTGGGTACTGATAGCCTTGCTGCTGCTGTTGCCGCTACTCGCGCCAGGTGGTCGCCCCGCGCC
>DAOTWD010000043.1:0-141440 GCA_034435975.1 Chloroflexaceae bacterium | reverse complement strand
CGGTGATCGGTGGCCTGATCTTGCTGCTGCAACTTCTGGTGGGTGGAATGATCGGTATGGGTGCGGGTGGCCGAGAGGGCGCAGGTTTTTTTGGGGCAATGGCTGGTTTCGGTATTGTTGCCTATCTATTCGGCATTATCGTCTATGGTATTATCGGTGGCATTGGCAGTGCGCTCACTGCTCTGAAACATTGTGGCCGGTATGGTCGGCGGATTACAGGTCTCTCTAGACTGATGCGGCAAAAAGTTATGTACTACTGATTGCCACGGGTTAGGGAAACGGTTGCTCGTGCTGTGTCGGCAGCCGTTTTCTGATATGGCTCCGGGTCTTCCCCTGACGGTAGAAACATCGTCGTGTAGGAGAGCTACTGTTCGGTTTTCCCTATGTGCAGCGGTGCTGCAACTACCTGCATCTCTGTATTCCTATTGACAGTATAGGCGACAAATGCTATACTCGTGGTAGTGCGGGAGTGGCGCAATGGTAGCGCACCTGCTTCCCAAGCAGGTGGTTGCGGGTTCGAGTCCCGTCTCCCGCTCCACGTTCCAATCAGTTGCCGGTATTCTCCACAAACATTGTACCAGGAAGCATCACTATATTCCGCCCCATCTTTCTTGCTCCTGTCAGTATTCTCTTCTGCTCTCAGTTTCTATTCCTACAACGAGACATCCCCTGGTAGGGAGGCACAGTGCGGCTTCGTTCCTCTGAAATTACCGGGAACGGGTGCGGGGCCGTATCCCTCCCGCACCCCTGCCGCGATGCAGGCTCGTTGGAGTACTATTCCAGCTAACACTCGCTCTTGCCTGGATACCACGACTCGATCGCCGCACCGGGCCTGGCGACTATCCCGTGACAGTCGTAGTGAACTGTACGCGCACTGTGCTGAATGAGGCAATCTGTGTTGTGCCAGTGCCGGGCAAGATACCACTGGCACCGCGCCCTCAACGAATGAATGTAGGATTGCTAGATGATCAGCCTGACGCTTGACGCTCCAACTACCTGCGCTATAATAGGCGCTGCCAGAAAATGATATATGTATGCCTTTCGTTTAGAGACAAAGAAAGTAACCAACGGACAAATCCCTCAAACGGACAAGTCCTTCAAACAGCAATCTCGATGCCCCAACTGCCACAAATACAGCGAGAACCAGTGATTGCGGTGTGCGGTGCTGGTATGTGTGATCCGCAGACGGCTGCACTGGCAGAAGAAGTTGGGTGCCATATTGCCAGAGCGAATGCCGTTCTGGTATGTGGTGGGCTGGGGGGCGTAATGGAAGCTGCTTGCCAGGGTGCGGTTGCCTGCGGTGGTCTAACCATCGGTATTCTGCCGGGTACCGATCGTAGCCTGGCGAATCCCTTTGTGCGTGTTCCTATTTTGACTGGCATAGGGCATGCGCGCAATGTGTTAATAGTGCAAACGGCTGATGCAGTGATCGCCATCAGCGGTGAGTATGGCACCCTGTCTGAAATTGCTCTGGCCCGCAAATGTGGGCGACCGGTGATTGGACTCAACACATGGTCATTGGGCAATGACAGCAATGGTCATCCGCATGTGCTTCCTGCCACAACACCATCTGAAGCTGTAGCACTTGCGTTACAGCTTGTGGCAACAGCATTGTAGCACTTATATAACATGACATACGCGGTGTACGTCTGCTGACCAGGATTACCGGTAGCAGTGTGGAAGAAACGCCTTTTTCACTCCTAATGGTTGCCGAAAGCGAGTAGTGGGAGTGAAAACAAATCTGCCCAGCCAGGGTTAAAAAGACGTCTGGTTCAAGCCACCGCGTAACCCTTGTTATATAAACAAAGTAGCGCGATAGAATAATGCTCGTGTCTATTGCTTCCTTCGGTAATCTACACTATCTTTCCCCGTCATTGAATGGTAATCCGTGGTTCAGACTGCCCTCAGCTAGCTATCACCTAGTGCTGCTATACTCTATGCTAGAGAAGCACATAACCCCATACTGTAGGTTCGATCGGTTGATTTTATCGAAGATGTATTAATGTACAAAGGAGAACACGACTATGTTGAGACGCGCGTTAGTCGCATTTCTGCTGCTTGCTATGATTACTACAATGCTGGCATGGCCTGCCGCTCCTGGAAGTGCGCAACATCATAATGTTCCAGACACTTTTCCCCCCTACCAGGCCCGTTATTTTGCTGAGACTGGACATTCGGCAGTGAATCACTTTCTGGAGAAGTGGAAAAATACGCCCAACTCGTTGTTTACCCTGGGCTATCCCATTTCTGAGCCGTTTATCGAGGAGAGCTTTACCGAACCGGGTAAGTTCTACCGGGTTCAATATTTTGAACGAGCAGTTCTGGAGGAGCATCCCGAAAATTTCGGTCAGCAGGATAATCGCTTTTATATCCTGGGCCGCTTGATGGGTACGCGGATGGTTCAGGGGCGTGAGCATGAAGAGCCATTTCGACCGGTTGCCGATCCCGGCGATGGTACCTGGGACGAGGTGACACAGCACACGTTGCGCAACTCGCCCGCGCCCTTCCGTACTTTCTGGTTAAACAATGGTGGCCTGGAAACCTTTGGGCGGCCACTCTCCGAGCAATTTCAAGAGGTCAACCAGGCTACGGGCGAGACTTACTGGGTACAGTATTTTGAGCGCCAGCGTATGGAGTGGCATCCTGAAATTGCTGACCCGAACTATCAGATTCTGCTCGGCTTGCTGGGCAATGAGTATCGCACAGCTATGCATAGTAGCAACAATGCCTTCAGGCCCCGTGGCCCGGATCAGGCATTGCCCCGCCCGTTCATCTATGGCTTTAATGCCCATCTGTTTGGACAAGGCAGCGGATGGCAGGATCGCAACCGTGTTCTGACTCTCTCGAAGAATGCTGGTATTTACTGGATTCGTCAGCAGATTGCCTGGTCGGATCATCATGATCGCTCCGGGCGGATCTATTGGGCCGAATTGGATAATATTGTGAATGATGCCCACAATGCCGGGGTCAACCTGCTGATCAGTATCGTACGTTCGCCCTCGTGGGCGACGCCGAATGGATCCCATGGCCTACCAGCACGAGAACACTTTAGTACCTTTGCCACCTTTATGGGCGAGATGGCTGCCCGCTACCGCGGCCGCGTGCAGGCCTATCAGATCTGGAACGAGCAGAATCGCGCCTGCGAAAATGGTGGCGACTGTAGCATTGATGGTGGGGTTGGTGGTCGGGTGGTGGATGCATCGTACTATGTCGATTTGCTGGCAGAGGCTTCAATTGCAATTAAGGCCAACGATCCCTATGCGATTGTGGTCAGCGGTGCGCCGACATCAACGGAGACTAATCGGCCCGATATTGCGATCAGCGATCGGGAGTTTGCGCGCCAGATGTTTACCAATCCTCGCTTCCGTGCCCATGTGGACGCAATTGGTGTCCATCCAGGCGGGCAGTACAACCCACCCGATACTATGTATCCTGAAAACCCGGGGCCAGGCCCGAACTGGCGTAACAGTCGTGAGTTCTACTTCCGACGTGTTGAGGATATTCGGGACATGATGGTGCAAAACGGTATGGGTGACCGCCAGATCTGGATGACGGAGTTTGGCTGGGCAACAGCCAACAACACGCCAGGCTATGAGTATGGCAATAGTATTGACTTCGATACCCAGGCCGAGTGGATTGTGCGTGCTTTCCAGAAGGGCCGCCGCGAGTATGCGCCCTGGATGGGGGCGATGTTCCTGTGGCAATTGAACTTTGCGGTTCCCTGGCGGGCCATGGGCAATGAACTCCACGAACAGGCTTCGTTCGGTGTCCTCAATGGCGACTGGAGTCCGCGTCCGGCGTATCATGCTATTCAGGCGATGCCCAAAGATTAGTCCACGCTGTTCCACAACGACCGCACCAGTATGTGATATACGGTCATGCGGACGTGACGAAGATCGGGGGGCACACACGATGCTCCCCGTTCATATATACCAATCCTGGATCGCAGGAGGTACATGGTCGCTTGAACCAACCCTTTTTTGCCGGCGGCAGCGGGGAAGCGAATCTCTCTGGTTCTACCTTTTCGTTGCAGGCGAAAAGGTGATCTGATCTTGAGACCGCGTACTTCGTGTAGATCAGTAATAAAGAACCGTAGTAGGCTGAAGCCTGGTCTTGCTCCTTCCAGGATTCAACCTGGACACCGGGGAGATCATCTTTTATCTGGCTGGTTGTACGCTCTGATATGAAAATATAGCCATTCACCTTTTTTTGCCGCATTTTCGTCATAATACACAATGTGGTGAAAGAGGGTCTCTTCCGGTCTGCCGCAGGTAAAAAACGTTGTGTTTAAATAACCGTGTACATTCTGTAATTTATTGCAATCTTCACAGGAGTTTTTTATGCGATCAATGTGCTGGCGAAGGAGTGTTGTTTGTACACTGATGATGCTGGTTTTGCTTGTTCCGCTCCTGCTGGCCTGTGGCGGTGAGCCAGAGGTAACGGATCAATCAGCGACTGTTCCGACCGCCGTTGTTGTTACTCCAGATGACACCGATGAACCAGAACCACCAACCGTGACCGTGGTGCCCAATGATACCGGTGATGTGACGTTCCCCCTTGAGACGCCCTATCTTGAGTTTGGTGTGGTGGCGCATCTCTATTATACTGATGCCGAGCGGGTCTTACAGCTCGCCCAGAATGCGGGCTTCGACTGGATTCGCCAGCAGATCCACTGGAAAGATACCGAAGGCCCGGAGCCAGGGATGTATGCCTGGGATGAACTGGACTATATTGTTGAAGCGACCAATCGCTATGGGTTGAAGTTGTTGATTAGCATCGTGCGCTCGCCGTCATTCTATACGGCTGATGGCGGTGATGGATTGCCCGAAGATCCGACAACTCTGGGCAACTTTGTCGAGCAAATGGCACTGCGCTATGGTAACCGGATCGGGGCCTATGAGATCTGGAACGAGCAAAATCTGGCCCATGAGACTGGTGGGCGGATTGAGTTTGAGGATGTCGGGCGCTATGTGGAGTTGCTGATCGAGTGCTATGACCGCATTAAGGCGATTACACCGACAGCGTTTGTGCTGGCTGGTGCGCCTTCTTCCACTGGTGTCACCGATCCGGATATTGCCATCTCCGATCTGGATTATTTCCACGCTATGTATTCGTACCGCGATGGGATTATTGATGGCAAGTTTGATGCACAGGCGGTGCATCCGGGCGGCTCGGCCAACCCGCCAGATACGCTCTGGCCCGATAATCCGAGCAACGCCGATGGCTGGACGGATCACTCCACGTTCTACTTCCGGCATATTGAGAATGTGCGGGCAGTGATGGAGGAGTATAATCTAGGGCATCATCAGATCTGGATTACGGAGTTTGGCTGGGCCACGGAGAATGAAACGCCAGGGTATGAGTTTGGTAACCAGGTTTCGTTCGAGCAGCAGGCCGAATATATTACCGGGGCGATTGACCGTATTTATGAGCAGTACCCGTGGGTGGGGAATACATTTCTCTGGAACCTGAACTTTGCGGTACTGTGGAATGAACAGGATCCGCCGCAACCGTTGCACGAGCAAGCCTCGTTTGGCATCCTGGATGGCGACTGGAGTCCGCGCCCGGCATACCTCGCGCTGCAAGGCCAGATTGCGCGCATCAAGGCCGAGCAGGGACGGTAGCAACCAGCGGGTGTGCGGTGTGGTCGGGGTGCCACGCCGCGCACCTGCATAGCTCCCATTTTTAACGCAAAGGCGCGGAGGGGCGGAGGGATTTCCGCCGTGCCTGACGGCGGCAGCATGGCTGCCGCACTCCAAATGCGTCTCTGCGCCCTGGTCGTATGGTATACTATTCCTACACCCGACACAACGAATAGCACACTGGAGGGAAATCGTGGCCGAGCATACGATCCGCTTACCAGAAGATATTTATCAGCGCTTGCAGGAGCGAGCGCAACGCTTGCAAACAACACCCGAAGCCGTCCTGTCGCAGTTGGCCCACGAGTGGCTGGGGCTGACAGACGAGCCGGCAAGCGAGTTATCATTCACGGACGAGCCGCCCACCACGGCGCAGGCACTGGCGGCCGTGCAACGGCTAACCCGACTCTTTGCCGATGTCACTATTCCCCATTTTGACCAGATGATCAACGATCCCATGCTGACGCTTGAGAATATCTGCTGGCTTGATACGAACCATGGCTAAACCACTCCGCACAATCCCTGATCAAGCCAGTGTTGTCCTTGACACCAACATCGTTGTCTATGCTTTGTCGCCGCAATCCCAGTTTCATACGGCATGTACACGCCTGCTTGAACGTGGGGCATTACAAGCTGTCATGCTGTACCTGGTTGTTAACACAGTTGCTGAAATTATTCATCGGGTGATGGTCATGGAATTGCTGGCCCAGGGTACATTCGCACAGGCATCAGATGCCGTTATGCACCTTAAGCATCATCCGCAGGTTGTTCAACAGCTGACACGTTATAAAACGGTTCTCCGTGACTTAAAGCAGGCGCGGATCACTATTCTGCCGCTAACCTATCGCGATCTGCACGCCAGTCGGCGCTATCGTGAAACCTATGGCTTACTGACGAATGATTCGCTGATAGTGGCAGCAATGCAGCGAGAGCATATTACCTATCTGGCAACCAACGATACGGACTTTGGGCGCATTCCGGGGCTTGCAATTCGCATGCCAGATTAGAAACTATTGGGTATAGCAAGCTTATGCAATGGTAAACCTGGAGTCCCGGCTTCAGCCTGCATGGAGCTAGACCCAGGCTGAAGCCGGGACTCCAATCATCTGGACTATGGCACCATGAAGGGTATCAAGAATACGAAGAGGAACGCGCCCATCGTACTCCCTTGATTCACGCCTCGCGCCGCACGCCTCACACCTCGCGCTTCACGACTGACGGCGGCAGCATGGCTGCCGCACTCCAAATGCGTCTCTGCGCCCTGGCCTTAAAGAAAAAGCCTCCGCCCCGGCCCTGCTTCGTGTTCTTCGTGGTTCACCATACGCGCCTCGTGACTCACGCCACTTCTCCCCAGGTACTACCAAAACCCAGGACGAAAGTACTGGTCATTTCGGGCATGCCAATACGCTGCTGCAAGCTGCTGGTACTATATCCAGCCAGGACTGATGGCTCACTCCTTTTGATCATGGTATGCCCCGGTTGTAGTGCAGTGCCCATACCATTCTAGCCCTTCGGAACGCGCCATTACTCACACACTGCAACGCACCAGGTTTCACACGTAAGAACGTAAGAATATCTACATGGCGGCATTGGTACTGATCATGCATAGTACTATTTTCTCAATCCTAAATACCCTCTAGTAAAAGTAAATACATCATGGTAAGATAGTATAAGATACACTCATACAATACGGTGTGTTAAACACCATAGATAGTTCTCAGGAGAACGGGTTCTGCATCAGAATCACCGGCAGAACTCGCGCTGGAGGTTATGTTTTGTTTCTATCGTCAGGTTCTTCGAGGAGAACCAGGTTTTCGACTGCTCTTTGGCCCGGTTTAGTGAGGTACCCGGTATTATTGCCAGGAATGTAGGACACACATGCTGCTGTTTCTCACATGTACCAGGAGGATCGATTTATGACCCGCACGAACGAGACTAGCAACCATCACCATCCTAGAAACTGAACTGAAAGGAACACCCCATGAAACACACACCTACACTCCGCATCCTGACAGACATCATAGCCCTCTTGCTGGTCACGCTGCTGGTTGCACCATTGGTTGGTGCAATACATGTTCAAGGAGAAGCGCAACCAGATGCATCTGAAACCATGTTGCCACACCTCAGACAACAACCACGAGTCTTAATCTATGGCATCCAGAATTGTATAGGCACATCTACGGGCTGTATCAACTCCTTCATGCGACTGAACCTCACGACTGGCGAGCAGACCGTCCTCGGTGTGGTAGGTAACCAGTCCATGGGCTTTGCACAAGGGGTGTACGATCTTGATCCACAGACAAACACGTTCTACGCAAGTCGTTCACGGGACGGGGAGTCATACATAATTGGGATTGACCTGGACACCGGGAGCGTGACCGAATACAGCAATCCCGACTTATTTTCGCTGGCAGTTGCCGATGACATAACCTATACTATCACTGGCCAAGTCAGAACTAGTAACGGCATGGGTATCGCTAATGTTACGGTCTCCGACGGCACGCGCACCGCGACGACCGACGCGACCGGCAACTACACGCTGAGTGGCGTGCCAGCCGGGAGCTACACGCTCACTCCGGCGTTGAGCGGCTACACCTTCATCCCGGCCACCCGTAGCGTCACGGTCAGCGCGAATGTCAGCGGCCAGAACTTCACTGCGACGGGGCAGCAGATCCCAACTTACAGCGTCAGTGGACAGGTAACACACAACGGCACCGCCCTCGCGGGCGTGACAGTCTCCGACGGCACGCGCACCGCGACGACCGACGCGACCGGGAATTACACGCTCACCAGTGTGCCAGCCGGGAGCTACACGCTCACCCCGGCGTTGATCGGCTACACCTTCACCCCGGCCACCCGCAGCGTCACTGTCAGCGCGAATGTCAGCGGCCAGGACTTTACCGCGACTGCCGAGCAAGCCACGACTTACAGTGTCAGCGGGCGCATCACCACCAGCAACGGCACGGGCCTCGCGGGGGTAACGGTTTCGACGGGGACGCGGGGTGCCACAACGGATACGACGGGGGCCTACCGCATCACCGGGTTGCCAGCCGGCAACTATCGGCTCACCGCATCCCTGAGTGGCTACAGCTTCAGCCCTTCCAGCCGCAGCGTGAATGTTGCGGCATCGGTGAGCGGGCAGGATTTTGTAGCCACCCGGATGACCGCAAGCGAAGCCTTTGATATCACCGTCTCGCTCTACAACAATCCTGTGGGAGCGCAACGAACGCCCTACGAGGAGATGATGCGTCACTTTGCCGACGGCGTCTTTGAGATGTCCAACGGTGTCCACAAGCTCCGCACGGTGACGATCTACCCCAATGATGGGCGCAAGGGGCGGGCGGATGTGCAGTGGATCGCGAGGTGTCATCCCAATGCCCATATCGCGGGCTATGGGTTGGAAGGGTTGCGCATCGAGATGTGCGATAGCTTCAGTGGCGTCAACTTCCTCCAGGATCATGCAAGCGGTGGCTACATGCTCGCGCACGAGTGGGGTCACTACCTCTATGCGCTCTATGATGAGTATCGTGGGAGTGACACGTGCAATCCCATGCGCCCAGGCTGGCCCTGCATCAGTGATACGCCGGTGGAACCCTCGATCATGCATAGCCAGTGGAAAGCACGGGGCGGCAACTTCGTCTGGCTCAACTTCTCGACGGCGCTAAACAATACGCGCAATACCGCCCAACACCGCATCTATCGTGCCAGTGGCTGGGAGACGCTGGTACGTCAGCCGGAGCTTGACCCCCGTGATGGGGTGTTGTACAACTACCCGCGCCGCCCGTACTTCCCGGCGCTCAGCGATGTGGCCCCGGCAGCGGGTCAGGCCCCTCGGATTGATCTCGTGAGCGGCCATACGGCACGGAGTGCGTTGAGTATTGTGTGGGCACCCGGTAGCGCCAGTTTGCTCAACGCCAGCGATGACTTTGTTGCCAGCCTCAACGTCCTCGATGGCGGCATCGTGCGCTATCCCAACCCCATTCGGGTGGTGACGCTGCTCCAGCGCACGCGGCCAATTGCAGGCGCGGTCGCCGAGGGGGAACTGATTGCGCCCGATGGTTCCAGCACGTCCTTCACCCTGCGCGACGACGGAATCGCCCCCGATCCCGAAGCCAACGATGGCCTCTACTCAGCCCTGGTCAACTATACGCAGGATGGCGTTCACACGTTGCGCGTGCGCTTTAGCAATCCCCAGGGCACCGCTGTGGAAATCTTCGACAGCGGCGCGGGTGCCCCACCCTTGCCGGGCTACGAGGGGCAAATCCCACCACCGGAGCCTGTTCACGAAGATTTTGCGGTGGTGGCCGAACTGGAGATCATCGTCACCGGCACGCAAGCCGATGATCACGGTGATACGCCGCAGACGGCGACCGCTTTGGACAGCACAAATGAAAACATGGTCGGCAAGATTGACCGCCCCGGCGACCGTGACTTCTTCCGCATCAGTGCCGAGCAGACGGGGCGTCTCGTGGTGCGCGTCAGCGGCCTGGCCTTCGGCATGCACCCGCGTCTGCGCATCCTCGCCGCCAACGGCACCACCGAACGGGCCAGCGTCACCTGGTCGGGCACAGGTTATCTGTGGGCGGAAGTAGACGTACAGGCAGGCGATCTGCTCTACGCTGAGGTGCGCCACCAGGACGCCAACGCGCAGGGCGGGATCTATACGATCAGCGCCGGAGCGCCCATCGTCAGTGAGCAGCAGCGGAGCTTTGGGGTCTACCTGCCCCTCGTGCGCCGTTGAGTTTGTTGAGGGCGGGGAGGGTGGTGATGATCATACGCCCTGCGTCGCCCGCGCCGCCGATCATGGCGGGCGACCACAAGGGTCGCTGTACCATGCCTGGCATAGCGATCATCACTATCATTGTCCTGCATCATCATGCAAGGCCATCATTGCCCGCAACGTCCCTATGTCCCACCGATGTGCATGGCGATCATTGCCATCATTTGTAGGGGCACCCCTCGTGGGTGCCCGGCATTGCTCTGCATTGCCCCACAACGAGCGCCACGATGGTCGGTGCGGAGCAATGCGAGCAATGCTGGGCGATGCAAAGCAATGCGGGCAATGTGGGGCAATGCCAGGCAATGTTTACATTGGCATGCATTGTCCCGCCTTGCGGGCACCCACAAGAGGTGCCCCGACGATCATGGCATGCATCGTTGCCCCACAACGAACACCATGATCGCCATGATGGTTGGTGCGGAGCAATGCAGAGCAATGCAGAGCAATACGAGCAACGCTGACATTGGCATGCATTGTCCCGCCTTGCCGAACAACGAGCGCGATGATCGCCGTTTCCGCGCGTCCGCGCGCCACGTCGCCTCACAGAACCTGTAATGGCCCTGCGTCTTTGCGTTAAAAAGAGAAATGCGGCGGTGGAGCGGCGTGAGGCATTTACTCCCCACCCGCTTGCTCGCTGATGCGGCGCAGCATGGGTGAGGTGTAAGTGTGGCAGATAGCAATCGCCAGCGCATCAGCCGCATCATCGGGTTTGGGGCGCGTAGCCAGATTCAACGTCAAGCGCACCATGTCCTGCATCTGGCGCTTATCAGCCGCGCCATAGCCCGCCACCGTTTGCTTGACCTCGCGGGGCTTATACTCGTAGATCGCCACCCCGTGCTGTGCCAGCGTCAACAACGCCACGCCGCGCGCCTGACCGACGGCCAGCGCTGTGGTGACATTACGCGCAAAGAAGAGTTCCTCGATTGCCGCGGCAGCGGGATGATAGGTCTGCAACAGAGTCACTAACCCCTGGTGCAGGAGCAACAGACGTTGCGCGGGTTCTGCTGTGGCCGGGGTGGAGAGAACGCCATGCGCCACAACTTGCAATGCCCCGGCGCGTTCATCAATCACGCCCCACCCCATACTGGCTGTGCCGGGATCAATCCCAATCGTCCGCATAGGGCACCAGGTTCATTCGGCCTCAAACTGGCTTACCAGTTCGTCGTTAATATCCAGATTACTATAGACCTTCTGCACATCGTCCAGATCCTCTAACTTTTCCATCAGCCGCATCGTCTGCAAAGCGTCCTTCGGGTCAGGCTGAACCAATGTCTTCGGCTTCATGACCTTCTCAATGCCGACAATCGGTAAATTTAGATCGGACAATGATGAACGCACCTCATTCAGTTGCGTCCACTCGGTATAGACTTCCAGAATGGTGTCACTGACTTCCACATCCTCAGCACCTGCGTCAATTGCCTGTAGCATCACCTCATCAGGATCAAGCCCGGTGCCGGTGAGATCAATGGTTATCAACCCTTTTTGCTCAAACATCCATGCCACTGAACCCGGCTCACCTGGACTGGCGCCACTTTTAGTGAGGGTGGAACGTACATCAGCATTGGTACGATTCCGGTTATCCGTGGCGGCTTCAATCAAGAGCGCAACTCCACCAGCGGCATAGCCTTCATAATAGATTTCTTCAATATTCGTTTCATTGGACTTGCCCAGGCCGCGATCAATCGCACGCTGAATACTGTCGGACGGCATATTCGCCTGCCTGGCTTTCTCCACGGCCAGACGCAGCCGAAAATTCAGATCCGGATCACCACTGCCGCCCTCCCGCACTGCTACCGTAATATCACGCGCAAGTTTGGTAAAGAGCTTCCCCCGGCGCTGGTCAAGCACCCCTTTAGAACGGCGAATTGAATGCCATTTTGAATGACCAGACATAGATCCTCCCGCTAAGAGCCACGGATGTGTGTACTCCATTATAGCATACCAGTTTTGGTGTTCGGCTCCGCGATTTTCTATGGGCAGCCTTGCGATCACGTCGGGAGTGTGGCATAGTACCCACAGACAAGATGACCGTGTTTGTGTAACCGTTCCGGTGGGGTGGTCTGGATAGGCACTGCCTCTTCAGGTATTCCTGCGATAGGCGCAAGTCCCCCTGAACGGTTACGTATTTTTGTTGTTCACGTGTTCGGAACGGATATGATATGACCTGTACGAAGACAGCAGTCACAACTCAGGTCATACCCGCGCCGGTGGGGGGCGCGGGTGGCCACAGGATCCCGGACAACCTCTGGGTTAGCCCATTATGGTGGCTTCGCCGTGACAGTGAGCTGAATCGAAGAGACTCCAGGAGGGGATCCGTCCTTCCTGACCTCATACGCAGCAATGTACGCTCCCGGTGGGGGGGGCCGCCTGTGCCCCCGCTCTATACGGGTTAAAGGCGGGTAGCCCTGAACGTGATGCGCATAGGGGCAGTGCCCCTTCCTGACCACCCGACCTGAAGACCATCTGCCTATTTTATGTTCACGTGCCTGAACCGTGCGAAAGGAGAGCTATGGTATGGGTGAAGCACTGATCATCCGCGATCTAACACTCGTGCTACTGGCTGCTATTCTGGGTGGTGTTGTGGCCAGTCAGCTACGGCTGCCTACCATTATTGGCTATATGATGGCCGGGGTGGCTGTCAGTCCTTTCACGCCCGGGCCGACGGGCGATCTGCTGAATATCCAGTTACTGGCCGAAATCGGCGTGGTACTCCTGATGTTTGGCGTTGGCGTGGAGTTTTCGATTGATCAACTGCGCGGTGTGCAGCACGTCGCCGTGACAGGTGGGTTTGGCCAGGTGGTGTTGACGATTCTGCTGGGAATGGGGATGGGGGTGCTCCTGGGATGGCCGCGTGGATGGCAACTCTTTTTTGGCTGCATTATTGCCATTTCATCAACAACCGTGTTGCTCAAGCTCCTGATGGATCGCGGGGAACTGGGCAGTCAGCATGCCCAGTTGACCATCGGGTTGTCGCTGGTTCAGGATATCAGTACCGTGTTGATGATCGTGCTGTTGCCAGCGTTGACGGTGGGTAGCCCGGATAGCAACCCGTGGTTCGCTATTGGATGGGCATTGCTGCGTGCTGGTGTCTTTTTTAGCTTGATGATCGTTCTGGGTGGACGCCTCTTCCCATGGTTGCTTTGCAAGATCGCTCGGCGTGGTACGCGCGAGTTGTTTTTGCTAGCAACGCTAGTACTCTCGGTCGGGACGGCTTTTCTGGCGACGACTGGCTTCGGGCTATCGCTGGCGTTAGGGGCGTTTGTGGCCGGCCTGGTGGTGTCTGAGTCTGAGGTTCACTATCGTATTCTGGGTGAAATTCTACCCATTCGAGATATTTTTGCGATTGTCTTTTTTGTTTCGATCGGGATGCTGATTGATCCACTGTTTCTCTGGGATAATCTGGCTGTTGTCTTGCTGGTCACAGCCGCGATTGTGGTTGGTAAATTTCTCATTACGGCGATGATCTTATGGGCATTCGCCTATTCGCGGCAGACGATTTTGATGACTGCCGCAGGGCTGGCCCAGATCGGTGAGTTCTCATTTATTTTAGCCCAGCAGGGATTAACGCTGGGGGTGCTGGATGGGTATCTCTATGGCTTGACACTGAGTGGGGCACTGCTTTCAACTCTCTGTACCCCTCTCTTGCTGCATAGCGTGAAACCATTGACGGGGCTATTAGATCGTATCAGACCATCCCGCTCACGGCGGCCTGGCACTGAGCCGATCAGCGTACCGGGTAAACTGCGCGATCATGTGGTTATTTGTGGCTATGGCCGGGTGGCGCAACATCTGGTGGAGGCGCTGCAAGCACTTCAGCGTCCATTTGTGGTGATCGAACAGGACTGGATGCGTGTTCAGGAAGCCCGCGAACGGGGGGCAACGGTTATTTTTGGTGACTCCACCAATCCTGCGGTGCTGGCCGGTGCCCAGATTGCCACTGCCTGTGTCGTCGCTGTGACAGTGCCTGATACAGCCACTCAGCGGCTGATTGTCCAGAATGTGAACGATCTGTATCCGCATGTGCCGATTATTACCCGCGCCTATCGCGTTGAAGATCTGCCGTATTTGTATGGTGACGGTGCCAGCAATGTGATTTTGCCCAGCTTCGAGGGTGGCCTGGAGATTCTGCGGCAAACGTTGTTACGCCTGGGTGTTTCTGCTGAGGCTATTCAGAGCTATAGTGATACGGTGCATCGTGAACGGTATGCGCCCTGGCAGGAGGAGGTCAAAGATGATACCCTGTTATTGCGTTGCCTACGCAGTGCTACCGGTGGGTTGAGCGTGCAGTGGCATGAATTACCGCCAGATTTTCGGTTTTCAGGGCAGAGCATTGGCACCTTACATATCCGGCGGCACACCGGAGCATCTATTGTGGCAATTGTGCGTGACGCACAGGTACTGGTTAACCCGGAAGCTGACACAGTGCTATATGCGGGTGATCGTCTGGCTGTACTGGCCAATGATGCACAGCGCCAGCGCTTTATGCTCTGGTTACAGGGTAGGATACCAGAGGATGTTGGGGATGGTTTGGAAGCTCCGTGGGCGCTTGATGTTTCTCAGATACCGTATTCGTCGATGGACTAACGGGTTTTCCGCATGGTGAATAGTAATCCTCTCCCCATGGACAACGGGAGTGCCGACTCAAGGCGTGGGGCCTTAGCGACGGGAGGCCCGGCCTGAGCCGGCACTCTGGTTTTTCACGACTCATTCAAGATTGCTGGCGGTTCCGTCCTGCTGGTCAGGATCCAGGCGAATGGTCTCACCCGTTGTAGAACTGTCTTCATGCTCGATCGTAAGCCGTTGTGCGGCCGAATCCGCGGGGATGGCTTCCTGTCTTTTCTGGCGAGCATTAAAACTGGCAAGTTGCTCCTTCAGAAAAGCTACTCCACGCGCCAGTGCCTCCTGAAACTCTCTTGCGGCGGCACTCTCCTGGGCATGCGTGACCGCTTGCTGGCCGCGTTCGGCCAGGTTTTGCACGTGGGGATTTTCCTTGAGGCTATTCAGGCCTGTCTGCATCTGTGTACTTAGCTCGCGTAGCCCTGCCAGCAGGTTACGCTGCAGATTTTTCGCCTGTTCACTCTCGACGACTCCGCGCAGGGACTGCTCGAGTTGCTGACCCAGATCGCGCAGTTCACGTGCCAGATCTAACCGCGTCGTTGATGACGACGGTCCTTGCTCGGATGGTGGTTCGTGTATATCGCTCATTGTATTCTCCTTAACTCTGTACTTTGTAGTCGCTGCTTGAAAAGCGTGCTATATGGCGTCCAGTCAGGCTCGTGCTGGTTTCGCCAGATGCGACTGCTAGCAGATGGATTTTCTTTATTGACAGCCTTGCAATTCTCTCCATAACACTAGACGTTCAAAGAGGCACGGATGTTGCGGGCGATACAAAATGCAGCGGGGTGCAGAGTGTACCGAGACAATGACCTGGTTCCAGCCCTCGGCATGCTCGGCAGGAGCGGGTTCGCCTATCCACGGCGACGCAGCAAGAACCAGATACCACCCGCAACAGCCACCAGACCAGCGCCGAAAGTGGTACGTTGTTGCCAGACCGGGCGTTGCACGGGTGCCATCGGGGGGCGGGCCTTACCCAACCGTACCCGTAGTGATATGAGTTCCCAGAAAGACCAGCAATTGATGCGGGCCAGGTAGTCGATATGCGTATCATTGGCATGCACATGTGAGGATACACCAACCTGAATGCGTTGTGCGCCACGCTGATCGGCTTGAACAACCATTTCGACATAAATCAATGCTCCATGGGCACGCAATTCTGCCGGTGGCACCAGATTAGCCCGCATCAGTATACAGCGTGCGCCAATATCACGCAGGTCAAGAGCAAAAAGCCAGTTGAGCATCCGGGTAAATAGCGCACTCCTCCTGCCAGGTTGCGCTAATCGATAGGCAACAATCACATCATGTGTGGCGATAAACGGCATAAGCCGCGTTACGTCTTCTATCGTGATCGGGCTGTATGTATCCATACAGAGCACATAATCGCCACGGGCAACACGTAGACCACTCACCAGCGCCGAACCATAGCCACGTGGGCGTCGGTGATGAATGACCATCACTGGCGCATAGGAGGCAGCCAGATGATCGGCCTGTTCCGACACGCGATGCGGGCTGTTATCATCAACGATAATAATCTCATAATCATCGAAACAGGTCGGTAGCATCAGTACCCATTCACGGATGACCGCTGCTAGATTGGCTGCATCACCGCGAATGGGGAGAATAACCGAGAGAGTGGCAGCACTTACAGACATGAGTTCCTCACTAAGGCATGAACGAGGATCAACCAGCGTCCTGTTGGCGTTGAATGATGTGCAAACTAACACCCAGTATAGCATAACCCTGCTGAAGATGTCATTTGACAAATGAGCTGGCATAGCGTATCATTATCTGGCATGTCAAGCCAGCTATGGCTGTGTTGCACGTGCCGAAGTGGCGGAACTGGCAGACGCGCTACGTTCAGGGCGTAGTGAGGGTAACCTCGTGTGGGTTCAAATCCCACCTTCGGCACCACATTTATTATTGGGGGATAGTTTAACGGTAGAACGCCTGACTCTGGATCAGGTAGTTGGGGTTCGAGTCCCTGTCCCCCAGCACTTTCTGGTGTATTCCAAATCCTCCTGTTTGTTCCACCGGTTATTTTCTCCTCCATTGGCCGTCTTGTCTATCTCATACCTGGTACTCTGGCCCAGACAACGACCAGACCACGTTGCTGATGCAATTACTCCAACGAGACTTCCCCTGGGTAAGGAGGTGCAGCCTGGCGTGGCTTTGCCCCTCCTCAATTACTGGAACCATGCACAGGAACCGCAGGCCCCCGCGTCCCGCTGGCGCAGGTACCACCTGACGGTTCGAGGGGACGCGCTCGCTTCAATCAGCTTCCACTTGATCAGGTATCGTGCTATCTGGATATTCTGTCTAAGAAAAACGAAAAGTAATTTAGACAAAATGACCAGATATATCGATTAGAACTGTTGGATTTGGATGTACTGTCTAGAGAGACAGGAAAAGATTTTGGCTAACTTTACCATAGGCATAAATTTTACTTTCTGGTACTATATTTGACAACCTTATCATAATATTTTCCAATGAAACCGCAACAATTACTGTAGGCCATTTCATAATGGTCAATCATTGAAAGGAGGTGAGCGACTGGCGCGGCTCAAACCACTGCGAAGGTGCAGATAACGGTATGTTATGCGCTTTCATTCCCCAAACGTAAGCAGAAGGTCTATGCTGTTTAGTAAAAACAGGCTCTAGCCACATAGATATTGCACGTTATGCGTGACAGTTGTGTGTTGCATAGGCCTATACTATGCATCTCTAGTAATCCTGTACCATATGAATGATCAATACAATGGTGTATCAATTGCCGGGTTTTTGCCTGGTGTGCTCTATATCCATGCCAGAGCCTGGACTCCGCTGTTTCAGGACTGATGTAGGATTGTCCTATCTAATGTATGGCGAGTTTATGCAATCTACGGTGCGAACCGGTGTGATATTAGGCATACGAACCACTATATAAAATTTATTCTTGACCTGAACAACCGAACTTTATTGCAGGGACATTCTGTTACTGCGCTGACAATATTGTCCGAAACTGCGATGAAGCTGTACGCTTACGCTAGATAGCGCATATTTGTGTGTGCGTGAGTTATTATGGATTCTTTAAATATCGTAAACGCTATTAATGAACAAGTGATCAAGTGACCTGTTATATGAAGGAGACACGTTCAGATGATACGCGCATGGAGGAAGTGGAGCATAACCGCCGTTGGCGCGCTCGCGCTGTTTGTGGCGTTTGGAGGGACTGCTTTTGCTCAGGATGGCCCGGAATCGGCCGAGCTGGTAGTGGCGTTGGATACGATGTGGCTGCTGGTTGCGGCCTTCCTGGTGTTCTTTATGCAGGCCGGGTTTGCGCTGCTTGAGTCGGGCTTTACCCGCTCGAAGAACACCGTGAATGTGTTGATGAAGAACCTGATGGACTTCGCGATGGCAGCGCTGGCATTCTGGGCCATTGGTTGGGGGATTGCCTATGGTGCATCAGCGGGTGGCTTCATCGGCACGGATCAGTTTTTTCCCACATTTGATCCGAACGAGGCAGGTGGGGTACCGCTTCTGGCGAGCTGGCTGTTCCAGGTTGTCTTCGCCGGTACGGCGGCTACGATTGTCTCTGGCGCGATGGCCGAACGTACCAGGTTCTCCAGTTACTTAATCTACAGCGTGGTCATTTCCCTGCTGATCTACCCCGTCGTCGTTCATTGGACGTGGAGTGAAGATGGCTGGTTACTTGGACGAGGGTTTACTGACTTTGCTGGGAGTACGATCGTCCATAGCGTTGGTGGCTGGGCGGCGTTGATGGGCGCTATCCTGCTGGGGCCACGCCTGGGGCGCTTTGCTGCTGATGGTACCTCGCAGCCGATACCGGCGCACAATATGGCCCTGGGTGCGCTGGGTGTGTTTATCCTGTGGCTCGGTTGGTATGGCTTCAACCCCGGTAGCCAGCTGGCTTTCTCGTCGCAGGAAGATGCGAATGCGATTGCGCTGGTGGCGACGAATACGACGCTGGCTGCCGCTGCCGGTGCGATCGGGGCAATGTTTACGACCTGGTTCCGCAGTGGTAAGCCCGATGCCGGCATGTCACTCAACGGCGTGATTGGTGGCCTGGTAGCCATTACTGCCCCCTGTGCGTTCGTTACCCCGCTCGCTGCAGTCATTATTGGTCTTGTGGCCGGCCCGATCATTGTTTTCGGTGCCAGTTGGCTCGAGTCGTTTAAGATTGATGATCCGGTCGGTGCTGTTCCTGCGCACTTGATGAACGGTATCTGGGGAACGCTGGCGGTGGGTCTGTTTGCTGTCAACGAGGGCAATACTGGTACTGTGGGTCTCTTCGCTGGTGGCGGTGCCCAGTTGTTAATCGAGCAGATCATTGGTATTGTGACAATAGGCGTCTGGACGGTCGCTACATCCGGGGCTTTGTTCTACCTGATCAAGGTGACTATTGGCCTGCGAGTGAGTGCTGAGGAAGAAGAAATGGGACTGGATGTTGGCGAGCATGGCGTGGTAGCCTATCCTGACTTCCTACCGATGCCCGATGCCGTCGTCCGCCCGGTGCCAACCGGTGCGGTGAGCGGTGTTCCCACCACCAGGTAGGGTGGTATGGTTGATGCGTGTACGGTGTGTGTAAGGGCAGGGGTGAAACTTTCTTTCCGGGGCAACCATGTATACGTTGCCTCGCATATCTGCCAGGCTGTTTGACCTGGTCAGTGTGACCGCCACGTTGCGGCCATATGATATGGGTTATGGACACGGCCGCCATGCTACGGCCGTGTCAGATTGACTTCTGGGAGAATCTGATGTTGCAGGGCACTCGCAAGGGTGCCTGCATTGGTTTCCAGGGCATACAATGTATATGGATGCCTCCCTGTAAGATGGTGTTATGTGCTCGTATCATAGCATAAATTGGCCGGTTATGGTACGGGGAGGTGCTTCGGTGCTTCAAAGCGGAAAGCGTTCCAGTGCGCCGTCCGCGCAAGCGCAGAGGCATGAGGGTCGGCACATGCAAGGAGGGGCACAGCAGCGGCAACCGGCTACCTGCAGTCGTAGTGTGGCACCCCGCGGCTACGCCCGTACTCTGATTCACAGATGCGTGAAGAAGGAAGGCGCGAAGTGTGAGATAGGAGGCAGGAAGGCGTGAGAGATCGTCATGTTGTCACGTCATTGTCCCCGCGCCTCATCGCGTCACAACCGCGCCTGACGTTACCTCAGCGCCCGCTCGGTCTGGCGGTCGAAAATGTGCATCTTGTTCATATCGATTACCACCTCGATTTTCTCGCCTGTGTGTACCATTGAACGCGGGTCAAAGCGCCCGATGAACTCCTTGCTATCGCGCTCAATGTAGGCATATACCTCACTACCCATAACTTCAACCACGTTAGCATTGGCGATGATTCGCGCTTCTTCGCTCACGCCGCGTGGTATATAATGTGCATCGTGAATATCTTCGGGACGGATGCCAAAAAAGATATTTTTACCAATATGGTCGCCAAGTGTATCGGCCTTCGTCGCCGGCACCGGCAGGCGAAAGGTACCACCGAGATCAACCACCAGTCCGCCGTTGGCTCGATCCAGACGAGCCTCAAAGAAGTTCATGGACGGACTGCCAATAAAGCCAGCGACAAACATGTTGGCCGGATAGTCGTAGAGCTGCTTGGGGGGGGCAATCTGTTGTAACAGGCCATCACGCATCACAGCAATGCGTGTTCCCATAGTCATCGCTTCGGTCTGGTCGTGGGTAACATAGATAAAGGTAGTCTTTAACCGCTGGTGTAGCTTGCTAATTTCAGCGCGTGTCTGCACACGCAGTTTGGCATCGAGGTTCGAAAGGGGCTCGTCCATCAAGAACACGGCCGGGTCACGCACAATTGCCCGACCAAGCGCCACGCGCTGGCGCTGGCCACCAGAGAGCGCTTTGGGCTTCCGATCCAGCAGGTGGGCAATGCCCAGCATTTCCGCTGCTTCCTTGACGCGGCGCTCAATGTCATGTTTAGCCATGCGTCGTAGCTTCAAGCCGAAGGCCATGTTGTCATAGACTGACATATGTGGATAGAGCGCGTAGCTCTGAAAGACCATAGCGATGTCTCGATCTTTGGGGGCCACATCATTGACCACTCGGTCGCCGATATAGATGTTACCATCGCTGATTTCCTCCAGTCCTGCCAGGCAACGTAAGGCCGTTGACTTGCCGCAGCCAGATGGCCCGACCAGCACCAGAAATTCCTGGTCATCAATATCGAGATTCAAATCGCGGAGAACGGTGACTTCACCAAAACGCTTATACACATGGTCAAACTTAATACTGGCCATTGCGATACCTCCTTATAGCTCATGGCTATGTGTACCGGTCGATCACCATTGATCGACCCTGGAAAGAGGACAGGTAGATATGTGAATAATCAAATGTATAGGCAACGTCAGTGTGGAATGTTCAGGCGGGCGCTGTTCCACCCCTTGGAGATGCTGGAAAGCAAGAAATGCGCCTCTGTGTACGTCCGTGGTCACATATGGACAGGTGATACTGGCTGGAGGTAAACCGATTTTGATCGTTGCCATTGTACACGGTTCAGGTTACTGGATTAAAAAAGTCTAGCATACCTCGCTTCTATTTGTCAAGAAACAGGCCAGTGCCTGCCTTGACGGTTGGGGAACGCAACCTCTATAATAGCGTAATCTGTTTTGATCACTTGAATACGCAAGTGATACCATAAATATTGGCATAGGCAATGGAATTCAATGATCTACAACACCAGCGGTTGCTCAAACTGGAGCGGCTACGCGCAGCAGGGATAGACCCGTTTCCCCCACGTGCCACACGCACGCACACGATTGCAGCCGTATTGGCCGGATTTGATGAACTGATGGCAGCGGGAACGACCGTCACGTTGGCAGGGCGTATCATTGGTGCCCGGCGTATTATGGGCAAGCTGTGTTTTGCACACATTGCTGATGATCATGATCGCATCCAGCTCTGGATCAGTCGCAATGAGGTGGGGGAGGAACTGTTTGCCCGGTTCCGCGATGCGATCGATACCTTCGATATTGTTGCCGCCCAGGGGACGCTGCGCCGTACGCAGAAGGGGGAAGCGTCGCTGTTTGTGCAACAACTGACGGTGCTGGCAAAGGCGCTCAATCCACCACCGGAAAAGTGGGAAGGCCTGAAAGACGTTGAGGAGCGGCTACGCCAGCGCTATCTCGATCTGATTGTCAATGCGGATCGGCGGGCGATTTTCCGCACACGGGCACGGGTGATCAGTACGATGCGCCGGTTTCTGGACGAGCGGGGTATGGTCGAGGTGGAAACGCCTATTTTGCAGCCGATCTATGGCGGTGCGGCTGCTCGGCCGTTTGTGACCCATCACAACCAGTTGCATCAGGATCTCTATCTGCGCATCGCCACTGAACTGTATCTCAAGCGCCTGATCGTCGGTGGATTCGACGGTGTGTATGAGATTGGCAAGAATTTCCGCAACGAGGGTGTGGATCGCAGCCATAACACGGAATTTACAGTGATGGAATGTTATCAGGCCTATGCTGATTATTATGATATGATGCGCCTGGTGGAACAGATGTTCCGCCTGATAGCACGCGAAGTCACGGGTGGGACGGTGGTCACCTATCAAGGGCAGCAGATTGATTTTGGCCCTGACTGGCCGCGTCTGTCCCTGGTAGATGCTATTCGCGTGCATACCGGCATCGATATTACCCAGGCCACCGATCTGAAAACGCTCTGGACAGCCATTCGCAGCGCTGGTCTCAAGGTGGAACACAAGGCCACCTGGGGCAAGCAGGTGGATGAGTTGTTCAGCACTTATGTTGAGCCAACCTTGATTCAACCAACGTTTGTGGTAGACTATCCGTTAGAGTTGTCGCCACTGGCCAAACGGAAGCCGGATATGCCTGATTATACCGAGCGTTTTGAAGGATTTGTTGCCGGTATGGAACTGGCAAACGCCTTTACCGAACTCAACGATCCGCTGGATCAGGAGCAGCGCTTTCTGGAACAGGGGCGCGCTTATACTGCAGGCGATGATGAAGCCCATCAGATGGATACGGACTTTCTTAACGCACTGATGTATGGTATGCCGCCCACGGGGGGGCTGGGCATTGGTGTGGATCGGCTGGTGATGGTGTTGACCGATCAATCTACCATTCGTGAAGTGATTTTGTTTCCACATTTGCGCGCCAGGGAGTAACGATAGCCATGCCGCGATCTTTTACGATTGAGCGTGAGAACCTGCCTGATGTCGTTCAGGGCTGGTTGCGGGTTGTAGGGCTGGGGGCCGAAGAAACGGTCGAGCTTGTTTTTACCGAAGATGAGGTGTTGATCCGCCGCCCGATGAGTCCTGCCTTGCGTGATTGGGCCAGGGGGGTGAGTGACAGGTATGATCGGGCGTTTCGCCAGATTGCTGGATTGTGAGGCGCAATGAGTGATGCATGTTGAGCGCATATGCAGTATCTGAGCAAAGAAGACCTTCTCGACTTACATACCTACGCGGTCACCCGCTATGGTGGTCTGCTCGGAATCTCGAGCCAGGATCGCCTCCAGACCGCGTTGCACGCACCGTGTCAAAAGCTGTTTGGGGTAGAAGTCTATACGGATGTGTGTAGCAAGGGGGCTGCGCTAACGTATCTGTTGATCAAAGGCCGCCCGTTTGTAGAAGGCAACGAAGTGACAGCGCTTATGGCGTTGTTGCGCTTCCTGGCGATTAATAATGCCAGCCTGCGGGCTGAGATAGATGATGGTGATCTCTTCTGGCTGGTGCGTGCTATCAACTATTCAGATCTCGATAAAGAGGGTCTTGAACAGTGGCTACGGGATAATGTGCAGTTTGATCACCAGTAGCGGGTAGGAAGAGCAGCTATGACAACCATGCTGGTATATGGAATTGACCATCTGTTCGCTGCTGCAGTGGCCCGCTGGTTGAGTGTCCATACGACCGGGCGTTTGATTGGCCTGGGAGAGCGTATGCCAGGTGCGCCCACCGGCCGCGCAGAAATACTGACGGCGACCCTTAATGGTCAACAACTGGTGGAACTGCTGCGGGCAACGCAGGTGCAGGTGGTTCTGCAGCCAGTGTTTATGGGTGAAGAAACGCCGGTTACCAGCCGTGAACTGGCGTGTCAGCAGAATGTGCTCCGCACTATGGAACTGTTGGGCGCATGCGCGGTGGCCGGGGTGCGACGGGTGATTCTGCGGAGTAGCACGCTGGTCTATGGCGCTTCGTACCGGCAGCCCGCGTTTATCAACGAACAGCAGCCGCTTGCGGATCGTTATCGACACGGCTTGCTGCGCGATTATATTGAAGTCGATAGCTTTTCCCGTGAGTTTGCCCGCAAACATCCGCAACTGGGGTTGCTGCTGCTGCGCTGTGCCAGCTTTGTCGGAGGGGGGATTGCTTCGCCCCTGACCCGCTACCTTGCCCGGCCCTATCCGCCCACGTTGCTGGGGTTTGATCCGCGTATCCAGGTACTCCACCCTGATGATGCTGCTCAGGCCTTCGGGTTGGCAGCGATGAGTACGGCAACGGGCAGTTTCAATCTGGCAGCGACAGCACCGGTAAAGCTGGCGCATGCGATTCGCCTGGCCGGGCGACAGCCGATGCCGTTTTTTGAGCCTCTGTTCAACGTCATATGGCCGGGTGCCGGTCATGATCACTATAGCCACTGGCCGTTTGAACCTGACTTCTTTCGCTATGGGTGTGTGGCGGATATACGGCGTGCCGAGAGCGAATTATCGTGGACGGCTGAATATAGCACCGAAGCCGTGCTGCGGGCGTTAACCAGCACGCAATCTGACCATGCAGAGGCGCGATCGATCAACCCGTTAGAAGCATTTCTATCCAGAAGGAGCGCACCGTGAACCAGGGAGCAATGGAAAGCGAGCTGCAAGCGCATGTCCCTGAAATGTCCGTGGAAGAGGTCGAGCTGCTCGTATCTCAGCGCCAGACTGCATCGGATTCGACCGTAACTGGGCAGTTATCCCCGATCGCCACCACCAGGCCGCCACCCTCGCCATCAGGCGATGAACCGGTTTTTGCGGCTGATGGTGGTACGCTGAGCCATCCCGCTGATGCCGTGTATGAACTGGAACTGCACATGCGCGAGCAATCTCGCCATACCGGCTCCGCAGATCCAGATAGTGTGGTAGTGCACAATTTTGTGGCTGATGTCTGGAGGCTCATTGCTGAAAATCTGGAGCGTATGGCCCCGCCCCAGGCACGGATAGCGTTCGATTTGCTGCGTCAATTCAGGATCGATGGGCAAGATTATCTTTCACCTGACTTCTGGCGGGGCATCGGAATGCTGCTGGCGTATCAGCTCAAGGAGCAGACCGAGTTTATCCGGCGGCGCTTGCGAGGTGAGTATCAGACTGACCCCTATGGGATGGATCGAGAAGTGATCGAGATCGTGCGGCCTTTTCTGTTGTTTATGTATCGCACCTGGTGGCGTATACGTGCCGAGGGTGTGGAACATGTGCCCGGTGACGGTCGAGCGTTGCTGGTGTCAAATCACAGTGGTGTGTTGCCCTGGGATGGGGCAATGATTGCAACTGCTGTGTATGAAGAGCATCCCTCGGCGCGGATTGTGCGCAATCTGTTTTTGCACTGGTTCAGTACGCTACCAATCATCGCGCCTACGCTGGCGAGTATGGGTCAGGTGCCTGCTATTCCCGAGAACGCGGTACGTCTCCTGGAAGATGACGAGCTGGTGTGTGTCTTCCCTGAAGGTATCAAAGGCATTGGGAAACTCTTCAGGGATCGCTATCGTCTGGCCCGGTTTGGGCGTGGAGGGTTTGTCCAGACAGCGCTACGCACCGGGGCACCGTTACAACCGGTGGCCGTGGTGGGGGCTGAGGAGATCTATCCGCTGCTGGGGAATGCCGAGCCGATTGCCAGACTCTTCGGGTTGCCATTTTTTCCAATCACCCCCTTCTTCCCCTGGTTCGGTGTGCTGGGTGTCATTCCACTGCCCACGCGCTGGAGCATCACCTTTTGTCCACCTATTCCTACGACTGAGTATGGGCCTGAAGCAGCGGATGATCCACTCACCGTCTTTATGTTGACTGAGCAGGTGCGAGGCGTTATTCAGCAGACGATTGATGCAAAGCTGCAAGAACGCACGTCGATTTTTTAGGAAGCGGCCGATCTGTGTGTGCAGCGTGCCCAGTCGTAATGCAGCGCCGACGCGGCGATATGCTGTAGGGGGTGTAGCGCGTCCCTCCGGGGCGCGGGGGGCGCGAGCCTGGGTGTGCGTCCCTCCGGGGCGCAGGCGGCGCGGGCGGCGCGGGCGGCATGAGCCTGGGTGCGCGTCCCTCCGGGGCGCGGGGGGCGCGGGCGGCACGAGCCTGGGTGCGCGTCCCTCCAGGGCGCGGGCGGCGCGGGCGGCACGAGCCTGGGTGCGCGTCCCTCCGGGGCGCGGGGGGCGCGGGCGGCGCGGGCGTGGGGGACATGCAGAACGTTTCGTCACACCCACTCGGCTCAGAGGTATTTACAGGCGCTGGTGCCCTGTGCTATAATCGCCACTTGCAACTCCAAACGACGAAGGATGATAGCTATGAGCGAACGACCAGGCATTACGGCTTTTTTTCCTGCCTTTAATGATGCCGGCACGATTGCCAGCATGATCATTATAACTATCAAGACACTGGAAAAGCTCACCGATACCTATGAAGTTATTGTCGTCGAAAATGGCAGTACTGACTATACGGTTGAGGTCTTGCGTGAACTGGAGCAGCGCTATGACCGCCTGCGGGTTTTGACCTATGCTGAACCACTCGGCTATGGCGGTGCACTACGCGTGGGCTTTGCCAGTGCAAGCTACGATCTTATCTTCTATACCGACGGTGATGCCCAGTATGATCCGCGTGAACTGCGAGTGCTGCTGGCGGCGCTCCATCCAGATGTTGATATTGTCAATGGCTGGAAAATTGATCGCAGCGATCCTGTACATCGCATCATTATCGGGCGGGCCTACCACCACATTGTCAAGTTCCTGTTTGGCTTGACCTTGCGTGATGTTGATTGCGATTTTCGCCTCATCCGTCGCCATGTCTTTGATGTGATTGACCTGGAGTCGGACAGCGGCACGATCTGCCTGGAACTGGTCAAAAAACTCCAGGATGCGCATTTCCGCTTTGCGGAAGTGCCAGTGCATCACTTCCATCGTTCGTATGGCAAAAGTCAGTTCTTCAACTTCCCGCGCCTCTGGCGTACAGGCGTGCAGTTGTTGGGATTATGGTGGAAACTGGTTGTACGACGTGAACATATGCGCCGGATCGCCTATCGTCGTGCAACATTACTCAAACACACCCATCGGGTCAGCGATAGTGATTACACAGTGGGTTAGGAAGCTGACGCGCCAGGCGTTCTGGATTGACGTCTCGCTGCCATCGGTCAGATCCTGGTTGCAAGCTCTGGGGGCCTTTATCTGGTCTGGTGGTGCTACGGCTATTCTGGTGCTGGCCGTGCTGTTGGCCGCATTGCTGGCCTATCAGGTGCCGTTCCACGCTCGGGTTAACCTGGCTCGTCATTTTTGCCCCCTACCAATGACTGGCACCTATCGGCCAGAGATAACTGCGGCTGGGTATCTGCAACGCTGGACAGCACCGGAGGCGACGATCACGATCCCAGGCGTCGGCTCTGGTGCTATGACGCTGCGCCTGCGGCTCTTTGGTGGCGCAGTGAGCGATAGTGGGCGGGTGCTGAGCATGCGGGCTAATGGTAAAGTACTGGCCCGGGTACCGTTGCGCCCGTCCTGGCAGGAGATCCAGGTGGTGGTGCCGCAAGCGGCCACCGCTGCCGGGGGTGGTGATCTGGTGTTACAACTGGAGGTGCCGCCGTTGGAAGCACCTCACGATAGCCGTACATTGGGCGTGTCGTTGCTACATCTCGATCTGATACCCCATGGCATGTCTGGTCTGCGATTACCACCGTTCGACCAGGTGGTACGGCTGGCCTTGATTGCCTTGCTCACATTCTGGTCATTACGTGCCACAGGTATGCGCTCTCGCTTTGCGCTGATCGGCACGGGTGCATTACTGCTCGTGCTGACAGGCGCACTGGCAGGGTACCCACCATCCCCTGTACCAGCACGCATCCAGGTCGTCGCAGCCCTGCCGCTGCTCATCCGTGTCCTCACGCTGACTCTGGCGCTGGCGGTGCCACTGCTGGCGGTGACACACCGTTGGGGATGGAGTTGTACCTCAAAATGGGCGGTCGCGCTGCGCTGTGCGGTGTTGCTGATCTTCGCGCTGCGGCTAGTTGGTGTACAGCATCCGCAATTTGCGATCATTGACCAGCGCCTGCGGGCGCACCAGTTGACCCATATCGCCGAGGGGCGCGCCTGGCTGGTCTTGCCCCAGTTGGAGCAGCAACACGAGTGGGGGACACGCGAGCCGGTACCCTATTCGCTGCTGACCTACTATCTATTGGTGCCGCTGGCCTGGTACTGGCAAGGTCGGGCGCTGGTGGTTGGTATTCAGCTCGTTGTTATTCTGCTGGATGCGCTGGTGCCGCTGCTGCTGTATCTGCTCCTGCGCGGCGGGCCACGCGGTGGTGTGGCCGCCGGCTGGGCCGGATTATGCTATGCGGCGTTGCCGATAGGCTATCTCTTCTTTCACGATGGCAGCTTTCCCACCACCATGGGGATGTGGATCGCATTGGCGGCGCTGGTGGCGGTCACCTGGGTGCCAGCCTGTGTGCCTACCGATGTTGACAGCAGCGTATCATCCGCCCAACGCATTGTCCAACACTGGTTTCAACCACAGCAAACATTTGTGTGGATCCTTGTGGTAACGCTGCTGGCGCTGGCGATTGTCGCCTATATCACCCATATCGCGTTTATGACGTTTCTGATGCTGATGCTGGCGGTTAGCCTGCGCTGGCTGGGCGGCACTACAACCTTGCGCCGCATGGCTATGCCGTTAGTGCTGGCGTTGGGATTGGCGCTGGCTATCGACTGGTGGATTTACTTTCGTGATTATACGCTCACGCTGATCCAGCAAACGATACCGGCTTTTGTGTCCCTTATCGCAACGGAAGGATCGGTCGGGCGTGACCCGGAGCGTTTTTTCAACACGCCGATCCTCAGTGTACCAATGCATCTGGTGGCTCATTTTCGTGTCTGGCCGGCGTTATTGGGCGGCATAGCGCTTATGCTCCTGCTGCTACGCTGGCGGGATCGATTGATCACCCATCTGGGTCTGGCCTATGCCACCCTGCTGGCTGTCACTGCGCTGGCTGAACGCTGGTTTGGCTTGTGGAACAAGCATATGTACTTTGTGGCCCCCGGCGTGGCACTGTTGGCAGGTCTAGGGTTGGCCTGGATGTGGCCACGTGGTCGTGTCAGCCGCATGGTGTGTATCACCCTGTTACTCTATCTGTTCTGGGAGAGTATCTTTGCCTGGTCAAACCGGGTGTTATGGTATATTTTGCCGCCTGATGCGCTCTGATCCTGACATAATCAAGGTGAGCTATGCAATCCTATCATGATGCCTTTACCGGGGTTAACGTGTTGATTACCGGTGGACTGGGCTTTATTGGTAGTAACCTGGCGCAGCGCCTGGTGACCCTTGGGGCGCGGGTGACACTGGTTGACTCGCTCATTCCAGAATACGGCGGTAATCTGCGCAATATCTATGAAATCGCTGAGCAGGTGCGGGTCAATATTGCCGATGTCCGTGATGAGTATTCGATGAACTATCTGGTGCAGAATCAGCAGTACCTGTTTAATCTAGCTGGTCAGACCAGTCATCTTGATTCGATGCGCGATCCGTATACCGATCTGGAGATCAACTGTCGTTCTCAACTGTCTATTCTGGAAGCATGCCGCAAAAACAACAACGCGATCAAGATCGTCTATGCCAGCACGCGCCAGATCTATGGTAAACCGGACTACTTACCGGTTGATGAGCGACATCTGTTGCATCCCACTGATGTCAACGGGATTAACAAGATGGCTGGTGAATGGTATCACATTGTCTACAATAACGTCTATGGTATTCGGGCCTGCGCACTGCGGCTGACCAATACCTATGGGCCACGAATGCGGGTCAAGGATGCGCGACAGACGTTTCTGGGGATCTGGATTAAAAGACTGCTTGATGGTGAGCCAATCCAGATTTTTGGTGACGGGTTACAGATACGCGATTTTACGTATGTCGATGATTGTGTTGAAGCATTGCTCCTGGCAGCCGTAACCGAAGGTGCTGCCGGGCAGATCTTTAACCTGGGTGGGAAAGAAACGATCAACCTGCGTCATCTGGCCGAGTTACTGGTAGAAGTACATGGCGGTGGTAGCTATGAAATAATCCCCTTTCCTGCTGATCGTAAAGCCATTGATATTGGTGACTACTACGGTGATTATCGACTGGCGCAAGGGCGGTTGGGTTGGCAGCCACAGGTCGAATTGCGCACTGGCCTGAAGCGCACGTTGGACTTCTATCGTGAGAATGGTGCTTATTATTGGTGAGATGAGTGGCTCTATGAAAAATCCGGGCTATGCATTAATACCAGCCGCGGTGACGCTAGTACTGGCGGTCTTATTATGGTTACTGCTTCCAGTCTCCGTTTCTCTTGATGTCGGAAGCATGATTGACAATCCGTATCTGGTCAATTTCCATGAACGTGAACAGTGGCCGAACGATCCAGAAGGTAGCTATCGTTGGAGTCGTCGGCAATCTGAGATGGTGCTTGTACCTGTAGCCACACCTGCTGTGTTGGCGATGCGATTAGCGGGTGCCGGTGCGGGTACAGATGTGCATCTGAAGGTTAATACGGGAATGTCGGCTGATTTCACGGCTCTGCCAGATATGCCACGTGTGTACAACCTGTTATGGAAAGCGCCAGTTTATGCTAGTGGTATAATACATCTACAAATTCAGGCGAATACAGATCATCAATCAGAGTTTAATCGTGAGATCGGCGTACTGGTGGATACACTATCCTTGCAACCATACGGTACTTCGCCGCCGCCTGTGCGACCACTGCTAGTGCTGGCGTTGATGGCAACGCTGATCTGGATGCTGCTGCGAGGAATAGGCATGTCTGATAGCAGGGCGACGATTGGTGCAACAGGTGCAGGTGTCCTTCTCATATTAAGTTGGCACTTTGCGCGCCTGTCGCTTACTCCCTTTCTGGATCGGTTGCTCATATTGTGCATCTTAATCTGCCTATTTGTTGCGCTGGTACGTTTCCTGGTACCACCGCAACATGTACAGGGACAGTTGCTGGTGAGTCGACTGGACATAGGAATCTATCTCGGATTGGCATGGTGGATCATGCCTCTGTTCCAGATAGTAATTGCTCTGGATAGTGGTACAGATCGCTTCCCTGCGATTATCACCCAGATACTGGGTGGCGCCACGCTCGTACTGGTACTGCTGGCGCTGGTGTTCCGGCGATGGGAAAAAACCTGGCCCCTGGCAGCAAGAACTGGGATAACCAGTAAGACGCTCGTGCTGACTGGCCTGTTGCTGACATCGCTGCTCAGTAGCGCCTACTATTTCTGGTATGCCTATCAGCGTGGTGCCCCTGATTTTGGCATTCAGTTCTGGTCTACCCAGGACTTTGTCAAAGGATTGCCACTCTATAACCTGGACAGTATTGAAGAGAATCACTTTGGGTATGTCTTCAAGTGGCCGCCCTTCATCGCCATGCTCCTGCGACCATTCGTGCTGTTTGATCGTGATACCGTGATGATTGGCTATCGAATCGTTAATACCCTTTTTTTACTGACAGCGATGGTGCTGTTGCTGCGTCAGGCCGATAGCTGGCCCATTATGGCCGCGCTGGTGCTCCTTGTCCGGTTTCAACCTGCGGCTGACTCGATTTCATACGGGCAGATAGATGCTATCCTGTTGTGTGGGTTCGTCATTGCATGGCTGGCAGCGCAGCGAGGAAAAGACGATCTGGCGGGTGGAATTATCGCCATCCTGTCGCTGCTGAAGGTATACCCGGTGTTGCTGTTCGGGCTATTCCTGATGCAACGTCGCTGGCGGGCCTTACGCGGTGCGGTGATTGCTGGTCTGATCTACATGCTGATCGCTGTAGTGACCATTGGCTGGGATGTCCATCGGATATATTTGTTTGAGGTGTTGCCTCGTATTTCGGGTGGTACGGCCTGGATCGAAAATCAAACCTTGAATGGTTTTATGAGCCGCCTCTTTGCCCTGCACATTGCCTCTGAGAAGTTTGAACATCCGTGGGTGACACTGGTGACCTATACCTTCTTCGCGGTAACACTGGGCATCGCCTTGTTCCTGTCCCGTTCTGTGAAACAGGTTCGAACGCAAACCAGTATCGGTCGCGTGTCATCCCTGCTACCATTGCAGTTCAGCCTGTTCATTGTGTTGATGATTATGGCTGTGCCCACAGCCTGGATACACTATCATACGATCACGATCTTTGTGTTTGCCATGTTTATACGCTTTGCCGACGATCATATCCCTCTCGTACGGGTGATCATGCTGGCGGCAGCCTATGCCTTGCTATCTTATGGCAACCACTGGAGCTTCTTTAACGATGATGTCATCAGTAGACTGAGTATTCTGGGCTATTCCTATAAATTCTATGGCTTGCTGCTGCTCTATGCGCTCACGGCACACAGGCTCTGGATGCTGCGCCGTTCCGTGCATGTCACCAGTGCTGGCCTGACCACTTCGTCGCACGGGATGGTGCCTGAGCCGGGATGGTAAGCTGGTATCGCACAGGGTACGCGTCGCCGACATTGCGCAACAAATGCCGATACTCCTCCGTCACATAGAAGAACAATAACATATCACCCCGAATGATAGACCAGGAGGAGTACACAAGATGCAAAATGCAACACAAAAACTTATGCGCAGCCGCCGTGATCGGATGATCGCAGGGGTTGCCGGTGGAATTGGACACTATCTGGCTGTTGATCCAGTTATTGTCCGTCTGGTACTGGTGGCTCTGGCATTCAGTGGTATCGGCCTGGTTACTTATGCGGTTCTCTGGCTGATTATGCCACTAGAGCCGCTGCCAGGAGCAGAGGCGGCGCAAGCTGGCCCGGCAACCTATCCTCCCCCTGGTCAACCGGTCACTGACGCGGATGACACGGATCAAGAGATCCCGATCCATAATGTCAACCCTACCAGTGCAAGTAGTCCGGATGATCAACAGGTACGGCGCAACCGCACGCTAGGGGTGATCCTGGTTGGATTTGGGGCCTTCCTGATCCTGAACAACGCCCTACCGTCGCTGGCACCATTTATCATACCGACTCTGCTGGTTGGTGCGGGGATTATCCTGATCCGCCGTGCTGCATAACTGGTAACCTGTCTACCCCTGTGCCAGTTCGCGCAGTCGTGAAGGATTCAGAAGCGTAATACCAGAGCGATCAATATCCAGCAGATGTGCGGCTCGAAACTGATTCATAATCTTGGTGACGGTCTCACGGTAGGCATTCACCATCTCGGCCAGTTGCTGGTGAGTACGATGTGGCAGCCGTGATTGTTGCTCATCATCAACACTCATATCGGCCATATCCAGGAGCAGTGAGGCCAGGCGTGCGGGCACAGACTTGAATGCTACCTCGTTCAGACGCCGACTTACCGTCAGGCGATGCTGTCCCAGTTCTTCAATCAGCGCGAGTACCAATGCTGGTTGTTCGGACAAGGCCTGAAGAACTCGCTCACGTGAGACAGCCAGAACCCGTGCGGATCTGGCCGTCTCGGCAAACGTATCATACGTTGCGCTCCCAGCCAGCACACTATGCCCGAATAGCTGCCCTGGCTCAACCAGCCATAGGGTCAATACACGTCCATTTGCTGACAGCATTTGAAGGCTGACCTGCCCTGACTGAACTAAATAGAGGGTTTGTGCAGGTTGGCTGGGGGTATAAATAAAATGATGCCGTCGAAAATCCTGAGGAGCAGCAAAGGGCACAAGACACTTCCAGATAGCCTCCTGTTGCGCCAGTCTTTGTTTCATAGTTGTCGTGCATCTCCTCTTTTTTCTTTTTCGACGGAATATCAAGGGTCGTTCACGAATAGCTCGCACTGACACGAGTGACGCGGTGGTTATGATCAACGCACCTCTGAGCTGCGCCATGCTGGAACAAACAGATGGAGGGGCAGTACCCGGTACCTGCCCTTGCTTTGCCGAAGGCGAGAACGATATTGTCGTATTCGCCCGCCCGCGTATCTCGCGTCATTGATGTATACCAGGTTGACCATCAGTCCGGTACTACAGCATTACCATTATTGTAACACAGGCACCGTGTCCTGGAGGAAAATATCCTTTATGTTTGGGGTATACCCGCAGCTATCGCAAAGGGATCAACCGTAATGACCCCACCCACAAACATTTCCAATGCGCCAATACTGGTCAAATGGGAGAGCAGGTCGCCACGATCCACAATACGCACATAGAGCGGCATCTCTGTCCAGGCCTCACTGGTTGTCACACAGGGTGGCATATAGACCGCGACATTAAAAGAGCGTACACCCTGCCGATCGATCAAAGCACGTAATGCCGCAAAAGTCGCCTGCCACACCGGTTGCAGTGCCACATAAAAGGCATCAGGGTCACGCAGAGACCAGCCCGCGGCTACAAGGGGATTGCGGCATACTAACACCAGTTCGCGTTCCGTAACCGGGGTTAACGAAACATAGCCGCACACTTCTTCTGTCTGCTGAAAGGTCAATCCCAGAGCCGTATGCAGTTCCCCGCTCTCCTCGCTCAAGCGCCGGTTGTAGCGTTGGCGATACGCAACCGCTGCCCGTCGCCAGCGTTCAACCTGACCTGCAGCCATACCACGGCCCAGCAGCATTTGCAAATGCCCATGGGTGATAGATGCCCCGGCTTTCCAGAGGCAATTCCAGATAATCAAGGGATAGCGTGCGCTGGTATCGGCTTGATGCGCAGTTGCCAGCCAGCGTACCGCAACATTAAAATAATCGCATAACTGAGCCTGGTTGAACCGTAAGGGGTGGGGTTCATCAAAGATAACCAGCCCATGCCACCCATCACACTTAGCAACATTGGAAGCGCTGATGCAGTACTCACCCTGTATGCGCCCGAATGGATCCGCCGTCGTCTGTCGCAGAGGATCACGGAACATACGATGTGCGTCCAGATCGGTCGCAATCGCGGTTTCCTGAGCCTGTTCGATGCTGGATCGATCTGCTGCTGCTGTCATATCCTGATGGCGATAGGCCCGCAATGGGTTAAAGAACGCCGTTTCCAGTGTCCAGAGATGGGTGATCTTAACTATCGTCTGCTCGCGGATGCGATCAAGTGAGCCAAACCGCTTGATGATCCAGTTCTGCATTGAGGGCGGTGGGACGGGTGTACCATACACCCGCTCCACAAACAGCAATCGTTCGCAGATGGTGTGCAAGTCATCAGGCAGCGTAGCAATCAATTCAGGTAGATTAAAGATAGAAGGGTGTTCCATATTCTTCACCGCACCTGTAGCAAGCCACACAACCGTACCATAAGCAGTATACTGGCAGATGCAAAAGCGTGCAAAAAGCAGCATGGCATTTGACGCGCAATCAATTCACGGCTACAATATTCAGCGTACTATACCCGTAAATCCAGGCATGTCGTAGTTGCTGGGCATACGTAACGACAGGTGCTCGATACCGCCACTTACCAGGCAGAAGTGATGATCAATGTTTGAAAGTCTTTCAGATCGATTGCAAAACGTCTTCCAGAAGCTTGGCAGCAAGGGTATGCTGACCGAAGCTGATGTGCGCGAAGGCATGAAACAGGTGCGTCTGGCTTTGCTCGAGGCAGATGTCAACTACAAGGTTGTCAAAGACTTTGTGGCCAGGGTGACCGAGCAGGCCGTGGGCGAAGAGGTGATGAAAAGCCTGACCCCGGATCAACAGGTGGTAAAAATTGTGCATCAAGAGTTGATCCGCCTGCTGGGTGAAACACATGCCCCCCTGGTAGAGGCGCGCCCTGGTCCCACCATCTTGATGCTGGTTGGCTTGCAAGGTACTGGAAAGACGACATTGGCTGCAAAGTTGGCTCTGCATTTACGCAAGAACGGCAAACGTGTGCTGCTGGTTGCGTGCGACGTGTATCGCCCGGCGGCGATCACTCAGTTACAGGCACTGGGCAAACAACTGGGTATTCCAGTCTATAGCGAAGGTACCCAGACCCGTCCACCGGATATTGCCCGTAATGCACTGGAGCATGCGCGCAAAGAGCTCTTCAATACGGTCATCCTGGATACGGCCGGGCGGTTGCAAATTGATGAGCCGCTGATGGAAGAACTCCAGCAAATTGACCATCTGGTTGCAGTCAATGAGCGGTTGCTCGTCGTCGATGCAATGACTGGTCAGGAAGCCGTGCGCGTTGCTGAAGCCTTTCATCAGCGGCTCAACCTGACCGGTCTGGTGATGACCAAGATGGACGGTGATGCTCGTGGTGGCGCGGCACTGTCGGTACGCGCCGTTACCGGGGTACCGATCAAGTTTCTGAGTACGGGTGAGAAAATCGATACCCATACACTCGAGCCATTTCATCCAGATCGCCTGGCTTCGCGGATTCTAGGCATGGGCGATGTCCTCTCGTTGATTGAACGGGCAGAACAACTCTACGATGCCGAACAAGCGAAGCAGATGCAAAAGAAGCTCAGTAAGGGCAAGTTCGACTTTGAAGATTTCCTTCATGCCATGCAGCAGATGCGCAAGCTTGGCCCGTTACAGCAGATTATTGGTATGATACCGGGCTTGAGTCAGTTGATGCGCGGCCATGAAGAAATGATCAGCGAGAAAGAAATGAAACGCATCGAAGCCATGATTTTTTCGATGACACCGTACGAGCGACGGCATCCTGAGATTATCAAGGGGCGTCGCCGTGAACGGATTGCCAATGGCAGCGGCACCTCATTACAGGAAGTAACGGCGCTGATCAAACAGTTCCAGCAGATGCAGCGGATGATGAAACAGTTGACCGGTGGCGGTGGCAAAGGGAAAGGTAAGGGCAAGGGTGGTCGTGGCGGCGGCCAGATTGATCCCAACGAGTTCATGCGCATGCTCCGGTAACGCTCAACGAAGCGCCTTTTTATTAGCGATAGCGTAACCGTAGCAGGAGTGCACAGAGCTGCAAGTCCATGTATATCCCAGGAAACGCCTGCAGGGACATTGCCCTTGCAGGCCACCCCGTTGGAATGATTCCGCTATCATTTACAGAAATAGCCCGTAAAGCCTGGGTGATTTGGCCCTGGGATAGAAGGGATTCACCTGCTTGAGAATCTTTCGCCCAGATACCACAAACGTGCGGTTTAAACAATTGTGTGCTATACTTAAACCATAAGGAAACCCTTGTCTCATAAGACAGGGGCGGCAGTCTCCGAAGCCCGCGTGCGGTTGCCCTGGGAGCCGTCACTTGTATCGTATTCTATGGAGGCAGACAGAGAACATGGTCAGGATTCGTCTTCGCCGTACTGGCAAGACTAAGCAGCCCAGCTATCGAGTGGTGGTCGCCGATTCGCGTTCACCACGTGATGGTAAATTTATTGAAATTATTGGTCATTATAACCCTGTGCGTCAACCCAAAATTCTGGAGGTTAATGCCGATCGTGCGCGCTACTGGCTTGGTGTGGGTGCGCAACCTTCTAATACCGTGGTACGCCTTTTCAAGCAAATACATATCCTCGATGGTGATGGGCAGGTCATCCCTGGCGCTCCGGTCAAACCAGAAGCAGCAGTGGCTCCTGGGGTGACGGTTGCCGAACCGGTGACAGCGCCTGAGCCGGTTGCGGCAGTGCCTGAGCCGGAACGAATCACTGATCCTACGGACGGCGCAATGGCAACACTCGACGCTGCCGATGTGGATAGATCTGAACCGGAAGAACCCACTATTTCAGCCTGATGTGGAAAGAAGAGGGGTAGCACACGTGCGCTACCCCATCTATTTGATTTGATTCATCGATTATGAAATCATTACTTGAATATATTGCTTGTAATTTGGTTGATCGCCCTGATGAAGTACGCATTAAAGAACGGGTTGGGCGCTTTACGGTTACCTATGAACTTTCCGTACACTCTTCTGAGACTGGCAAAGTTATTGGGCGTAGTGGTCGTGTTGCCAAGGCTATTCGGGATCTCATGAGTGTAGCAGCAGCTCGTCAGAACAAGCGCGTGCATGTGGATATTGAGTAGTTTAAGGGTGGTTCCTCGATCACCCTGGGTATTCCGTGAGTTCGTATGCATTCTGGGGATCCTGATCCAGACGAACTTTTGTTGATCGGTTATGTTGTTGCCGCCTTCGGTATGCGTGGCCAGTTTAAGCTACGCGCTATTACTGATCGTCCAGATTATCTCCAAAAACGTATTCGTACCATTTACATTGGCACGCAATATAAATATACGCCATATCAACTGCACAATGTGTTCCAGCACAAGCCACAACTGCTCGTTATGACGGTTCAGGGGATAACTAAGCGTGAGCATGCCGAGGATCTCCGTGGTGCCGAGGTGTTCATTCTCGAAACAGACGCTGCTCCTCTGGGTACAGACGAATATTATATTCATCAACTGTATAACCTGCGGGTGGAAACGACTGAAGGAGCAATATTAGGCTACGTCCAGGAAGTGATCGCAACTGGTTCCAACGAGGTTCTCGTCGTGCGTCGTCCCGATCAGCCTGATGCACTGATCCCTATGATCCACGATGTGGTGCAAACCCTTGATGTGGTCGGGCAACGCATCATTATTCGTCTTCTCCCCGGACTGGTTGAGTAGCTCCAGCATGGTCATGGTAGGGTTCAAAGCCCCTGCATGGGGGTATCCGTCTATGTGTCGTGTCGCTTTTAGAGCTATGTGTCGCTATATTTGTAGTGACGACGTTTGTCGTTTCTGACGGTTCTATATCGAGGTAACGGATCAAGGAAAGGCAAACCATGGCCCAGCAGATGCTACTCGGCTGGCAGTGACGGGAACCGCAGGCGAAAGGTTGTTCCCTGACCCAGAACACTACTCACCGCAAGTTCTCCCTGATGTTGTTCTACAATGCTGTAACTAATCGCCAGACCTAATCCAGTGCCTGTGCTGCGCGTCGTATAGAATGGTTCAAAAATTTTCGGTAAAATATCTGGGGGAATACCCTGACCAGTATCCCTGATCTCCACAATGACTGATGGGTCAGACACACGATGCCCGGCTGATCCGGTTATTGATACGATATCTAAACTGTGATATCCGGTGGTATCCAGTTGATCAACCATTGTGGTACGAATAGTCAGCACACCGCCTTCGGGCATGGACTCGATGGCATTCAGGATCAGGTTGAGAAACACTTGTTTGAGGTGATTCCCTATGGCCAGGACACGTGGTAGTGCAGAAGCCCAATCCCGTACTACACGAATATGACAGGTTTGCAGTTGCTTGTTAATCAGCGCCAGAACCGAATCCAGCAATTCGTGCAGATCGGTAGGTCGCATCCCCACACCATCACGGGCGGGTCGATAAAAATCAAGCATGCGCTGCACAATCGTAATTAACCGATCAACCTCCTCCTGCGCCATGGTCAAATAGAGTTGCCGCTTCTCTTCACTCAAGGGCCGATTGTTCAGCAAGTGCAGGGAATTGTGGATGGCCTGGAGTGGATTATTGATTTCATGGGCAATGGATGCAGAGAGACGCCCCACCGCAGCCAGTTTTTCTGTCTGCAGCAACTGCTGGGCAATCCGTTGACGCTCACTAATATCGCGTGCCATGACCAATAATAGTTTTTGACCATCGTACGGGACACGGCTGACAGTGATGGCAACCGGAATACTACGCCCATCTTTAGCCACCAGGAACGATTCAATCTCACATGCTTCGGTGACCGTACGCGGTGGAGCAGTAGAGGGCAGCGTACAATAGGAGGTGCTTAATGATCTCTGATAGGGTGCAGGAACCATGTACGGTATTATCCCTGATGTGCTACTGTTGTCCGTACGTTCATTGATCCAGACCTTGATACCCGCTTCTTTGACTCCGGGCAAAAGACTATCCGGATCGATCTGGAGCAGTGCTGCATAGGTATACCCACTCAGTTGCTCAACGGCCGGATTTACATCCAGAATACGCTGTCCATCAGCATCAAGCAACAACACCGCCTCAGTCGCATGCTGAAGGAGCGCCCGATAGCGTGCCTCAGAATGGGCAACACTCGCGTGTAGACGTGCGGTTTCTATCGCCATCGCAACCGGGGTCGCCATAGCAGTCATCAAATGGATATCGTCTTCACCAAACTGCTGCCCTGGTCGTCCAAGTAACTCAATCGCCCCGCAAATACCACGATCACTGATCAGCGCGACACACAACCAGTGGGGAACAGGCGTAAAGATATAGGAAATCGGCTGGAGATCAGGGACTAGAACGCATGGCGTATATGATTGCGTTTCAGCAACGGGAATAATCTGTTCCCAGGGGGGCAGATCTAGCAGGGGTGTCTGTCCGAGCTGTGAGGCGTTCCACGCTATGGCTGGCTCAACGCGTGGATGCCCATCACTCAGCACCCGGCCAATAATACCATGGGTGGCCACGACATCAAGAGGTGTTAATGGTGACACCACCTCATAATGCAGCGATATATACTGCACCAATCGTCGAGGATCATCAGCCGATAGAAAAATATAGCCGTGGTCAACATGAAATGCGTCACTGATGTGACGCATTGTTGCCCCAATGATTTGCTCTAGATCCAGTGAACCGGTAACAGCCGTGCTGAGTTGGTAGAGTAACGCGAGCCGATCCGCACGGCGCTGAGCCAGATTATACAGACGTGCGTTCTCAATGGCAATCGCAGCCTGACCAGCGAGCAAAACCAGCAATTCCTGATCGGCCTCAGTGAACGAGAGTCCTGCATGTGTTTTGGCGGCATTGAGGACGCCCCGTACCTGACCGCCGGACATTAATGGTACCGATAGAACAGAGGATAGACAGTCATTGACCAGGACGTGTTGTAGTTCGGGTATCGCACAGTGCTGGCTATTGAGAATCAACGGCTGCCCTTGATGGGCCACCCAACCAGCCAGGCTGCCCGCAAGCTCAACGCGCTGCCCCAGTTGGACTTCTGATGGTAGACCGGAGCAGGCGACAATGCGTAATGCGGTTGCATCCTCTTCGAGCAGCATGAGCGAAGCTCGATCAGCCTTTAATTCAACCCGTACTGTTTCAATAATCAAGTCATACAGGCGTGGCAGATCCAGTTCAGCCAGCAAGCGCTGACTGATCTGTACCAGCGGGCGTAGTGCCGCAACGCGGTTCTGGATGCGCAATGCGCGCCGTCGTTGTAGGACGCTGGTGATAGTATTGCGCAGATCTGCGATCGAGAACGGCTTGAGGAGGACGGCCTGAGCTCCCAGACGGGTTACCTGCACGACATGTTCCAGGTCGCTGGTACCCATCAACAGGACGATCGGAATATTTGGTTCGCGGCCACGGATGTCGGTGAATGAAGTTAAGCTGTAGGGTGCAGACACATGCCAATCCAGGACAACCAGATCGAAGAGATCATGCCATAATTTGTCGAGCGTCTGTTCGATCGTATTGACAAATTGTACTGCAAAATCAGCGTGATCTAGTACCTGATGGCATAGATCAAGGATGTGAGCATCGTTGCTCAATATTATTACTCGGCTCGCATGTTCACTCATAGCCCGAGAGAGGTGGGAGTCATCAGCGGCATATGCGCCGCCATGTTGCTCCGCACACTCATTTCATAGCACGACGCTGTAGTTCTGCCAGGACGGCGGATAACGGAATATGCTGGCATTCCAGGAGTACCAGACTATGGTACAGCAGGTCTGCCATTTCATATATTAATTCCTCAGCCGAATTATTCTTGGCAGCAATAATCACTTCAGCGGCTTCTTCGCCTATTTTTTTGCCGATGCGATCTACTCCGCCGGTTAAGAGGCGGGCTGTATATGAGTCTTCAGGTGGATCCGTACGTCGGGCAGCGATAATATCTGCCAGCTGGCTAAGAATGATCGTAGCTGGTACCCGTTCGTTCAGCAACTCGCCATCCAGATGGCGAAAAAAACAACTGGGGCGCCCGGTATGACAGGTGGGACCAGCCGGTTCAGCCAGGACTAGCAAGGCATCACTGTCACAATCTTGATAGATTGCTACGAGATGTAGTACATGCCCACTGGTCATACCTTTTTGCCACAATTCGCCGCGACTGCGGCTCCAGAACGTGACCAACCCCGTTTCCTGCGTATGCTCCAGGGCTTCCTGGTTCATATAACCCAGCATCAAGACCTCGCCGCTACGTGCATGCTGGACAATCGCGGGTATCAATCCATTGGTATCAAATGTAAGCATCGCCTGCCTATCAAGCTTAAGCATGAACCGTCTTTGATCACTCATAGAGCCATAAGGTACCGGCAAGTCACTATGGGTCAGGCTATAGCAATCCTATTCCCATTGCTAACGGGTGTCTCGGCTCTGGTCGGGTCACTGGTTTTTGACGACTCACTCAAGGGTACCTCGCCGTTCTGGCTTTAGCCGGAACGCCCGTCTAGTGCGACTCATGATGACTCGTGGTGGATTGTTAGCAGTAGCTGCGCCATCAATGCCGAAAGTGTCGCCGACCAGTAAAGACCATCGCTGCGCCAGCCTGATCAGCAGCCGCAATTACCTCGTCATCACGTACAGAACCGCCCGGCTGAATAATCGCCGTTGCACCTGCAGCCAGTGCCACTTCGACGCCATCGGCAAAGGGAAATAATGCATCGCTAGCAAGCACCGAACCCACCAGCGAGAGGCCGGCTTCCTTCGCCTTCCAGATCGCCACTTTAGAACTATCGACCCGACTCATCTGCCCCGCACCAATACCCAACGTGCGATCAACCGTGCTATACACAATCGCGTTTGATTTGACGTGTTTTACCACTCGCCAGGCCAGGCGCAACGCCCGCATTTCATCGTCTGTGGGTGAACGACGTGTTACCACCGTCAGTGATTCAGCGCTCAGCGGTGTCCGATCCGCTTCCTGCACCAGTACACCGCCTGGAACACTATGGATCAGGCGGGTATCTGATCCTGTCACGGGTGCCAGAGATCGCAACAGGCGCCGGTTTTTCTTCTTGCGCAATACCTCCAGTGCCGCCGGGTCAAAATCCGGCGCAATCACGATTTCCGAGAAAATCTCATTGATCGCCCGGGCCAGTTCGAGATCGCAGGGGGCATTAACGGCAATAATCCCACCAAATGGAGCCTGGGGATCGGTCGCAAATGCCCGCTGCCAGGCCTCCAGTGGCGTTGAACCGATGCCCACTCCACAGGGGTTGGTATGCTTGATAATTGTCAGTGCCACCCCTTCGGAAGGTTGAAACTCCTCGATCAACTCCTGGGCCGCCGCTGTATCGAGAATGTTAATGTATGACAGTTCCTTGCCGTGGAGTTGCTCGAAATAGGTAAAAAATGTACCATAGAGCGCCGCATGCTGATGCGGATTTTCACCATAGCGGAGATCCTGGGCATGCTGCCATGCGAGGGGCAAGACGGGTGGAAACAAGCTATCTTCCAGATAGTTTGCAATCGCTGCATCATAGGCGGCTGTATGGGCAAACGCTCTGGCTGCCAATTGCTGACGAAACATAAGAGGAACTGCACCGGCGCGTAGATGGGCCAGCACTGGCTCATAGTCGGATGGATCAACTACAGGAATGACATGGGGGAAATTTTTTGCTGCCGCACGCAGTAACGCCACACCACCAATATCAATCTGCTCCAGTGCTGCATCCAATATCACCCCAGGCTGGGCAATAGTTTGTGGAAACGGATAGAGATTGACGACCACCATATCGAAAGGATGGATGCCGTATGTGGCCAGTTGCTGCATATGAGCTGGTTGATCGTGGCGAGCCAGAATACCAGCGTGAATAGCGGGATGTAACGTCTTAACGCGACCATCAAGAATTTCAGGAAAGCCCGTAATATCACTTACTGAGCGGGTCGGAATACCAGCATCAAGCAAGAGGCGATGTGTTTTGCCAGTCGAGACGATTTCGGCCCCATATTCAGCCAGCGCCTGCGCAAAGGCAACGATCTGGCGTTTATCCCAGACACTTATCAGTATACGCACGATACCTCTTTATTTTTTTGCAAGAACGGACAATGCTCCCCTCTAGATAGATATTGAGCAGAGCCATAGGTGGATATCGAACTGTGCCGTGGGTTGTAAACTGCGTACAGAGCGGTGCAAACCACCTGGTGAATACCGATCCATGCAAGAAGAGCACCTCCCTCTGTAGTAGGCATACCGAATCGACTCAGTCCTCACGCCGCTCGATCAAACCATTTGCTAATAATTGGGCAATAATCTCACAGGTACGAAACTCGCCTAGCCCGCCGCGCTGAACGATCTGGTCAACCGTGTTGGTACCATTGACCATCGTGAGAACACGCCACTCTTCGGCCTCCAGATTAATTTCCGTGGTACCTGATGCAGGGTTAGGAACCAGGCGGGGAACCATCGTAAGGGATGGCACGAGCTCGTGAATACTGGCCCAGGCATCCTGACGCATGATACCTTCCATGATAATCACTTCATTACTGGTCGTGATGGTTGGTTGATCGAGCACTCGATCATCGTGAAACGTGAAGGGGCCACTCGAAACAGTAAAGAATGTATAGATCGCTTCGAGCGGTGTTTTACCCGGCAACTCAGCACCAATAATTTTGCCGTCACGGAAATAAATCCAACCCTCTATAGGTTGGGTACCACGTTTCCCCTTGATATGAACGCCACCGGTTTTCTTACTCAGATCCACTAACTGGATAATATCAGTTAGTGGAAATTCACTAAGATCGCCTGTAAGAGCCATGATACAATACCTTCATACATCGGCGTTCAGCGATGAGCGCTACATATCCTTCACACAATATGGATTAGAGCCTGCTGATCACCAGCTTACTGATAGCCTTGAGGGTATCAAATACCCCTACACCAGTCGTTGCAATGGCTTCATAACGTTGCCAGTTCATGCCATTGAGGTACTTATCGAGTACAGAAACAGGCAAGATTTCGCTCAAATCGCGCTTATTATATTGTAACACTACAGGGTAGTCTTGAAACTTCTTATTCTGGCGGGTAATATTAATTGCCAGTTCTTTCAAGCTTTTAATATTCTCTTCCAGTTTACTACGCTGAGAGTCGGCAACAAAAACCACCCCATCGGAACCATTCAATACAGCCACTCGCGTACGCTCATAGAGAACTTGCCCAGGTACAGTATAGAGGTGAAACCGTGTCTGGAATCCTCGTACCTTCCCGAGATCGAGCGGCAAGAAGTCAAAAAACAGCGTCCGCTCCGTTTCCGTGGCGATGGAAAGTAGATCCCCTTTGGTATCGCGCGGTACCTGGGCATGAATGTATTGCAGGTTTGACGTCTTTCCACACATCCCCGGACCATAGTAAACAATTTTACAGTGGATCTCGCGCGCTGCAACGTTGATCAAAGCCATAGTTGTCTCACGTGCCTGTTAGAACCTAACACGTCTCATACAATAAGGATTACAGTACATCAGCCGGGCCCGTGCTCATAGTCGCGGTATTGCCAACCTCCTGACCGGAGCAGTGCCCAGAAGCGACCGAGCATGGATTATCAATCGCGGAATAGCAGATCGATAGTATCTTCCATAGAAGTACGGAACGACGATCCTAACACTTCATCGCGGGCTTTATGTTGCTGACGCACTCGCTCCAGCACACCTGCAAGTTCATCCGTTGCCTTCTTGGTTAGTACCTTCACCAGACCGATATGTGTACCCTTGTTGAAGATAATACACAGGATCCACTGCTCTTCAATCAGCGCGATGAAGATATTCTCCCGCACACCTTGCTGGAACAACACGCGGAAATCCTTCTCGCGTAGAAGTTTCGCCACCTCGCGTGAAGACGCAAAGGTACCAGCGATCAGCGCTCCAAGAGCCGTGATGTCCTGGCGATCACCATCGCCCTGAGAAGCTATCACCTGCCCACTCTTATCCAGCAACAAGGTATAGTTACCACCCGTGTCCTCGACCAGATGGTTCAGGCACTCCTCTATCTTTGCTATTTCCTCTGAGGGAACAATCAAACTTGTGAGCTGTGGATCCATAACACCTGCCTTATATCATACGTAAAATATGATCAGGATGCCCGAACTACAATTTATCTAAGCCAATTATAGCACATCGCATATCAGATTGCGTTCAGTGCATTAACTAAATCGTGGCGATGGATAGCAACCAGGAACCGAACCTGCCCTAGTTCTTCACGGGTATTCGCCATGAGCAGAAACATAGCATCGTCGCTAATCGGCTCCAACAATACTAACCCTTGCTGATATTCTAGCAGCGTTTGCATTGTCTGCCCCTTATCAATCTCCCGCCCCAGCGCCTCGGCCATGGCCAGACCGTTGGAAGCGACAGCACAGATGGCATCGATATCGACACCTGGGCGAGCAGTTGCCTCGATAAGTAAGCCATCCTGGGCGACGACGGCAGCCAGTTCAACGCTATCAAGCGCACGGAAGCGACCTAACAGGCTCTTCAAATTACTACTCATAACTCGAGAAATCTCCTCGCTGATCCTGCTCGAACCAGCATCACCGCCATTTGAACGCGTGTATTATACTACCATAATTCACACACGTCATACACCCTTCTCAGTATGACTTTAGTCATGATTGTGATGGTACTTCTGACTTTCCAACTTCTCTGCGGTTGGTATGCTCTCGCTCTTTGGGCGGACGGCCGGTTCGGATATTGCGAAGAGAGTGAATGGTCGCAGAAATAGCTCGATCAGCCCAGCCATAAATCGTAGGGCGGCTTTTCTGTAACTCATCCGCTATCCGGGTTACATTGGTGCGGTATTCCGGGTCGAACGTGGCAAGATTGATCCGCGCCGAGGCTACAATCTGTTGGATCTCTTCCTCAGTCAGATCATGGAGACAAATGAGTTTCTTCGCGCGCTTGCTGGTCAAGTCAAGCTGCATGATCCAATGCTCCTTGCCAGGGTCTCCCTGTAACGTGGTCGCTGACACCACTGTCCACACGAGCGCGAGGTATAATGTTTTATTAGCATAGCATAGCGGCTGGTATCTGTCGAGTCCTATTTGTAAATAGTAAATGTGTCTGGTATGCGATGGGCCGAGAGCGGGATACGAGCTGCTGTGAGGTCATCCTTGTGCTAAAAGCACGGGTTTAAGATTGCCATGATCGGAACCGTGTTAGCCGGTATATCAGGTATGGTAAACGTTAACACCTTGTTGTTCAGGTGCAGCGGGCGTTGTAAAGGGTTGTGCCCGGATGGGGAGATACGGAGCGAGTATAGGGTAGTCTACCGGTCATCAAGCCACTGAGCAGTGGCTTGATGACCGGTGTACAGTTGTGAGCCGTACGCCGCGGTGTTCCTAGTTCGCAGCCTCAATTTGATGTGTATTCGTTACATTCACGCTGATGCGACGTGGCTTGACTTCCTCGGCCTTCGGAATCTCCAGATGCAAGACTCCATCTTTCAGAGTCGCATTGATCTCATCGGCCTTGACAGTATTAGGCAGAGATACGCTGCGCTGGAAGCTACCAAAGCGGCGCTCGACGCGATGATAGTTGCGATCTTTCTGCTCGCGTTCATCACGCATTTCGCCACTGATGGTCAGGATGTTGTTTTCAAGGGTGACGTTCAGGTCTTCGGCCTTCAAACCAGGTACGGCGGCATCAATGATAAAGGCGTCGGCGGTTTCACTCAGATCCAGCGCGGGTACAAAACCTGCTGTTCCCCGATTGATAGACGGCATCTTTACAAAGCTTTCCTCAAACAACTGGTTCATCGCCTCACGTAGTGATAACATGTCCTGGAAAGGATCCCAGCGAGTTATAGTGGTCATAGGTCTACCTCCTTCGTGTTCATACAGTTCCAGTAGGTATTAGACGCAGTGGGTGTTCAACCCGGACAGTGTTATGCTACGACCTGATCTATCTTGACTGTGGCCATCATGCCTTGACATACGTGACCACAGGTATATCGCATGTCGGGTGGACAGACCACCACGTACATTAACATTTGTTTTTGATAACCTGTAGTGGTTACGTCTGTCAGGATACTCTTTCTGTATTAGAAGGGCATATATGGAGCATTAGATCCATGTTAGAATTACCAGACCATCGCTTGCGCCAGCGTGAATATCTTTTACAGATTAGCCGGGCTATTACGGCCCAGTTGGATTTGACCAGTGTGCTTAATCTGGTGATCGACGTTGCCGTAGAGATGCTGGCCGGCACCTCTGGGCTGATCGCTTTGTATGATGAGGATGGAAGTGGTGAGTTACGGGTGTATGCTTCGACGGGGTTGCCTCCAGAGATCTGGCCTGCTTTTACGCCGCTGTTAGATCTGCCGTTACGCCAGGTTCCCCGTGATACGCTCATTCGTGTCTTGCGCACTATCGCTACGGACACCGGACTGGCGTTGCGCCAGATGATTGCGCTGCCATTGACTTTTCACGATACATCGGTGGGAGTGATTTATGTTTTTCGGGCTGCGCTCAACGTGGCTTTTTCTGCCGATGATGAGCAAATGTTACAAGCGTTTGCAACCCAGGCTGCGATTGCGGTCAGTAATGCACGGTTGTACCAGGGGGTGTTGCGTGAGAAGCAGCGTCTGAATGCGATTATTGAGCAGAGTGCGGATGGGGTGATGATCCTTGATAGCCGCTGGCGCATTACCAGTTTTAATCAAGCGATGGAGCAACTAACAGGGTGGCCCCGTAGCGAGGCGATTGGTCGCCCATGTGCTGAAGTGCTGGGAATTCATAATGCCCAGGGAGTGAATATGTGTTTGACCGATTGCCCGCTCCAACGGCATCCCTACGAGCCTAATCCGGTGGTTGAGGGCTGGATTACCAATCGAGACGGGCGCGAGTTTTATATTCAGAGTCGCTATGCGCCACAACGTGGGCCACGCGGTACCTTTCTGGGTGCTATTGCCAATGTGCGCGATATTACCGAGCAGAATCGCGAGAAGGAACTGCAAAATACGTTCATTTCGGTCATCTCGCATGAATTGAAAACCCCGGTGAGTATCATTAAAGGCTATGCCGGAACCCTGCGCCGCGAGGATGCACATTGGAGTACCGAGACACTGCAAGATGGCTTGCGGGTGATCGAAGAAGAAGCAGATCGGCTGGCTGACCAGATCCAGGATCTGCTGGATGTATCCCGGTTTCTCGCAGGCGGGTTGCATCTGGAGTTGACCGACTGGTCGCTGCCGACGCTGGCACGTGAGGTCGTGCAAGGTTTTGCGGCGCAGTGCCTTGATCACTTTGAGTTTGAGTTGCGCTTTGATGATGATTTCCCGCCCGTACATGCTGATTATGAACGTATCCGTATGGTGTTGTCAAATCTGGTGTCTAATGCAGTTAAGTATAGCCCGGATGGTGGGGTGATTCGGATCGGCGGATGGGCAGAAGAGCATACAGTCATCGTGTATGTGGCCGATCAGGGTATTGGTATTCCGCCCGAAGAACATCAGCGTATCTTCCAGCGCTTTTATCGTATTGACAATCGACTGCGGCGCGAGACCCAGGGTGCGGGCCTGGGTCTCTATTTGACAAAAAGTATTGTAGAAGCCCACGGTGGCCGAATCTGGGTTGAAAGTCAGGTAGGTCGTGGGTCACGGTTTCTCTTTACTCTACCGCAGGCACATCGTCAGATTACTGCCAGTACCCGTGACCCGGATACCACTGACCCGGCTACCACCGCAGAAGAATAAGGATCACAGGAGCGGCCCGGTGGCCTATGGTATACTGCAATAGAACCGGTAACTCGATAGAAGGTACGCGGTCGATTGAACACTACGTCTTTTTCGCCAGCGCTCGTGTGGAAGAGATGTGCTTCTGATTCTCAATGTTCGTTTACGGCGAACATTGAGAAAGAAAAAAGTACTGCTCTGCCAGAGGTACAATAACGGGTAGTGACGAGCGATCATGTAACGCATGTAACCCGATACTGTTTTGGGGCATCAAATGGCGTGGACGCCCAGTCCGTCCTTCGGTGGTAAGGAAGAGTATGGATGTCTTGATTGAAGAATCACATAACTCCTGGAAATCACACGCGTTCTATGGTCGCTTGAACCAGCCGTTTTGTTCGCCTGTGGCCGTATAGAAGCGACGCTTTTTTACCGGATTTCGTTGGAGACGAAAATCGGATAGAAGGGCGCATGGCCGTGCGCCCTTCTATCCTATCTGCTGAAGGCGAAAAAGTGAGTTACCTATACCACCGTAGACCTCGTGTAAATCAGAACAGGTATAAGGAAGGAGCAAGACGAATATGCATCATAAAGTTGTGATTATTGGCTCTGGTCCAGCCGGATTGACCGCTGCGCTGTATGCAGCGCGTGCGAACCTGGAGCCGCTGGTGATACGTGGGTTGCAGCCGGGTGGGTTGATTGCTACCACCAGTGAAGTCGAGAACTATCCCGGATTTCCCGAATCTGTTGGTGGCTACGAACTGGCCGAATTGATGGAGAAGCAAGCCGCACGGTTTGGTACACAGTATCTTGATGCACTTGTGATCGACGTTGATGTTACGCGCCGTCCATTTACACTGCTGACTGATGGTGGCCAGCGCATTACAGCGGAGGCGTTGATTATCTCAACCGGTGCATCTCCGCGCAAACTAGGCGTCCCCGGTGAAGAAGAACTGGCGAATCGCGGTGTCTCCTACTGCGCCACATGCGATGGTTTTTTCTTTCGGGATAAGCGCGTGGTTGTCGTGGGTGGGGGCAACAGTGCGCTGGATGAAGGGTTGTTTCTCACCCGCTATGTCTCAGAACTGGTCATCGTCCACCGGCGCGATCAGTTGCGCGCTGACCCTATTTTACAGGAGCGGGCGTTTGATAATCCGAAGGTGCGCTTTATCTGGGACTCAGTAGTCACAGAGATTCTGGGTACAGATCGGGTCACTGGTGTGCGGATCAGTAATCTCAAGACGGGTGCAGAGTCAATCGAGGAGATTGATGGAGTGTTTCCCTATATCGGCCATGTACCGAACACAAGCCTGTTTGTTGGTAAGCTTGATCTTGATGCGGGTGGCTATATCCTGACTGATGGCCGTACGCGCACGAACATTCCCGGTGTTTTTGCTGCTGGGGATGTCGTTGATCACATTTATCGCCAGGCGATCACTGCCGCTGGTGAGGGATGTATGGCGGCGATGGAGGCGACCTGGTTCCTGGCTGAACAGGAGTTTGCTGACAGGAAAGCACAGGCACAGACGGTAGAACCTGTCTCACCTGCTCTGGGGCAGTGGTAGGATAGACAGTCATCCTGTCTGTTGTACTGAGCTATCTAAGGTACGATCTGGAAGCATGGGGCGCAGGCAGTCCTCTCATTGCGGTGCTGTTCGGCTAACCTATTACTCCAATGAGACTTCATCTCCGCCGGAGTGCGGGGGCCGAGCGAGAAGAGAGGAGCCAGGAGTGAGAAGAGTGAGAACCCTCTATCCTACCTCCCTCCTCCTACGGGAGGGGCGAGGCCGTACCGCGCCTTCCTCTCCAGGAGATGTCTCGTTGTGGTACGATGGGTTGATCCTACCGAAAAAGCAAGGATGTGGTACAATAAATTTGCCGAAGTCAGGCGGTCGTCAATATATGGGTTTCACCTTCGGTAAAGCGGAGTGAGGAGTGAGAAAATAGCTGTCAGGAAATAGGGAACCATTGGGGAAGACTTCTCTTTCCTCTATCTCCTATTTCCTATCTCCTATTTCCTATCTCCTATTTCCTAAGCGGTGGCCTGTCTCCAACATTCTTTGCGCCTGTGCCTGCGGCAGCTAAAGAAGAAATGTCCTTCTGTTCATAAACGATATGAGCATACAAGAAGCAATATCAGGATTATGAGCCTGCACCAGCACCAATCACCCTACCGGATGGTGTCGCTCGACGAAGCACACCAGATCGTAGCCGCCCATATTACGGCCCTGCCGTCTGAACCGGTAAGCAGCCTGACTGCTGCCGGGCGCGTGCTGGCCGAAGATGTTTTTGCCACCGAGAATGTGCCTGATATCACCAGGTCACTGATCGATGGCTATGCCGTTTGTGCCGCCGATGGCATGCGCGAGCGGCAAGTGATAGCTGAGGTGACAGCCGGTAGCACGTTTGATGCACCGCTGCTACCGGGCACGGCGGTACGTATTATGACCGGTGCGCCGGTACCACCTGGTGCAGATGCGCTGGTGATGTTTGAAGACACCGAGGAGCAGGCCGGGCAACTGCACGTCCATGCAGCCATTGCCCCCGGTGCCCACATTCAAACGGTGGGCCAGGATATTGCGCAGGGACAGCAAATCCTGACCCGCGGTACCACCCTGGGGCCGCCCGAAATTGGCCTGCTGGCTGCTCTGGGGCAGACACAGGTCAATGTATATCGCCGTCCACGGGTGGCAATCCTTGCTACGGGTGACGAAGTTGTCGAACCTGATGCGCCGCGCACAGTCGGGCAAGTGCGCGATAGCAACCGGTATGCCCTGCTGGCGGCGGTGCAAGAGGCAGGTGCCGAAGGGCTGTCGCTGGGCATTGCTCGTGATGATCCCCAGGTGCAGCGCAATGCTATCTTGCAGGCCATCGGTCAGGCCGATATGTTGATCACCAGTGGCGGTATCTCAATGGGTACACGTGACTTGATCAAGCCGCTCATGGCCGAGGTAGGCACTATTCACTTCGGGCGTGTGGCCTTCAAGCCCGGCAAGCCTACATTTTTTGCGACCGTCGCTAGACCAGCGCAGGCGCCGTTTCTGGTGTTTGGCATGCCGGGTTTTCCGGTTTCGTCGCTTGTCGTCTTCGAGATGTTTGTACGTCCGACCTTACGCCGGTTGCAGGGTGACCCGTCTCCCGACCGTCCACGTGTTCGGGTCACGCTGCGCGAACCGATCCGCACTACTTCTGACCGCCCCGAGTATCAGCGCACGCAGATTGCGTGGCACGATGGGCGACTGGTGGCACGTAGTACAGGCCTGCAAAGCAGCACCCGGTTGTTATCGCTGCGGGGAGCCAACGGCTTGCTTGTGCTGCCACCTGGTATCTACGAATATCCTGTTGGCGCAGAGGTAGAGGCGCTCCTGACCGGCCCGCTCCTGGTTGACCAATGATCATTATATGATCCAAACACGCTCCACACGAACGGGGTGCTATCCATCGATACTCAGCGGTGTCGCTGTTGGTGCGCTTCTTGCGACGGCTGCAGCATTCAATGCGGCGGCAACCTTCTGCGCACAGGTCGCGTGGCACGAGCGCATCACCAACAAGAACAAGCTGCACCACGCCGTCTATGACCCAACCCGCAGCACGTACGGGTTGGGAGCACAACTGGCCTGTTGTGCCAGGGATCAAGCGGCTGAGGCCGTGCGTGCGGCACGCGCCAATGGACACAACACGTGTCCGACCTTCAAGCCGGATCGCGCGATTCGTTACGACGCTCGCACCTACCGGCTGATGTGCCTCGACCGTGTGCGGTTGAACACGCTGGCCGGGCGGGTTGTCGGTCAACTCCTCCTGGGGGAGTTTCAACGCCGCTATCTGGATGACACCGGTTGGAAGATCGGTGGAGCGGAACGGGTGCACTGTGATGGGCAGGGAGAACTGCCCATCACGCGGCCGAAAGCCGCGCCAACACCTGATGAACCAACCGGCTTCCTGGGTGTTGATTTCGGAATAGTTAATCTCGCTGCTGACCGTGACGGTGAGACCCATGCGTGGGCACAAACCGTTTAGTTTAGGAGATAGAAAATAGGAGATAGAGGAAATAGATAAGGAGGAAAGAGAAGTCCTCTCCAATGATTCCTTATTTCCTGACAGCTATTTTCTCACTCCTCACGTGGGATAACCTATAATGATAACCTATAATAATGGAGTTTTATGTCTCTCAGCCAGCTTATAGTTAACACTGGTACAATACACTATCCGGTCATCGTCGAGAAGGGTGCCCGGCAGCAGTTACCGCACCTGCTCAAAAAGTATGGTCTGGGAGGCACACTCTGGTTGGTGAGTGACAGCAGTGTGTTTGCGTATTATGGCACGGAAATCCAGGCGCTGCTGTCCGAGGCGGGCTATCCGGTGCAGACCTATGTGGTGCCGTCCGGTGAAGCGAGTAAGAGCCAGGAGCAACTATGGCAATTGTACACCTGGATGATCAGCAGGGGCGTGGAGCGCTGCGACGCAATGCTGGCATTGGGCGGCGGTGTAGTGGGCGACCTGGCCGGCTTTGCGGCTGCCAGTATATTGCGTGGCATTGCACTGGTGCAACTGCCAACCACGCTGCTGGCGATGGTTGATGCGGCCGTCGGTGGGAAGACGGGTATCAATCATCCGTTGGGTAAGAATCTGATCGGTGCATTTCATCAGCCGCGGTTCGTGCTGGCCGATACTGCGACGCTCCAGTCGCTGCCTGGTCGTGAACTGCGCTCAGGATGGGCCGAGGTGATCAAGCATGGGGTGATTCGCGATGCTGAATTGTTTGCGATGCTCGAAGCACATGCGGTTGATTTCCAGCAACATACCCTTTTTACGCAGATGGTGGATCTGATGACCAGTGTGGTGCGGCGGGCGGTTGCCGTCAAAGTGGCAGTGGTCAGCGCCGATGAACGTGAGCAGGGGGTACGTATCATTCTGAACTATGGGCACACGCTCGGCCACGCCCTGGAGGCAGTGCTGGGCTATGAGGGTCTGTTGCATGGCGAGGCTGTGGCCATCGGTATGCACGCAGCGGCATGCATTGCGGTCGAGATGGGTATTTTTGCCGCTGCCGATGCGGAACGGCAACGTCATTTGCTGGAGGCCTATGGTCTGCCTACCCGGTTTCCGACCGATGTTGATCTGGAACAGGTGCTGGCTCTGACCCTGCGTGACAAAAAGGTACAAAACAGGCAAATCCGTTGGGTGCTACCAGTATCCATTGGGACGGTGAGTGTGCGTGATGATGTGCCAGACGCGCTGGTACGGAGCGTGCTGCTGCATTGATCCCTCAACGATCAGATGAGATGAAAAGAGGAACGGGATTGAATGCTATTAACCAGGTTGTCGAACGGGTGATGCTTAATGTCGAGCATGTGATTGTCGGCAAACATCGTGCAGTTGAACTGGTGCTAATTGCGCTGCTGTGCAAAGGCCATGTGCTGCTAGAAGATGTGCCAGGTACGGGCAAAACGGTGCTGGCGAAGAGCATTGCGCGTTCGATCGGTTGCAGTTTCAAACGCATCCAGTTCACCCCCGATCTGTTGCCTTCTGATGTGACCGGTATTTCGATGTTCAATCAGCAGAACCAGCGCTTTGAGTTTCGCCCTGGCCCGATCTTTGCGCAGATTGTACTGGCAGATGAGATCAATCGGGCTACGCCACGTGCCCAGAGTGCGCTCCTGGAGGCGATGGAAGAGCAGCAGATTACGGTTGATGGTGTGACGTATGACCTGCCGCATCCCTTTATCGTCCTGGCAACGCAGAATCCGATCGAGTATGAGGGCACGTTCCCGCTCCCAGAGGCACAGCTAGATCGCTTTTTATTGCGTATTCATCTGGGCTATCCCGATAAGCACGATGAGATGACCATCCTCAAGCGTCAGCGGCAGTCACATCCGCTCGATATGCTGAACATGGTGATCGATAGCGAGACATTGCTGCAAATGCAGGCGGCGATCAAAGATGTCCATGTCAATGAACTGATCGAGGAGTATATTGTAGCCCTGGTGGCAGCCACCCGGCAGCACGAAGATATTTACCTGGGAGCCAGCACACGCGGTTCGTTGGCTCTTTATCGGGGTGCTCAGGCGCGTGCTGCCATCCAGGGCCGTGATTATGTCATTCCTGATGATGTAAAGGAATTGGCCGAACCGGTGCTGGGTCACCGCCTGATCATCAATCCCTCGGCGCGTATTCGGAATGTGACGGCCCGGGCGCTGATCTATGAGATCCTCAACGTCGTGCCTGTTCCTGGAGCGCGCGCTGGTCGACGTCTAGAGCGTACATCGGCCACGGCTGCCTGAGAGACGAAGCGCTGATGAAGCGTGTGGTCGCTGTACAACTAGGTGTCTTGCTTCTGCTGATAGCCCTGCCCCCACCCTGATGCTGACAGTGTCAAGCTACACGCAGGCCAAGCTCGTAGCGCTGATTCAACACTTGCGTCGATTTTATGAACATTATTCGCAAGATGACGAGGATCTTTTTCGACCATGATTTTGGAAACACCAGCAACCCGTGCCGAGCGCATAGACTATCTAGCCGCTGCACTTGACGGTCTGTATGCTGGCCCGCCTGTGCCAGCAAGTACGGTGGGCGGGCGAGCGGCAGCACTGGAGCAGTTACGTGCTTTCGAGCCGCAGAACTATGGACGTATGCGCAATCACGTTGTCCGGCGTAGCGTCTCGGCACTCTCGGCCTATATTCGGCACGGCGTGTTGTCACTGACCGAGCTACGCGATTATGTGGTCACCCGCTTTGCACCAACACCTGGTGTGAACAAGTTTATCAACGAACTGGCCTGGCGCGCTTTCTGGCAACTGGTCTATGCCGACCTGGGTGAGCGTATTCACGCGGATCTCGAACCAGCGAAGCATACAGCGCCTCGGCAGCGTGGTCTGCCGCCCGATATTGCCAGCGGCACGACCGGCCTGGTGTGCATTGACGCGGCGCTGCAGGAACTCTTTGCCACGGGCTATATGCATAACCATGCACGAATGTGGGTGGCCGCCTATGTACAACACTGGCGCGGCGTGGACTGGCGCGACGGCGCAGCGCTGTTCTATCGGCACCTGCTCGATGGTGATCCGGCCTCGAACAGCCTGTCGTGGCAGTGGGTGGGAAGTACTTTCAGCGCGAAACCGTATTTTTTCAATCGACAGAATGTTGAACAGTATAGTGATGGCGTGTATTGCAGCCGCTGCCCGCTGGCAACCAGTGGCTGCCCGTTTGATGCGAGTTATGAGCAACTGGCGGTGCAGCTCTTTGGCGAAGCTATAGGTGAGTGACTTGAATATTCCACTCAGGATGTGGAGAAACCCCGCTATCACCGATGCAAGCCCCACCAATCGTGTGGAACACTGCTGCTCTGGTACGCGTGTCTGCACGATACATCATCGGTGAAGCAGATACCGTTTCATCACATGCACACTGTATGCAGATATATTGTGCTTCACATACCCATGGCGATGTATATGCTATGGCCCTGCATTATGAGGACATTATGGAAACTGTGACGATGACGCGCCACACGCTGGAACGCGCTGGTGGCCGGGTTGTGTACTGGCTGGCAGGGCCCGTCGGCCGTCCCCTTGTTATCTGTACCCATGGGGCCACGATGGATCACCGTATGTTTGATGCCCAGGTGCCAGTTCTTGCACCGCACTATCGCGTGTTGACCTGGGATGTACGCGGGCACGGACAATCACGGCCAGCCGGCGAGAAGTTTTCGATCCGCTTGGCAGTTGAGGATCTGCGGGCGATTATGGACGAACAGGGTTATAACGAGGCCGTTTTTGTCGGGCAGTCTATGGGGGGGATTATTGCGCAGGAAATGGTCTTTCTCTACCCGAAGCGTGTCACAGCCCTGGTGATGATTGGCAGCGAGTGTAACACGCTACGCTTTTCGTTCTATGATTTCTGGTCGATGAGTATAACGACGGCAGTTATTCATCTGTATCCAGCGCTACTGCTCAAGCCTCTGCTGGCACACTTCGCGGCTACGCGCCTCGATGTGCAGGCCTATGCATACCATGCCAGCTTTGCTATGTCACAGGCCGATTTTCTAGCAACCTGGGAAGCCCTGCTGACCTGTCTGCACTACGAGCCGGGTTACCGGATTACCAGACCGCTGCTGTTGACCCACGGTGAGTTTGATAACTGGGGCAACATCCGGCGCATTGCCCCCATCTGGGCCGCCCGCGATCCCTATAGCCGTTATGTGGTGATTCCCAGAGCCGGGCATAATGCGAATCAGGATAACCCCGACTTTTTCAATGACCTGATGCTTACGTTCTTACATGAACACGTACCAGTAAAATTTGATCGCTCTTGATGAAATATATATTGTAATTGTACATGTAAATTACTCGTTTTACCCTGGATGGAGCTAGACCTGGCTCAAGTTGTCGGTCTTTACAAAAATAGCCCGTAAAGCCCAGGAGCTTCAGCCCAGGCATAGAAGGGCTTCATATACTTTAGCGGCTTTTGTCCAATTCAGGACAAAATTGCGGGTTAAGCAACTCTGTATCATACTTAACGCATGGGGAAACCTACCGTGGGAGGAGCGAGGGGAGAGGGGAGAGGAGCGAGGAGCGAGGGTTCTCTCTTCTCGTCAGGTCTCTGCAGATCCCGCTGGCGAACGTTTCCTGGAAGCGTTACGCTCATCGTATTGCTATGAAAAGGTTGATTTATGCCCCAGGTTGCGCATCCGATTGTCTGGTTGCACGGTGACAGCCTGACGCCAACTGACCCGGCATTACAAGCCAATCCGACTGCACCAGCCGTGTTTGTGTTCGATGAGCCGTTTCTGATGGAGGCCCGGTTGTCGTTCAAGCGACTGTTCTTTCTGTATGAGTGTGCGCTAGAGGCATTGGCGCAACGACCAGGCGAGATACGGCGCGGTGACGTTGTCGCTGAAGTCCTGGATTTCTACGCCGCCTATGGCGGCAGTGCGCTGCATGTAACCGGCTCGGTTGCGCCGCGCTTCCGACACTATCTCACCACACTACGGCAGCAGGTTGTAGTTATCGTCCATCCTGCGCCGACCCTGGTCACGTGGACAGGCCAGCCACCGCGCCGGTTCAGCAAATTCTGGCGCAAGGTGGAAGCTGAAGCACGGCAGGCGACGGGCATCGGGCCACCAGAGTTGTGGTAAACTGAAGTACTGGCATTTATGTACTCACGTTACGCGGTGGCTCATCTGCCGACCGTTTTCGCCTGCGACAGTGTGGAGAGAATGCTCTCCTGGTTCCTCATTTTCGCATACGACGAAAGTAAGTTCGGGTATTGTGAACGAAGCAATAGGAAAGAGTATGCCTATGATACGGGTACATATTCGCTTCTTTGCCGGGCACCGCGATATTGTTGGTCAGCCCGAAATGACCCTGGTACTTGAACCGGGCACCACGGTGGGTATGCTGTGGGAGCGACTCAGTAGTGAGCATCCACGCCTGCGCGGGTATACGGGCCGTCTGCTCTATGCTGTCAACCAGCAGTTTAGCGATCTGGCCACCGAACTCCGTGATGGGGACGAAGTTGCCTATATCCCGCCCGTTAGTGGTGGTACCGACGCGAACATACCTGACAGCAGTGCGCCTGCGTCCTATGTGGATATTGCGCCGTTCGTGATCACGACTGCGCCGCTTGATCCTATGCCGCTGATACGCTATGTGCAAACGGCGGGTGATGGAGCGATCGTAACGTTTGCTGGGGTGGTGCGCGATCACTTTGCGGGCCGTGCCACGGCCTATCTGATTTATGAGGCCTATGCTGAGATGGTGGTGCCAGTACTCCAGCAACTGGCGGATGAAGCGCGGTCGCGCTGGCCAATAGGCCGCATAGCGGTACATCACCGAGTTGGCCGACTCGAAATTGGTGAAACAGCGGTACTGGTTGTTGTTGCTGCGCCTCATCGCCAGGCCGCCTTTGCTGCCAGCGAATACATTATGGATCGCATCAAGGAAGTCGCGCCGATCTGGAAGCGCGAACACTGGGCCGATGGACAGCACGAGTGGCGTGAGTAATGCGACAAGACAGCAATGCCTGAACTACCCGAAGTAGAGATTGTTGCGCGTACCCTGGCCGCGCAGGTACTGCAGCACAAGATTACGGCGATTGAGAAACTCGACTGGGAGCGTATGATAGAGACGCCAGATCTGCCTACCTTCTGCGCTGTCTTGCCTGGTCGGCGTATTCTTGCCATTGGGCGTCGCGCCAAATGGCTGCTGCTCACGCTGGATGCTGACTGGACGCTGGCGTTACATTTACGCATGTCTGGCAACCTGACAGTGCAAGATGCCGCGGCCGCGCCCACGATTTACACCCACCTGGTACTGGCGCTGGATGATGGCCGCCGCATATTCTTTCAGGATCAGCGCAAGTTTGGGCGGGTACGCCTGCTTGATCCGGTGGGGCTGGACATGCTGCATACCAGTCTTGGCCCCGAACCACTCGATGCACAGTTTGCCGTTCGCGACCTGGCGCAACTGTTAGCCCGGCGTAACGCCCGGCTCAAACCGCTACTGCTCAACCAGGCGATTATCGCTGGCCTGGGCAATATTTACGTTGACGAGGCCTTGTGGCTGGCACGATTGCATCCACTCCGCACTGCCAGCAGCCTTGATCCTGATGAAATTGAACACCTCTATGACGCTATTCGCGCTGTGCTGCAACAAGGCATCCAGAACCATGGCAGTACACTGCGTACCTATCGCAACAGCTACGGCGAACGTGGGTGGAACCAGGAACACTTTGCTGTGTACGACCGAAAGCAGCAACCCTGCCTACGTTGTGGTACACCGATCCAGCGTATTCTGGTGAGCCAGCGCAGCACTCATTTTTGTCCAGTGTGTCAACCCGATCCATCAGTACTGCCGATGGTCGTCAAGAACGATCCGTAGAGTCACGCGAGGGATGCCGGTACTCGGCTCCAACCTTTTCGCCTATGCTCGTACTACCACGAGACATCCCCTGGAGAGCTTTCAAGTGAAGGGTTTTTTACGCAAAGAGACGGTTTTGCGGCATCAGGACGCCCAAAAAGTGATTATGGTTGAAGGTGCGTTTTGCCGCATCACAAAGCGATATAACAAAAAAACCTACACTTGTGAGCTGGAGAGGGAGTCCTGGTGTGGCATTGCTCATCCAAAATCACAAGGGAACGTGCGTGGGGGCCTGCGGCCCCTTGCAGCCCCGGCCCAAATGCAGTCTCGTTGGAGTCATAGTCTTATAACTGGTAATAAATTGGAAATACATTCAGGTATAGTGATCGGTATAACACAACCATCGTCTATAAAATGATTGGGAGCCATGTTCATGATAACATCAGCAGAAGCCGAAGAGCCATCAGCAGACAGCGCCGATCTACAGGCCAGAGTCAATGCTGTGGTACATGAAGTTGGACAACAGTTGACGATTATTATGGCCGAAGCTCAGTTTCTCTATAAAGCACAGCAGAAGGGGCACTCGGATGAAGTGCAAGCCGGGCTGGATCGCATTATGCTAGCTACTATGCGTGTTGCGCAACGGCTCAAAACGTTATCGAGTAGGCCTTGTTAGCGATGAGGCGTGCCTACCGGTCAGTACCAGATCAAGTCTGCTCGCTCTAATATCGGTTGATGTGAGCCGGAGTGTCAGCAGGTGTCTCCATAGGCTGAGACACAGCATGGCGTTCCCAGGGTTGACACTCCATTCAGAAAAAAAGCCCCGGATGTTAATGGGGGTTGATACCATTGGTAAGGCTATTACGCTCTGTTATAAGCTCGGCCACCAGCTTTTGTACGAGAGGAAACTCACTATGGCAGGATTCATTCAAATCAATATCGTGCCAGAACTCAGCCATGGCTCGATGTCCTGCACGTTCGTAGGCCAGCGCCTGCGAAAGCATTTCCAGTCGATCTAGTGCCTTCACGAGACGGGCCTCACGGCTGCCGCCTTCCGCATACTCTGTCCATAACTGCATATACTCAGTGGCCTGGGGTAAGCCATGGAGTAACTCTTGTAATGCACGTTGTTCTGCATCCTGTTTCGCTGCAACACCAAACAGCCGCCGCGCTGAAGCTGGTAGATCGCCAATGAGCGCCTCTGCGAGATCGTGCAGAAGTGCAATTGCCAGCAAGCGGCCGCGATCAATATTGGGCAGCAGGTCACCCACGAGCATCGCTAAACTGGCGACACCAAAGGTATGTTCAGCAATGCTCTCCACATCGGTTACCCCGCGCTGTAACCAACCCGTACGCGGGAGTAATTTGAGGGTGAGCAAGCGAGCATGCAGTTGAAGAATGATCACTGCGCGCTGTTCGTCCATGTGTCCTCCTCGGTTGAAATTGATTATGCGTGTTGCTGAATATCTACACCGTACCCTTCAGTCTACAGGAGTCAGAAATGGAATGTCCTTGTACAAGAGCCTGAGAAGGTGTCATCTGCTGGTTGCCTGTACCGCATGCGTAGAAAGAGGTAATATTCAACCAGAAAGGTTTTGGCCTGGATCGACTCTCTACGTTGGATTGTAGTAAGCCTGAGACAGGCATTATCGCACGTCATGAGCGGAACGTCAATAGCCTTTTTGCATCATTTCTGTCCATATGAACGAGCATCCAGATGCAGAGTCTATGTCTCCTATGACAATAGGTGCGTCAGTGTGCTACAATAGGCACTGTTGTCGATACCTTTTAACTACAGCGAGACATCCTCTGGGGAGAGAGGGGCGGCGCGGCTCTGCTCCTCCGAGATGAAATCTCGTTGGGGTAATAAACAGGACTTACGCGGTGGGGCATCACCAGATAGGCTTCGCCGCTGTGGAAGGCGGAATGGGGTTTTGAAGGGTGGCCGAGCCACTCGTATAAGGGCAGATCTGATACATAGTCGGTTGAAAGATTCTTCTCAGAAGCGGCCTGTCCGCAGCGCAGCGGCGTGCAGAAAACAGGCGTTTTTAGATGGCCAGCCCTCCAGACCACCCCTTTTCAGACGGGCCTTCAGGAAGGAATGGCAAGAGTAGAGCGTGCATATCGTCATTAACGGCAGTTTCTGGGCGCAACCCAATGTGGGCAGCGGGCAATATTTGCACGGTCTGGTACGCTGGCTGCCGCTGGTGGCACCAGAGCATCGCTATACCCTGCTTGTACCGGCCAGCACGGCACACCTCCCGCCACCACCGGGGGTCGCGCTGATAGCGGTACGCACTCCGTTTGATAGAAGGAGTAAAAACCTGGCAAAACTGTGGTTTGAGCAGGTGAGTGTACCCGCGCTGGTGCAGGTACTCCGGCACCCACATAGCGCGGTATCTGCCAGGGCACAGATCGTGCTGCACGTTCCCTATTTTGCACCACCAGTGCGGTGTTCAGCCCCCGTCATCACCACCGTTGGCGACATCATCCCGTTGCGTTTGCCCGAATATCGCGGCGGCATAGCTGTGCGCACCTATATGGCGCTGATGTGCCATGCTATTCGGCACACCGCGCATATCCTGACCTTTTCGGCGTTCAGTCGCGATGATGTTGCGGCCTATTTTCGGATCCCGGTTGAGCGTATTAGCGCGATTCTGCTGGCTGCCGATGAGCGTTATAGGCCTCAAGATCAGGCACTGGCGGCGGCGCAAGTGTTTGAATGCTATCAGTTGCGCGAGCCTTTCGTTTACTATGTTGGTGGTCTGGATGTGCGGAAAAACGTGGCAACCTTGATTCACGCCTGTGCTATGCTACGGCAACATCTGGATATGCCCTTTACCCTGGCGATTGCCGGGCGTCCACTTAGTCATAATCAGCGCCTCTTTCCTGATCTTGAAGGATTGATCCACCGCACAGGAACCGCTGATATAGTACGGCGAATCGATGTGCCCTATGCGGATGGCCCGCTCCTCTATCAAGCCTGTACCGCTTTTGCCTTTCCCAGTCGCTATGAGGGTTTTGGTTTACCGCCACTGGAAGCCATGGCCTGTGGGGCACCGGTCGTGGTGAGTAACGCCAGTAGCCTGCCAGAAGTAGTAGACAATGCGGCACTATGTGTGGCACCCGATGATGTTGCAGGATGGGCGGCAGCTTTGCGACAGCTTCTGTCGGATGAGCGGCTACGAATGGAACTGCGGGAGCGTGGTTGGCAACGCGCGCAGCACTTTTCGTGGCGCTCTGTGGCCGAGGAGACGGTACAGCAATATGTGCGCGTGGCGGAACAGGCATGACGTTCTGGTGCCACTATAGATACCGCCATGTTCCGGGTGCGATGCCAGAGCGTCGCACCCGGTCTGCCAATCACTGCTGTGGTCATTACCCATCGCCCGAACTGGTACTCTCATTACCCGTAACAAAACTGGCCTTGATCAGATCACTGTTCATACGTGCAATGAAGTCGAGGCTGATTTCTTTCGGGCAGACGGCTGAACACTCACCAATGTTGGTGCAGCCACCAAAACCCTCTTTATCCATCTGCTGAACCATGTGGATCGTGCGATCATAGCGTTCGGGTTGACCCTGTGGTAACAGGTTCAGATGGCCGAGCTTGGCAGCGGTAAAGAGCATTGCCGAACCATTGGGGCAGGCAGCGACACATGCGCCACATCCAATGCAGGCGGCAGCATCCATCGCCATATCGGCGTTCGCTTTGGGGACGAGGATGGCATTGGCATCAGGGACGCCGCCAGTCGAGACTGAGATATACCCACCGGCCTGAATAATCCGGTCGAATGAACTACGATCTACTACCAGATCTTTAATAAGCGGAAACGCTTTGGAGCGCCATGGCTCAATCACAATGGTATCAACATGCTTAAAGCTACGCATGTGCAACTGACAGGTGGTGGTCTGTTCAGGGCCGTGTGCCACCCCGTTGATCATCAGCCCACACATTCCACAAATACCCTCACGGCAATCGTGGTCAAAGGCGATCGGGTCTTCTCCCTTGAGAATCAATTCTTCGTTCACTTGATCCAGCATTTCCAGAAAGGACATATCCGGGCTGACATCCCTGGCTTTGTAGGTAATGAAGCGTCCCCGATCTCTGGGGCTTTTTTGCCGCCAGACACGTAACGTTAAATCCATAATGGTTTACCTTATCTATGCTAGAGCAGAGCAGCAAGCGGTGATAGACCGTTGGCTCGCTGCTCTGGGTATCTACTTGTAACTACGTTGCGACGGATGCACGTACTCAAACTCGAGTGGTTCTTTATTCAGAATTGGCTTGTTTCCCACGCCGCTGAATTGCCATGCCGCGACATAGGAGAACTTCTCATCATCGCGTAATGCCTCACCTTCAGGCGTCTGGCTCTCTTCACGGAAGTGTCCACCACACGATTCACTACGGTGCAGCGCATCAATACACATAAGTTCAGCCAGTTCCATAAAATCGGCCACGCGCCCGGCTTTTTCGAGCGACTGGTTAAAATCCTCATTCTCGCCCAGAACACGCACATTCTCCCAAAATTCGGCCCGAATTTCGGGAATGCGCTGTAGCGCCTGAGTCAGGCCCTCCGCGTTGCGGGACATGCCACAGTTATCCCACATGATCTTGCCCAGTTCTTTGTGGAACGAGTCGACCGTGCGTTTCCCGTCAATACTAAGCAAGCGCTTGATCCGTTCCGTCACTTCGGCCTCGACTTCCCGGCAGACAGGATGATCCGTCCCGACTTTATCCAGTCTGGTCTGGGCGAGGTAATCACCAATGGTATAGGGCAGGATGAAATACCCATCGGCCAGACCTTGCATCAGCGCACTGGCCCCAAGGCGGTTCGCGCCATGATCAGAGAAATTCGCCTCGCCAATCACAAACAGGCCGGGGATGGTACTCATCAAGTTGTAGTCAACCCACAACCCGCCCATTGTATAGTGAATAGCTGGATAAATACGCATTGGCACCTTATAAGGATTCTCGGCTGTAATACGCTCATACATATCAAACAGGTTACCATAGCGCTCACGAATGACTTTCTCCCCCAGGCGCTTGATGGCATCACTGAAATCAAGATAGACGCCCAGGCCACCCGGCCCTACCCCGCGCCCCTGGTCACAGACCTGCTTAGCTGCACGTGAAGCCACATCACGCGGCACCAGATTGCCAAAGCTAGGATAGCGCTCTTCCAGATAATAGTCGCGCTCGTTCTCTGGAATATCGCTGGGGGGACGGGGGTCGCCCGGAGTGCGTGGCACCCAGATGCGCCCATCGTTGCGAAGCGACTCACTCATCAATGTCAGTTTTGATTGATGATCACCACTAACCGGAATACAGGTCGGGTGGATCTGGGTAAAGCATGGATTGCCGAAGAATGCGCCCCGGCGATAGGCCCGCCAGATAGCGGTGGCGTTACAACCTTTGGCGTTGGTAGACAGGTAAAACACATTGCCGTACCCACCCGTGCCTAGTACCACGGCATCAGCAACATGGGACTCAACTTTCCCGGTCACCATATTGCGCGTCACGATTCCCCGTGCACGACCATTAATCACGATCAGATCGAGCATCTCGGTACGAGGGAACATCTTGACTTTACCCGCCGCGATCTGGCGTTCGAGCGCTTGATAGGCACCCAGCAAAAGTTGTTGTCCAGTCTGCCCACGGGCATAGAATGTGCGCGACACCTGGGCACCACCGAAGGAACGGTTTGCCAGCAAACCACCATATTCACGCGCAAAAGGCACACCCTGTGCGACACATTGATCGATGATGTTGACGCTGACCTGCGCCAGGCGATAGACATTCGATTCGCGGGAGCGGAAGTCACCGCCCTTCACCGTGTCATAGAACAGGCGAAAAATACTATCGCCGTCGTTCTGATAATTTTTTGCCGCGTTAATACCCCCCTGTGCAGCAATGCTATGGGCGCGGCGAGGGCTGTCTTGATAGCAGAAGGCCAGCACGTTGTAGCCCAGTTCCGCCAGAGTAGCTGCGGCCGAGCCACCCGCCAGGCCGGTACCGACGACAATAATTGTATATTTCCGCTTGTTCGCCGGATTCACCAGTTTCATATCAAAGCGGTGCTTATCCCATCGCTGTTCAATCGGGCCACTGGGTACCCGCGACTCAAGATTCGCATTCGCATATTCGGTGATTGGCCGAATATCAGTTTTTGGTCGTGTCTCAGTTGCCATACATTCGTATCTCCCCATAAGTTAAGTTACTTGGCGACAATGCCCATCAGAACAGCCAGTGGGAATGAAATGTTACCAAGAATAATTGCTCCCGTTACCGCTAGTGCCATGGTGCGTAAAAGACGGGTATACTTTGTGTTATTGAAGCCGAGCGTCTGAAACATGCTCCAGATGCCGTGCATCAAGTGTAATCCAAGTGGAAGCATCGCCAGAATATAGAACAACGATACCCACCAGACACGGAAGCCCATCACGACGTTGTGATAGACATCGCCAGGAATAAAACTGTCATGCAATGTGCCGGTTGTGAAGTGTAGCAGATGGTATACAATAAACAGGGCAATAATAACCCCACCCCAGCGCATCGTCCGTGATGCATAGACATACAAGGGCTGGACAACATCTTTGTTGCCATAATCATGCGGGCGACTGGCCTGGCTCATAAGTGTCAACTGGGTCGCGGACATAATGTGCAACCCGACTGATGTGATCAGTACAAGGCGAACTATCCAGAGTAACCCTTCATGGGGAAACAATGGATAACCCACATTCCGCAGAAATTCGCCGTAGGCGTTGTAATCCTCCGCACCAAAATACATTTTTAAGTTGCCGATCATGTGAATAAACACAAACCCTACGAGAATAAATCCCGTCACGGCCATAATGGCCTTTTTTCCAATCGACGACCGATAGAGCGTCATCACTCCTGTCATAGAACTCTCCTTTCGCAGTATTCCACACACAGAATTCTGGAATAGATCTGCTGCACCTTACCCTGGCTGGCGACAAATATGGGTATAAGACCCTGGTGTATGATTATCTGTACCACAGAAGACGATTTCTTCTAGCTGCGATCAGGTTGAGCTGATAGACAGATTATATTGCATAGTCCTCCAACACGTCTTCATCTCAGCAGGGGTGCGGGGAGAGCGAGGGCCTGAGCCCGTTCCCTTTCTGGTACGACGCGGCGAAGCCGCACCGCACCTCCCTACCCAGGGGATGGCTCGTTGGAGTAAGAGAAACGGCAAATCAGGTAATACGAAGAGGGGGATTTTTCCGGGATGTTTTGAATGGTAGCACACGAACCTGCGCATCCAGATATGCATAGAAATACCACAATCCAGCGAATCCGCACGTGAGCGTTTGGAGAGTCACGCAAACAAATTCGATTCAGTACCATTAGCCATGAACCTGACCAGCAGATTCCTAACAGAAAGGCATCAAAATGCTATATTCTACTTTACTATACAATCAAATGTCGTATATTCACTATTATAGCCCAAACTCACACGCTTGTCTATTAGCAGAAGGTTGTGCAATCGGCTGTATTGCCGCGTGCATATGGTTGAAGGACAGGCTCTGCTGTTCTGTTCACAAAGTTCTGGAGCAATGTGGGCCAGATTACTGACTATATGCTGATTGTCTCCTCAGCACTTTAGAGCCAGCAAACAAACCACCAACTGGTGCTGTGCTAGCCACGTTGCGCTGCTGCTCTCTTGAATAACTATGCACAGCAACAACGGCTATGATCTAGCATACTGCCACCTTGTCTGCACAAGAATACCAATTTCTAGATCCTGTTGTTTTAAGAAAGATAAGTAATAAGTATCTGTTGCCTGAATTTGACATGGCTGTGGTACCATGATAGAGTGAATGAGATTCATGCACACAACAATGCCTGCGTAAATGGCGTAGATTAATGTGATGGAAACAATGTTATACAGCGTAATACAGGGAAAAACTATAAGGCATGATTATATATATGAAAGGAGTCTGGGTTGACACAAGCGAACTATGGTGATACAGTCAAAGTTCACTATACTGCTAAACTGGATGATGGCACTGTCTTTGATAGTTCTATCCAGCGTGATCCGCTAGAATTTACAATCGGGCAGGGGCAGATTATTCCTGGTTTTGAGCAGGCTGTTGTTGGTATGCAGGCGGGCGAGTTAAAAACTGCCAGCGTGCCCTCCGAATCTGCCTATGGCCCCTACCGTGATGAGATGGTGATCGAGGTTGATCTGGCTTTTTTTCCCACCAATGTGAATCCCGAAGTGGGTCAGCAGTTACAAATTCATCAGGCTGATGGCCAATCCATTATTGTTACGGTCACTGATGTGTCCGACACCAGTGCTACGCTCGACGCAAATCATCCGCTGGCGGGTAAGGATTTGACGTTTGACATTGAACTGGTGTCGGTTGAGTAAAGGTTGAGCAGTTTTGATATGAGAACAGGTTGCCGTCTACGCAGCCACAGGTTACAATCGCGTAACTGGTTGTAACCTGTGTTCGATTGCCTTGAGCCCATGGTATGAACTCGCTCACATCAACGCTACTGGTTGTCCTCGTTCTGTCTGGTGCTACTTTTATTCGGATGCTCTTTGGCTTTGGTGATGCCTTGCTCGCAATGCCGCTGCTGGCGTTGATCATTGGCGTTCCGACGGCAACACCACTGGTAGCCTTTGTGAGTATGACGACGGTGATCCTGGTGCTGATCACCAGTTGGCAGGATATCGACATTCGTGCCGCCAGGCATTTGATCCTCGCATCATTTTTCGGTATTCCCATCGGATTGTGGTTCCTCAAAGGGTTATCCGAGCCGTTGATTACTGCTATTCTGGGGGTGATTTTAATCCTGTCGAGCATTTACCAGTTGTGCAAACCAGTGATCCATCCCCCGCGGCGTCAGGAATATGCCTATCTCTTCGGGTTTATCGCCGGAATTCTGGGCGGAGCGTACAATACCAATGGGCCACCCATAGTCATATATGGCACGTTGCAACGCTGGACACCTATCCGGTTCCGGGCTACGCTTCAGGGCTATTTCTTTCCGACGGGTATTTTCATTCTGGTCGGGCATGGTGTGAGTGGTCTATGGACACGTGAGGTACTACACCTCTATGTCTCTTCCTTGCCGCTTATTGCGCTGGCCTTCCTGCTGGGAGCCAGGTTCAGCCATGCCTTACCGCCGCGTTCCTTTGAACGAGCGATCTATGTGTTCTTGATATTGATTGGACTGCTGTTGATTGTTTGACGCGGATATGGAAGGAGAATCCATGGCACAAGTTGAACTGACCTGGATCAATGCGCAACGCTACCTGGCTGTTGATAGTACTAAACATAGTGTGGTGTTATCGGCCCCCAACGACATCGGGGTGAAGCCTTCTGAAACGCTGTTGATCGCTCTTGCGGCATGCTCTGCTCACGATGTGGTCGAAATCATCAACAAGCAACGCCTCCATCTTGAGCATCTAGCGATCACCGTGACCGGTGAACAGGCGCCTGACCCACCCTGGGCCTACCAGCATATCCACCTGTACTTTCGAGTGCAGGCGGCACAACTACGACAGGAGCAATTGGAGCGGGCTATCGATCTCTCGCTGAATAAGTATTGCTCGGTGCGTGCGTCGTTGTCTCCCGATATTGTGGTGACATTTACAGCCGAGATCCTGGGAGCAACCTGAAGTATGGTCAACGATATTAGACACACAGTCTGGTCAGTTGGCCGGTGTTTGATCAGGATATATCGATTACAATAAGACAGGCACGACTTTGGATGGGGCGAACGTGCCGGAAGGGCTGTTGATGTTGGATCAATAGCCCTTTTGTATGTGTTACGTACCAGCATAACGTGTGCGTCGTGCAATCCAGGATCATGTATCCGAGCGCAACTCGGTCTGCACATGGCGGAATCCAGTCCATCGCTCTTGCACCAGCCCCCATCCACTCAGAATGAGTGCCAGAGCAATACTGGCGCTGCCGACCATAAAGGTATCCTGAAGGGCAACGACCTGAGCCGAGATCGGAGCAGTTGTAATAACGCTGGCAGTTGCGTTACCCGTGTATACCATGATGCGACCAGCCCAGACGGCTCCCAGCACCGCTATCCCGGTCATCTGCCCCAGGGTGCGCATGGTCGCAAGCAAACCAGAGACGACTCCCAGTTGGGTCGAGAGGGCAGTGCCCATGATTGCACTGTTGTTGGGTGATTGAAAAATACCCGTTCCGATTCCAATCAGCACAAAGCGCAGTATATATCCGCCCATTGTTGTCTGGGCATTGAGTGTGGTACATGTATAGTAGCCAATCAGCAGCACCAGCAGGCCCACCACCGTCATCGGGCGCGAACCAGAGCGATCCGAGAGCCAGCCCGAAATGGGTGCAGATATACCGAGCGCAATCGGTACGGTTGCCAGCAGTAATCCGATCTGGCGTGTGGTATAGCCTGATACATGCTCAAGATAGAAGGGCATGAGAAACAGGCTGCCAGCGATCAAAATGAAGCTAATGAATCCGCTGATCAGGTTGATCGTGAATAGATTTGTTTGAAATAACTCAAGTGCAATGATCGGATGCGGGCTATTGCGTTCGATCAAGATAAACAGAACGAGTGTGAAGATAGCATTCGCAAAAAGCAACGCTGGTTGGGGGTGTCCAAACCCGCTACGCTGGCCCAGCGTCAATGCCAGTAAAAATGATAGCAGGCATACCCCCAGCGCACTGGCGCCCACAAAGTCAAAGCGCTGTTTCCCATCTGGTCGGATATCTGGTACATAATGAATGACCATGAGTGTGCCCAGTATGCCAACCGGTACATTGACAAAGAAAATCCAGCGCCAGGAGAGTAGATCGATCAGCAGTCCACCCAGGGTCGGGCCGATCACAATCCCAATTGAAACCATCAGGCCACTGATGCCCAGCGCCTGACCGCGTTCGGTGGGTGGGAATGCTTCGGTGACGATTGCGGCTCCAAGTGCCATCAGCAAGGCTGCGCCGAATCCCTGGAGTACCCGGAAGCCGATTAGCCAGGCAATATCGGGCGTTATACTGCACAGCGCTGATCCACTGGTAAAGGTAATAAAACCGATGATATAGAGCGGTTTTTTACCAACCATATCAGCCAGGCGACCCACACTCAACATTAACGTCGTTACTGTGAGCAGGTACGACAGTACGACCCATTGGACCGTGACAAAATCGACATAGATTTCACGGGCGATAGTAGGCAGTGCAATGTTCACGATGCTCCCATCAATGGTGGATTGAAAAATACCCATAGCCACAGCCGCCATAATGTGCCATTTGCGACTGTAATCAACTGACGACTGGTGCATAGTGTCCTCGGTATAATAAGCTGGTGGTGCCTGAAGGAAGGCACGCATCTATGCATTATACTCCCAAAGCACGCACTACTGCACGAGGCATAGATCGGCGCGTTGTTTGTCGGGCTGCCGCTGCGTCACTGACCCCGGACGCTCTTCGATCTGTGCCATGGCTGGCTGGTCTGGTTGGCGCTGGTCGGTCTGGTGGGCTGGCCTGCCCTGGCAACTCGCGCTGGCGAGTCGTTGCGCTGGTCGCACTGGCAGGCATTGGCCTGGAGCTAGTGCTGAACGCCTCGCTCCATGACCGGTGGGGCGGATGGGCCTTCGGGCAGCGCCGGATGAGCGAGGACTGTCCGGTTGTCGCTCGGCACAGCCTGGCTCATAGGGCGCAGTATCCGCTGGTGCGCAGCCCGGCTGGCCCTGCTGGTCGGCACCACGGTCTTTGGCCTGGTCGCGCTGCTGACCTACCTCTACGATACCCACGTTTCGCCCCACCCCGAGGGCGGCAGTATCATCGACAGCCTGGTTACTCGCCCCGGCAAAATGGCCCCATGTTCTGGCGATCGTTGTCGATCGTTATAGGCCGTGGGTGTGGGATCGCCCCGAGCTGTAGCCGCGGATCGCAAAGACATAACCTATGCAACGTCTCGCGGGCAACATGTCCACAGGACACGATCCTGGGGGCGATCCGGATGAGAATGATCGGCGCCGGTATAGGAAGGCCATCCGTGTGTTGGCGCCATCAGTGTCTCTGGTTCGATCCTGTTTGTCTCCTCCTTATGCTGACAGGCGATAGGCCTGGCCTTACCCTGGCTAAACCGACGACTCAACCTGTGTTCGAGAATGAGACAGTGTTTACGGAGTGGATGGTTTGAGTGCCCGCCGGGTCATACCATGCAGCCAGAGCGCAATGAACTCGATATTATGCACCCATCCCCAGGCGGTGCCGCCAGCCTGGATCTGACCGGTCTGGATAGCCTGCCGTAGATCGCTGGCAGAATGACCGGCAAACAGCGTATATCCCAGGCCAATGGTTGGCAGGTGATGTGAGTCACTCCCGCCACACCCTGGTATGTTCAGGTTTCTAGCAGCCTCTGCTGCCATATGATTGTTCTGGGGTAGCCACAAACTGGCATTAAACACCTCAATCGCATCAACTGGCCACTCACGGTCGGGGCCTGTACAGCGCTCATGCAGACGCGCATGGCCCATTGATGGAACACGCCAGCCATAGGGATGGGCCGGGATGCATAGTCCTCCCTGGGCATGCACAGCCGCGATGGACTCACGGGCTGGCTGACCTGGTGGCACCATTTGCTCAATAAAAAGAGCCAGCATATGCCCATCGGCGGTCGAAATTTCCTCACCGACAATCACGTCAATACTGTAGGCGCACGCAATGCGCCGGGCTTCGAGTGCGCCATCAATCGTATCGTGATCAGTAATGGCAATCACGCGCAAATCGGTATGCTGAACCACGTGTTCAAGCACATCCACTACACTCGCTGTTCCATCACTGCTGTAGGTGGTATGAATATGTAAATCAGCTTTGCTCCACTGTGTATTCACCACGCCTCCCTTCCCCAGGTACAAGAAAATACCTGTAAGTGTGCAAGCCTATCCAGGTCTAAGCATTCTAACGTGCGAAGATTGTGATGACTCTATGCTCCTGTTAACGCAGTACTAAGAGTTTGTAAAGACTGGTCAATCAATGGGAGCAGATTGGTCACGGGTTGATCCTGAACGATCGTCAGGGCGACCTTGTGGTCACCAGCAGCGTTTTGCATGGTTCTGTAACGAGGGCGATGCATGCTGGTCGTTGCGGGGTATTTGCAGGGCAATGTTTTCGTCGGCGGCGCATATAGTGGGCAACGCGGGCACTTACAAGGGGTGCTTCTACGATCAAGCAAGGCCTGATTCGGTGTGCAGCAATGCGGGCAATGGGGGGCAATGCAGGGCAATGCGGAACATTGCGGGCAATGCGGGCAAGATGGGCGATGCGGGCGATGCGGGTATTGTGCAACAAGGATCGTAGGGGCAACCCTTGTGGTCGCCTACATTGCTATACATTGCCAGTCAACGAACGCAGTAATTGCCATGTATGGTCGTTGCCCGGCAATGCGCAACAGTGATTGCATGGCATTACGCACACAATAATGAGTGATTGCATTGATGCATTGGATGCATTGCAGGCACCCACAAGAGATGCTTCTACGATCATACATAGCATAATCGTTGTTGGAGCGATGCGGGGCATTGTGGGCTATGATGGTCATGCTGGTCGTTGATCGGCAATGGGGGCGCTGCGGGCACTATGATCGTAGTTATGATTTCAGTGTGTGGCAATCCAGGCATTGTGGATCAATGCGGGTCAGTCCCGGCTTCCACCGGGACTCTGTTCGTCAAGTCGCATTTCGGCCTGGTAAAGAAGGAGTCAATCACGGTGAAAGCCGGGACGCTCATACATTTCTTTTCAGCTTGTACTCGTGATCAGGACAAAACTCGTTGGAGGACGAGTGTATGTACTTCACTCTGCCACGTGCGTCAACCGATGCCCGCAGCTTGCACAAAAACGATCGTGTGGGCTAACGGCAGTCCCACACTGGGTACAAAAACGATGTGGTACAGCTTGCGGCGACGTTCGTGCTGGTTCTGGCGTTGTGTCCATGCGGAGACGCATACTGCCCATCCGCATTTCCATAGGATTCATCCGCATTTCCATATTGCCCATCCGCAGTGGTTCCATAGGTTTCATAGGTTTCATTGGCTCCATAGGTTCCATCGGCTGCATTGGTTCCATGGGATCTGGCTGACTATGGTCACGGGTATCAACTTGCTGGAGGGCTACAACATCAGCCCCGGCCAGTGATGGGGCTGTCCTCAGCAGTTGCATCGCGCCACCCTGGATCTGGATAAAGAACTGCCGACCGGCAGCTTCGATCCGTATCACCAGACCTGTTGCGGTCTGGAACAAAACCGGTGGCATCTGCCAGACCCCGGTCTCAAATCCACTCGCCTGGCTTTGTTGCTGACCTGGCCCACCAGAGAACAGGGTAACCGTGGTGCGGGTTCCTTCATTCTCAATATATACATACCGGGATGATCCCAGATCGCATTTGTACATCATACCTGATGTGCCTTCCTGTTTGAGCCAGTATTTGGCACCTACTTAACCTCTTTGGGTTCCGGTTCTGCATCCTCGCCTGACACAGAGAGAGTCTGTTGCTCGGCAAGTTCACGTAACCGGGTAAACAACTCGATATCCAGGATAACACCGGCCGGATACCCTTTTTGAGTGACAATAATAGGTTGACGCATTGTCCGTGAACGTTTGACCAGCGCAGCAAGGGAAGAAGCTGCGCGTGAAATGGGCACAAACCCATGGTTGAGATCGACTTCCAGAAGGGGTTTTTTTGATTCCATCTTCATACTTTCTATGCGATTAAAGCAATCCTTGCACCAGATACGTCCGGCAAATCTGTCTAGTAGTGCCTTCAGGTTGCAAACAAACTTATACATCATAAAATACACGGGTAGTGTGTCAGCAACGTACTCATTCAGGGTAACGGTCGCCAGAGGGGGGCGGGGCCGGCGGCCCCTACGGAACCCGAGAAACGCCTGAAGGGGCATTGTCCCTCTAGACCACTCCACCGGAACAGGTACAGCAACCCTGCTGCCTGTGGAACTAAAAAGAAACTAGATTTTATATTATAGCATAGTTTAATCTTAGCCTTCAGAGCAATAGCTAATCATATACCCGCAATGTAGCATAACTTGTGCCAGTAGACGAATCGTGTCAGCATATTATAATCAAAATATCAGTATGCTATTATTATACTCGAATAATAGCAAAGTGTGTCTGGGCAGCACTGTCCAATCATGATATAGTATGCCTATATGATAGAGAAAATCGGGAACCAGCAGCTACAGCGAGCCTGAATCAGTTGTGCAGCATCGGTATGACTACCACGAGATATCCCATGGGTAGGGCGGCGCGGCGCTGGCGAGAAGTGAGGGAAGAGGCGAGCAGAGTGAGGCGAGAGGGTTCTCGCTTCTCGCTTCTCTCCGCTCGCTCCTCGCTTCTCGATCAGCCCTCGCACCCCTGCCGCAATGAAGGCTTGTTGGAAGACGATGTCCCATCGAACATGTGAGAGAGACTTGCTGTATGGCCAGGTGGCCTATTGCCGCTAGATGGAGCGCTCGAATGCGATTAGTAACGTTTGTTGCTGCCGATGGTCAACCACGGGCTGGGATTATGATCGGTACCGGAATTATTGATATTGCGACCGCAGCACCGCTGGTATTTGAACATGTTGAGGGCTATCGTTGGGATATGTTGAGCCTGTTACAAGGGAATCAACAGGGTGCTACGCTGGATGATCTGGTTGAAATTCAGTCAGCGGTTATTAGTCAACTTGGCAATGACCTGTCGTTCGATAGTATACTCCCTGATAATGGCAATCAAGACCAGGGATTGACCGGCAGTATCTCCATTGGCGGCAGCGAGATGCTGGTACCGCTGGAGCATGTTCGGTTGCTGGCACCGCTGCCGTATCCCACTAGCTTGCGTCTGTTTGATACCTTTGAACAGCATGCGTTACTCTCGCGCCAGCTTCAGGGGCAAACGCTGCCCGCTATCTGGTATGCGGTACCTGGGTTCGCCTTTGGAAATCATGCGGCGGTATATGGGCCAGAGGCCCTGATCACCTGTCTTGCTAGTGAAGCGCTTGACTATAGTTTAGAGCTGGCCTGCGTCATTGGGCGTACCGGGCGTAATATTCAGATAGACGAGGCGGCGACATATATTGCCGGGTATATGATTGCCAACGTCTGGTGTGCCCGTGATATTCAAGCCGAAGAGTATCCCCTAGGCCTGGGGGCCAGCAAGTCGCGCGATTTTGCGATTTCACTGGGGCCATGCTTGTTGACGCCCGATGAGCTTGAGATTTATTGTGATGATGATGGCCGTTTGAACCTGACAATGCAGGCGCGGGTGAACGGTATTGAGCGTTCACGGGGCAATGCTGCCGCTATGTATCATACCTTTGCACAGATGATCGTCTATGCCAGTCGCAATGTCACGCTTTATCCAGGCGATGTGTTGACGAGTGGAACCGTCAGCACTGGGTGTCTGCGTGATCTTACGCAGGGCCAGGGGCCATGGTTGGAACCGGGTGATGTTGTGGAGATAGAGATAACAGAGTTAGGCCTGCTACGCAATCAGGTTGACATCGATGTATACTGGTAGATCTGGTGCGATCCTGTGGGTGGCTTGCGTACCATACTGGCTTCTGGTATAGTGCCGCTGTGATGAGCGTACAAGCTGGCCTGTTTCTATGCGGTGTGCATGTGGAGACTTCATTGCGCACCCATGACGAGCATACGAGCACGATCTGAGAAATATCCAGGAAGCTATTTATGGAGCGAGTTGAATATGACGTCATGGCGGCGGTCGAAGCGCAGCACTGGTGGTATGGTGGTATGCGGGCTATTGCAGCTGCGCTCCTCGATCCGCTGTATGCCCGACGGCAGGATCTGCGTATTCTCGATGCCGGGTGTGGTACTGGTGGTAATGCGCTGTTTTTGCAACGCTATGGCCAGGTTACAGGCCTGGATCTGGCAGCCGAGGCGATCGAGTCCGCTAAGGTGCGTATGCATAGGCGATGTTTGCGCGGTTCGGTGTTGTCTCTGCCGTTTAACGATGCCAGCTTTGATCTTGTGACTTCCTTTGATGTACTCTATCATCGAGGTGTCACCGATGAAGTTGCAGCGCTGCGTGAAGCCTGGCGGGTGTTACGCCCGGGGGGACGGCTGTTACTACGCCTGCCCGCGTATGAGTTTCTGCGTGGCAAGCACGATCGTGCAGTACATACCCGACGACGCTATACCGCCCACGACGTCCAATCTCTCTTACGTAGGGCCGGCTTTATCGTCGAACATTGCTCGTATATCAACAGTCTGCTCTTTCCGCTGGCTCTAGCGCAACGTCTGTTGGAAAAGGCTGTGCCGTCGTTAGAGCAGCAGCAATCGGATATGACTCTACCACCCGCAGTGATCAACCAGATCTTGCGCTGGCCGCTCATGCTGGAAGCCGCCTGGTTGCGCCTGAAAGGGCGGTTTCCAGTCGGGCTTTCGATCATTTGTCTGGCTCATTCGGGTAAACTGATACATCTGACACCCTGCAAACTGGACGCGGGTAACCAGCGTGCACAATGGCATCTCAACCGCAATCAACTGTCTATGATGGGTCGGTGATGGAGATGCAGTTATCAGACGGGCTTGTTGAGCGGTTCTTCGATCAGGTAAGTGCTACCCCACGGCTGTGGAACATCCTGCGGCGGATTGTCGAGGATAACTTTCGGGGTGAAAAGCAGGTTATTGCCCAGGAATTAGCCCCCTGGCGGGATGTCGGGCAACGCGAATTTCTGGATTTTGGCTGTGGCACGGGTGAATTTGCGCGCTGTTTTCCCTCCGCGCATTATGTTGGTATTGATCTGTCACGGCTGTATCTGCGCTTTGCAGGCCGTACCTATCCGGGGAAGTTTGTCGTTACATGTGGTACATTGCTGGCGCTTGGTGATCAACGATTTGATGCAGCGCTGGTGTTGGGTGTTTTGCACCATTTGCCTGATCCTGTTGCTCGGACGGCACTCAATGAAGTGCATCGTGTGCTGCGACCAGGGGCCACAGCGCTGATTATTGAGGATATTCCACCTCCTGATCGCTGGAATATTGCCGGGCACGCCATGCACTGGCTGGATCGGGGCGGATTTATCCGGAATGCCAATGACTATCTTACATTATTGACACCAGGCTTTGCGATGGTACGCAGCTATACGATGCGCAGCGGCATTTGCGACTATGGCGTATATGTAGTAAGGCGTCTTTCATGATGGATAATTCTCAACGGACAACCAGCGACCGCGGGTTGGTATCCGACCGGGTGCGTCGCGATCTGCCGTTGCACGCTATGTCACCTGCCAGGCGCCGGTCAGTGACAAGGACTTCTTCTATGATCTTAGTGTTTACTTTACTCCTCACCGCGATTGGCCTGACTGTCACTGGTGAGTTGCTCTTAAAAGCAGGCATGAACCAGGTCGGTGAATTTTCGGCCTCTTTTGATACCCTCATCCGTACTTTCACCGAGTGGCGAGTTGTACTCGGTTTTGTCCTCATTTTCAGTGGTGCGCTGTTCTGGTTAGGTGTTATCTCGCGGGTTGATCTCTCGTTTGCCTATCCACTGCTGGCGTTAAGCTATGTTATCAGCCTGATACCAGCCCATTTTGTACTCAAGGAGAATGTGACCCCTAATCGCATCCTGGGAGCCTTTGTAATTATGATCGGGGTTGTTATTGTCACCTGGCGTCAGGGGCCATCGTAGGTAGGGATGCGCAACGAGCGGATAACACCGATTTCAGGACAGATGATACGCTCTCGATTACCAGGGATTCCTCTGGTGCTTCGGTTGTATTCATGGCCAGTCTTGCGTGCCGATCTGCAAGCGCTTACCATTCTTCTGTGTTCGGGGCTGATGTGTTGGACACTGGCCTACCAGCTGGCACCCCAGTATCATCTGGCGATTGGCGGCCATACGGTGACCCATCGCCGCGAAGATGATGCGCCTTTCCTGTATGGATTTCATGCGTCCGAGCCAGCCCAACCCGGCCGCTTTGATTGGTGGAATATGCCACCGGGATATGCCTATCGCTGGACGCGCAGCACGGCAATGATCACATTTCCGGGTATAGGTGGGGGACGCTGGCATCTGTCGCTGCGCGCGAGCAGTGGGCGCGTTGATGGTCAGCCGCCCGCGATTAGTCGTTGGCTGGCGGGAACGACCAGTTTGCCGCCGCTGGGGCTTGAGGCGACACCACGGGTGTATCAGATCCTGGTCGATGCGGATGCGGCGGGCGATCTACAGCTACGTATGGATACTGAGCCATATGTCGTTAGCAGCGATCCGCGCCAACTTGGGTTTGTGTTGCGCGATGTATGGGTGGCACCGCTGGTATCCGGGGTACGGCAGCCAGCGTGGGGACAACTGGGCCGGTTATTGTTGACACTGACGCTGGTCTACACACTGGTGCGCTGGCTCGTACTGGCGTTGCATCCGGCCTTCGTACTGGGTATGGGTCTGGTTTTTCTGGTGGCACTGCTGCTGGCATGGCAACGCCTGGCACTCACGCTGCTTACACCAGCCCTGGTCGTTCTCGCGGTCAGTTGCTGGGTACTGGCGTCGGGTGCGTATGTGGCATATCGCGTGTTCTGGTACCCTCATACCCAACCGCATAGACCGCACTGCTTTCGTCAGACCACCTATGCCACAGTGCTGGCGCTCGTCCTGCTGGCCTTTGCATTGCGCATGGGCGGGATGCTACATCCGCATGCGCTGTTTAGTGATCATCGCTTTAATGCCAATCGTCTGTTAGAAGTGAGCCTGGGCAACGTGTATATGACAGCCGGATTACCGGCACGTGCGGGGGGGGGCGATGCGCCCTATCCACCTGCCATCTACCTGGTGCTGGCACCGCTACAACTTTTCACCGCTTCCGACATTGACAGCCGGGTGCTGACGGTACAGAGCGGAGTTGCATTGCTCGATAGCCTGGTGATTGCATTGGTATGGCTCCTGCTACGTCAGACTGGTCTGGGCCGTCGTTCGGCTCTGTTTGGGGCCAGCTTGTATATGTTACCGGCACCGTTGATGGGGTCTTTCTCGGTGGGCGAATATGCAAACATTGGTGGGCAAGCTCTGGCGTTGCCAGCGATTGCGCTGCTGGCCTGGCGTGGTTTATCCAGGTGGTCGGGTTCAATGCCATTATCTGACGGTGCCATACGTGGCTACGAACGCCTGGACTGGTGGCTACCATTGCTGATGATCGGTCTGTTAAGCCATATGGGGATTATGCTGTCGCTGGTGATGTTGCTGGCGTGTGCCTGGGGATTGGGCGTATTGGCCTGGACGCGACGGTTGTGGACACATGAGGGCGGTGGGTACTCTTTCTCGCTCAAGGCGCTGACATGGGGGGGGGGGCTGGCGGGTATATGTGTGCTGGCCTTTTTCTATTCGGCTCCACCCTTTATACCCTTTTTTCTGCAACGTCTAACAGGAGCCATCGTGAGCCACAGTGCGACCGAAGCCGTTCAGGCTGTCAGATACACACCATCGCTGGTGGAACTGATATACGCCATGGTTGCGCCTTATCAACGACTGCCTCTCCTGCTGAATTTGAGTGGACTGATGGGCGTTTTGCTCCTTGGGCAACATACCCATCTATGCCGCCATGCGAATGATCTGTATGCCCTGCTGGTTACATGGTGGCTCAGTACGTTGCTCGCCGCAATTGGATTGCCGTTGCTGGCCGGGGCCAGCCAGGGAGTGCGCTGGCCCCATTTTCTCTATCCAGCCCTGTGCCTGGGGGCTGGCCCGACGATGGGCATGCTCTGGCAACGGGGCCGCGCCGGTCGTCTGGTGGCATGGGTGAGCATGCTGGCAATTATAAGCTATGGCTTACTGATCTGGATGACCCAGATACGTGATTATATGCATTAACCGGATACGGTTAAGGATGTGAACGCACGTCCAGACTCTGTACTAACCGGATTCACCATTATTCCCGTCCGCATCAGCCGTAGCAATGTCACGTACCAGATCCGTAATCGAGAGGATACCAATTGGTTTCACGCCGTTATCGGTTTCATCGACTACCACCACCCGATGAATTTTGCGCTCCATCATCAATTTGCTAGCATGTTGTACCGGATCACTGGGGCGTACTGAGACGACATCCGAGACCATAATGTGTCCTGCTGTTAAACCGCGCCAGTGCTTCCAATACTGCTCATACAGGCGTGCATTGACCAGATCGGTGCGGGAAATCAAGCCCGATAGGTTTCCATCGTCATCAACTACCACCAGGGCACTCACGTCTTGCTGGGTCATCTGCTGTGCTACGTCCTGAACGGGTGTCTCGCGTTGACATGTAATGACACCCCGATGCATAATATCGCCAACTGTGCGTTCCATAACCGCTCCTTTTCCTTTCCTTCCTTCCCGGTGCATGGCATAGAAGGGCGGAAGTCCGCCACTTTCACTTTGTCATCTCCCCAACCGTAACTGGCTGGGCTTGTCCCTGGCGCTCCCAGCCCGAAGGCCAGCATCCGAGACCATAGGCTGGATGACCGCAGCCCTGAAACGAGCAAACCCCGTTTCGATGGACGCACAACCATTCACCCTTATTACCCGGCAGATGGCTGCCTGCCGGAACCGCCAGAGGCTCAGGTAGTGCGATGTGAACCGGTACGCGACGGCGTCCGGTCACGTGTCTTTGCACATCTATTCGTAGTATACCAGAAACAGCGGTTTGGCGCAACGCAATGCGCGAAAGCCGCGAAAGCAAGGTGCTTCCTCTCAGGCGTAAATGCACCGGGCTTCCGCGCCGAAAGGCAAGTAACCGTGAAAATAATTGGCACGAAGTGTACTACGCTTACCCGGTTCCGTCAACTACCCGCATGGGTAGGGCGATCCTACCCACGTAGATCTGTCTATTGCGCTCAGGATCGTGACCAGTCATGGATGTTCCAGGTAATCGGGGCTGTTGGATCGGGGGCCAGACCCTGTAGTGTTGGATGGCTGAGCGTGACAATCAGACGCTGAAAAAGCGGGAGAACGGGCAGTTCCTGCATAAAAAGTTGTTGCTGGCGTAAATAAGCGGCCTGACGTTCTTCAGGATCGAGCGAGGTATTGGCCGTGCGAATCGCCTGATCCGCTTCGCGGAAACACCATCCGGCAAAATTGTTGCCCGTCCAGTTATTCATGTCGCTCGGTACAGCCATACAACTCCATAGCGCCAACCCACCCGGATCAGGATTAGCGATCCAGGCAAACTGAGCCAGCTCGAATTCGCGCCGGAACAGTGGGCCTTCGGGATCATACAGGTCTTGAATGGATAGCGTGCGGGTGTTGATCTGAATGCCCAGTGCGGCCATATCTGCAGTAACCTGTTTAGCAATTTCGGTGCGTAGATTTGATCCCTCTGTTGTCAGTAACTCCAGAATGATTGGCTCACCATCCCGTTCTCGGATGCCATCCTCGTCACTATCGATCAGGCCTGCCTCATCCAACAGGCGGCGGGATTCATCAGGATCATAGGCATAGTGGGTCAGCGCGTCAGTGGGGGCAGCCACTGGTTGTTCTGGTACAATCCAGCTATCGAGGAGTGGCACATGACCAGCAAATAGCATGTCAATCATTGCCTGACGATTGATCCCATGGGCAATTGCCTGACGTACACGAATATCCTGGAACAACGGCACATCCAGGTTGAAATCGAGATGTTCCCAGATCGGGCCAGGGGTATAGGTAACGTTCAATATGCCCAGCTCGCGATCCCGATCCAGAAAGGCAAACTGTTCCGGTGTCGTACGTTCGGCAACGGCGACGTCAATAGTACCATTGAGCACGGCTGCCCGCAACGCATCCAGGCCAGGCAAAAATACAAAGGTAAGTGTCTCCGCTGGGGGTGGCGCACCAGCATAGTGTGGGTTGAGGCGTAGACGGATGCCATCGCGGTCACGCCGTTCGATCATATAAGGGCCATAGCCTATGGGTTGTTTGGCAAAGTCGCTCTGCATAATCTCATCAACGGGTATATCGGCGAGCAGGTGACGTGGTAATGGTGTCCAGAAGGTGACAAAATGAAACGGATTGGTAAAGTCCGGTTTGAGTACCGCCCGCGTTGTATGGGCATCGACCACCTCATAGCGTTCGAGCAGGGCCAGGCGACTCGCAGCGTCTTCGCCCAGGGTCACTTGTTGTGCCAGTTCGTAGGCAAAAAGCGAGTCCTCTGCCGTAACAGGCACGCCGTCTGACCAGCGGAGATCGGGATTCCAGCGATAGGTCACTGAGAGTTGCTGCACCTGCGAAATCACGTCGGTGACAGTCGTGGTGATCACGCCTGCTGCATCCAGGTAGACATCAACCATAGCGCGTTCAACGTCGCCATTCTCAAACGATGGGACGCGCTCCAGGACGCCCGTGGTGGTATAGCTATAGCTTAATGCCAGCAGGGGATCGGGAAACAACAGTTCGCTGATCGGGGCAGTGATGCGCCGATCACCCGCATCGTCGTGGTATGGCACCAGATCAACCGGCTCGTCCATCAACCCGATTCGAAATCCCATGGGGCGCGGAGGTGTGGGTGACAGTGGTACGCTTTCCGGCGAAGGTCGGGTGATGGCACCTGGGGTTGCTGGAGGTGGCACGCCCCCTTCGATTTCACATGCAGCCAGGATGCACAGCAAGAGGGGGAGCAACAAATACTGCAGAGTTCGATAATCATTCATGAGCATTATTGACAGGACGTACGCGATAGTTATGATCTGTTCGACTTTTTGTCTTGAGCAGCGCGGCACGTTCTTTCGAGGTTGTCTTCAGGTGTTCGTCATTGGTGACAAATTCGAGGGTAACCGGGGCCTTCCACGCTGCTGCAGGCGAAAAACAGGTTGATTCAAGTGGCGGCGTACCTCCTGGTATTGATACAACTTATACATCACGCGCTGCGGGCAACCCACCGGCAGAGGTTGCCTCTGTTATGGCCCGTTCAATCGCCTGTGCCAGGACATCTGTGGCAACGCTGCCCAGGACGGTCATATGTGGGGCGGGACGCTGTCCGAGCGCCAGGCCAAACACGGTGTCACCATCAAAGGGGGTATGAACCGGGCGAATCCGACGTGGCAAAGCGTTCTGGGCCATCTGAGCCATTTTGTTCACTTCGGCTTTGGATAGTTGTACATTGGTGGCAACGACGGCCAGAGTCGTATTACTCTCGGTGCGTGAGGGAAATATTTCCTGGATCTGCTGTTGTCGTAACAGGCGCAGTGCATTCGCAAAGCCTCCGCGGTCAAGATCACGAGTACCGGCAATAATCCGCCCCTCTTCATTCCAGACATCACCAAACGCATTACACACAACGAGTGCGCCAACGATGGTACCATCAACCAGAGTCTCGCTCCAGGTGCCTACGCCGCTTTTGACAGCAGTCGCCATCCCGCCTATCTTCCCCACGGTGGCCCCCATACCGACACCAACACAGCCTTCGGCGGTGGTCGTCGTTGCTGCCTCACATGCTGCATAGCCAAGTGCAGCGTCAGGCCAGCGATCCGTACGCCCAATCCGCAGATCAAAAATAACGCCAGCGGGTACAATTGGCACGCGAGTTATGCCAACATCATAGCCTTTCCCTTGTGCATACAACCAGTCTACCACACCTGTCGCGGCTGCCAATCCGAAGGCGCTACCGCCACACAACACAATACCATGCACTTCGGACACCAGGGACAGAGGACTGAGCAGATCAGTCTCACGAGTACCCGGGCCACCACCGCGTACATCAACACCCCCCACTGCTCCTTCGGGTGTGAGTACGACCGTAATGCCAGTCAGGGCCTCGGCATCGCTGGCGTGTCCCACCAGGACACCGGGCACATCCGTAATTGCAGGTGTCATGATCGTCCTCCCCAATTACGAGCCACGGATCTGCGAGCCTCGTGTCACTGACGCTGCCTCAACTGGCTGGGTCTCACGCGGGAGTTGAGGCTGACGCAGATAGGTTTGACGCAGCAATCCAGTGGTGCCATCGTCACCACAATAGGGACAGATCGTCCAGGTAAGATCGATCACCCGATTGCAGGCTTGACAACGGCGGCGCAGTTCGGTATGGCAATGAGGGCAGATGATGAAGTCATGTTCAATCGGGCGCTGGCATGATGGACAAACAAACTTCTCTTCTAGATCGCGGCGCAAATACTCATCCTCAAGCGAACGTTCGTATTTCTCGGCCAGGGTCTGGGGTGGGCGGAGAATGAGATGGATAGGAATACCCGCAAACGGCATCAGCAGGACGATGCCAACCGCAAGCACCTGTACCGAAATATTGTCGCTGCGCATACGGATGTCGCGGTATGCCCACAGCACCGAAGCGGCCCACAACAGCACCAGATAGGCTCCAATAACAGTGCCTAACAGGTTCAGAATGGGCCGCAAATTCGTTAAAAAATCCTGGATCGCTTCCATATCAGATCCTCTAAGTATTTTTGACGGTATGGACGACAGTATACGCCGTATCTGCGTATTCTCTCGATCTTGTGTGTTTTGTCAAGTAACAGAGTGCGTCAACATGTGACCACCACCTGACCACTCCATTGCCCAGGACGCTTTGTTGGTACTGTTCCTTTGTTGGGAAACAACCTGTGTGATGTGTATCAGCGTGCCCGCATGCTCGACAGCGACCGCTACCCGCTTCCTATGTTGGGAGAAAAACTGTATGAATAGGGGTTCGTAGTGCCGGTAGATCTCCACAATCCCCGCGGGTGAACGTTCTTCCTTTATAAAGATATTGTCATCCACAAGTGGCCCATAATCCAGTATGCTGTAGAGCGAAGGAGAAACCGATGCAACCTTACCGATCCATCGTCGCCATCATCGTGGTACTGGCGACGTTAACCATAATCTATAGCCTGAACCGGCCTGCGCCAGTACCATCTATCAGCGTGGCAGAAGAGGTAGAAGTTGATATGATTATCACTGACAACGGATGTATGGCAACGAATTTTACGCTGGCGGCTCAACGCGAGCCACAGATTACTATTTATAGCCAGGCAACCCGGACCATGGTTTTTACCCTACCGAAAATGGCGCTGGCCCTGACGGTTGAGCCGCACCAGGTGGGCACGCTGCATCTGCCACGCTATATTATGGGTAGCTTTGCCTTCTTCTGTTTAACCGAAACAGCCCACACGCGGTTGAATGGTGGGCTACCCACTGACTTTGTATGCAGTCTTGATCCGCGTGAGATTGCCCCCTATGCGTTGACGAGCGGCACTTTTGTCATCGAGCCACACACGCGCATTGACGAGCTTGGCCTGGCAGCACCCCGGCGCACCCAATGAACGAGGGTATATCTGGCAGCATATGGCGGGAACAAGATCGACGATACTTCAAATATAGACAAAGTATGCTAAAATGAGACCGTCTACATATTTCTTGTTTCCCATAATCAGAGAAGGAGAATTGTATGGATAACGCGAGTCAACTGCTCACCATCGTTGGTCTGATTATCGCCATTATTGCAGCCATTGTCTTTAGCATCTGGTTTGCCGGTGGGGCTCCGGGTTACTGATACAAACCAGGTATAATCTACCCGCTGCCTTCCGTATCTTCTATTGTAGGTATAGCAAACCCATTCTCATTGGAAGCCGGGCGTCGATGTGCAAGTCTCGACACCCGGTGCTTCATGCCTGATGTAAGATAGTGCTAGTACGACAATGAGACATCCCCTGGGAAGGAGACTCGGCACGGTATTGATCCGCCAAAATCACAAAGGAACGTGTATCACCCCCGCCGAGATAAGGTCTCGTTGTCGTACTATTCTTTTCTTTCTACCCAGGTACTCATACCCTCCGTTAGCGAACGTTCTCCTGAACGGTTATGCACGTACGTGCATGGGCATCCAGGTTGTTTTCTGGTCGTTCCAAACGCACCGCTACCCTTGCCGACTCACGGCAAACATGACGTTTATATATTCGGTACCATTACCAGCTGGGATAGAAGAGGCATTGCCGAAATCGCTTGTGCGACCTATACTTACTTTGGTTAAGAGGCGGTGAATTGATGCACGCTCCCAGTCGTGGTGCCTGTGATAACGTCATCGCAAGCCTTACGATTGATGTAGGGTTGCGATATAATGTCAAGGAGCGAGTTAGACAATGTCTACACCTACAACCGTGCCGGCTGCCACTCTGCAAGCGTTTCAGCAGTTGCAACAGCCGCTGAGCGAACGCTTAAGCCGTGCAATAGGTCACAGGGCCAACATGTTTCCTCCTTGTTCCGTGGAGCAGCATCACACCCTGGCGCGCCTGACCATCAGCGCCGCATCAAACGCCCTGGAACAGCAGAGTCCCGCACCCCTGTTGACGCTGGCAATGCAAGCCAGCCTGCAGCCCATGCCTCAACGCCTGCCTGCACTCCTGATCCTCTTTGACCTGGCACGTCAAACGATCTGGGAGATGCTCGCGCCTGCGATTGCCAGTCATCCGCCCAATCGGCTGGAACTGCTCCAGTCCCTTACGGATATGCTGGCCCAGGCGACGCTGCTCGCTGTCGATCAGTACCTCCCGGCTACATCCCGATCCACACCAACAATATTCTATGACCTGACACGCCAGCTAAACCGTACCCGCAGCCTGCAAGACGTGGTTGATGTGATGGTTCAGCACCTGGCACCGCTTGGTGCTGCATATTGCTATTTGATTACAATAAAAAAGAATGCCCAGGGTCATCCATCTGCGATTGAGCTGGCGGCAGGATGGAAACGTGATGGTGATTTTGCGCCGCTACCGGGGCAATGCTTTGATCTCCATGGCTCGCTTATGGAACTGGTGCTATCACCAGAACTGATTGTGATCGAAGACAGCGCCAGTGATACCCAGATTGATGAGGAAACCCGTGCATTACTGCTGGATAGTCAGCAGTTGAGCCAGATCTCGATTCCGCTCATCTACGACCACCAGTTGATCGGACGTCTGATCGCAGCCTGGCCGCAGGCGCACCGATTTACCCCCACCGAATTACATCTGGTTGATGCGATTACTGCCCAGTCGCCTGCGCTCATTGAGCGCCTACAATTGCACGAAGAACTGCGTATCTTCTATGCCCTGGCCGAAAAAGCGCCGGACGCGATCGGCATCGCTGATCTGCAAGGCATCACCATCTACGCCAACCCATCCTACCAGACACTAACCGGCTATGGTGAACACTGTATCGGCAAGCCGGTTGAAGCCTATCTGGCCGAGGACGAAAAAGAACGTCTGCCTGAGATTATCGGCCAGGTTCTGACGCACAATCGCTGGCAAGGTATTATCACCATGCTGCGCAGTGACGGTACCACCGTAAAAGGGCAGGTCTCGGCTTTTACCATCACCAATGCTCAGGGACAGCCACAAGCAATTGCGTCGATTACCCGCGATATTACCGCTGAGTTGCGGCATGAAGAGGAATTACGTATTTTTTATGCCCTGGCCGATAATGCACCCGATGGGATTGTGGTCACCGATCTTGAAGGTAACATCACCTATCTTAACCGCGCCTTTCACACGATGCTCGGCTATGGCGCGGAAGCCTTGCAGATGAAACCGAGCGATTTTGTACGTGAGTCACCGGAGCAAGTCTATGCGCTTGCCCGCCATGTGAGTGAACATGGCGTCAGTCAAGATATTCTGACCTACCAGCGTAAGGATGGAACAGTGTTTCCGGGCCAACTTACCGGATTTATGATCTACAACCATGATCACCTTCCAATCGGAATGGGTGGTATCTTGCGCGATCTTACCGACCAGATTCACCTGGAGCAAGAACGACTGCGCCTGCAGGAGGAGGTCATTGAAGCCCAGCAAGCTGCCCTACGTGAACTGTCAACACCGTTAATCCCTCTGTCAGACCAGGTAGTGGTGATGCCCTTGATTGGTAGTATGGATAGTAGTCGTGCGCAGCAGGTGCTGGATACTCTCTTGCAAGGTGTATCGAGCCATAAAGCCACAACAGCAATTCTGGACATCACGGGCGTGCCGGTCGTCGATACACAGGTTGCTAACACGCTGCTTCGTGCGGCCCAGACAGTCAAACTCCTGGGGGCGCAAGTCATTATTACCGGTATTCGACCAGAAGTGGCACAGATGCTGATTCGTCTGGGCATCGACCTCAGTGGTATCATTACCCGCTCCTCGCTGCAATGCGGGATTGCCTTTGCGCTGCAGCAGATGACCGGCAGCTAACGACCATTGAAACCAGGTGGCTTTCATACACAGGGCTTACGAGTGAGGCTCGTTTGACGATGAGCGTGGCACTCGTGTATGTAGGGTAATCCAGGATATTGCCGGAAATATGTTATGCTACACACTGTTATCGATTCGTAACGGTTCAGGGTAGGGGGGATCTCTCAAGTGCAGGTTTTTTTGTTCCAACCGTGTTGTGATGCGGCAGGGTGGGATACTTACAGGGGGGCGCCTGGTAGGGGCGCACCGCCATATGCCCTTACGGGCGCATCACGATGCCGCAAGGCAACCATGGAATCTGGCACTGACGACAAAAAACGTGCACGTGAAAGGGGAGCCGCAGGCTCCTGCAACCCCCGCTAATGAATGTTCCGTGGAACGGTTACTATCGCAAGCCTGTACCAATACGATATCGGCGTTCAGGCGTTCCCCACCACGGATGTGGATGTAGGGTTGCTAGAGAAGGCACAACCAGAGCAGCACTGTGGTGTTCAGCACCATTTCAAACAGCCGTTATTCTGCCAGTCCGATGATACCTGAACGAGTGCCTACAAATCAGCAAGGAACAGACAATGCCAGACAACAGGAAAAAAGCCGATCAGCCTCTACCAGCGGTAGAAGACATCGATCTACGTCAGCGATTGGGAGAGATGGAGCAGCAACTGGCCTATCTCCAGCAGCAAGAGCAGGATCTGCAGCAACGCTGTGCGGCGCAGGCAGAGCAGATTGCTCGACTCACTGCTGACTATCAGCAGCTGGAGCAGGAGTTGCAAACCTTCAAGATGCTGGTTGATTATGCCCCGGATGCAATTTCGCTGGCCGGAATGGACGGCATATTGATCTATACCAACCGCGCATTTCAGGTGATGTATGGCTATGATCAGACTGCGGTTGGAACCGCAATTGCGAGCCTGGTGGCTCCGCAGGATAGCGAACGCTTGCCACCGATTATGCACGAACTGAACGAACATGGTGTCTGGATGGGCCAGATTACCCACCAGCGTGTTGAAGGTACTACCTTTCCCGTTCAACTCACCTGTTTCATTATTTATAACTCGTCGGGCACGATTGCCGCCTACGCTGCTATCGGGCGCGATATTTCGGAGCAGGTCTCGCAGGAGCAGGCGCTCCGGGCGGCCAATCGTCGTCTCGAGCAGAGTCTGTCGATGACGCCGCTGGCAACGATTGAGTGGAGTCCTGATGGCTATATCCAACGCTGGAACCGCAGCGCCGAGCAGATGTTTGGCTGGAGTGCTGCCGAGGTACTGGGCCAGCATATTCTGACAACGCTGGTTCCCGATGCAGCACAGGCCCAGATGCAGGATATTATTCAGCAACTGCTGGCCGGCAATTTGATGAATAGTCGTAATCTGAACAAAACCCGTTCGGGCCGGCAGATTGTCTGTCAGTGGTACAACACGCTCTTGCGCGACGAGTTGGGGCAGGTGATTGGTGTGCTGTCGCAGGCCGAGGATATTACCGATCAGGCTCGCCACGAGCAGGAATTAACCACCTTCTATGCACTGGTGGAAAATGCCCCCGATGCGATTGTGGTGACCGACCTGGAGGGTGTTGTCACCTATATCAATCCGGCGTTCGGTATTTTATATGACTACGGTGCCCACTCGGTTGGCATGCGTATCACGCAGTTTTTTCCCGAACGTGAGCAAGGGTATCTGGCCCAGGTTCTTGATCAGGTGCGTTCCGAGGGGGTATGGCAGGGAACGCTGACCAACCGGCGTCAAGATGGTAGCACGTTTCTCGGAGAAGAATCGGTGCTCCTGATTACTACCAATGATAACACCCCCATTGCGCTGGCGGCAATTGTGCGCGATATTACCGAGCGCAAACAGGCTGAAGACATGTTACTTATGTCGCGTTTTTCGCTTGACAACGCAGCCGATGGCCTGGAGTGGTTAGGATCGGATGGGCAAATCCTCTATGTTAATCACCAGATGAGTGCCATGCTCGGCTATACCCGTGCCGAATTGCAGACTATGAATGTGTGCGATCTCGATCCGTATCTAGCGACACCGGAGATCTGGCAGACGGTGTGGGCACGGCTGAAACAGTCCGGGACGTTCACTGGCGAAACGCTTCAGCGCCGCAAGAATGGGGAGGTTTTCCCAGTCGAAGTTGTTACTAGTTTTCTTGAATTTAATGGCGTTGAATATATTTTTGCATTTCTGCGTGACATCTCCGCTCGCAAGCAGATTGAATCTGAGCAACAAAAGCTGATTTCACTCATTGAAAATAGCACCGACTTCATTGGTATGACCACCCTGGAAGGCCAGCCTGTCTATCTGAATGCGGCTGGACGGCAACTGGTTGGTCTGGAGCGTGTGGAGCAGTTTCTGCGCACCTCGATCCTGGATTATGTGCCACCTATGGGCCGTGACCAATTGCAGAACGTTATTATACCAACCGTGATGGAGCAGGGCCGCTGGGAGGGCGAGTTTTTCTTCCAACACTTCCAGACCGGCGAGCTTATTCCAACATACTTTACCTTGTTTGTGATCAAGGATCAACAGACCCGAGTACCGATCGGATTGGCGACAGTAACACGCGATATTACTGCCCAGAAACAGGCTGAGACGGAACGTATTGCACTGCAAGAACAGGTTATTCAGGCCCAGCAAGCCACTCTACGCGAACTATCGACGCCCTTGATTCCGCTGACGGATCAGGTGGTGGTTATGCCGTTGATTGGTAATATGGATAGCGCACGTGTCCAGCAAGTACTGGAAACTTTGCTGCACGGGGTGGCAAATCTCCAGGCTACCACTGCGATCCTGGATATTACCGGTGTCCCGATGATCGATACACTGGTGGCAAACGCACTGTTACGCACAGCACAGGCGGTCAAATTGCTCGGTACACAGGTGATTATCACCGGTATTCGGCCTGAAGTAGCGCAAACGCTGGTGGGGTTGGGGATCGATTTAAGTGGTATTATTACCCACAGCAGTTTGCAAAGCGCGATTGCCAGGGTTCTGGGGTAAAGCAGGTAACAGATAGTACGTTTTTTAGAGGTGCAGAGGTGCATAAGCGTAGAGGTGTGAGAGTTGAAATCTGTGTTTTGTACCATAGGAGCATATATGCCAACATTTGTGATACCCGATCTCTATTGTCCGTTTCCGTCTGTAGTTAATAGACATGCTGAACAGGTACATGTATATACAATTGAATGGATCAATCGATTTGGACTCTTTTCCGAACATGCCCGCCGGCGATTGCCAGAAGTGAAGTTTGCGTGGCTGGCAGCACATGTATCTCCTAAAGCGACTCAAACCGAACTACAACTCCTTGCTGATTGGAATATCTGGTTATTTGCACGCGATGATCTCTGTGAGGAGACAGCTATCAGGAATAACCCGGAACAGATGCATGCCCTGAATAGCCGTTTATTGGCGGTGTTAGATAATGGTGAAACTGTTCCTACAGATATGCCGTTAGTGCATTCGCTTGCTGATCTGCGACAACGGATTCTTTCTAGAACTACTCCGAACTGTATGACACACTTTGTTGCTCGAGTTAAAGACTATTTTGATTCTAATGTCTGGGAGGCAACGAACTTAGGACAGGGCTTATATCCAGATATGGTAACCTATATAGCTATGCGACACCATACAGGGGCATTATACACAGCTTTTGAATTAGCTATCATTATCGAACAAATTCAGCTATCTGAGGATATACGCGAACATCCAGACTTTCAAAGTCTGGCAATCCACGCCAATAATGTTGTCTGCTGGGCTAATGATATTATCTCGCTTGACAAAGAAATACGTTGTGGTGAAATCCACAATCTAGTGCTAATTATACAACGTCAATATCAACTCTCACTTCAGGAGGCTGTTAATCGTGTTGCAGAGATGCATAATGCTGAAGTACGAGCTTTTATCACCGAAGAAGCTCAACTAACTGCCACTGGTGTCATGGTGGATGCTAATTTGGAACGTCTCATTGATGTTATGCGCTTCTGGATGCGTGGTAATCTTGATTGGGCACTCATGACGGCGCGTTATCAACCAGGTTCTCGGATGTACGGAGCAAGAACATAAATCGTTCTTGACATTTCTGACTCGTACTATGGTTCTGTCAATTGTTTTGTTTGTTATCATTTCGTACTGGTTCAGGTGGAGTGGTTGGAAAGAGATCTGCTCATCCCGGTGTTTGGGGTATGCGGCCCCTTGAGGCATGCGATCCCCGCAATCCTTGCTGGCGATCGTTCCCCGAAATGGTTACATCATTTCTTCGCAGATTGACATTTTATAAGAGAGGTTCACTCTCATGTCACAGAATACACTTTCATCTCTGTCCAGTTCGCCCATTAACACAATGGAGCAGATAACACCCATTATTCGTAAAGCCATAACTCGTTCAACCAGTTTTGAGGCCCTGGGAAACGCTCTGTCGTCCGCAACTTTGCCTTTGAATATCGATACCTTCGCTCTGTTGCGTGTATGTGGTAACCAGAATACTGAACTGGAACTCGTAGCTGTGTGGGAATGCCATGGTCAACCCTATGCTCCACGGGGCACGCGTGTGCCCTATACTGATGATATATTGTTTGCTCGGTTAACAGACACTGCTCCTCTGATCTGGAACGACAGCTTCCAAAGTAAAGAGCTTTCCTATGATGTTCTCCACAAAACCTACCGCGTTCGTGCCGGTGCTGCGTATCCTTTGACTGCCGAGGCTATCGTTCTCGGTATGTTCTGGGTAGGTAGCCAGATGCCACGGACGTTTACCTCAGAAGAGTTAGCTATGTTTGCGCTCATTGCTGAGCTGGTTATCAATAGCTTTGGCAATAATCGAACAGCAATCGCTGCTTATGGCACAGGTACAACGTGTGCATATACTCTATCGAGTGAACGAGGCTCTGGTTAGTATCACCGATACCGACCAGTTGCTGAATATGGCTGTCAATTTGCTGGTGAACGAAGTGGGCTATGTGAGTAGCTGGATCGGCCTGGTCGATACGGATGCAGGTCTCTTGCGTGGACATAGCGGTGCGGGTGTTGCAGTGTCACTCGAACGTGCGAAGACCGATTTTTCGCTTCAGGATCTACAGTCAACGTCTGTGAAAGCCGTGCGTCAGGCACAACCTGTTGTCCTGGACAATGTGTATGAGCGCGCCAGGACTGAGGGGTGGGATGATATCGCCCTGGAAGCAGACCTGCGGACGGTCATTGCTATTCCTATGCGCGTGGGGAGTGAAGTACTGGGTGCAATTGTTGTTGGCAGCAATGTGACGCAAGTAGCCGCCGATGAAGTCGGGTTGTTGAGTACCTTTGCCAACCATCTAGCGAGTACTATGATGCGCATCCGTCTGGAAAATGAGCGCAATCGGCAACTGGCTATCCTGCAAGAATCGTATGATCGCCAGGCGCGCCTGATCGAAACTGTGCGCGAACTCTCATCACCGGCTATTCCGGTGCATGATGGAATTATCGTTATGCCGCTGGTTGGACATATTGATACGGCACGCAGTACTCAGGTTATGGAAACGCTGCTGTCAACTGTGGTGCGTGATGCCGCCAGTGTGGTGATTATTGACATTACCGGAGTGCCGATGGTTGATACCGGGGTTGCCAATCACTTGATCCAGGTTACGCGAGCGGCTGCCCTGCTTGGTGCCCGGTGCATTGTGGTGGGGATTACGCCCGAAGTGGCACAGACGATTGTCCAGCTGGGGATCGATCTCGGCAACCTGATCACGCGCAGTAATCTACAATCGGGTATTGCCTATGGCTTGAGTTTGCTCAATCTGCATATTTGCCCGCTCCGAGAGAACCGGAAGTAGTGACGTGTGGCGGGTTATGTCGTTTTTAACGCAAAGGCGCAAAGGGTTTGTGTATGGTTGCATCGGAACGGCATAGCACGAGGCGCAGAAGCGCAAGGTAGCGATGATGCCCACGGTGATGACAGGCAATTGTCTGGTCTCCTTCATCTCGTCGTCTCGTGCCCTGCCGTCCTTTGAGTGATCCTGTCCTGGGGGACGCACACAAGGAGTCCAATGATGGATTCTCTCGAAAAAAACCTGGAACAACGCAGTCAGGCGGAACTGATCACCATCATCCGCATCATGATTACGCGGCATCCCGATCTAAAAGCGGTGCTGGATCCAAGCATCTACGCGCATTTCGCGCCGAACTTAGACGTGCCGGGTTATGATGGTTGTGCGTTTTGCATTGATACGTTGGTACCTGGTAAGGTAATAGCTGGCGACTATGACAACGATCATCCATGTAATTCCTCGTTCCTGGTACCCACTGCGTTTTTTGGCTTCCGTTGCGATCTTCAATGGAAGAAAGAGGAGATAGAAGTCGAAGCCAATGGCTCCCTCATTCCTATTTCCTGGCTGCTATCTCCTCTCCAATGGCTCCCTCATTCCTATTTCCTGACGGCTATTTCCTCTCCAAAGGAGTATTTGTTGCTGGCAATCGGTGAGCGCATCTCGTTCTATTCTATCGGCTGGTCTATCCCTATTCAACCTATTCCAACGGAGTACTCAATGCACCAGATGCGGCTGTTCTTGCAACTGGCCAGACAGATATGCCGTCACTGCTTCCTCGATCAACACCAGGTCGGTCAACACCGGACGCACACCCACCCGCTGCAAATTGTGATACATTCCGCGCCCCATTCCGCGTGATAACACCACATCACAATCGGCAATGATGGTCGATGCATGGCTATGAGCGTCAACCGGTGGTGCTGCTTCGCTGAAGAGATTCAGATCAATGGCTAGCTTCTGGGTAGCGTCTGCATAGTTCTCATCTCCATGATGGTGATGACTATGGTTGCACACCGACTTGTCGCGCATTTCGCGTTCTGTAATCACTCCATCTTCCACCGTCAAAACCAGATAATGCAACGCTCGGCCAAAATGGGCACTAATACTACGACCGTCATTTGTCACTACGGCGATTTTCATAGGTTTCAGACTCCGTTCCACAAAATTCTAGCGACTAACATGTACGTGTGCGGTATCCTGGTCGGGGCCAGACAACACGAACAATCGGGCCTCGGTTGTAGACATATTTTGCCGGCGGTGTGGCAAAATGGCAGCAAACAGCAAGTTATCGCCTGGTTGCAATAGTCTGCTGTTCTAGCGTGCAGGCCACATACCTGGCCAGGCCCAACACAGATTTCTGGTGGTTGACCACCATTTCATTATAGTCCAAAAAGTGGATTTTGTAATCAGTATTTTGAGGCAAGATGGGTGAAACCACGCGGAGCACCAGGAGAAGCGTGCAGCATGCGGTGAGAGGGAGATGCTCGTTTTTTAATGCAAGGGCGCAAAGGGGCAAAGCCGTAGAACTGTACTCGTATTGATCCTATTTGCCTGGGGCAGAGTGGTAGCTTCCAACGGTTCAACGCACGCTCCCAGGTTACAGCGTATGAACGATAGATAAGATAAATGTGCTGATATACTTGACAATAGTATCGGTGTGGCAACCAGACCAATAGGAGGTGAACAACGATGGGTTTTATTCTGGATGGCCTTGAGGCTGAAGATTACGACCGTACCTATGGTGATGCGACCCTCATTCGGCGCATCGCCCACTATTTTTGGCCCCATGCCCGCACGATGGCAATCGTGATCACGATGGTGGTACTGGTTGCGCTGGCCGAAACCATCACCCCGATTGCGGTATCGCGCAGTATTGATCTGCTGGCGGGCAATCCCACAGCACAGCTTATGCTGGCCCTGGCTGGCGGCATTCTGGTGCTGGGGTCGCTGGGCTGGTTCTTTAACTTTATTCGCCAGCTTTTTGCGGCACGCGCCGTCGGCGATGTGGTGCTAGCCTTGCGCGAGGATGCTTTTGCGGCGGTGATGCGGCACGATCTGTCCTTCTATGATCAGTATTCTTCGGGCAAGATCGTCAGCCGCGTTACGTCTGATACCCAGGAGTTTGCAACGGTGGTAACACTGACGATCGAACTGGTCAGCCAGTTACTAGTCATTCTGGTGATTAGCACCGTCCTGTTTGTCATCAATCCGGTGCTAACGCTGATCACCCTGGCTATGGCGCCGCTGGTATTTATCGCCGCTCTGAGTTTTCGGCGGGTAGCACGCTGGACATCGCGGCGGGCGCAGCGGGCCATTGCAAAGGTCAATGCGACTATCCAGGAGACCGTGAGTGGCATTGCGGTGGCAAAGAGTTTTCGGCAGGAAGCAGCGATCTACGCCGACTTCAACCAGACCAATCGCCTGGCCTATCATGTGCGCTTGCGGCAGGGGCTGGTGTTTAATACGATCTTTCCGGTGTTGGACATTCTGGCTGGTGTGGGTACAGCGACCGTCGTCTACTTTGGGGGCATGCAGGTGCTGGCTGGCAATATCTCTACCGGTGAGTGGTATCTGTTCATACAGAGCTTGCTGCTGTTCTACTTTCCACTAACCAGTATCGCCTCCTTCTGGAGCCAGTTTCAACAGGGTCTGGCAGCCAGCGAGCGGGTCTTTGCGCTGATTGATGCCGAGCCAGAGGTGACCCAGCAGGCGCAGGAGCCAGTGTCCCATATTGCCGGGCGGCTAACGTTTCAACACCTGAGCTTTCGCTACCGCGAGGGTGAGCCGGTTCTTACCAATTTCTCGCTCGATATCCCGCCCGGTCAGAAGATCGCGGTAGTCGGCCATACCGGGGCCGGTAAGTCGAGCCTGGTACGACTGATCATGCGCTTCTATGAGTTCCAGTCCGGGCGGCTGCTGGTTGATAATCGTGACATTCGTCGGCTCGATCTGTCACAATATCGTCAGCGACTGGGGGTGGTACCGCAAGCGCCCTTCCTGTTTGCGGGCACCGTGGCCGATAATATTCGCTATGGGCGCGAGCAGGCCAGTGATGCTGAAGTTGAGCAGGCCGCGCTGCAGATCGGGTATGGTGAGTGGGTGCATGACCTGCCGCAAGGTTTACAGACCGAGGTCGGCGAGCGGGGCGCACGGCTCTCGCTCGGTCAGCGTCAACTGGTGGCGCTGGCACGGGTGCTGTTGCAAAATCCGGCCATCTTTATCCTGGACGAAGCTACCGCCAGCATTGACCCCTTCACCGAAGCACAGATCCAGGAGGGGTTGGACATGGTAATGCGTGGGCGCACCAGCCTGATCATTGCCCATCGTCTCTCGACCGTCAAGGCTGCCGACCGGATTATTGTTATGCGCAATGGGCAGATTATCGAGGAGGGCCGCCACGATCAGCTTCTGGCGCAAGGCGGACACTATGCCGAGTTGTACAACACCTACTTCCGCCACCAGTCCCTGGCCTATATCGAGCAGGTGGGAGTGTATGGAGATGAGGAGCTGAAACGATGAAAAGTTTGTGTTGTGCCGATTTGACCGTTGCTGACATCCGTGAGATTGTGACCGTGCAGGAGCAACCACTGGGAGCTCATCCCTGGACACAGGTCGATCCGCTGGGATTAAGTGAGCAGGAACGGGAACATGTAGTCTATATTCAGCAGCGGCTGCGTATGCTGGATACATCGTTAATGAACGAAGCCACCATCTGGGGGCGTGCGATTTATCCGATGCTCATTCTCGCCGAGCAAGGCCCGGTGCAGGCGTGGGCACAGGTGACACTCCATGCCCGCTATCCGCATGTCGAGTTACACGGCGTGGTTGATGGTGTGCTAGGGCGCGGGTTGCAGAGTATGACCGAAACAACCTATTATCTGCTGGTTGTTGAAGCAAAGCGTGGACTGGAAAGCCAGGATCCGCGCCTGCAATTGTTGGGGCAGTTGCTGGCGGCCGCACGCCTGAATTGGGAGCTTGACCAGTCTGCACAGCAAACACTCTTTGGATGTTATACAATCATTGATACCTGGAAGTTTGTCCGTGCTGTCGTCGAAAATCTCGACAGTTCCTTACCAAAGATGACCCTGGAACCATCACGTGAATATGCCCAAAAATTCGAGGCAGAAACAATTCTGGCAATCCTGAAGCACATTGTGGCATTGAGCGTTGGAGCGCTGGTATTGTAGCGGGCCGGTTCGATATTGTACAAGTAACAAAACGTACAATAGTGATGTGAATGGTGGTTATAGCAATCTTACATCCATAGGACTTACGCAGTCGTTCATCACCAAATGGGTTTCGCCTTCGGCAGAGCCGAACCATCGCGCTGGGGGTAAGAGCCGCGGGCACTATGGTATAATAGCCGCAGCGGATCAGCATTGTGAAAGGCAAACCAATCTATGCAGTATGCTATTCTGCTTCAGCGTCGTCCTGATGGGAGCTATCAGGCCTCCGTTCCCCTACTGCCTGGTCTTACCCGCACCGCGGCCACGCGTGATGAAGTAGTGTTGCATCTGGTACGCAGTGACCTGGCTGAGGCTATGTCCAGGACGGAGGTCGTCTATCCGGATGTCCCACAGCAACCGGGGACAACGCCCAACCCCTGGCTTGAAACCGCCGGGATGTTTCGTGACGATCCTACGCTGGAACCGCTGCTGGTGGCTATCTATGCTGAGCGCGATGTCGAGTGAGTGATGGAAGCGCTGCGTTACATTCTCGATACCGACAGCATCACCTACCATCAGACTGGGCGGCCAGCGCTTGTCCGGCGGCTTGCTCAAGTATCACCTGTGTAGCGCTCTGCTGCACACACCGTTATTGTTCCCACCGCACTTCGTCTCGGCAGCGCCTGCCGTACATCCAATAATCGCGACCGTACCCCGGAGAGACGCGCTGCATCGCCGCCAGACTTCATGGCGCAAACACACCAGATCTTTGCGCCTTTGTGTTAAAACAAGGAACATCTATTTCACGCCGCATTACCATGTCGCCGCAACATCTCCCCAATCTACCGTGATGCGCCAGATTAGGCATGCTACAATGCTCAGATTCAGCCATCAGTGCGTAGCAAAGTGCAAGGCTACGCCAGTTCAGTTGAGGCATATGTATGAAGAACGTAGCGATATATAGCGCTCTGATGTTGCTCCTGTACCTGGCGGTTGCTCTGCCGATCGCGGTGCATGCCCAGGAACCGCCAGAAACAGCGACGCCGGTTGGCGAAGATCAGGTAGACGTGCCGGATCAGGTCGATGTCCAGCCCGTCGCCGAGGATGCACAGATCGCGGAGCGATTGACGCGGATCTTGCAGGCCACCGAGTGGTTTATCGCGCCTACGGTCGAAGTTCGGGACGGTGTGGTCTTTCTGGATGGGCAGACGCGCACAGAAGAGCGGCGGACGTGGGCCGGCAACCTGGCGCGCAACACGCAGGACGTTGTGGCCGTGGTGAATCGGATTGAGGTCATTCCGGGGCCAGTCTGGGATTTTTCGCCAGCGCTGACCGAGATACGGACGCTCTGGCGGCGGACAATTCAGGCTATTCCCGTAATGGTGTTTGGCTTTGTGGTTCTGGTTGGCACGTGGTGGCTTATGCAGCCGATTTCCCATCTGGCGCAGCGCCTGCTGCACGATCGTCTTGGCTCGCGGTTGCTCATCCGAATTGTGGGGAATACGATTGCTATTCCCGTGTTTTTGCTGGGGCTGTACCTGGTGTTGCAGGTAGCCGGATTGACCCGGTTGGCAATTACGCTGCTCGGCGGTACAGGCATTGTTGGTATCGTGATTGGCTTTGCTTTTCGCGATTATAGTCGTTCAGGCGGGAGGATTAAATACCGGGTCGGTATCAGCCGACCCGAACCGTATTCGCAGCAGAACAAAACAGCATTGGCCCCTGATTCATCTGGAAAGGAACGCTACATGGAACCACAGGCGCTGCACGTTATTTTCGGAACTGGCCCGCTCGGTATGGCAACTGCCCGCGCATTGCTGGCGCGGGGCCGCACCGTGCGGATGGTGAATCGCTCCGGGCAGGCGAGGGTACCCGACGGAATCGAGGTTGTGCGCGGCAATGCCTGCGACCAGGACAGCGTGCGCACCGTTTGTCAGGGAGCGGCCGTGGTCTACCAGTGTGCCCAGCCGCCCTATAACCAGTGGCCGGAGCAGTTCCCGGCACTGCAAGCGGGTGTAATAGCGGGCATGGCGGCAGTCGGTGCCAGGCTGGTGGTGGGCGACAACCTGTATATGTACGGCCCGGTCAGTGGCCCGATGACCGAAGATCTACCAAACCGCGCCACGACGCGCAAAGGCCGCACCCGTGCCCAGATGAGCGATGCGCTGCTGGAGGCGCACCAGCGCGGCCAGCTTGCCGTGGCGATCGGGCGCGGCGCGGATTTCTTCGGCCCAGGCGTGCGCGAGTCTGTGCTGGGCGAGCGCGTATTTGGCCCGGCGTTACAGGGCAAGCGTGCTTCAGCGGTTGGCAATCTTGATCTGCCGCACACCTACACCTTTATCAACGATTTTGGCACCGCGCTCGCCGTGCTGGGCGAGCGTGACGAAGCTCTCGGCCAGATCTGGCACGTGCCTAACCCGGAAACGCTGACCACGCGCCAGGTGATCACCATGATCTACGAGGAGTTGGGCCATCCGCCGCAGATGAGCGGTATGGGCACATTCATGATGCGCATCGGTGGCCTGTTCATTACCGGTGCCCGCGAGACGGTGGAGATGATGTATGAATTTGAGCTGCCGTTCATTGTCGATCATCGCAAATACGCGCAGGCGTTTGGTGATCACGCCACACCCATGCGCGAGGCGCTGCGCCAGACGATCGCGTGGTATCGCCAGCAGATGTAGTTGACAGAACGAAGTGTGCGGGAATGCGGGGAGGCGGGGAGGCAACGGGCGCGGCTCTCCTACCGCAGAGGATGCAGAGGGGCGCAGAGGATGTTTCAGGTTCCGTTCCTCCCAGTATCTTTGCGCCTTTGCCTCTTTGCGTCTTTGCGTTAAAAAAGAGGGCAGCGGAGGCGAGGAACCTTTCTTTGCGGCTCCTCACCTCCTCGCATCCCCGCCTCGCTTTGCACAAATGCCACCATGCCTAGACAGGATAGTTTGTCCAATATGGTACAATAGCGTTGCGCGTACACAGGTGCATATTCCCCGCCTCAGAGTCGAGCGCATACAGTGTCGTATGAAGTCATCTTCTGCCAGGATATCCCTGCCTGATGACCGGCCTTACCGCATCATGCACAGCGTAGACTCATTCACCTGATCGTTGGCCGTCTAACCCGATGTTCAGCAGCAGGATTACCAGGGTTCTTTGACCTGACCTGATGCTGTTTTTGCTGATGGCCTGATCGCATAGTTGTTGCTCGTCTAGCCAGAACGCGGTACCTATGCCATTGTACTCGATTGCCGTTCATGCTCAATGTGGTTCTGGGTATAAAGGAGCGCTCCTGAGCTGCTGGATAGACACATTCTGTATGCCACGATTCTATCAGCGTGGTGTGTGTTTCGATCAGAAGGAAAGCTGTCGTGAGCCACGGCTCTCCGACGTGTAACCGTGTCAGGGTAACGTCGTGCTATAATGCTGATTACGCCCCCATCCGAGGAGCAGATAAACTTTTATGGAAAGCGTAACGATGAACGAGGTGATACGTCCGCTATCTTCTCAGCTTGAGCAAGATATTGACCGGCTTTGCGCCAACACCATTCGTGGTCTGGCGATGGATGCAGTTCAACAGGCCAACAGTGGCCATCCCGGTATGCCCATGGGCATGGCTGATGCCGCCTATGTCCTCTGGACACAGTTCCTCAAGCATAATCCTGCTGATCCAGCCTGGCCGGATCGGGATCGGTTTGTGCTGTCTGCTGGCCATGGATCGATGCTACTGTATAGCTTGCTGCATCTTACTGGCTATGATCTGACGCTGGACGAGATCAAGCGGTTCCGGCAACTTGGGAGCCGTACTGCCGGGCATCCAGAGTATCGCAATACTCCAGGGGTGGAGACGACCACTGGACCGCTGGGGCAGGGTATCGCCAATGCGGTGGGCATGGCTCTGGCAGAACGGCATCTGGCGCTCCGGTTCAATCGTGCTGACTTCCCGATTGTGGATCACTATACCTATGTGATTTGCAGTGATGGCGATATGATGGAAGGTATTTCGCATGAAGCGGCCAGTCTGGCCGGACATCTGCAATTGGGGAAGCTCATCGTTCTTTATGACAGTAATCGGATCTCGATTGACGGTTCTACCGATCTCACATACAGCGAGGATGTTGCTCAGCGCTTCGTGGCCTATGGCTGGGATGTGCAGACGGTTGATGGCCACGCGCCGGCTGAGGTAGAGCAGGCGTTGATTCACGCACGCGCCATAACGACGGCACCGAGTATGATTATCTGCCGTACGATTATTGGCTACGGAAGCCCCAACAAACAGGGTACCGCCAGGTGCCATGGCGAGGCATTGGGCGTCCAGGAGGTGCGCCTGTCTAAGCAGGCGTTGAATATACCGGAGGAACCGCTATTTTATGTTCCAGATGCTGTCTATGCTCATATGCGTTGTGCGATTGCCGTGGGAGCGCAGCAGCAGCAGGAATGGGAGGAAATGCTTCAGCGTTACTATGAAGCCTATCCTGACCTGGCCCGTACCTGGGAACAGATGTGGCAGACACAGGTGCCGACGAACTGGAGCGAGATCTTACCTTCGTTTACGCCGGTCAAGGGCGGGCTTGCCACGCGTACGGCCTCGGGCGAGACCTTGAATGCGCTGGCACCGCTGGTTCCGTCTTTGCTCGGCGGTTCAGCCGACCTGAGTGGTTCAAATAATACCATTATCAAAGACGCTGAGACGATTCGTGCCGGGCATTACCAGGGACGCAACGTCCATTTTGGCGTGCGCGAGCATGCGATGGGCAGTATCCTGAATGGTATGGCGCTGCACGGTGGGTTTATTCCCTATGGTGGCACCTTCTTGATCTTTAGCGACTATATGCGCCCTTCGATACGGATGGCAGCAATGATGAGTTTGCAGGTGATCTATGTGTTCACTCACGACAGCATTGGCCTGGGAGAAGATGGCCCGACCCATCAGCCAATTGAGCAACTGGCGAACCTGCGCGCGGTTCCAAACCTGTACGTGGTTCGTCCAGCGGATGCAGCGGAGACGGCATTGGCCTGGCGGATTGCGCTGGAACGGCGCAATGGGCCAACCGCGCTGATCTTGACGCGCCAGAAAGTAGCGATCTTGAATCGCAGTGAGGACGGTCACCTGAATGGGCATGGCCCGCTGGCATCGGCTGTGGGTACCTTGCGCGGTGGGTATGTGCTGCTGTCCGTGCCAGAACCAGATGTCATTCTGATTGCCACCGGCTCGGAGGTGGAACTGGCAGTGGAGGCGGCATACATGCTGGCGGAGCGCAGTATTGCGGCGCGGGTGGTCAGTATGCCTTGCTGGGAACTGTTTGAGCAGCAAGATCAAGCCTATCGAGATAGTGTGTTGCCGCCGGCTGTGTCGGCGCGGGTGGCGATTGAGGCCGGCTCATCCTTCGGCTGGGAGCGCTATGTGGGGCCAGCCGGGGCAACGGTCAGTATTGACTGTTTTGGTGCATCCGGGCCGTACCAGGATCTCTATCGCTACTATGGCTTTACTGCCGAGCATATTGCTGCTGTAGCGACGCAGCTTGTGGCAGATTGAGAAGGGCACGTCTGTTGCAATAGTCACCCTGGAGTCCAGACGGAAGCCTGGACGCTGCTGAGACCCAATCCAGGCTGAAGTCTGAAAGATTGCTATCGTCAGAATGTTCGAACGTCGGGGCACAGGTTCCGACGCTCCAACCCTTCAGCCCACATCCAACGTACGAATGAAAGTAAGGTATACGGTATGCCGCTGATCAAAATAGCGCCGTCGATCCTCTCAGCAGACTTCTCACGTCTGGGTGAGCAGGTGCATGAGGCTGAGGCCGGTGGCGCAGACTGGCTGCATATTGATGTGATGGACGGCTGTTTTGTGCCCAATATCACTATCGGGCCGCTGGTGGTTGCGGCGCTCCGTCCACTCACCCGGCTAACGCTCGATGTCCACCTGATGATCGCCAATCCCGACCGCTATCTGGCCGATTTTGCTCGCGCTGGTGCAGATGTGCTGACCGTACATGTGGAGACCTGTCCCCATGTGCATCGTACTATCCAGGTGATCAAGGAACTGGGGGTACGGGCGGGCGTGACACTGAATCCAGGCACGCCGTTGTCTGCTTTGGAGGCAGTGCTCCCCGATGTTGATCTAGCGCTGATTATGTCGGTCAATCCCGGCTTTGGCGGGCAATCGTACATCCCGTCCAGCACTGCCCGCATTCGCCGTCTGCGGCACATGCTGGACGTACTGGGGTCAACGGCAGAACTGGAGGTGGACGGCGGCGTTAAGGCCAGCAACGCGGCGGAAATCGTTGCTGCTGGTGCCAGTGTGCTTGTGGCCGGCTCAGCCGTGTTTAACGCCCAGGCCAGTATCGCCGACAACCTGGCCCGTCTGCGCCAAGGGAGCAAGCGACCTGATATGAGTTGAACATGGCCTCTGTTCTTCCTTGTATTGTATAGAGATGCTCCCTGGTTTAACCTTGCTGTTCGACGGCGCAACACCAGATACGGCTCGAATAGAGGAGAGAGAACAGAGGAAATAAAAGCCTGATCCATGGGCCCCATCTTTCCTATTTCCTGACTGCTATTTCCTATTTCCTGACTGCTAGTTCCTATTTCCTGACTGCTATTTTCTCCCCAGTGGAGCCAGTGCGTATCACGCCTGGAAGTGCCGGCCGATGGCGTAATTGCCTGGGACGGGATGATGATGGGTATGACCGTCCAGAAGCAGACTGAAGAAGCTTTAAAACACCGGGATGCCATCCTTCGAGCGGTCAATCCGGTAGGTGAGCGCTTATGAACCACTCCATATTGGGAAGCATGATATGATATGATCGTGCAGTGTATTGAGCAGGCAACACAGGAATATGATGACGAACAAAGGAAGTACCGATTTTCGCGGTGATGTGTTGATTGTTGATGATACACCGGCGAATCTGCGCCTGTTATCACAGATGTTGATTGAACAGGGATATAAGGTGCGGGCGGTGACAAGCGGTGCACGTGCTCTGGCTGTTGCACGCGCTGTGCCTCCAGATCTCGTGCTGCTGGATATTCGTATGCCTGAAATGAATGGCTATGAGGTGTGTGCGCACCTGAAAACCCAGGAATGTACATGCGAAGTGCCAATTATTTTTATCAGTGCCCTGAATGAAGCCGATGATAAGGTGAATGCCTTTAACGTTGGCGTGGTTGATTATATCACCAAACCCTTTCAGTTTGCGGAAGTCCTGGCACGGGTAGAGACGCATCTGGCGTTACGCCGAACAAAACAGCAATTGCAGGCGACAAATATGGCGCTGGAACAGCGTCTGGTGGAGTTAGATCAAGCCAATGTTCGGTTACAACAAGAAGTTACACACCGTCAGCGGGTCGAAGAAACAGATCGCCAGCGCATGCAAAAAATGGAAATGCTGCGTACAACCATGACCGAGATTTCGGGAGAACTCGAGCTGGCACGATTGCTGCAGATTATTCTTGATCGAGCCGTGGCTTTGATCGGTGCCACAGACGGCGAGTTGATTTTATATGATGAAAGCGGTAATAATCTGAATGTACCGGCAACCCATCATGTGAATGCACATACTAATAACGTACGCCAGGTGCCTGGCAAAGAAGTCACCAGCCTGATTGCTGCAACGCATAAACCGCTGATTATGAACGACGATCAAACCGCTATCGGTTGCCTGCCCATCTATGAAGTACCCGGTGCCCAGGCAGCGTTGCTGGTGCCTATGTTCACTGGTGGGCGACTCATCGGTGTCATTCGTGTTGGTATTGATAGCCCGGAACGCACGTTTGATGCCCAGGACGCCGAGTTGCTTAGTCTGTTTGCGCAACAAGCGACAATTGCCATTCAGAATGCACGTCTGTTTGCCGAAGTGCAGAAGCTGGCGATTACCGATCCGTTGACCGGTTTATATAACCGCCGCCACTTTTTTGACCTGGCGCACCGCGAGGTAGAACAGGCGGGATGTGCCAATCAACCCCTATCGGTGATCATGCTCGATGTTGATTACTTTAAGCAGGTGAATGATCGCCATGGGCACCTTCTGGGCGATCATGTGTTGCAAATGGTGGCGAACCGGTGTCGGAGCCTCTTACGCCCCGTGGATATACTGGCGCGCTATGGCGGAGAGGAGTTTGTGATCATGCTGCCTGGCACTGCGCTTGATCATGCCCGGCAGGTGGCCGAACGCTTGCGACAGCATATTGCGCAAATGCCGATCGGTATGGCTGACACGACGATCCAGATTACAATCAGTCTTGGCGTTGCCGAACTGAGTATCTATGATCATCTGGATCTTGATGGATTGTTGAGTCGTGCAGATAAAGCGCTGTATCTTGCCAAACAGTCCGGGCGCAACCAGGTTGTGTGCTGAGGAAATGGAACGCTCACGATGCCGACAGTCGCTGCATCAGAGAAAATGGAGCGATTGACATAGCCGCCCCACGTCTGGGGGGAAACAACAAAAGTACCGCTCTGCCGAAGGCGAAAAAGACGTCTGGTTCAACCCATCACGAACCTTGTATCACTCCCTCGTGTCGGTCTGCGCATGATCAATGTCTGTGGCGTGCAGGCAATCCATAGCAGTAGTGAGAATCTGTATCAGCGGGATATTATATGCCCGTGCTAGCGCTGCACAGTCCTCGTATTCTGGTACGCTGGTCAATATGACATGGTTGAGTAGCTTTTGCTTCAATCGTACCTGGCCCCAGGGTGTATCAACTGATACCCACCGACGTTGCGCGGCAAGACGTTCCATACGTTCCCAGCGCACGCCTAGAGTTGGCGTTTCGCGCAAAATTAACTGCGCCAGTTCGCCGATCATTGTTGGCGAGGACAGGCAAGCCAGTTGCGTTCCAGGACGGCCCTTCTTCATAACCAGTGGTACGGCCCAGGCATCCAGTGCGCCGGCTTTCAGCAAGCGCTCGATGACATAGGCGACAACTTCACCAGTCGTGTCATCCAGATTACAGCGTAGTTCGACCAGCGCTTCCGTCCCGTCAGTCGAACAATCGTCACTGAACGTCGGGCCATTCCCGATCTGTTCAGGTGCATAGCCCACAGGTGTTGCGGCATGCCCCACCTGTGAAGGGTTTGTCGGGTTATCATCATGATGATCATGGGGCTGATGATCATGCGGTGGTATAAACGAGGGATGCATACTGCCAGTACGCTCTCCGGTCTCTACTGTGAGCGGCGTGCCGATCCAGACGCGCAGGCCGTTCAAACGCTTATATTCCTTTTGCCCAAACCCATAACCCACACGCTGTATCCGCAAAGGAGGTTGCGCAAACCGTGCCACTTCGGCCAGCAGCGCCGCCGCACTGGGTGTCAGCACCTCGCCCATACTCCTGCCTGGCAAGACAGGAGCATGAACGGCGGCCAACAGTGCCAGCGTTGCCGGCGCGGGTACTGGAAGGTAGCCGTGCTGCGTGGCGACCCAGCCCTGTCCAACTGGCAGCGCTGAGGCGTAGACCTGTTCAATACCCAGCAGTTCTAACCCGGCGCACACACCTACCAGATCGACGATGCTATCGACGGCACCGATCTCGTGAAAATACACTGCCTCATCTGGGACATGGTGAATGGTGGCCTCGGCCTGCGCGAGCCGACTGAAGGCACCGAGTGCCCAGGTGCGGGTACGCTCTGGCAACTGGCTTGTCACCAGCATAGTGCGGATGCTGTCCCACGTTCGGGCTGGTTGCGGTTCATCAATCCGCACGCGCAGCCGACTGCCACTGACGTGGTGGCTGACCACGCGCTGGTGTTCAATGGTATACCCTGTCAGTGGTAATGCCGCCAGCACGCGCTCTAACGCTGCCAGTTCTAAGCCCGCATCAAGTAGACTGGCGAGCAACATATCGCCCGCCGCGCCATGAAAGCAGTCAAAGTATGCAATACGCATTATGAACCCTTTGCCCGTTCTGCTGCCACCCGATTCGCAATCCGTGCCGCCATTGCCCCTGCGCCAACGCCGTTGTCGATATTAACCACCGCCAGGCCGGGTACACAGGTTTGCAGCATACTCAACAGCGCGGCTATGCCGCTCCCGCCCATCCCATATCCGACCGAGGTCGGCAGCCCAATCACCGGCACATCAACCAGCCCGGCCACGACCGAGGGCAACGCGCCATCCATCCCGGCCACCACAAGCAACACATCAACCGTCGCCTCATGCAGCATCGCTGTCAGGGGCGTATGCAGGCGGTGTAACCCGGCTACTCCCACATCATATGCCGTTAAAACCGTGCAGCCGAGTTCACGGCAGATCAGAGCCGCCTCTTCGGCCACGGGAATATCTGATGTGCCGGCCGCCAGCAGACCCACCCGCCCGCCGGTGAGGGTCACGGTGTGGGCGGGGTGACGCACAACGGCGGTGGTGCCACTCCTACCCGGCTCCACCATACCAGGGAAGCGCTCGTGGAGTGCGTTGAGCAACTCTGGGGAGATGCGGCTCAGAATCGCTCGTCCCTCGCGTTCGAGGAGCGTCGCTGCAACCTCCAGGCACTGCACAATACTCTTGTGTTCAGCCAAAATAATTTCCGGTAGCCCGGTACGTGCCACCCGCTCCGGGTCAGTGCGGGCGGTCTGTGCGAGTTCTAACAAAATGTTCAGGTGATGCATCATGCTAGCTCTCGTTCATGCTGCCACTGCGGAAGCCATCTAGATCAAGCGTAACATAGGTAAAACCAATCCGTCGTAACTCGGCTGTAATGCGTTCGCGGATGTCTGGTTGGGCCAGGCGCAGTATATCGCAGGCCTCAACCTCCAGGCGAGCCACCATGCCGTGGTGCCGCACACGCACTTGATGGAGCGTTAGTTCCTCTTTAAGAAATGCTTCGGCCCGGGCTACCTGATGCAGCGCCTCGATTGTTACCGGGTTGCCATAGGGAATGCGCGACGCCAGGCATGCCAGTGCAGGTTTATTATGCGTCGGCAGCCCTCGTTGTTGGGAAAGGGATCGAATGTCGGCTTTGCCCAGTCCAGCCTCTAGCAGTGGGGCGCGAATTCCATGCTGCTGTGCAGCCTGCATACCGGGACGGTGATCGCCCACATCATCGGCATTTGCACCATACACCACATGGGCTAAGCCACGGGCGCGGGCCAGCGGCCATAGGATCGAAAATAACTCGTTTTTACAGTGCCAGCAGCGATTGCGGTCGTTTTGAACGTAGGCCGGGTTCGATAGTTCATTGGTCACCACAACTTCCAGCGTGACCCCGATCTGGGCTGCCAGCGCCCGTGCGTCAACCAGTTCCTGCTCCGGCAGGCTGTCCGAGTGGGCCGTGACTGCCAGAACCCGCTGCGGGCCGAGCATGTCCACGCACGCGGCGAGCAAATAGGTGCTGTCAACACCTGCTGAAAACGCGACAACGACCGAGTCGAGCGCCATAATAATTTCGCGCAATCGCTGTGCCTTATATTCGCAATCCGTCATAGTATTCCTGACAAAATTTGTTCTGTTGCTATCATAGCATATTCTGCCAGGTTCGGTTGTTCCACATATGGTATAATAGCTCTAAAGTTCGTATCTGGCACCGATTTTGTACCTGCACAACGGGTACCGTGTCAGCGGAGGAACCATAGCATGGGACAAATTATTGAAGTGGTGCAACGCTATGAAATACCCGACTTTCCGAATATAGATCTACCAGCCGAGGATGGTGTTCCGTTGGAAACGAGTTGGCATCGGGCGCAGATAAACCTGCTGATTGATAGTGTGAAGCAGCACTGGCGTGGTCGCCAGGACTTCTTTGCCGGCGGCAATATGTTTATCTATTACAGCTTGCAACAGGTGCGCAACCGCGATTACCGTGGCCCGGATTTCTTTGTGGTCAAGGATATTGATGGCAGCTATTCGCGTCAAAAATGGGTCGTATGGGAAGAAAATGGACGTTATCCCGACGTGATTGTGGAACTCATGTCGCCCTCCACAATGCAGGAAGATCTGGTTGAAAAAAAGCAGATCTATGAACATATTTTTCATACGGCAGACTATTTTTGCTATGATCCCGATACGCATAAGCTGGTCGGATGGCGCTTGAAGGAAACAGGCTATGTGCCGCTGCAACCCGATGCGCGTGGCCGTCTCTGGAGCGCAGAACTGGGAGCATGGTTGGGAACGTGGGAAGGGAAGTACTTGCAGGAGCAAGCGCTATGGTTGCGCATGTTTGCTGCCAATGATGCGCTCATCCTCACCGAGGCCGAGGCTGAACGCCAGCGCGCCGAGGCTGAACGTCAGCGCGCCGAGGCTGAACGCCAGCGCGCCGAGGCTGAACGCCAGCGCGCCGAGGCTGAACGCCAGCGCGCCGAGGCTGCTGAGGCCGAACTGGCGCGTCTGCGAGCGGAACTGGCACGCTTGCAGCGCCAGGATGATGGCCCAGTCGAGTGATCAAGCGGAAGAACTGGGATAGCTACCCTGCTCCCAGTTCCTCCTGCAAGAATTTGTACACCGTCTCGTGAAAGAATGCGGGATCTTCCCATGCCAGAATATGACCGGCCTCATCTCTATATATCAGTTGCGCCCGTGGGATAGCATCGGCCACCGTGCGGCACTGTCGCGCCGGGCAGAACGGGTCGCGTCCGCCCTGAAAGATGAGTACCGGGACGCGAATATGTTCGAGGCAGGGAATGACATTGCGCCCATCTGCCTCAAGCTGTGACATGACCGCTAGCAAACCATCGCGCAGGCGTGGCCAGCGTTCTGCGCCATGCTGTGCAACCATATAACGTTCCCAGGCTGGGGTGATCGACGCCCGTCGAGCACGATGCGCGGCCAGTGTCTCCGGGCCAACGTGTGTAAAGACACCATCGAGGATCAGCGCTGCGATGTGGCAGGGTTGCTCGCAGTAGGCGTTGAGTGCGGCAATACCACCCGCGCTCATGCCCAGCACTGGCACGGTATCTTCGGGAAACAGTGTCTCCAGTGTATCAGCCAGCGCCTGGCCTTGCAATGTGAAGTAGTCCATCGTAAAGAGATCCTCAGGCATGGCCGAGTGTCCGTGCCCGAGCAGATCAATACTGAATACCTCATAGGCATCCGCAAAACGCTGCGCCAGTCGCTCCTGACTGTGCGCTGTCATGGTGTTCCCATGCAGCAGCACAAGAGGCCGTCCACATCCGACGGTTAGATAAAACATTGCGCCGTGTCGCGTCGTAACATAGCTCATAAGCGGTTCAACCTGTCACATAAGGTTATTTCAATGTATTGTATCATGATACGCTGTGTCTTCTTCGGCCGCGGTGCATAAAATGAGGAGACTCACTCGGTTTTGATGAGCCTTTTGTCCCTGTTCTGGTAGGGCGATTGAGAAGGGCACGACTCCCATACGCATCAACGTACGCTTCCAGCCAGGAACCCCACCGGTGGGCGAGCGTTTCTCGAAACAGGTACCTCTGACAAATCCAGGTGACCTTCCTGCATCCCAAATCTCCCCAATTTTTTGATACAATCTCCCAATATTATTTCTTGACATATACATTTTTTGCAGGATAATATATATGTGATGTGTATATTGTTAAAAAACAGTTTTTTGTTTGTCTTTTTACATATTCTTTACTATATCTATTCTGATTTGTTTCCTCAAAGTAACAGGGTATAGGGTAGAGGTGACAGATGTCAGAGCCACCCGGTGCGAGCATCTGTTACCTCTACCCTGAAGACGTGGTTTCGCTATGACTTCTGACATCAGCATGTCCTGGCTACAGCTGGCGAGTGACTTACAACTGGCACAGGCCGAACCTGTTATTCCCCGCCAGTTGCAACCGGTATCAGCACCAGCAGAATCATTATGAGCCACCTTGTCTAGCTTGATCTCAATCTTGATGAATGGAGAGCATCCCGAATGACAGGCATAAATCAACCCAACAGCACCGTACAAGCTGAGAATTCCGGCTTGCGCCAGCGCGTTATCGACCTGGAACAGGCCCTGGCTATCCAGTCTCAGATCGTAGCGCAACAGGAGCGTGCCCTTCAGCGCGCACAGTATCTGTTGACTGCCAGTCCCGTTGTCACCTATAGCCGTGAGACAACTGGTGATTATGCGTTTATTTTTATTAGTGATAACGTTATAAAAATATTTGATTATAGACCTGATGAATTTATCACAAATTCGTGTTTTTGGACTAGTTGTATCCATCCCGATGATGTGACTCAGGTATCAACTAAATTGAACGATCTGTTTACCCAGGAGCAATCCACCCATGAGTACCGCTTCTTACACCAGGATGGTACCTATCGCTGGGTTCGTGATCAACTGCGGCTCATCCGCGACACAGCCGGTCAACCAGTCGAAATCGTGGGTTCCTGGCAAGACATAACCGAACGCAAGCAAGCGGAAGACGAGTCAGGCATGTTCAAAGCACTGATAGATAATGCGCCCGATGGCATAGTGATAGCGAATATGCAGGGCGAGTATGTGTATGCCAATGCTGCCATGCAGTCTATGTCTGGCTACGGTGCTGAACTGATCGGCATGAAAGGGCTTGATGTGCTAGATGAGGATCCGCACGTTGTTAAGGCTGCATTTCAGCGATTGAATGAACGTGGGAGTGTGAATTTCATTACCACCTATCGGCGTTCAGACGGGAGTACCTTTCCGGTCGATACCATAAGCTATGTGTTCAACACAGCCGGTGGCGAGCCGTACGTCATGGCTGTTGTTCGTGACATCAGTGGGCAACGCCAGCGTGAAGACGAGTTGCGCCTCTTCCAGGCGCTGGTGGAGAATGCGCCTGACGGGATCAGCGTGGCGAATATGCAGGGCGAGTATGTGTATGCCAACACCGCCATGCAGTCCATGTCTGGCTACGGTGCCGAACTGATCGGGATGAATGGGTTTGATGTGCTGGATGAGGATCCGCAGGTTATTGAGTCTACATTTCAGCACTTGCTGAACCATGGAAACGTGAAAGTCATCACCACCTATCGGCGTTCAGACGGGAGCACCTTTCCGGTCGATGTCACAAGCTATATCATCAACACGGCTGGTGGCGAGCCACGGCTCATCGGCTTTGCACGTGACATCAGCGAGCAGAAACGTGCCGAAGCCGAACGCCTGGCGTTGCAGCAGCAAGTTATTGATGCCCAGCGCCATTCCCTGCGCGAGCTATCCACGCCGCTCATCCCGATTACCACCACGACAGTCGTTATGCCGCTCATTGGAGCGATTGATACTGCCCGTGCGCAACAGATCCTGGAAACGCTGCTGGAAGGAGTGGCAGCCTATAAAGCCGAAACGGCGATTATCGACATCACCGGGGTGCAAGTGGTGGATACACAGGTGGCCAATGCGTTGATTCGGGCGGCGCAGGCGGTACGCTTGCTAGGAGCGCGGGTGTTGTTAACGGGTATCAAACCGCAGATCGCCCAGACACTGGTGCATCTCGGCATCAGCCTGGATGGCATCCAGACCTACGGTTCATTGCAGAGTGGTGTGCGTATGGCTTTGCATCAGGATATGGCAGCATAACAGGTGCTGGACGATACATTCACGCATCAGTTTTTTTGCGGTCGGGGTTGGCTCCCATACCGGCCCTGTGGCGTTCGGATGCGCATAGGGGTGAGCAGTTGCTCGCCCCTACAGGCTACAGGCTGGGCAACTACGTGGGAATATCCCCTGTCTCCGGTCTTCACGTGAACCACAGTGCAAAACGGCGGCCTCGTGTGCGCTGCACGCCCCTATACGCCGCACAGGAGACGATACCTGCGCGTTCTCCTTTTACCTCCTTGACAGCTGATTATACGGTGTGGTACAGTGATCCTATGTGATTAGTTAGACGAACTAAATAGTAGTATGGTTGACCAGCACAGTGCCGAACAGCTTGCGTGTCTCTTTGAGCGGGTACGTTCTTTGCATACGTCGCCCGCCTTCAGCCGCCTGATGCATATGAATCTCAGTTTCTCCCATCTGAAGGCGTTGCGCCACGTTGCCTGCAATGGAGAGGTAACGATGAAAGACCTGGCCGAAGTCCTGGAAATGACCCCACCCTCAGTAACAGCGCTGGTGCGCCGGCTGGAGCGGACGGGGTTGCTCGTGCGGGTTCGGCATACTACCGACAGTCGGATATGGCTGCTGGGATTGACCGATCAGGGACAGGCACTCATGAACGCGCTGCATCAGCAGCGATTGCTGCTGATGCAGCAACTGTTGGCCCAACTTGATCCAACTGAGCAGCAAACATTGCTGGCTCTATTAGAGCGTGCGGTTACGGCGGCTGAGACATTAATTGCAAATCAGGCCATCGCAGAAAAGACGAATGACAAATCGTTGCCGTTAGCAGATCAGGAGATCTATGGTGACACCTGTTATTGAGGTACGTGATCTGGAGAAGATCTATCCCGATGGCACCCAGGCGGTACGCGGGATCTCGTTTGAAGTTGAAGAAGGTGAGTTTTTTGGCTTTCTTGGTCCGAATGGAGCCGGAAAGTCAACGACGATTAAGATTTTGATCACCCTGTTGCGCAAAACTGGCGGCATTGTGCGTATTATGGGCCTGGACGTGAGCCGTCAGACCGATGCCATTCGCCGTGTGATCGGCTATGCGGCGCAAGAAGTTGGTGTGGACGATGATCTGACGGCTCGTGAGAACTTGATGTTGCAGGGCGAACTGTATCACATGGAGCGCACGTTGCTGCGCCAGCGTACAGACGAACTGCTAGAGTTGATGGATTTAGTCGCCGATGCTGACCGCCCGGCCGGTTCGTTCAGCGGCGGGATGCGCAAGCGGCTCGATCTGGCCACGGGGCTTATGCACCGCCCTCGTATCCTCTTCCTGGATGAGCCAACCACAGGACTCGATCCACAGAATCGCGCCAATCTCTGGGTGTATCTGGATCGGCTGAACAAGCAGGAAAAGCTGACCATTTTCCTGACGACACACTATATGGAAGAGGCCGATAAGCTCTGTAAGCGCCTGGCAATCATTGATCACGGGCAGATCAAGACGCTGGGCAGTCCACGGCAGCTCAAGCAAGAATTGGGTGGGGATGTGATTGCGCTGCGGTTCGCGGCCAATGGGCAGGATGTGGCAACACAGGCGCAACAGGCCTGCGCCGTCCTATCCGGGGCATCCTTCGTGGCAAACATTGACCGTTTTGACGAGGGGATTAACGTGTATGCCCAGAACGGGGGCAGCGTTGTTCCCGAGATTCTGCGCCTGCTTGATGATGCAGGCGTGCATGTTGCACAACTGTCGCTGACCAGTCCCTCACTTGATGATGTGTTCCTCAAGCATACGGGGTACAAAATCCGCGACGAAGAGCTGGATCGGAACTGGCGTAACCAGCGCGGTGGTCCCTTTAGCCGCCGTCGGCGCCAGTGATTGACCACGATGATGTTGAAGAATAGTGCGACAACGAGACATCTCCTGGGTAGAAAGGCGCGGCGCGGGCGAGAAGTGAGGGAAGAGGAGAGAGGAGTGAGGAGCGAGGGTTCTTTCCTCTCGTTCCTCGCTGCTCACTTCTCGCTTAGTCGACTACCTACCACAACGACTGTTTGATAAGACAATCGCATACATCATAATGGAGTCATACGATATGAGAACCATCGCCAGCAGTAACCTATGGCCGTCGTTTTTCCACGACTGGGGTGCCTTCTTTAGTGAAACCTGGACGCTGTATCGCCGGGCATTGCTCAAGCTGTATCGCCGTCCGATTATTCTGTACTTTTCGCTGGTGCAGCCGATGATCTGGCTGCTGCTGTTTGGACAGGTTTTTAACCGCATTACTGAAGCACCGGGCTTCAGTAATGCGTTTGGGGGGCAGAGTTATCTCGCGTTCTTTGCACCGGCAATCATTCTTCAGACCATTCTGTTTGGGGCCGGACAGTCGGGGTTGGGTTTGATCAATGATCTCGATACGGGTTTTTTAAACAAACTACTGACAGCGCCGATTCACCGCCTGGCTATTTTGCTGGGCAAAGTGCTGGGCGATCTGACGCGTATGCTCGTACAGGCAGTAATCATTCTGGTCGTTACGTTTGCGGTCGGTTTGCGCTGGGTTGATGGGAGCCTGGAGCCAACAATTACATACTACTATGGCTTGCCGGGCTTACTGGGTGCACTGGGCATCGTGCTGCTGTTTGGCTTAATGCTGGCTGCGCTGAGTGTCGCTGTTGCCCTCACGACGCGCAACACCGAGGCCACGTTTTTGATTTCTAACTTCCTCACATTTCCGCTCATCTTCACCAGTTCAGCCCTGCTGCCAGTCGAACTCCTACCCGACTGGTTGCGCACCATTGCCATGTTCAATCCAGTGACCTATGCCATTCATGCGTTGCGTGTCTTGCTCTATGGCCCGACAAGTGTGCCACCCGGTACCAATATGAGTGACACTATTCTCCATGCGGTTGGTATTCTGCTGGTCTTAACGCTGATGACGCTAACACTGGGTACCAGCCGCTTCCGGCGGGTGGTCGGGTGAGGCGTTTTTAGGGAACAGGTGACAGGAAGCCAGGAGCAGACACACAAAGACGCAGAGGTGCAAAGCGAATTCGCCTCTGCACCTCGCGCCTCGTGCCTTGTCGCGTCCCTCGCATCCTCGGCTCATTGTCATCTTTTGCCCTATAACAGCTTGTTTTAACGTAAAGACGCAAAGGGGCCTTTTAAGCGGAAAGCGGTCTGAGCGCAAAGCGGAAAACAGGTCACCCTTGCTCGCCGTACGCACACCCTTTTTACTCCAGAACCCATCACGCCCCAGCAACCCCCCGTTTTGCGCTTTGCGCCTCACGCCTCGTCATATCCTCACGTCCTCGCGTCCTTGCGTCCTCGCATCCCCGCATCCTCGCCTTACCTGGCGGGCTGTACTCCATGGCCGGCAGTGATATGTGCCAGATCGAGCAAACCGCCCGTCTGCCGAAAGCCGCCGGTAAACGGATTGTGCGCCAGAAACAGCGGCGTATCCAGGTCAATATAGCGAAAGCTACCCAGACCGGCGGCAAAGCAGGCCGAGGTTGTCATCGCCAGCATGGACTCAACCATCCCACCAATCATTAACTGTAGATTGGCAACCCGGCACAGAGCAGCAATGTCGAGCGCTTCCGCAATCCCGCACTTCATCAGCTTGATATTGACCACCTGTGCGGCCTGTTCCTGGATTACCCGCAGGGCATCGGCCGCACAGGTCACACTCTCGTCAGCTGCAACAGGTACACCACCCCGTTGCGACACCTGGCGTAATCCGGCCCAGTCGTCTCTGGGGACTGGCTGTTCAAACACCATGGGCGTAATATCGTACGCTTGCAACGCCGTCAGCAGCTGCAGCGCCGTGTCCGCAGTGAAGGCACCATTGCCATCGAGAATGAGCGGTAAAGCGAGAGCTACTGTGTGAACACTGGCAATTCGCTCAATATCGAGCGCCAGATCATCTGCACCAACCTTGATCTTGATGATCCGTATTCCCCGTGCCAGAATATCCTGGGCCGCCGTGATGGCGTGCGCCACACTGCCGATTGTAATGGTCATATCGGTTTCGAGTTGAGTACTTGCGCCGCCAAAGAAGGCCCACAGCGGGATCCTGGCCTGGCGGGTTAGCGCATCAAGGATGGCGGTTTCAATGGCACATCGGGCACTCGATGCCGGGCCGATCTGCGCCCGCAGCCAGGACGCGATCCGCCGCCACTCGCGTACATCGGCTCCTTCCAGACCACGACGCACTGCGGCGAACGCCTGCATCACACTGGCCTGAGTTTCGCCATTCACCGCGTGAAACGGGGCTGCCTCACCATAGCCGCAGGTGCCATCGGCCAGTTCAATGGTGACGAGAACATTCTGCGCCACTTCTTGTACTCCACCGGCGATGCCGAATGGCTCCCGCAAGGGAATATCAAGTGCTTCATATGTCAGCGAGCGGATGGTGGCTGGTGAATTCATTTCAGTCCCTTATCATTCCAGGGCTTGCATGACGCGGATACAGTCCGTGTCAGCAGCAGGTTCCCTCTTCTGGTTGCGATATGTCGTTGGTGGCAAACATAGAGCAATCAGTCGTGAAAAAACCGGAGTGCAGGCTTCGGTCTGGACGGAGTAAGACCCGGGCGAAAGCCTGCGCTCCAGGTTTCCATTGGGATAGGCTTACGATATTGGAATTCATTATAACCGATACTGATCACTGATGCTGTCTGAGAGACTTAGCCGCTGCTATTCTCGGCTCGACAGCCCCCCTTTTCCTGATAGGAAGGAGGAGATAAGAAATAGGCGGTAGGGGTACGTTACAATATGCCCTACTGCCCTCTTTCCTCTTCTCTCACTCCTGGTTTCTTTTGTTGCTTCACGTCCAGACGTTGTTCGGCTGCCAGTCGTTCCAGCGTGTAGTCTTGCAGATCCACAAAGCGCATGCCCGCTGCCAGCGCCGGATGCACGGCGCTAATCTGGCGATACATCTCCTGTGCAATGGCACGATAGCCGGGATGCCCCTGGCGTGCGCTCCGTAACTCCAACAGATGATAGGCCTCGCGCAGGTTGAGCTTGATGCGCCAGCGCACGCGAAAGGCAAAGGGGACAGCATAGGCGGCGACATCGGGCAGGTCGGCCTGGATCGCCGTCACCGTGGCAGCGGCCTGCTCGAGCGCGGTGTTGAACGTCTCGGCCATGCCGCACGCTGCCAGGTCAGGCGGCGTGACATAGCCGTGCTGTACGCCATACGGTTGCCGTTCCTGGGTCAGCATACGGTGACGCTGCAAATCACGGTAGATCCCCAGATCGGCCAGCAGATCGAACGTATAGGAAGACTCTTCAAAGGCACGGCTCGGACGGTGGAAGCGTGAGTCACGCTCGCCAACAAAGGCAGTGATGATACGCTGCCGATCGGCAGGTGTGAGCGTTGCCACATACGCTCGCACCTGCTCAAGGGGCAGATCCGTGTGGGGATAGAGGATAGCGGCCACGGTTTTTCGCTCGGCGTCGGGGTCAAAATCCACCAGTTGTACGGTAGGCACTGAGACCGGTTGGAGCGCAGGCAACAGCTCACGCGTTAGGGTCGCCACGTGTGTCCGGTTGGTGGCGATATACCGAGCATAGGCGGCTCCGCGCTCGGTGTGGGCGCGCTTTACAAAGGCGGGGATAAGCTGGTCAAGCTCACGGTGGAGCGCCTGCCCCAGTTCACGCAGTTCTTGCTGTGGAGCCGCCGCCAGCTTCGTCAGCAGGTACTCAAACGCCCGCCCGTTGCCATACAGCCCGACATTGGTCAGCGTTGCCATGGGCAACAAGCCGCGCAGGAGGTCAAGCGCCCTGGCCCTGGTTGCGCTGTTGTAGGCGCGGAGGGAAGTATCGGCCTCACGTGGCGCACATTCACGCACATACGCCAGCACGGGCCGCATCAGCGCCGAATAGGTAGCAAAGAGCCGATCCATGCTGGCGACATAGCGCATGGCGTGGGGCGAGTTCATCAGTTCGGGCGGACGATAATAGGCGTAGCGGCCATCCACCCGTCGATCAAAAGCGACATACCGTGTCGATTTTTCGAGCGGGCTGATGCCGATCCGGCTGTCTTCGAGGGCTTTGGCCGCAATGTTGCTGATGGACTCGCAGGCGATATGCGCTCCACCCAGCTCGGCCACCGAGTCATCACCATACCCAATCAGTACCCGCTCGTAGAATGCCTCGGCCTGCTGTATTGCGGCTATCTGCTCATATTCGTCGGTCAGCGTCGTGCTGGCAACTGGCGCAAGGCCCATGAATTCATCGAGCAGGATGCGCCGCAAGCTTTTGTCGCTCCGACTGTAGCGCGAGAAGAGCGCCCCTTTCACCACCTCTGGCAGGTTGCGTAACCCGAAGATGGGCCGATCCAGATTGGTAACAAATGGTGCCAGCAAGCGGGCTTCGTCCGCATTCAGTGTCGTATCCCAGGTATCAGGCATAGGTTTGACCTCAACACACAGGTACCAGTCTTTCTATTATACCGAATGTCTGGCATCCTCGTAGTGGCAGGCATCGCCTGGTTCGTGAATAGGCGGGTGATGTGGAAACAAAGCCCACCTGCACGAAGCGGTAATGCTAACTGTACCGATGTATGGTGTGTCACCATCGTCTGAATCCTCAGCGTCCGAATACATGCGACCAGGTACCTCGTGCTATGAATAAATATGTTGACACAGGCTTCCGGCTTTGTTATAATTCGCGGGGTCAAGGGTGGGCTTACCACTCTTTTTTCGTGCGATCTTTATCCCTCCAGCGGGCAGGCGACGACAGAAGCAGGATAGATGCGATGTACCCTCGCTGGTAGTGCAAGGAGCTTTCGAGTGTATGCGATAGTCCGGGATCGAGGAATGCAATATCGTGTCGAACCAGGTCAGACCGTGCAGGTTGATCTCCTCAATGCTGAGCCAGGTAGCGAGATTGAATTGCACGAGGTATTGCTCGTCGGTCAAGATGCTGAGATAAAAGTAGGAACGCCGCTGGTTTCAGGAGCGCTGGTGCGGGCACAGGTACTAGGAGACATAAAAGGGAAGAAGATTATTGTCTTTCGATATCGTAATAAGAAGCGCTATCGTCGCCGCACTGGACATCGTCAAAGGTATACCCAGTTGAAGATTCACGAAATTGTTGTGGAATCAGAGGAGGTCTAACAATGGCACACAAGAAAGGTGTCGGTAGCAGCCGCAATGGGCGTGACAGCAAGCCGAAGATGCGGGGGGTGAAGCGCTTTGGCGGTGAGCATGTTATTCCTGGTAATATTATTGTGCGCCAGTGCGGCACGAAGATCAAGCCAGGCGATAATGTGGGCCTGGGTCGAGATTACACGATCTATGCCCTGATTGAGGGGACGGTTCACTTTCAGCCGGTTTCGCGTACGCAGAAAAAGGTTAGTGTACGCCCGCTCGCAACGGCTACAACTGCTGCGGATGCGTAGCTGATCATCTATACGGGTGCAGATAGGCAGTCTGGTACTGGACTGCTCGTTTCTTTCTTGCGGTTGCTTTGTTCCAGGCCGTACGCGGCTCATTCTGATGAACAATCGTTCGTTATATCGTAATTCTACACCAGGGGTAAAGCACCGGAGTCCTTGCGTTCGTCTGGATGGAATATACCAGACGAACGCCGGGAATCGGATTGAGAATCGATCCTGATTGACTTCCGGTCAGGACTTGTTCTCGTTATTAGGAGTACGGATGTGAAAAAAGATATCCATCCTAAGTATTTTGAGACCGATATTGTATGTACAACGTGTGGTACTGTATGGAAGACACGTGCGACACGTATGAATATGCGGGTTGACATCTGTTCCAATTGCCACCCATTTTATACGGGCGAGCAGCGTATTGTAGACACGGCTGGTCAGGTAGATCGCTTTATGAAGCGCCTGGCAACGTCTCAACGTATCCAGGCTAACGCAGAACAACGCCGAGAACGGCAGCAGCAAAAGCCAAAGAAGCCAAGCCTGCTGAAGGAAATCTACGGCGAGGAAGCGTAAGTCGTTGTTCGTCTATTTTGTTTGCTTGACAAGCAAGGGGGATCTTGTAGAGCCATGGTTTAGAGCAGTATGTTGAGAAACCGTGTTCGCATAGAGCGTGCGGCAGCTATGCTGCCGCCTATGGCCTGCTACAGAACCACCGATCTGGCTTAAGTCGGGTCTCCGATCACTCGCCTGTGCAGCAGATGCTATGTTCACCCTGCACAAGCCCGGATACCCGTTTCCTATTGATAGCGACGTACTCTGGACATCAGGGGCCGCGCATTATGCCCGCTGATACATTGCCAGCATCCGTGCCGCATGATCTGCCACTTCGCTCCGTAGCTCAACTGGTGTGATAACTTCGACCTCGGCCCCCCAGCTCAATATCCACGAGCGAATCTCGCGGATGCCGCCAATCGTCATGGTAAGCTCACACCCACCATCATCGAGATCGTGCAGGTGCTGGCTATGATGCCAGACGCTTTCACGCACACGGGCGGCGACACGACAACTGAACCGCAGGCGCACCTCCACTGCTGCATCATCAATAATGCCCCAGGAACGTGCGAGATGGACATACGGATCGAAATCAGTGGGAATGTCATAGGATTCTTCGAGCAAATTCGCCTGTTCGATCCGTTCAATTTTGAACGTGCGTAGCGCCGATCGCAAGCGGTCAAACCCGATCACATACGCAGCTGGCTCGCTCCGCGAAACCTCCAGAAAATAGGGTGCTACCACCCGCTCGGTCGTCTCGTGGTTGGCGGCGCGGTAGCGCAGGTGTACCAGTCGCCGATCAGCCCAGGCGCGGGTGAGAATTTCGAGTGTTTGCACATATGTACTGCGGAGGGGGCGGGTGCGAATCAGATTGGCAACTCGGGCCAGGTGGCTGGAGATCGTTTGATCGGGTAAGGCCGCCGACAGCTTATCCAGCGTTGAAACGACATGCGGGTTGTGTTCATCGCTATGATGGGCCAGTAAGCGAGCAGCAAAAAAGAGCGCAATCGCCTCGTTGAGCGTGAGTCGAATCGTTGAGACATAGGCTGCACGGTCAATGCCAAATCGCCCGCGATCCTCCCAGACTGGCACACCAATCTCGTGCAACGCGATCAGATCGCGATAGATAGTTCGGCGGTCAACGCCACAATAATCGGCCAGTTCAATGGCACGCAAGCCCTGCGGGGTATTATAGAGAACCTGTTCGATTTGATGCAGGCGGGCCGCTTTACTCTTGATACGATCATCGTTGGCAACCCCATTCACCGGCATTCCTCACAGAATAAAATACATGGCAATCATACCGGCAAAGAGAAGCGTACTCCACAGTGCGATGCGGATCAAATCGCGCCGAACGTAGGCATAATCCTGCGAAAAATCTACGGGTTTCGGAGCTGGCATAGCAGTACGACCGGTTCGCCGTAGTTGTGAACGTTGTGGCGAGCGTTGTGCATGCAGCGCCTGGCGGCGGCGCTCACTGCGTGACTGGGCTGGCATCTGACCTATCCTCTCCTGGTTACGAAATCTGTGTAGCGACTGCATAAGAATATTCATCTGACATTATACCACGCTCACGCTTGCATGCACTGGCATATGCGGCTATCATATCAGTATGATACAGCTAGGTATTCTGGGTGGCGGACAACTGGCGCAAATGTTGACGCAGGCGGCGATTACGCTGGGTGTGGAAACGGTGATCTTTGAACGCAGTCCCGACAGCCCGGCAGGTCGCCGTACACAGCGTGAGGTAGTGGGGGCCTGGACTGATGCGGCTGCCCTCGAGTCTTTTGCCGTGCAATGTGATCTGGTGACGCTCGAAAATGAGTTTGTCGATGCTTCTGTGTTGCAGCAGTTAGAAGCGCGAGGGTTGGAGGTTTATCCTTCATCAGCAACCCTGGCGGTTATTCAAGATAAGCTCCTGCAGAAACAACGTATTGCCGCAGCAGGGTTGGCACTTCCGCCATTTCGTGCGGTAGCGACGCCGGACGATGTGCTGCGTGCAGCTCATGATTATGGCTGGCCACTGATCCTCAAGGCGCGCCGCGAAGGCTATGACGGGTATGGCAATGCCACGCTGCGAACAGGAGTTGACGTTGTTCCTGCCTGGGAACGGCTGACCTATGGTGGTCGCCAGTTGCTGGTGGAGGCGTTTGTGCCATTTATGCACGAGCTGGCGGTTATGATCCTGCGTGGGCGTGATGGTGCGATGCAGGCCTATCCAGTAGTCGAGACAGTTCAGCAGAACCACATCTGTCATATGGTACGGGCACCCGCGCCGGTAGCACCGGCTGTAGCTGCACACGCGGTGGTGCTGGCACAGCAAGCGGTGCAGGCGGTTAATGGCGTGGGTATCTTTGGCGTCGAACTATTTGTACTGGCAGATGGAACAGTGCTTTACAACGAGATGGCTCCACGTCCGCACAACTCTGGTCACTATACGATTGAAGGGTGTGTGACATCGCAGTTCGAGAATCATCTACGAGCGGTGCTGGGGTGGCCGCTGGGAGCGACCAGGTTGCGAGCGCCGGCCGTGGTGATGGTCAACCTGCTCGGTCAACGCAATGGCCCGGCTCATCCTCAAGGCATTCGGGCAGCACTGGCAGTGGACGGGGCGCACGTCCATCTGTATGGCAAGCGTGAGGTACGGGTGGGACGTAAGATGGGCCACGTCACCGTCCTGGCTACCAGCCTGGCGGAAGCCGAAGTGCTTGCCCGCCAGGCTGCCGATCAGGTGGAACTTTAGCCCATGCATATACCGGATACGCATACGTTGCAATCAGATCACTCGTAGCCGGTCTCTCCGGAGGGGACATTCTTGCCGTAGCAGCACTAATCTGGCTCGATCCGGAATGCCAGACTGTGCGTGACCGGGTGACATGTTCAAAGTTCATACGTCGGTATTATGTATGCTCAGTGAGAAAAAATGACGGCACTGATTGGAATTATTATGGGCAGTGATAGTGACCTGCCCACACTGCAGGCCGCGATTGATGTTTGCCAGGAGTTTGGTGTATCCTACGAAGCGCGGGTGGTCTCGGCGCATCGTACACCGCAGGATATGGCCGACTATGCACGCACTGCTCACACTCGTGGGTTGCGCGTGATTATTGCTGGTGCAGGCGGTGCGGCGCACCTGCCCGGCATGGTGGCGGCCCATACTCCGCTACCGGTAATTGGTGTGCCGGTGCAGAGTAAAGCCTTACAAGGACTTGACTCGCTGCTCTCGATTGTGCAGATGCCGGCCGGGGTGCCGGTGGCGACGGTGGCAATTGGCGGGGGGCGTAACGCCGGGTTACTGGCAATTCAGATCCTGGCGACCAGCGATGAGGCCCTGCAGGCTCAACTGCTGGTCTATAAGGCGACACTGGCCGAGCAATCGCGGGCAAAAAATGATCGTCTATCTCCACCGTCTGTATAATACGAAACCTGGAGGCGTTATGCGCAACGTGCTCGTGACCGGCGGAGCCGGTTTTATTGGTTCCAACTTTGTAGCCTATATGCTCGAACGATATGCTGACTATCATCTGATTGTCTATGATAAGCTGACGTATGCCGGCCGTCTGGAAAACCTGGATCGAGTGGCCGCACATCCACATTACCATTTCGTGCGTGGTGATATTTGTGATGCAGCGTTGGTTCGCGATACGATTCGTACCTTTCATATTGATACAATCGTGAATTTTGCGGCTGAAACCCATGTAGATCGCTCGATCTTCGATCCTGATACGTTTATCGAAACTGATGTTCGTGGGACGTATGTCTTGCTCGAGGCTGCACGTGATTTCAAGCTTGAGCGGTATCATCAGGTCAGCACCGACGAGGTATACGGGCATATTCCGGAGGGTCAGCGCAGCCGTGAAACCGACCCGATGCTGCCACGCAGCCCCTATGCTGCTAGCAAAGCGGGAGCCGAGCATCTGGTGTATGCCTACCACATCACCTATCATGTGCCAACAACGGTAACACGTGGCTCCAATAATATTGGCCCCTTTCAGTACCCGGAGAAAGCGGTATCGCTGTTTGTCACCAATGCGATTGACAATCAGCCACTCCCGATCTATGGTGATGGCTTGCAGGTGCGGGATTATCAGTATGTCCGCGATCACTGCGAGGCGATTGATGTTGTGCTGCACCAGGGGCAGATCGGTGAGGCCTACAATGTTGGCACTGAGGTTGAGACACGTAATATTGATATGGCGCGCAAATTGTTGGATATTCTGGGGAAGCCGCATACGTTGCTCCAGCACGTCTCTGACCGCGCTGGCCATGATCGACGGTATGCACTGGATTGCAGCAAACTCCGTGCGCTGGGTTGGGTTAGCCGGTATACCTTTGACGCGGCGCTCGAGCAAACGGTGCGCTGGTATGTGGATAATCCACAGTGGTGGCGGCCCCTGAAGTCCGGTGAATATCTGGATTATTATCGGCGTCAATATGTTGAGCGCGTTTAGATTCTGTTCGCACCCTCTGAGAAAGCGTAATGTATGACACGACTATGCACTGCCGGGCGCATTGAGGTCATCTGTGGTTGTATGTTCAGCGGCAAAACTGAAGAGTTAATCCGGCGTATCCGCCAGGTGCAGATTGCGCGGCAGCCTTTTCACATCTTTACCCCGCGTATGGATACCCGCTATAGCCTGAGTCACGTTGCCAGTCATGCAGGCACCCGGCAAGCAGCTCATCCGATCACCTCGATCCGTGAGATAGCACCGTATCTTGCGGGTGTGCAGGTGATCGCCATTGATGAACTCCATTTTTTGGAAGACACACCGGAGCAAATTGTCAGCACGTGCCAGGAACTGGCGGATCGAGGGGTGCGGGTGCTGGTAGCGGGGCTTGACCAGAACTTCCGTGCCGAGCCTTTCCCCGCAATGGCGGCGCTGATGAGTGTAGCTGAACAGGTCGATAAGCTCTACGCCATCTGTGTGCGCTGTGGGGCGTATGCTACCCGCTCACAACGGTTGATCAACGGGCAACCCGCGCCGGCCAGTGCGCCGACGCTCGTCGTAGGTGGCCAGGATTTGTACGAGGCCCGTTGCCGTGCGTGTTTTGTGCTGCCAGAGTGATGTGCTCCGAATGATAGTTCCCTGGTATGGCGTAAGCATAGCAGATGCACGATAGACGGGCTATATGTGTCTGCGGTACTCGTGTTCGCCATGGGCTGCGCTGCATCAGTCCACTGTGTTAGTAGCCACTGGCACTCTTATTGAAAGAGTGCTAAAATGTTACGTCGCCTTCATCTTCAGCGATACCTCCTCTGGGTTAATGGTAACTGGCACTCTTATTGAAAGAGTGCTAAAATCCTCTTGACAAATCGCCGGTCATTCGGTAAGATAGTGAAAGGTTAGCAGTCTTCAGTTGAGAGTGCTAAACCCTGAACAGCTACTGTTATCCATCAAACAATGCGAGTGTTGTGTACCAAGGAGGTATAAGCTTATGTCAGGAGACTTCCGCGTTCGTCCTCTAGGAGACCGGGTGGTGGTCAAACCAGCGGAGCGTGAAGAGAAGACGAAGGGAGGGATCTTTCTCCCCGACACTGCTACCAAAGAGCGCCCGCAAGAAGGTCAGGTGCTGGCTGTTGGCGAAGGTCGCCGGGATGACAGCGGCAAGCTGGTACCCATGAATGTAAAGGTTGGCGACCGTGTCTTGTTCGCAAAGTATAGTGGCACGGAATTTAAGATCGACGATGTTGAGTATCTGATCCTCGCTGAAAAGGATATCCTGGGTATTATTCAAGGCTAAAGACGCTTAGTCAACATCGTATGAGCAGTTCTATAGCGCTTACATTGTGTGCTGAACTTGTCAAGAGGAGGACCTGAAACATATGCCAAAGCAGTTATGCTTTAACGAAGAGGCGCGCCGCTCGCTCAAGCGGGGTGTTGATGCGGTCGCCGATGCGGTCAAGACCACGCTGGGGCCACGTGGCCGGAATGTGGCGATTGATAAGAAGTTCGGCGCTCCGACAGTGACCCATGACGGGGTAACGGTTGCCCGCGAGATTGAGCTGAAAGACCCATTCGAGAACATGGGGGCGCAGTTGCTCAAGGAAGCAGCTACCAAGACCAACGATGTGGCAGGTGATGGTACAACGACAGCAACCGTGCTGGCTCAGGCGATTGTGAGTGAGGGCCTGCGCGTGGTGGCGGCGGGTGCTAACCCGATGTTGCTGAAGCGTGGTCTGGATCGCGGTACTGAAGCGGTCGTCGCGGCAATCCGAGCGGCGGCAACTCCTGTGCGTGACCGGGCCGACATTGCCCATGTTGCTAGCATCAGCGCGGCCGATACCGAGATTGGCGACCTGATTGCCGAGGTGATGGAGAAGGTTGGCAAGGATGGTGTGATCACGGTTGAAGAGAGCAAAGGTGTGGCCTTTGAGAAGGAATACACCGAGGGTATGCAGATTGACCGTGGCTATATCTCCGGCTATTTTGTCACCAATACTGAGCGCCAGGAAGCCGAGCTGGATGACCCCTATATTCTGATTACCGATAAGAAGATCAGCAGTGTTCAAGAGATCTTACCGCTGCTGGAGAAGGTTTTACAAGTTTCGAAGAACCTGGTGATTATTGCCGAGGATGTTGACGGCGAAGCGCTGGCGACACTGGTGGTCAATAAGCTACGTGGCACGATCAATGCCCTGGCTGTCAAAGCTCCTGGCTTTGGCGATCGCCGCAAGGCGATGCTTCAGGATATGGCTATTCTGACGGGTGGTACGGTTATTAGCGAAGAGGTTGGCCGCAAACTGGATAGTGCTACAATTGATGATCTGGGCCGCTGCCGCAAGGTGATTGCGACGAAAGACGATACGACCTTTATTGAGGGGCGCGGCGATGAGCGGGCCATTAGGGCGCGTATCGATCAGATTCGTTCACAGATCGAGACCACGACCAGTGACTTTGATCGTGAGAAGTTGCAGGAACGCCTGGCGAAGCTGGCTGGTGGTGTAGCAGTGATCAAGGTTGGTGCGGCGACCGAGCCGGAACTCAAGGAGAAGAAGCATCGCGTTGAGGATGCTTTAAGTGCAACGCGGGCGGCGGTTGAGGAAGGTATTGTTCCTGGTGGTGGCGTGGCGTTGATCAATGCCATTAGTGCGTTGGAAAATGTTGCCGTTACTCACGATGATGAGCGTGTTGGTATTCAGATCCTGCGCCGGGCGCTCGAAGAACCGCTGCGTATGCTGGCTCGCAACGCTGGTGAGGATGGTGCGGTAATTATTGATGCCGTGCGTCGCCATCAGAAGGAGAAGGGTGATACGACCTTTGGCTATAATGTGTTGACTGGCCAGTTCGGCAGTATGGTCGAGCAAGGTATTATCGACCCGGCTAAAGTGACGCGCAGCGCGGTGCAGAACGCGTCCAGTATTGCCAGTATGATACTGACCACCGAAGCGTTGATTACTGATCTGCCTGAGGAAAAGTCAGGTGGTAGTGGTGGCAATATGCCTCCGGGCGGTATGGGCGGCGGTATGGATTTCTAGTCACAATCCCATCCCCTGTTTTTTGGAAGTATGGCTTCGGAACCGGGCGGATGTTGCATCCACCCGGTTTCTTATTCGTAGCAGCGGGTACAACCTCACCTGGTCAGACGCATAACATCCTCACCAGGTGAGCGTCGTGTATTTCAGGCCTCCTTTCGCGCAACCAGCAACCCATACTCCATCGCCCCTTCTGCATATGCTTGCCGCAGGGCGGTGAACGAGTTTGTAAAGGCCTGGACATCACGTCCCAAAAGAGAGGCAACGTGGCGCAACAGCGGTTGATCACGCAATGCAATGCAGATGTCCCAGGTGCGGGTCACATGGGGTGTAATGATGCGCGTGTGCATCGGCTGCAAGCCAGCGCTCTCAAACCATTGTTGGTAATCCGTCAGTGTACCAAAGGGATAGCACAGCATCCCTTGCGCCACTTCTTGCTGTAGCGCCACTGCCGCAGGCGATGGGTTGGTGCCCGCAAGCCAGGCTGCCACACACAACGTGCCACCGGGGCGCAACACACGACAGGCTTGCCGGGCAAAATGCAGCCGATCCACCAGATGCTCAGTGCACTCCACGCACCAGACCAGATCCACGCTCTGCGCCGATAGCGGCCATACCTGCTGTGCGTCGGCTACCTGGATCTGCACCCGGTTGTGCAGCCCGGATCGCCGCAAGTTGAACTGACCGATCATTCGCTGCACCGGACTCAGCGTAATGCCCAGACCCTGTGCGCCGATATGTCGGGCAAACCACTGCAATGAGCCACCATACCCGCAACCCACATCGAGTATGCGCTCTGGCTGTGGTCGTTCGGCCAGGCTGTATAACTCCGCGATCAACCGCTCCTGAGCCGCCGCCTGATCGGTCGTATCCGCAACATCCGTCCAGTAGCCATGATGAACATGATGGCCCCACAACCCATAGTAAAACGGTGCCAGCAGATTATAGTGCATCTGGATACGCCTGGTCAGCGTGGTCTTCATACATTCTCCCTTTATAGCAATTTATCTCCCTTGTATGTTAAAGGTTCTTTCGATTGATCAGCGGTACCCGTTCTGAGGAACGGTCGTCTGCAGGGGTTGCGGGGGCCGCAGGCCCCCGCAACTTCAAGAACCACCAGGCGGGGCCAGAATTTCCCCACTCCCCCATCGGAACGAGGACAAACGTTACATCAGTATAGAGTGAGTCTCCGATTGCGTTCATCGCGTCCGAAAGAGATAAAGCGTAACACGATAAAACAAATCGGAATAACCTTTATTGGAATGCCAGTTACAGCCAGGATGGAGCGCTTTTCAAGTTTCAGCCGCGACGTCCGTTCATGCATGGAGACTTGCTATATGTGCAAATGCCTACAAACGCCCAATCACATGCCCAATCACAAGTTCCTCGGTCATCACATGCGCAGGTTGGGCTATCAAAGCGGCGATAGCCTGTGCCACGTCTTCAGGTTGGAGCATATTGGCCCGATTCCACGTCCCCGGAATCGCATTCCAGAGCGCCGTATCGGTGGCAGCCGGCAGCACTACCGTGACCCGGATGCCGCGTGGTCGAACCTCCTCACGTAGCGCGTTCGAGAAGCCCAGTACGCCATACTTGGCCGCGGTATACGCCGACCAGGTTGGGAAGGCCTGGCGGGAAGCAACCGAGGCCACATTGACGATCAGTGCCCCGGCGGACATATGCGCAAGTGCATGCTTGCAGGTCAAAAATGTGCCTGTCAATCCGACCTGGAGTGTCCACTCCCAATCGGCCAGCGTCAACTCCTCACAAGGCGCAACGATGCACGTACCGGCACTGTTCACCAGCACATCGATCTGCCCGGTGGCACTGGCGGCACGTTCTAGCAAGTGATGTACTTGCGCCTCGCTGGTAACATCGCATGCGATTGGCGTCACGCTAGCTCCCAACCCCTGAGCAAGAGTAGTAACCCGCTCGAGATCGGCGGTCGAGCGTGCCGCCAGAAATAGCCGATTGCCACTACTCGCTAACGCCAGCGCTGTCGCCCTCCCGATTCCCCGCGATGCCCCAACCACAACCATCACCGGTTCTCGATTCTGAACCATGCAATTCTCACCTTCGTTGTTGTTGCTGATTCCCTGTACTATGGGCTTCAGTGTTTCCCACGATCTCGCACGTCATTGGTTGCAGGGAGTATCAGCGTTAGAACACATCATTGCTTTGTCTTTAAAAGGAAGCGATGTTGCAGGATCACAGGCATTGGCATTCAGTCACCCTATGCTGGCAGACCCCGATCCCCAGAAACCCGCTGTTTCTTTACTCCTTTTTGCTAAAGAATAAGCACCTACGATTAACCACGTAAATTCAATCACGATTAACATGGCTCATAAACTCGGCCCGCGTTGTGGCGTCATTACGAAACACGCCCCGCATCGCCGAGGTTGTCATCCGGGCATTGGCTTTCTTCACGCCTCGCATTACCGCACACATATGCAACCCTTCAGTTACGACCGCCACTCCCTGCGGATGCAAGGCATGATCAAGAAAATCCGCAATCTGCACGGTCATACGCTCCTGAACCTGTAACCGGCGTGCATACATCTCCACAATGCGCGGAATCTTACTTAAGCCGATCACTTTGCCATCAGGAATATAGGCCACATGCACCTTGCCCATAAACGGTAACATGTGATGTTCGCACATGCTATAAAAGTCAATATCTTTTACTAGCACCATCTCGTCATAGTCTACGCTGAATACCGCGTCATTAATGAGCGCTTCGGGATCGATATGATAGCCAGCGGTCACCTCAGCATACATACGTGCCACACGAGCGGGTGTTTTGAGTAATCCCTCACGTTCCGGTTGCTCGCCAATGGCACGCAGAATAGTGTGTACTGCTTCCTCGATCTGGGTATTGGTATCAAAGGTAAGTCCCTCGATTTTACCATGACCAGGCATCACCAAATTTTTATATTCTAAGAGATTAAAATCTTCCGCGATTGGGCTAGTGTAGATATGTTGTCCATTATTATTAACTGTCATACATATATCCGTTCATAAGGGATTCAAAAAGATGAGACGATATCCTGCACAAAAACTGTGAATTACAAATTATCAGGTTAACCCCCTGTATATTCAAATACGTTTTTCTTTGTCTCCCAGAGTTTGAGATGTGCCAGGCGGCCTTCAAACTGTGGGGCCAGTTCATTCCATAAGTACACCACGATATTTTCAGCTGTCGAAACCTGGCTGCGAAAGGCACTAATTTCATGATCCAGATGCTTATGATCGACCTGTTCCAGAACACTGCGCACGATACGATCTATATCTGGTAGATCGATAACCATGCCGGTTAAAGGATCAACCGGCCCCTTGACCGTCACCTCGATCGTATAATTGTGACCGTGCCCACGGGGATTATTACACTTGCCGTAAACTTCCAGATTTTCTGCATCAGAAAGCGCAGGTGCGTGCAACCGATGTGCAGCCGAGAAGACATAGGAGCGGGTAATGTACGCTTCGTCCGTGCCATCATACTCAGCCCACAGATCCTGCATCTCATACAGACGTAGTCGCGCCAGAACGACTCCGGTTGGCAGGCGTGGAGCAATCAATCGCCACAACACACGCACAATATTCTCGGTAGTTGGGATCTGTTCGCGAAAATAAGCGGTATCCTCATTGAGATATTTATGATCAAATTCTTCCAGCACCGTATTTACGAGCGCTTTCAAATCAGTCATATTCATTGCCATGCCAGTGAGGGGATCAACCGGCCCGGTAATAGTGACATCAAGTGTATAGTTGTGACCATGACCATAAGGGCTGGTACACTTACCAAAAACGCGCTCGTTCTGCTCGGCATTCCATTCTGGACGCCAGTAGCGATGTGCTGCCGAAAATTCAAATCGCCGGGTTGCATACACCATAACCTTGAGGCACGTTGCGCAGTTGTTTAGCAGCAATTGCGCCGTTGCCTATTCTCCTTTCCAAGAATAATGAATTCATCCATATATACAAATAGTTGTATTGCTTGATAGATGGGCACGATTCCGCCAAATCACTCTACCGGAACGGGTACGTTACTTGTACAACAACCATATATAATATAGCAATGCTACATCTGTTTGTCGTGAAGTACCGAAGTCCGGGTTTTCAGCCGGATGGAGCGTTACCAGGCTCAGAACCTGGACTCCGGTTGACCATAGGGATAGAATGGCTATACAACGATGTTACCGCAGATAACAAACCTGCGTATTGGATTTCCCGAAGACGTGTACATGCTCTCGTTTTTCTCTTATTTTTGATGAGCCTGAAAAGCATTATACCTGAATTCTGTTGCACAGGGTAGCCAGTCATTTGATAAAACTGCTCTTGACCATTCCTTAACGGCGGTGGTAGAGTAGACGTAATGCAAAGAGCATACGTCTATGTTTCGGGGAACGTTTGTTAGCAGGGGTTGCGGAGGCCACAGGCTTTTAACTTTGTTGGCCCGTTGTGGTGGCAACGAATCGACAAAGAAACATGAGATGAGGAGGGTGCCCCCAACCATCCCACCTGAACGGGTACAAACATACGATCAGGCACCAGTATCAGGCAGGTTATGCGCCCTGCTGGTGCGGGAGTGTAAGGTAGCGATCATGACATCTACAAAGATCTTGATTGTCGAAGATCAGGCGATTGTTGCCCACGATATGCGCAAAAAATTAGAAATGCTGGGGTATAGCGTATCGGGTATTGTGGCTTCGGGCGAAGAAGCCATCCAACAAACCGCAGCACTTCGACCTGATCTGGTGTTGATGGATGTGCAACTCGAAGGGTCAATGGATGGTACTGAGGCAGCCAGATATATTCATATCTACTTTGACATTCCTATTGTTTTTATCACTGCTCATGCCGATGCCGAAACTTTGCAGCGTATCAAGGTAACCGAACCATCTGGCTATATTCTGAAGCCCTTCAATCTTCAAGAACTTTCGCCTGTTATTGAATTGGCGTTATACAAGCAACAAAGCGAAAAGAAAATAAGGGAGCGGGAGCAGTGGCTTACCGCTATTTTACACAGTATCAGCGATGCAGTTATTACAACCGATATTCACGATCATATTACTTTGATGAATCCCTTTGCCGAAATACTGACAGGTTGGACACAGGCCGAGGCCATTGGCCGTAAGTTGACCGATGTGCTGAGTATTAAAAAGAACATTGCACCAGCGGAGTTTCAATCTGGCTTACATATCAGCGAAAATACCGACGATCATCTGTTGTGTCGCACCCGCGACGGTCAGGTGTTGACTATTCTGCGCAGTGCAGCGCCTATTCGTAATGATCACGGTGTTACCACTGGCACCGTATTTGTGTTTCGAGATATTACTGAGCGCAAACAGGCTGAAGAAGAACTGCAACAGTATGCCCATCGCCTCGAAATTTTGCATCAGATCGATCATGCCATTCTCAATGCCCAATCACTCGAAGAAATCGCCCACGCTACCTTGAGCCGCTTATGCCATCTGATACCCTATACGCGTGCCAGTGTCCTCATGTTTGATCCTGTAGCGCAAACAACCATGGTGCTGGCACACAGTGACGAACCCATAGCTCGAACAACCTCTTCCAATCAACGAGCATCGGATCTGGGTTCAGCGCTTACGAGTAGGAATGGTTGTTCCGTTGATACTGAGGATGCAAGGGCTAGCCTGAATATTCCACTGATCGCTCATGGTAAAATGATAGGAGCGCTCATATTAGCAAGTGATACACCGCATTCCTTTAGTGCCGAACAGATACGCATTGGACGTGAAATTGCCAACCAGTTAGCAATTGCTATTCAGCATGCCTGCCTGTTGCAGCAGACGCAAACCCAGGCCGCAGAGTTGGAGCAGCGTGTTGTTGCGCGTACGGCCGAATTGACCATCGCCAATACGCAGTTGCAGCAAGAAATCCAGGAGCACCGTCGCACAGAACAGAGTCTCCGTGAAAGCCAGCAGTGTATACAGCATTTTGCCGAAACACTGCGTGAACACGATGTCTTATTACGCGGCATTCTCGACTCACTCCCTGAACATATTGTCGTTCTCAATCAACAGGGGTTGATTATTGCCGTCAATGCAGCATGGAAACAATTTGCCGAGGAAAATGGTGCAACCGATCAAGATCGTATGGATGTCGGTTGCAACTACCTGGACATATGCCGTCAGGCCTCCTGGCCATTTGCTGAACAGACGGACAAAGCCCTCGCTGGCATTCAAGCTGTACTCAATTGTACCATGACCCACTTTACACTAGAGTATTCCTGTTCCACACCAACGACCACACACTGGTTTGTGATGTATGTTACCTCTTTACAGGGAGAACATGGTGGAGCGGTTATTTCACACATCAATATGACCCAGCAGAAACAAACGGAAGAAACGTTGCGTATTAGTGAAGAGCGCTTGAAACTGGCGCTCTATGCTCTTGACGATGGTTTGTGGGACTGGGATATTGTAAAGGATGAGGTCTATTTTAGTCCGCGTTGGGTCGCAATGTTAGGGTATCATCCAGATGAACTTAAATGTCACATTGATGTCTGGGACAAACTGGCGCATCCCGATGATGTGCCCCAGGTACTGCAGGCACTCCACAACCATCTTGAGGGGCGTACACCTGTTTATGTAGTGGAGCGGCGGCTCTGCACAAAATCCGGAGACTGGATCTGGATCCTGGATCAAGGCAAGGTAGTGTCCCGTGATGCCAACGGTAATCCTACCCGTATGACCGGGGCGCATAAGAATATTACTGAGCGGAAAAATGCTGAACAGGCGCTCACCCGCGCTTTTACCCGGTTGGAGGATCTGAATGAACGGCTACGTCGTAGTCATGACATGGTTCAGGCGTTGTTAGAGGGGTTAAACGATGGCCTGGTATTGCTCGATAGTGCAGGATGTATTTTGACCGTTAATCAGTCACTGGCGGCTATGTTTAATTCCACGCCCGCCAGCTTAGTGGGACGCTACTGGGCTGACATGTGCTATAACACAAACCATACTGTGCTCTTTCCAGGTGAACAGGCATTACTGACGCTACGCGATGGCCGTGCCCGGCGTCAGCGTGAACGATATACGACCCCTGACGGTCACGCGTATATCCTTGATGTCCAGACCCTGCCGCTGCTCAATGCCGATCAATCCGTCGATCAGGTTATCTTGCACGTCGTTGATGTGACGGAACGAGTCCATCTCGAAACATTGCAGATCGAAAATGAACGCTTTGCTGCCAGTGGCAAATTAGCGGCTACCGTAGCTCATGAGGTTAACACCCCGTTGCAAGCGATTCAAACCTTTCTTTACCTCGCGGATCAAGACGATGCGCAACAACGCCAGCGCTACCTGGAACTTGCAGGGGAAGAAATAGAACGAATTAGCCGTATTGTACACCAGTTGCTCGATCTGTATCGTCCGCCGCAAAAGACATTGCGTTCACTGGACATTAATGCCTTGATCGAGCGCGTTCTGCTATTGACAGGCAGTACCCTGACCCGGCATGGCATTGATGTTGAAAATGACCTGGCACCCGATCTGCCGTTGTTCTGGGGGGATCCCGATCATCTGACCCAGGTACTGCTTAACTTGATACTGAACGCTGTTGCTGCGATGCCTGATGGTGGACAACTACGGTTTCGTACCCGATCAAGCATTGACCCGTTGGCACCGACGTCATTTCTACCACTACCAGAACCCTGTCATACTCAATCAAAATTCGTAGTTATCTACATCAGTGATACCGGATGTGGTATTGCCCCGAATGTTCTCTCACATATTTTCGAGCCTTTTTTTACCACCCGTCCTGATGGATCAGGATTGGGGTTGACCATCAGTCGCCGCATTATTGCCCAGCATGGCGGAACGATCAATGTTGAGAGTGTTCCTGGTGTTGGAACGACCTTTGTCATTGTCTTTCCACTGCACCAGGAAATGTTGGACATGGAAATACCAGTAGCTTCGTGGACATAATATAGCAATCTTACATCAGGTGCAGAGAACCGGAGTCCAGATTTTAGCTTGGTGAGAGATAGCTACCATACACCCTATGTAAATATAAATATATATAATAGTACAAAGCAACGTTGACAACAAAGAGGCGGCAATGGACATACATGTTCTGATGGTTGAAGATGATCAGCGAACCCGCATGGCTCTGACAGCTATGCTGGAAAAAGCAGGCTATTGTGTAACTCCGGCGGCGGATGGCGAGACCGCGCTGCAAATGCTGGCTCAACACTCTTTTGATGTCATCATCACCGATATCCGTATGAACGACATCGATGGTATCGAAGTGCTGAATGCTGCGCGCAATGAATCACCGGCACCGGCGGTTATTCTCCTGACAGGGTATGGTTCACTGGAAACCGCGATTGCAGCTATTCGCGCCGGTGCCTATGACTACTTGCTCAAACCATGTTCACCAGCGGCCCTGCTCAAATGTGTTGATCGCGCTTTGCAACGCCGGAATGCCGAGCAACGTCAGGTGAATGCCTTGCAGACCATTGCCCAGATCGTCGCCCAGTTTAATGAAGAAGAGGTATTCATTAAACAACTGGATCAAGAGCGCACAATCGATCCGCTGCCTCCTGAATCGGAGCAACCTGATCGGTACACTTACGTCGGTGCACTCTGTATTGATCGTCTGCGACACACGGTTTCATTCGATAAAGAATTGCTCCATGTGACACCAACTGAATATGCCTTGCTTGAATGTCTGATGGATGCTGGACAACGTGTGGTGACCTATCGAGAGATTGTGCGCCACACCCATGGTCATGATGTAGATGAAGAAGAAGCGCAGACGTTGCTCAAATCCCATGTACGTAATCTGCGACGCAAAATTCCTGCCAGATATCTGGTAAATGTGCGTGGTGCAGGCTACATTCTGGTAAATCCTGATGATACCGAGTAGCGCGCTGGTTGTAACTTTAGCAACGTACCTTTTGTTTACCAAAATAGCCCTTCTATCCCAGGAGCTTTCGCCCTGGGATAGAAGGGCTTCACCCGCTTGAGCGGCTTTCGCCCAATGAGGAAAGAGGAGATAGAAAGGAGGAAAAAGAAGTCCTCTCCTCTGGTTCCCTCTTTCCTATTTCCTGACAGTTATTTTCTCCCTTCTCACTCCTTTTCGGGGCGGCAGTTTCCGCGAGCAACAGGTGCTTTCGTCCTGGGAGCCATCACAAATCTGATCACTGGCTGGTGGGCGCGACCATTTTTCGAAATAATGATCGTGTCCAGGCCCATCAATGTTAGCGCAACAGGAGTTCTCCCCTTTTTCTCCCCGAAATCTCCTCTGAGACGCTCTACTCCTCCGGCATTAAAATGTGGTATACAGTATGCACTACAATCAAAAGCATGCCCGATTAACTGAAATTTGATTTCAAAAGAGAGACAATGGGAATCAGGCATCTTGTTTGTAGCCTGATCAAAGACGTAATACATCATTGCTATCGAAACGTATTCTTTTGACTAGGGGAGAGTAGCAAGGAGTGGTAGCGTGTACTGAGAGATGATGGACGCTTCAATGCAACATCATTCATCAGATTCATTTCAACATGGTTCAATGCAGAGGAGGAATCTATGAAATCCGATCGAACAACACAACTTACCCGCAGTGTTGGTGAAAAGTCTGCGCAGGTTGTCCAACATCAGAATGGTGAGGAAGTCCTCAAAGTCTCTACGCGTTCTCGCCCCAGTGCCGTTGCCGGTGCTATTGCAGGGGTGATACGTGAAACAGGTACGGCCGAGGTACAATCGATTGGCGCGGGAGCCGCTAATCAAGCAATTAAGGCGATTGCGATTGCCCGTAGCTACTTGCGCGAAGATGGAATCGACATTATGTGCGTACCATCGTTTATTGATGTTGAAATAGACCAGGAAGAGCGTACTGCTATTCGGCTACTCGTGCAAAAACGCTCATAGTGTCAGGTGTGGTTTTTCTCGTATTACAACGAGACTTCATCGCGGCCAAGGCGCGGGGGCCGCAGGTTCCCGTACATGGTTGCTTTCTGGTGCGGCGCGGCTTCGCCGCGCCTCCCTACTCAGGAGATGTCTCGTTGTAGTACTGGTGACAATGATTTCAGTACAGATAAAACTGCCATGATCTGACGGTATAGCAAGCTGGCATAATGCGGTAAAACACCGGAGTCTCTTCTGCAGCCCGGACAAAGCGATACCTCGGCTCAGGTTGACTCCGATTAGTACCTGGAAAAGGATGGCTATATATCCATTGCTGGCATAAACAGCGGGTATCCATAATACAAGAAACCAGGAGTAAGTCATCTTTTGCTGGCTATACACCCTTTGTCTGTGTACCAGAAAGTGCGGTATGTTAACTCCTTGCTCGACTTTCACAGATTCTGTAGCTTCCCACACAACATGCCTGTTATCCCCATGACAGATCTCAATTGAGCGCCTGCCCCAGAGAACCGGTACCAATCTGGTTTTAGTGTCACACTGAGCAGAATCGCTGGTCTGTAGTTTTTTTGACCTCCACCAAATCTCCTCTATTTCTCCTCTTAAGACCTCTTTCATATTTCGCAAGATAATGTTATAAAAGAAATATGGCGAAGGTTCAACTATATTATAAATGGAGGTTCAAGTTATGCCTGATGTCGGTTTTACTCCTGAGTGGATGGGCGGGTTAATGGTTATTCTCTCGATGTTTGTTATTGGTGCAGTGGCTTACATTATGGGCCAGATGAACTCCAAATAGCGCGTCGTGCTTAGAATTCTGGAAGGAACACTGCTCAGGATTTTATACCTGTGAAGTGTTCCTTGTTTTGTAGCGACTGTCCGAAAAGCGAGCTTCTCGCCAACAGGCTACATCAGCACCACTCTGACAAACCTTAGAGCGTGATCAGAAACCCGGATTTGTGGTATCATGACGGTGAACATGGCTTTCTGACATCGTTTGGCCAGGAAAGAATACAACCGCAATCCAGAATCGAGTGAAGCCTTTCTTTATCCTGGTTCTATCGCAAT
>DAOTWD010000042.1:0-102097 GCA_034435975.1 Chloroflexaceae bacterium | reverse complement strand
ACCTGAATTCACGGTAGTAAACAACACGCTCTTCTTCCGCGCCGACGACGGCATCCACGGCAGGGAGTTGTGGAAGAGCGACGGCACCCCCGACGGCACCGTCATGCTCAAGGATATCTATCCGGGCGTGTATAATTCTTGGCCTAGCCCCTTCACGGTCTTTAACAACACGCTCTTCTTCATCGCCGCCGACGGCATCCACGGCAGGGCGTTGTGGAAGAGCGATGGCACCCCCGAAGGCACCGTCATGCTCAAGGATATCTCTCCGGGCGTGAATGGTGCCTGGCCATATTCACCTTCACCTGAATTCACGGTCTTTAACAACACGCTCTTCTTCAGCGCCGACGACGGCATCCACGGCAGGGAGTTGTGGAAGAGCGACGGCACCCCCGACGGCACCGTCATGCTCAAGGATATCTATCCGGGAACGGATGGTGCCTGGCAACCATATTATTTACCTTGGCCACATTCACCTTCACCCAACTTCACGGTGGTGAACAACACGCTCTTCTTCAGCGCCGACGACGGCATCCACGGCAGGGAGTTGTGGAAGAGCGACGGCACCCCGAATGGTACTATCAAGCTTGGTGGCTCCAGTCCTCGTAACCTGACGATAGTGAACAACACGCTGTACTTCACTGCCGACGACGGCATCCACGGCAGGGAGTTGTGGAAGAGCGATGGCACCACCACCGGCACGGTTCTAGTCAAGGATATCAATCCGGGAACGAATGGTGCCTGGGATTATTTTGACTCACCCAACTTCACGGTGGTGAACAACACGCTCTTCTTCAGCGCCAACGACGGCACGCACGGCAGGGAGTTGTGGAAGAGCGACGGGACGGCAGCGGGTACGGTACTGGTCAAGGATATCAACCCGCTCAGCGCCAGTTCCAATCCTAGAGATCTGTTTGTCTACAACAACACACTCTTCTTCAACGCCAGCGATGGTGCATCCGAACGCTTCTGGCAGAGCGATGGTACGGCCGCCGGGACGGTACAGGTCTGGGAGAGCAAACTCTACCGGGAAGCAGAGGTAAACGGGGTGCTGTTCCTCAGTGGGAGTGGGTTAGGTGGTCTTTATGCTATCGGCGGCAGCAGCGTCCCGCCGCAACCCACGGCCACGCCCACCTTCACCCCGCTGCCAGCGGCTACTGCCACACCGACCTTCACCCCGCTGCCAGCGGCTACCGCCACACCGACCTTCACCCCGCTGCCAGCAGCTACCGCCACCGCCACGCCTGGCACGCCGGATGACAGCGACCTGGTGCAATCAGTCACGCCGAGTGAGGGTGGGCGTTCGCAGGCTACGCGCATCACCGTGCGCGGCAGTGGCTTTACCACCGCACCGGCACCGGTCGTGCGTTTGAGCAGTCCGGCCGGTCTCTTTCCCCTGACCGAGGTCACGGTGTTGAACGCAACCAGCTTCACGGCCAGTGTACCGGCGGGTCTGCCGCCGGGCCTCTATGACCTGATTGTCACCAGTGGCGGGCGCACGGGCACCTTGCCCAATGCGTTCAGTGTGCTGGACGCCAGTCCGGTGGTGTCACAGGTGATCCCGACTACCGGCTTCAACGACCGCACCACCGAGATGCTGGTGCAGGGGTTGAACTTTGCCGACGGGGCGGTGGTGCGGCTGGGCACCACGCCGCTTGCCACCATCCGCATCAACAGTACGACGCTGCTGGCGGTGGTACCGGCCGGGTTGGAGGCTGGTGCCTACCCCCTGACCGTCGCCAATCCCGACGGCGGGCAGGTGTCGCTACCGACAGGCTTCACCGTGCTGGATGCGGCCGATACCGTCCACGATGACCTGTTTAGCAGCAGCGATCAGCTCTGGCTCAATCCGCCGGTGCCCCAGGCCGGCCAGTCGGTGCAACTGGGCCTGCTGGTGCAGCGCAGCGGGGGCAAGCAGCCACTTGAAGGCGTAACCGTTGCCTTCCGCCGCGATAGCGTCAATGGCCCGCTGCTCGGCACGGCGACGGTGCCCTTCCTCGACCCGGTTGCGGGCAGCGAGAGTACCACACCGCTCTCGGTCACCTTCCCGACCGCAGGTGAGGTCACGTTGTTTGCGATTATCGACCCGGACAACACGGTGGTCGAGAGCGACAAGACCAACAATATCGTCCAGCGCCTGGTGCTGGTTGCCCCGGCTGCCGCCGACCAGACCGCACCCGTGGTGCAGGGCATCGCGGTTAACGGCGGCCCTGCCACCACCGTGACCAGCCGCGACCTGACCCTGGACATTCGTGCCAGCGACCCGCCACCCAATGCCAGCGGGGTGCAGGATATTCACATCATCGAGTATGTCTACAACGAGGGTGCCCAACGCTGGGTGCCGGTGGCCCGGTCAGGCTGGCTGCCCTATACGCAGACGCCCGACCGTTACCGCTGGTCGCTCCTGCCGCTACCGGGCATGCGCTACATGCAGGTGCGGGCACGCGACGGAGCGGCGAATGTCTCGATTGGCAATGCGCGGCGCTTGATCAACTACGAAGTGCCAACCGACCGCATCGCCCGCGGCCAGACGCGCATCTATCGCTACATCGTGGCGGCGGGCCAGGAGTTGCGCGTGGATCTGGAAGTGCTGAGCGGCGATGCCGACCTGTACGTCTGGTCATCGGACGCGCAGCAGTCGGCGCGGGTGAGCAATCTGCCCGGCACGGCGAATGAGCAGGTGATCGTACCTGTCAGCGAGATTGTACCCGGCGTCTACCAGGTCGAGGTATACGGCTATAACGCATCCGAATACCGCCTGACGACAGTGATCGGTGCGCCCCAGACCGGCCTGGCGACACTGACCAGCGGCGGTCTAGTGGAGGACAAGCTGATACCGGATGCACCGGTGGTGCCCGTGTCGAGCGTACCGGACGAGCGAGCGGGCAGCATCCCGATGACCCTGGTCGAACCCGAACCAGACACCGGGCAGCGGGTCTACCTACCGCTGATCGTGCGCTAGGGCGGCAGAGCGTGGGGTGGTGCGTCTTGCAGCGTCCCCACGCTCTGCAAGAAGAGAGGAGCAGGTATGGGGAGGATCACGACCATCATCATCCTTAGCTTGAGTTGTCTATTTGTTGTTGGATGTACCCCTGCAGTCGGTACCGATAGCGCCACAATAATCTACCGGCGAACGGGGGGGATCGTCAATCTGGACGATCAACTGCGGCTGTATGCCGATGGTCGGGCCAGGTTATCACGGAAAGGAACGGAAACCACCTTTATGCTCGATCCGGATCAGGTAGCGCAACTTACCAGCACACTCGATCAAATACCGTTTTCCAGCCTGCGTTCAGCACCGACGACAACCGGCCAGGGCGCGGACTATATTCAGTACGAACTGCGCTATCAGCAACATACGGTGCGGACGAACGATACGCAGCTACCGGACGCGCTACTACCGGTGTTGGAAGAACTTGATGGCATTATTCTGCATCAGGGTCAGCCCTGAGACACGTTCGGTGTACTGCGTTCAGGCACGATACCTGGCAAGGTACTGGTAGGAACCCGGCTATTTCATTCGATTTATCACGAAGGGAACATGGTATGAAACGCAAATCACTGGTGTTGCTGGTAGCACTTATCGTTATCTTAACGCTTGTTGGCGGCATTGTGCCAATGGGTACGCCCACTTCCGCAGCCGGCCAGGTGGCCCTAGCCCGGCTCCAACAGGATGCTGTTGGTGAGATCGAGCTTGTCTGGAATCCACACACGAATACGCCCAGTTTTGTATCCGGTACGATACCGGTTACGTCAGTATCGCTCCAGGCCGATGCGAGTGCCGAGGAGATCGCACTGGAGTTTGCCCGCACTTATGCCGACCTGTTCCGTCTGCAACAGGTTGATCGGGAACTAGTGGTTACTGCCAGCGAACGGGATACGATAGGCATGGATCACGTCACGTTGCAGCAGCTCTATCACGGCATCCCGGTGCATAACGCAACCATGCGCGTCCACATTCAGGAGCAGACGATCGTGGCCGCAACCAACGGTATGGTACCCGATCTATGGCTGAGTGCAACCCAACCGACGGTAAGCGCAGCCGAAGCATTGGCGATTGCCCAGGCGGTCACACCGGGCGGTAAGGCCATACACCCGCCCGCACTGGTGGTGTATACGGGAGACAACTATTTGCCGCTGCTGCATGGCAAACTGGTCTGGCTGGTGGATCTCAGCCGACCCGACGGCCCACCTGCCCGCTATGTCGTCGATGCGACTGAGCCGTTTTTGCTGGATATTATTGCGCGTACTCCCCTGGGAACACCCATTACTGATACAGTAGCCACGGCGTCAGAGGCCGCTGCCGAGCTTACCCTGACCCCAATGTCCCCCGCATTGTCAAACCCGGAACCTGCTCAGAATGCACCATTAATCGAGACCTATGACTCACAAGGTACCAAAGTATTTCCACGGACACCAGTACGGGTGGGTGATAACCCGCCAGTAGGACGGACTGAAGTTGATAATGCTCACAACTTTACGCGTGAAACATTCGACTACTTCCGCAATGTCCACGGACGCAACAGCTTTGATGATCAGGGCACGGTGATGCGTTCGACAGTGAACTATGGTACCAACTATGTCAACGCATTCTGGGAAGGTTTGAACCTGTATACCGCCTATGGCACCGGGCTGGCGGTTAAAGACATCGTTGCGCATGAATGGACCCACGCTGTTACCCAGCACACGGCCAACCTGGAATACCGCTGGCAATCGGGAACATTGAACGAGAGTTTTTCGGACATTTTTGCGACGATGGTCGATCGTGATGACTGGCTGATCGGTGAGGATATTCCCAGCCGATTGCTGGGTGGCGCGGATGCCATGCGCTCGCTGAGCCATCCAGAGCGCTATGGACAGCCATGGCATACCGATGAGTGGAAGCGTACCTGCTCGGATAATGAGGGTGTGCATACCAACAGTGGTATTACAAACCATGCCTACTATCTGATTGCGACCGACATTGGCAAAGACAAGGCCGAACAAATCTTCTATCGTGCGCTCACCACGTATGTGCAACCGAAATCGAGCCTACGCGATGCTCGCGCCGCAGCCCTCAGCGCTGCAACTGATTTGTACGAACGTGATAGCGATGAGTACCGGGCGGTTGACCGTGGCTTCCGTAGTGTCGGTATCACCAATAGCTGGAATCCACCCGGCAATAACTGCTCGTGTGCGGCCACCCAGGTGCTGGCCGAGCGCTCGTTATTTGCGGATGCGTTGCAGGCGCTAGATATCGCAGTGACCCTGTATCAGGTACGCGATCAGCTACTGGACAGCGAATCACTCGGTCAGCATTATCGCACGCTCTACGAAGAACATAGTGCCCGCATCGGCACGCTCCTCGCTAGCGAAACCACGCTACGAGCGCAGGCAGCGCATTTGCTGCGGAGCACGCAACCCGGCTTGCAATCGCTGGTCGATCCGGATAGGGCCGATGAGATTGTCACCTCACAGGATGTACGTGATGTCACAGCGTTCTTGCAGGATCTGGCGCAAACTGACCGCGCTGAAGATGGTGGTGAATTGGCACAGACGATCGAGCAAGAATTGGCGCAGACGGATCTCCAGAAACTGGTTGGTATGACCTATGCCCAGGCCTGGGAGTACCTGAACAACACAGCGTACACACTCTATATGCCGATGATCGTGCGTTAATACTCCCGTTTTATTGTTCGCCGTCATGCCGAAAGCCTGACGGCTGCGGCTCGCGTTCCGAGGGCCGCGGCCGCGGTCTTCCACAGCCGGCGCAGACCGGCTGCGCACCGCTTGCCCACAGCTTCAGCCACCGGGCAAGCGGCGACAAGGACAACGGTAGTATTAAAGACTGTCCACCAATTGCGCCATGGTTCAATTCATCTACGGAATCTGCGGAATATAAAGATCGTCGAATACACAGATATCAGGTGTTTTTGGTTCAATATATCTGTGTAATCTGCGTCATTTGCGGACGATCGAACCAGGTTAATACTGAAGGATAAGAAACAAAATGAGCATGCGAACGTTTGTTAGGTCGGTCGCACGGTGTTGGTACTGGCGCCGGTCGATCAGCGTCGGGGTCAGCCTGTTATTCATAGGCAGCGTCCTGGTCGCCAGCGCGATCGCTGCCAACCCGCTGGCGAATGTGCCCGCAGTATTGAAATCACCAGTGCGTATCGGTGGTGCCGGTGGGCGTGGTGATGCGCGTGACATTGATATTTATCCGGTGGCTGCGTATGACCCGGCTACCGAGCGCTACCTGGTGGTGTGGATGTCGGCCCGGCATGCAGACTCACGCACATCAGGGCTTGATGTATATGGACGGTTGCTGGATCGGTATGGCCGTCCACTGGAGCAAGAATTTCGTATTTCGGATGACTCAACGGTGGCGCGGGGAGCGCTGCCCACCGTGGCGGCCGGAAACGGCACCTTTGTGGTCGCATGGTCGGTACGGGGACACAACTGCACTGTGGCGCTGCAACCGGTACGCGATACGGCAGCCAGCCGTGACAAAGTCTTGTTAAGCGGAGCAACGCCCTATCACTCGCCCCATATGCAGTATGATGCGACCCGCCAACAGTTTGTGCTGGTCGCCGTTGAGGGGCCTGACTATCTGCCACCAGCACTGGGCGGTGCGGATACTGCCGATTGTGGCAATGATCCAGCGAGCACCAGTCGCATTATCGCCCGCTCGTTTACCATCGATACCGCTGGACAGGTCGAGGTCGTCAATGAACAAGCGGTTTCGCCGGCGGTCGGTGCGTTCCGGCCACACCTGGCCCTGCATCCGGCGAACAGCCACTATGTGGTGGTCTGGGAAGATCGGCGCGACAGTAATGCCGCCTATGCGCTGGCAGTCTACGGTCAACGGCTGACCCCGGATCTGCTCGCAGCCGGTGATCACCTGGTGCTGGCGACGACCCAGAGTTACCAGAACAAAGACGACGATACCACCTGGACAGCACGGCCGCGGGTTGCTGCCAGTGCCACCGGGTTTTTGTCGGTCTGGTTTGAGCGCAAGGGTGAAGTGGCAGAACGGTTATGGTCAACCGTGGGGCGGATCATTGCGGCTGATGGTACCCTGGCGGCACCGTTCGAGATCGACCTGGTCTCATTTGCCGATCCCCGGTTTGAGCAGGCACCGACCGGCTTTCTAGATGCGGTCTATGTGCCCGATCAAGACGAGTATGTGGTAGGCAACGCGACCTTTGCCGAACGACCGTGGGGCTTTTTCTCGGAAGTCCGCCTGCAACGGGTTGCTGCTGGCGGGCAGTTGTTACGCTTTCAAGATGGAGCAACGACAGCCACACCCGACAGTGGCTTTCTTGATCTCACTCGTCAAGATCGGATCGGGATCGGGCTTGCCAGTGCTGGCAATGGAGAGATCCTGGCGGTCTATAGCAAACCACCGGCCACAGCGACGCACGGACAGGTCTTCGACATCTGGCACGTCCGTGGCGGGATCGGTGCGGCACCGCAGGAACCGTCCGGGGTCTACCTGCCGCTGATTGTGCGCTAGGACGGCGAGACGTGGGGAGCGCAAAGCGGCCTGAGCGCAAAGCGTAAAACAAAGGAACGAAGCCGGGTGAAAAGATATGCTTTCCGCTTTGCGCTTTGCGCTTCTTGTGAGGTTCTACGCACGAAGCCAGTTCTAACCTGTCCTATTCGTGTTTCTGTACCTGGCAGCTAGCCTGTGCTAGCAATGACTCTTGCGACCATGAAGCGATTGCCCACTGGTAGCCAGCAGCCATATTGCCAGGTTGTGCTGCATATTATTTTCATCTCAGGGAAGGATACAGTTATGAATCGCAGGTATCGATTTATTTGTACGCAACGGCCGATCAAGGCGATTGTTGTGTCCATTACCGTCATGATGTTGATGCCGGTCTTGTGGGTTGCTTATTCTATGTTGGGGACACCGACGACGATGCATGCATCAATCACAACCGGACACTACCACACCTGTGCGGTCACCAGCACGGGCAACGTTCAGTGTTGGGGGAATAACAGCGCCGGACAGCTTGGGGATGGCACCACCACTGAGCGTCTGGCACCAGTTACAGTTTCTGGCCTCAATAATGTCACGGCTGTTACTGCCGGCAAGTACCACACCTGCGCTCTAACCAATACGGGGCAGGTGTATTGCTGGGGCAGTAATAATATGGGCCAGATTGGTGACGGAACGGCCACTGCACGTCTGACTCCAGTTCAGGTCAGTAATCTGCCAGGTGGTGTTCAGGCGCTTAGTGCTGGACATTACCACACCTGCGCTTTGACCAGCACTGGCGGCGTGCGTTGTTGGGGCAATAATACGTATGGGCAACTGGGCAATGGTAGCTCCGGCAATATTCAGCGTACGCCAGTCACAGTCAGTAGTTTGAGTAGTGGCGTGCAGTCTATTGCGGCTGGCTATGACCATACCTGTGCTGTCACCGAGACAGGCAATGTGCGCTGCTGGGGCAATAATGAATTTGGACAACTTGGTGACAATACTACCCATAATCGCACAACACCGGTTGATGTCAGTGGGCTAAGTGGCGTTAAGACGATTGCCGCCAGCTATGCACATACCTGTGCGGTTACTACTATCGGCGGCATGCATTGCTGGGGCGCAAACTGGCAGGGACAGCTAGGCGATGGGACGATCACACAACGCCTGACCCCGGTACCGGTGGTTAACTTGCCTGGCAGTATCGCTATGGTCGCCGCCGCACGCAACCACACCTGCGCAATGACCGAGGCCGGCGGCGCATTCTGCTGGGGCTACAACTGGTCAGGGCGGCTGGGCGATGGTACCACCATTGATCGCCTGACTCCTGTTCAGGTGCAGGGATTGCAAAGCGGCGTAACCGCCATCGCTGCCGATGAATGGCACACCTGTGCCCGGATGAGTGCCGGTGGGATGCGTTGTTGGGGTGGCAATGGTTTTGGACAGCTTGGTGACGGTACTACCGACAACCAGATGACCCCGGTGCCCGTGATCGGTTTTGGTGAGTCTACAGTATATACCATTACGGGACAGGTGCGTGACGACAGTGGCAATCCAATCGCTGGGATTACCGTTTCGGATGGCATCCGTAGTGTGACGACCAATCACGATGGGCAGTACACCTTAAGCGGCGTGCCGGCCGGTGCCTACACATTAACTCCGGCCCAGAACGGCTTTACGTTCGACCCGGCCACCCGCGAGATTGTTGTCAGCGGCAATACCAGCGGGCAGGATTTCACCGCCACGGTGGAGGATGCCAGCATTCGGGGACGCATCGTCGATGACCATGGTAATCCCATTGCTGATGTGAATGTCTGGGCCAGACCATCGACAGGCTATCCTGGCCCCGGTTTAGAAACCCCACGTATCACAGCTATCACCAACGCCAATGGTGAGTATATCCTGGGAGGACTGGCGGATGGTAGCTATAGAGTGTATGTGGCCAAAACCAATTGCGCCTTTACGCCTGCTTCACGTACCGTCACGGTTCCACCCAATAGAACCGCACAAAACTTCACCGCTACCTGTGTTGAGACATACACGATCAGCGGACGCGTGGTCGATACCACTGGCAACGGTGTGGCTGGTGTAACGATTTCTGACGGTATGCGCTATGCAACCACCGACGAAAATGGGAACTATACCCTACGTGACGTGCCGCCTGGATCATATACGCTCAAACCGACAAAAATCGGGTACACCTTTAGCCCGGCTACACGCAGTATTACGGTGAGTGGTGAGATGACCGGGCAGAACTTTACTGCCACGCCAGGTGCATTTAGCATTCGTGGCCGTGTGACCGATGAGGACGGCAATCCACTGGAGGATGTCACGATCAACGCCCGCATCACCCACAGTTATCCTGGCCCTACTGATGGGGGAACGATGACTGTTACCACTACAGCGGATGGAACGTACATCTTGAGCAATTTGCAAGCTGGCAGCTACCTGGTTGCGCCCTACAAAGCTGGTTGTGCATTTGTCCCCAACTCACGTGCCGTTACGGTACCGCCGGATGCGACCGACCAGGATTTCGTGATGACCTGTGATTTTAACATCAGCGGTCGTGTCATTAATGATGCCGGCAATCCAGTAGCGGGCGTCACGATCAACGCCAGTGTTGCGCCGGGCTACCCAGGGCCAGTTGGTAGTGGCGAGGTGGTACAAAGCGTGACGACCGCGATGGATGGAACGTATAGCTTGAGCGATCTGCCGATCGGTACCTACCAGGTCGTGCCACAGAAAGACGGCTGTACCTTCGACCCGAACTCGCGGGTAGTCTGGGTGCCACCGCACCGTAACGAACAAAACTTTACGGCGACATGCAGCACACTGACATACAATGTCACTGGCCGTGTCACCGATAGCCACAGCATAGGCATCGCTGGCGTTACCGTCTCGGACGGTACACGGACGGCAACGACCGACGCGAAAGGTCATTATACCTTGAGCGCTGTTCCAGCCGGTACATACACGCTCACTCCAGCGAAAGACGGCTACACGTTCACACCGAACGTGCAGGTTATTACGGTTGCTGGTGACCTGAGCGATCAGGACTTTACGGCAACGGCTATACCACTCCCAACCGCGACCCCAACGATGACCGCCACCAGCACACCGTCACCGACAGCGACCGCCACCAGCACACCGTCACCGACAGCGACCGCCACCAGCACGCCATCACCGACAGCGACCGCCACCAGCACGCCATCACCGACAGCGACCGCCACTAGCACACCGTCACCGACAGCGACCGCCACAGTACCGTCTGGTCGGGTGTTCCAGGTTGACCGCGATGGCTTGCAGTTCCGTAACTTTGAGTACTATGGTGCCGACTGGGAACACTTTAAGAAGACCTTCCCTGCCACCCGGATGGAACTGCCTTCTGGGGAACGGCGCAAGGGGCCACTCACCTACTTCAACAGTTCTCTCTATCAGACGATAGGCGAAGGTGGCAACTGCGCTGGTTTCACCGCTGTGAGCCTGATCCGCTTCCTGGAGTTGCCCGAAACGGTCGAGCCATCATTATTGACACCGGCTAACCGGGCCATCCGGCCCCCCTGGAACTGGGCGGACTTCCTCCCCTCACCGTATGGTCGGCGTCAGGTGAATCTCCGGCAGAGTGATCTGGCCGACTATATCCACCTGTACCAGGCGCGGCAGCACAGTCAGGAGTACATCGAATGGTGGAACGGCACGGCGTACTGGGCGAATGGGAATCGGCAATATCGCGATCGTCATGATAATGACACACCGCTCCAGACGTACCAGGCGATTAAGAATAGCACTCGGACGGGGACACCGCTGGCGGTGAGTGTGCGGCAGGGACGCCAGGGACATCGTATGACGGCCTATCGCACCGAAGAGAGCGGAAATCGCGGCTTCATCTATGTCTATGATAACAACTGGCCCGGCGACAGCAGCCGCCGGATCGAAGTCAATCTGACCACGGGCCAATGGTCGTATGCCCTGGCTCCTGAAATCATATGGAGCGGGAGAGATACCGGTCTTTTCTATAGCCCGGCCAGTCTTAATTTTCCGGGGCGACTCTGGTTACAGTATGATAACGATGCCAACGTAATGCTGACCGAAGAGTCTGCCCCTGAAGGTACAATGATCAGCATTGATGGTACCGCAACATTGTTGATCACCGATGCGCAGGGACAGTCTATGGGGTATCAGAATGACGATCTGGTCACCGATATTCCCGGTGCATTTCCGCTCTACAATGAAGGCTACGACCCGAACAATCCCGATGCTGACCATGTGATTGGCTTCTATCTCCCACCAACATTGCCCTTCACCGTCACTATTCAACCGGTCGCAGCTACCGGTAGTTATACCCTGACAGCACTGGCGGGTGCTTCATCGATGCAACTGGCGAACATCAGTATCAGTGCTGGTAACCGGGATACACTGGTGCTGGAAGGTACGGTGCAGCATACAACCTTCACACCAGCTACAGATTCATACTGCCACTACCTGACCCACGAGTTTCCTACCGCCAGTCGTGACTTTACATCGTGTGTCACCGAGGCAACCGGTAAGCCGGTGCAGTTTGCGCTGGATCAAACTGGCGACGTACTGACAGTGGCGAATCGGGGCAGCAATCTGGTGAAACTGACGACGACGATGAACCAGGTAGGCACTGATGCTCGCACATTGACGGTGGATAAGACGATTGATCCCGGCGCCTCCGTGACAATCAATACACAATCAGGTGGTTCGGTCTACCTACCGCTGATCGTGCGCTAGGACGGCGAGACGTGGGGGGCATGGCACAACGCCGCCGCCATGCCCCCCATGTCGTTGTGAACGCAAGCGAACCAGTGGGTTGCACCCGCAAAGTAATGGAGTGAGGGGCATAATGACGTTGCGCTGCCATGCCCTGTATGGAAGAGCATGGCAACGCATTGTTTCACCATACATCCTCACATCCGCGCCTCCTCACATCCGCGCATCCGCGCCTCCTCACATCCGTGCATCCTCACATCCGCGCATCCGCGCATCCTCACATCCGCGCATCCTCACATCCGCGCCTCACACCACCACCGTCCCCGCCCCGGCCAGCGCACGAGAGACGCAACCCGCAGTACGTGCATCGCCCAGGATCACGCGACCCACGCCCCGTGCCAGTGCCTCGCCCGCGCCCAGCAACTTCTTCTTCATCCGTCCCTGCGCATAGGGCAGGTAAGCCGCAATCTCCGTGCGCGGAATGTGCGTAATCAGTGACGACTCGTCCGGGAAGTCGCGCAGCAGGCCGGGCACATTTGACAGCAGCAGCAGCGTCTCAGCCCGTAGTGCAGCCGCAATCGCCGCCGCGGCCCGATCACCATCAACATTGATTGCATCGCCATGTTCGCTGCACGCCAGCGGCGCAATCACCGGCAAGTACTCGTGGTCAAGTAGCATTTGCAATAGATCGGCATTCACCCGCTCCACCGTACCTGTCCAGTCATCACGCAGCACCTTCTGCCGCCCATCCTCGATAATGCGGATGACCTGCTTGCGCTTCCCCTGGAGCAACTGCCCGTCCAGGCCGCTCAAGCCAATCGCATTAATGTGATGCCGCTGGAGCCGTTCCACCAGACCCTTGTTGGCCGTGCCGCAATACACCATCTCAAAAATCTCCAGCGTGCGCCGGTCAGTGTAACGACTGGTATAACCGCCGGGCGAGGTTACAAAGCGTGGCGGATACCCCAGCGCCTCTGCCAGCCGATTGGTCTCCGCGGAACCGCCATGTACCAGCACCAGACTCTGCCCGGCCTGCCACAGCATTGCCAGATCATCACACAGGGCATCATAGTCAATACCTTCGCTACCACCAACTTTAATGACAATCATCGTTCTATCCTCGCTGCGTACGTTGCAACGCATACGCAATACCATTCTCCAACGTGCTACAGGTGACAATACCGGTCAGATCGACCCCGAGCCCCACCAGCGTCTGAGCCACTTCAGGGCGAATACCCGTCAACACCACATCCGCGCCCAACAACTTGACTGCCTGGGCCGCGCCGAGCAGTGCATTGGCTACCTGTGTATCCACGATCTGCACGCCCGTGATGTCTAAAATAGCCACCTGTGCCTGGTAAGCCGCGATCCCCTCCAGCAACGTCTCCATCACCTGTTGCGCCCGCTGACTATCAATTGTTCCGACCAGCGGCATTGCCAGGACACCCTGCGACAACGGCAGCAACGGCGTCGAAAGCTCGCGCAAGGCGGCCTGTTGAGCATCAATCACTTGCTGCTGTAACATTGCCCGTTCTTGATCAGCACGTTTGATCTCGGTAATATCGGTGGCAACAATGCCCACTGCATATGGCATACCCTGTGCGTCCATGATCGGAAAGCGGGTACTCAGAAAGGTATGGACACCATCGTGCAACGCTACTTCATGCTCAACATGAATGATCGTGCCGGTCGTCAGTACCTGCTGATCGTCTTTGTGATAGGCATCAGCAATGTCGGCTGGCAACACATCATAGTCTGTTTTCCCAACCATTTGCGCAGGTGTTAGCTTGACTGCGGCCGCCGCCAGACGATTGACCACAGTATAGCGCCCGGTAGTATCCTTCACCAGCACCAGCACCGAGGCGTTATCAATCACAGCCTGAAGCAAGGCCTGATTTTCATGCATCGAACGCTCAATCTGCTTTCGCTCGGTAATATCTGCGGAGATACCACCAATTGCAATCAGCGTATGATGTTCATTATAGATTGGAAATAGGGACGAAAGAAAGGTATGAATGCCATCAGCCTGGGGTAAAATCTCCTCGTGACTGACCAGGCTCTCAGTAGCTATAACCTGTTGTTGTAACTCATGCCAGTGCGCAACTACCTCGGCGGGAAATAGATCCGAATCGTACTGGCCGATAATCTGTTCCGGCATCAGATCAAGCAATGACGAAACGTGACGATTGGCAAGCAAGTATCGCCCCTGAAGATCTTTGGCATAGATCGCTGCCGGGATATTTTCAATCACGCTCTGCAGAAACTTTCGTCCTTGCTGCGCATCATGTAGCTGCTGTCGCAGTTGCGCATTTTCGGTTTGTAGGGCTGCAATCGTTGCAGCAGCATCCGTTTTCATTCCCACCCCCAGATGTATTATTCGGTTGCCTGATTCAGGATCTGTCCCGGCAGCGTTCGCAACCAGCGCAAGTTGCTGATGGTTGCAGAGTATAGCATGCCTTGTCTGATAAGCGATGGATATGCTGCCTATCATTGATCCGGATCGATTCCCAACGTCCGTAGCCGTGCCGCCAGTTGTTCGGCCCGCTGTTCTGCCTGCTCGGCCCGCTGGCGCTCCTGCTCCCGCGCCTGTTCTGCCTGCTCGGCCCGCTGGCGCTCCTGGTCACGGGCTTCCTCGGCACGGATGGCTCGTTCGGCACCCGTGGCTATCAGTTCCCCCTGCGCATCACACCAGCGCAACCACTGTGCCTGACTGCCTTCATACAACCCTTCCCACAGCGTGACACCTAACCCTATCCCCGCTAACCAGCCATCTGGCCGTTGCTCGTAGGTGCGAGTCGTGATGTCTAACTGATACACCTGCAACACCCCTTGCTGGAGGTACTCTGCCGGATCAAAGATGATGTAGTATGGCACTGCCATACGCGCATAATCGGCTCGCTTCGCGCTGTTCTCCTCACCCTCCCGATTGGACACGATTTCGATCACGACATCGGGCGCCTTGCCGACTTCCCACAGCAAATACGACCGGCCCGCCTTCGTCCACCAATCTGTCGGAGCCGCTACATCCAGGCTGAGGAAGACATCCGGCACGACTGGCGGGTTCTGCACGATGGCAAACACTCCGACATTCGCATCAGCCAGGAATGTGCGCTCCGGCCCTGGCCCTGACCAGCTACTATACAGCGATTCGACCAGTAACCGTTGTTGTTTCACAGAGAAAAAATTGTCCACGGGGGTATCATCCTCGGTAATCAAGTGTTCCACGTTCGGCCAGAGTTCTGGGGGCAGCATGCGCGGCGGATCGTTCGCCGGAATGCGCGGCGCTTCTGTCCGTTGTACATTGGTCTTGTCCCGTTCCACGGACGCTTCCACTGGATGCGCCATGTTGACCTCCCTCTTGATGATAAACTCGTCCTGTTCACCTGGATATGTGGAGAGTATAGCACATAATCGCTACATGTAGCCTATCGTACAACTGACGATCCTTGAACACAGATCAGAGATATACTATACTCGCACCTGTAAAAACAGGCTTCGCCTGCCCAACCAGGCGCTTGCACCAGGAGTCAGCACAGTATGGCAGAAGTAGCCAATCCAGTGATTATTAAGCATAGGCGAACGCAAACGATTTTGCCGATCGCGCAATGAGCTACTTTCGTTCGCCTGCACTGAGGACAGGCTCTGCGTAGGCCATTGGGGCAGTGGGGGAGTGACAGCGATGAAGAGTGGGGGCACCTGTTACCGCACCCTGTCACCTCTGCGCTTCACGCCGATCAGGATCCTCGGAAACGACAAAAGGCGTTCCTACACCCACATAAACCTCCGCGTCTTTGCGCCTTTGCGTTAAAAGGAGCGTCTGTCTTGCGTTGCTCGCCTCATACCTCGTGGTCACCCCAGGCGTCCGAACTGACGCTCAAGCTGGCCGGGGGTGAGCAGGATCATAGTCGGGCGACCATGGGGACAGGTGCGCGGGCTGACGCAACGCTCCAGTTGTTGCAACAACTCGCGCATCTCCTGCAGCGCCAGCGACTGCCCGGCGCGCACCGAGGTGTGGCAGGACAGGGTAATCAACATCTGCTCGCGCCAGTCGGTGGGCGCACTGCCGCCCTGACCAGCGAGATAGTCGGCAATTTCGAGGAGTGCCGCCTGGACATCCTCCAGTGGCAATGTAGCCGGCGTGGCTCGTAGACGTAGCATGCCCTCGCCCCACGCCTCCAGCGCAAACCCCCACTCTGCCAGCGCATCGGCGTGATCCAGCAGCAGCGTCGCCGCTGACGGGGGCAACGTGACCGTCAGCGGTAACAGCAGGCCCTGCGACTCGACTGTCCCCGCGCCGTGCTGGGCCATCAAGCGCTCGTAGGTAATGCGCTCGTGCGCCGCATGCTGGTCGATCAAATACATCCCCTCCGGCGACTCGGCCACCACATACGTCAGCCCCACCTGCCCGATCACGCGCAATGGTGGCAAGGTTGACGGTATGACAGGGGACAACGATACGGGCGGAGGCGCTCCGGGCACATCCACTTCGAGCGTTTGCGCCTGTTCTGCATCGGATGTTTCCGGCGTAGTTGTAACACGTTCGGTGTCAAGTTCCAGGGTACCATCACGCTGGCCCGTATCCCAGCGGCTATGCTGTGTATCCCATGCCCCCGCACCGACCCGCCAGGCCGCATTGCGCTCCACAGTGCGCGGCGGCTCAGTCTGGCCAGCGGGTCGCAGTTCAAAGCGGCGTTGTATCGTCTCTAACTCCGATGCCACCTCGTTCCAGGGCTGCACTCCGGCTCCCTCCAGCAACGCCGCCCGAATTGCACGTCCGACCACGCTATGTACGCGCGGCTGATACTGAAAACGCACCTCGCTCTTGGTAGGATGCACATTCACATCCACTGCACCTGGATCAACCCGTATATCCAGCACTACCAGTGGATAACGGCCTTTCATCAGCAGCGTGTGATAAGCCTCGGTCACCACGGCCGCCAGTGCCCCGCGTGGCTGCACTGCCCGCCGATTGACAAACAGATGCACATAGTTGCGCGAGCCGCGGGTCAGACCAGGCGGCGAAATCATCCCCGTCAGGCGCACCTCCTGTGCACCCTCACCATATTGCATATCCAGGGGTAACAACTGCCGCGCCACATCAATGCCATATAACTCGATCAACACCGAGCGCAGATCACCATCACCGCTCGTCTGCAATGCCAGGCGCCCGTCGAGCAGCAACGAAAAGCGCACTTCGGGATAGGCCAGCGCATATTGCTGCACCACCGTGCTGATCGCGCTCATCTCGGTCGCATCGGAGCGCAAATACTCGCGGCGCACAGGCGTGTTGTAGAAAAGATTGCGTACACTGATACTGGTGCCGGGCGAACAGCCACGTGGCATACGCCCCTGCAACTCACCGCCCGCCACGCGCAACTCGGTACCGACTTCTTCCGTCGCTGTGCGGGTAATACATACCACCTGCGCCACACTGGCAATACTGGGCAACGCCTCCCCGCGAAAGCCCAGCGTCTCGATTGTCCATAGATCGGCTGCCGTGCGCAGCTTACTGGTTGCGTGGCGCTCAAACGCCAGTTCCACCTCGGCCGCTGCAATCCCACAGCCATCGTCCTGGACTTTGATCTCACGTAAGCCACCACCACGCGCCTCAACTGCAATCCGCCGCGCGCCCGCGTCCAGCGCATTCTCCAGTAACTCCTTCACCACCGAAGCCGGACGCTCGACAACCTCACCGGCCGCAATTTGCGCTGCTACTGCCGGTGCTAACACCTGTATCGGCATCCTACACCTCGGCCCCAGAACAGCATGCTCATAGCTGTCGCCGCTTCATCTACCGGCAACCATAGCACCGCGACTCCCACCACAATCAACACCAGCAATGTCAGCAACGCCAGCACCAGTCCCCAGCGTGAGAGGGGTAATTCTTTGGGCATCTCGGTCGTGGTGGGAGACAACCTGTCCGTGATCGAGTGAGCAGGGACATCTACCATCATAATGGGACGCAGCGGCTCAGTAACTGCCGTCGAAGGATCGGGGGTATCGGACGACTCCAGCCCATCAATGGCGGCCAGTATCACCGTGATATTATCTGGCCCACCACCGGCATTCGCCAGTTCAACCAGGCGCTGCACCGCCGCATCAGGCGGTAATGTCAGCGCCACCTGTACGATGTCATACTCCTCGACCACCCCGTGCAACCCATCCGTCGAGAGCAACACCATATCACCTGCCTGTAGTGGCAATGAAAACAGATCGACCTGCACCTCATGTTGATGCCCCAGTGCGCGCGTAATCATATTGCGATGCACCGACGACCGCGCCTCAGCTGCCGTTAACAACCCGGCCATCACCTGCTCGGCCACAAACGAGTGGTCTTGCGAAATCTGCTGGATTTGACCAGCACGGATCAAATAGGCGCGACTGTCACCCACATTCGCCACATACAGCATATGATCAACCAGGAATGCGGCCACACCGGTGGTTCCCATAGTGCCTCGCCCCTGCATATAGATCTGCTGATTCGCAACCCCAAATGCCTGCTCCAGCAGTACCGCCGGGTTATTTTCTGTCGAGTGTTTAAACTGATGCAGAATCGCCTCCACGCCGAGGCGACTGGCAACCTCACCAGCAGCATGGCCCCCCATGCCATCACATACCACCAGCAGGTGCCCCCTGTGTCCATCTTGCTCAGGCGTACTGATACCATAAGAGTCCTGATTGACGTCCCGCTTCAGGCCCGGATCAGAAAGAGCACTATAACGTACCTTCATGCTGCTATCCTCATAACTTGAACCAGACCACAGCGCCAGGAGCATAGCATGTGACCTCGTTGTTGCCAAAACCGTATACAATGGCGATCATGATAGCGCAAGTAGGGATCTGGAGCAAGATAATATCGCCCTGCGGCAAATGAAGAGACTGCCTGAAAGACCGGGCCGGGCCACCTATGACATAGAACATTGCACCGCACACCGGACACGAGTACTGCTGCGCCGCGTCTGTATCCCGGCGCAGACCGGCAGCCCGAATCCGGCTGAAGCCATACGCCTCAGCAATAAGGGCAGTCAGTCACCGTCAGCGATCAGCAGCAGGCACAGCCTGATACGCATCCTGCCCGGCATGCTCAACCGGGAGACCCAACACCGCAGATAGCGCTGTGGCCGTTTCAGACAGCATCGCCGCGTCTGCAGCGCTATCCACCAGCCAGACCGCACCAGTAGCGGTTAGCAACTCCAGGGCCATAATAGGATATCGCCGTGCCAGTATGCCTGATGACACAAATGATCGCCTGCGCAACCGGAGCTGTGTCACCTGTGACGTGGGGAGCGTCTGTGTACGTTTGTGACGATTACGGATAATCAGATTGCTCTGCGTATAGGTGATCGTTCCCGTTTCTTGATCGACCGTTATCTGATTGACCGTACTGGCCACTGCCCACCCGGTTACCACCCCCCGTAGACCAAACCATCCCAGAATCCCCAGGACAACCGTACCGAAAATCACACTGATCCCGGCATCTTCCATACCTTCAGATAGATTGATATACCCCGCACTAAAAAAGAGCAGACCCAGCACTATCAGTACCACCCCGCGTGCCATAAAGGTATAGCCTGCACGCCGATTCGCACCTGGTCTCGAACGCAACACCAGCTGTGTTGGTGTCTGTTCAACCACCGTATAATACGGCTCTAACCCTGGGCGCAAGCCCAGGCGCTGGCGCGTAGATGGTAACCTCAATTCCTTGTTCACTCGATCTTCCTCCTGACTCTAGCCGAGTTACGTGGTTGCCTGTGCCTATTACGTCGCGGCGCGGCGTTGCTCCTCAAAAACCACAACCGAACGTGCGCGAGGGCCTGCGGCCCTCGCACCTCCCGCTGCGATGAAGTCTCGTTGGAGCACCATGGTCTTGTTCAATCGCGGCAGAGCGGTTCTTTTTCTACTTCGTCTTCCCATCCTCACATGCGGCAAAAAATGGAACCGAGAAGGGCATATCCTTCTTTCATTCTACCACGGACGAAACCGATCGGCAGACAACCAACCACGTCAGCTCTGTTTCTCTACAGATGATCACATTGTCACCTGTCAGGTATAGCCCACTCATTGCTCTGTCATTATGATATACTGTAATTTCACCAGCACACTGAAGCATCTCCAGTGAGCACCCCACCAGAACAACGCCTGAAGACATCAATCTGGCATCTTTAGAACCGGTGTGCATACGCGGTATAACGCACGACCACCATGCTGCCGCTGTGTTGCCGATCAAAAAACACCTTCCAGGAACCCGGTTTCTAGCCATCGCGAGCAGAACGTGAGGAGCGTTGCCCTAAACCGGCTCGCTTTTCAGGCAGACGGTCAAAATAACGAAGCCGCACGAACAATAATATACGCCAGTATGTTATAATATGCACACTGATGTCTATATCATATACCAGCACCGTTCAGGGGGACTTTCGCCAGCGGGTTTCGCCGGGGCCGCAGGCCCCGCCAGACTCGAGCAACGCCTGAAGGAGACTTGTTGTCCCTTGAGTCCACCCTACGTGAGTGGTTACCCAACCATGATACGTAGCATTGTAGTAGGATACACCAATGTTTGACCAGGATATATGGCGCACACAAATCGCTGAACGACTGAACGCTTTTGCCCGTAACCCACGTCAGGATATACAACTCACCGGTACCGGCACGATACTGGGCTACCTGTCAGTCCGCACACTTGAACCATTCCTTGAAGCGTTTCAACGAGAACCAGTCGCTGCCGTACTGGCACTGGCCCAGATCACTCGTGATGCCGGTGCGGATCATATTGTGCATCGTGCGGTGCAGATGCGCTATCAGGTTGCACTTTTACTCGAGCGGGAATTACGTACTACCCCGGTGCTACGTGCAGCCATTGAACAGTTGATGTTGTCGCTGAACGTTATTCATCTGGCACGTCAGCGGCTCAACAGCTCGCGTGACGAGTGGCTCCGCCTGACGCTCCTGCATGAACTGGATGTCTACGGCACTGATGAGTTCACCCAGCTCCGGCGTTTGCTTAACGATCCTGGCTGGCAACTACGCTATGATGCGATCCGCAGCCTGCAACATCGCAAAGGCTACTATACCTCGGCAGATCTCATTCTGCTGCATGATAGCTTGAAAGACAGTACCGCCGATGTGCGGGCAGCCGCGGCGCGTATGCTCGGTCATTTTGCCGAGACACCTCCGCTGAATCTGGTCAAGGCGCTGGTGCGGGTGGCAATTTTTGACTGCGATCTCAAAACCCGTAATGCGGCTGCACGTGCTCTGGGTACTTTGCGTGAACGTATTGTCTCGCCCCAATTGATCGACTACCTGTCGATCTGCCTGACGAACGAAGATGGTTTTGTGCGTTCGTCAACTGCATTGGTGCTGGCTGAAATTGGCGAGTTGGCCAGCGCACCCCTGCTGATCAATCAGTTGATGACCCTCCTTACCGACGAGGATCCTTATACTCGTGAAGCGGCTGCCCGCGCCCTGGGCAGTATGGGTGCCACAGGTGCCTCACGTGAAGTACTCGATGCCCTGACCCAGGCAGTTCAGGATCAAGATACCAATGTGCATACCGCCGCAGTCGAGTCACTGGCGCGTCTACACAAGTTGCGTGCCACCCATCCACAGGTTGTTTCCCCTACCATGCGCGAAGCAGTCTCAACGTGATCCAGGTAGCGGAATCGTCAATGCGCAAGGCATAAGCGACCAGCAACCGTATATCTCGTGTGTTACTGACGTACCGGGACTCCTCGTTCAGCCAGGTACGATTTCACCTCAGCAATCGTATAATCGCCAAAGTGAAAGATCGAAGCCGCCAGCACCGCATCAGCCTGACCAGCTATGAGCGCCTGATACATATCCTCTGGCGACCCTGCGCCACCCGAAGCAATCACCGGCACATCAACGGTCGTGCTCAGCACCCGTAACAACTCCAGATCATAGCCTGTACGCTGCCCATCAGTGTCCATACTGTTGATCACAATCTCACCCGCACCCAACTCGACCCCACGCCGTGCCCACTCGATCGCATCAATCCCCGTCGCCCGGGCCTGACGCCCGGTATGGGTAAATACCGCCCAGCGCGACGGCTCATCGGGGACATTCACCCGTCGCGCATCAATGGACAACACAATACACTGACTACCAAACCGGCGTGCGCCTTCGTAAATCAACTGCGGATTCAGCACGGCAGCCGTGTTAAGTGAAACCTTATCCGCTCCGGCCCGCAACATCCGATACATATCCTCGGTGGTACGCAATCCACCGCCAACCGTCAGCGGAATAAAAATCTGGGCTGCTGTGCGCTCCACCACATCAACCATAATGGCCCGATCATCACTGCTGGCGGTAATATCATAGAACACCAGTTCATCAGCCCCATCCACGTTATATGTTGCTGCCAGCGCTACCGGATCACCTGCATCACGATGGTTCAGGAATGCTATCCCTTTCACCACCCGGCCAGCTTTCACATCAAGACAGGGAATTATTCTTCGTGTCAGCATACGTTCGTTCTCTGTTCAGTATGGCGATCATAAGACAAAAGGTTCAAATGCTACCGGTTGAGCACTGATGTTGATGGCGAAATGACTGCTGTACTCGTTCAGGGCAATGTGTACCGGCAGGGGTTGCCCAGGTGGGCCGGCCCCACCAGCCCACCTGAGAAGGTACCAACGTCCATTGCTCCCACGGTATGAGCAACGAAACCATCGTTCTCGCATCTAGAGCTAACCACCAGAGTTTGACGTGACCCATGGTGGAACATCATGCGATGCCCCCTATGACGTAACGACTTTTGTCGCTCTACAGCCTTACAAACGGTGTACTCTGTGTCACTTATTCCGGTCTGATCTGGCCTTTGCGCCCTTTATCCGTGAGCGAACCATAGCAGATCACCGTCGAGTTGGCTGCAGCACGGTGTGCTTCAGCTTCCTCAAGCAACAACAGTGTTGCGCGCATACTCCACTGAGCCAGCAGCACCACTGTCACCACCAGCGATAAAACGGGTACTAATGCCGTCAATAATACCAGAAGCAGCATCAGGATGAGCGTAACCAGCGTAAAGAGCGGGCGGCCCATTGCCAGCGCAAATGCATAGCGCATACGTACCCACCAGCGTGTCTGTGGCTGAATCAATAGTAAGGGGAACATATACACCAGCATACAAAGCCAGATCAGCAACACGACGAGCCAGAATCCCGTCAGCACTATGCCGAACAGATTGGGCAGACGAGCATAGAACTGTAGATTCACCAGTATAACGAGTAACCCGATACTCCACAGACCTGCGGTATACCAGCCTGGCAGCATATAGCGCCGCATCCCTACAAAGAAATCTCGAACATGGCAGGCCCGACCTTCCGAAATCCGCTGAGCAACACTGTACAGCCCCGCAGTTGCCGTAGCCAGTGGCAATACCGCCAGCAGACCAGCTACAATTGGTAGCCAGACAAAGCCCTGGCTGAACAGTACCAGCGTCAGCAGTAGCAAGGGCAGGCCGATCAGTGACCAGAGAACATTACAGGCCATCAAGACCCATAGTTCATCCATGAGATCACACAATGCCACCCAAAATATTCGGAATGGCCGCACCATCGTTCTCCACCCTTCCTACAGGAGTATAAAATCATTATAACACACGTGCCTGTTCAGAGAGACCGTTTTTTAACCGGCATCACTCTCGGCTACCGGGCATTCTGAACGGAGATCATCGCCACCAACCTGCCTGAACAGGTACCAGACAGATACCCGTCCACCCGCTCCCCAATATTGCGATAGCAAAGAAGAGTATGGTATAATGCAGCACAACCTGTTTTACATACTTGCTGCCGGGTTGTGTAATGGCAGCACCACGGACTTTGAATCCGTTTGTCCAGGTTCGAGTCCTGGCCCGGCAGCCATCTTTCCGCATCAGTGGGGATAGACAGCAAGCGGTGGTAGAAAAGGAAAAACAACCAGCAATCCTTGCTGAGTGCATGCCCGTGGTTGTCCTATGCTAGCAAACATGTGCGCAGTGAAGCTTGCTTCGCTGCTTTTTTGTGTTCTTATACCTGTTCCTGGCACACATATCGTTCGGTCGCGCTGTCTTGTATCGGGTTAGCCTTACCTACTATAAACTGAAGGGTGCGAAGATTGTTATGGATGGACGCCTCCTTGTTTTCAGTGGCAACGCCAATCGTCCGCTGGCACAGGAAATCGCAAGCTGTTTGAGTCTCAATCTGGGCCGGGCGATCGTTGGAACGTTCAAAAATGATGAAACGCGCGTCAAGCTGGAAGACAATGTCCGTGGGTGCGACGTGTTTGTCATTCAACCCAGTTGTACGCCCGTTAATCATCACTTGATGGAACTGTTGTTGATCATTGATGCGTTACGCCGCGCTTCCGCGGCTCGCGTCACCGCAGTCATTCCCTACTACGGGTATGCCAAACAGGAAAAAAAGACCAGCGGGCGTGAACCAATCTCGGCGAAACTGGTGGCAAACTTGATCTGCACCGCTGGTGCGGATCGCGTACTCACGATCGACCTGCATGCGCCAGCTATTGAGGGATTCTTTGATATCCCTGTCGATCACTTGCAGGCAGCGCCGCTCCTGGCCGATAGTATTCGTGCCTTGAATCTGCCTGACCCGGTCGTTGTTTCTCCCGATGCCGGTGGCGTGGGTCGTGCCAACCGCTTCCGTGAACGGATCGGGGCAGGCCTGGCGATTATCGCCAAGCAACGGCCTGCTCCAGATGTCTCGGAAGTCGTAGAAATGGTTGGAGATGTTGAAGGGAGAACCGCTATTATCGTCGATGATATGATTTCCACCGGTGGCACATTGGTAGAAGCAGCTCACGCTCTGATCGAACGGGGGGCACGTTCGGTCTATGCATGTGCTACGCATGGTGTTTTTGCCGCTGATGCCTTGAAAATCATCGCGCAATCGCATCTGGTTGAAACCATTATCACCAATACTATTCCCCTGCCTAAAGTCCATGATGGTGCGCGGATCAAAGTCATTAGCGTTGCATCACTGTTCGCTGAAGCAATCATGCGCATCCACAAGGATCTATCGCTCAGTACACTCTTCTCCTGATGATTGTAAATCCAGGTTACGCCCGATCACCCATTGTCTGTTTCCTGGATTCCTACGAAGTTACGATCGGTAGTCACTTTTTTGTGTTTCATCAAGACTGTGCTGTAAGGATGTAGCTTCAGGAGTTTATATCTTTGGATCCCGACCCTGGTCTAATTGCGATTGGTATAGGAATCTGTCTTTGTATATTAGCCTTCACCTCTGCCGTTGATGCCGCTTTTACTGCTATCAGTCGTCATCGGCTGAATGCCTTACTGGAAGCAGGAGTCCCCCGCGCACGGTTGCTGTCCCGCTTAATGAGCGATCCATATCAGATCAAGGCAGTCATCATCCTGCTGAACACCAGTGTCACCATTCTTACTACCACGCTGACATTGTATCTGGTGCGGAACGTTGCACTCTGGACACAGGGCATCGCATTGACCCTACTCCTGTTCATCATCCTGGTTGTAAGTGAGGTGTTGCCCAAGGCACTGGCCGCACGCGCTCCAGACACTACAGCGCTTATCCTTTCCACCCCTTTTAACCTCGCAATGTCGATACTCGGACCGATCGTGATCGTTATTACGCTATTGACCAGGCCACTGGTATACCTGATACGAGGGCCGAATACACCCGGTATGTCCCTGGTGACAGAGGAAGAACTGCGCCTGATGGTGAATGTTGGCGAGGAAGAAGGGTTGATCGAACACAACGAACGTGAGATGATCGAGGGTATCTTTTCTTTCGGCGACACGCTGGTACGTGAGATCATGGTTCCCCGCGTTGATATTGTTGCTCTCGAAGTAAACACTCCGTTGGAGAAGGCATTGGATTTTGTGATTAGTGAAGGTCATTCTCGTATCCCGGTGTATGAAGAGACGATTGACACCATTATTGGCATTTTGTATGCGAAAGATCTGTTGCCGGTTTTACGCGATGGTCAACGTAATATGTCACTGGCCGATCTTTCGCGTTCATCGATCCATTTTGTACCAGAAACCATGAAGGTTGACGTGTTGCTTAAGCAAATGCAGCAACGCAAGATTCATATGGCAATTATTGTTGATGAATATGGCGGTACAGCTGGCCTGGCAACAATCGAGGATTTGTTAGAAGAAATTGTTGGCGAAATTCAAGATGAGTATGATGTAGATGAAGAACCTTCTATTCAGGTTATCAGTGAGACCGAGTTGATCGTTGATGCACGGGTATCAATTGATGATATTAATGATCTCGCTGACTTGAACTTACAGGCAACTGATGCCGATCGCATTGGGGGGTTGGTATATGAGCAGTTGGGTCGAGTTCCGCTAGTTGGAGACGAAGTGGTACTTGACAGGGCTACGGTCACCGTGCTATCAATGCAGGGTGTACGTCCGCAAAAGCTGCGCATTACGTTTGAACACCCTGCAGAGCGTGATGTGGGGATGCGACAGACAACCGAGGAAGATCCGACGACCTTGATGGTACAGGACAACAATGAGTTATTGGCTGCGTTGCTCACCCAGTGTCAACCAGAAGAAGTGAATGGCAAGGAAGATACATGGAACAACATGACTATACAGCCCTGATTCGTGCGGCGCAACTAGGACGGGAGCGAGCCTATGCACCCTATTCTGGGTTTGCTGTAGGTGCAGCAGTACTTACTGCATCCGGGCAGATTTTTCCAGGATGTAATATTGAGAATGCGGCCTATCCTGTTACGTTATGTGCTGAACGTGTGGCCCTGTTTAGCGCCTACGCTGCAGGAGAGCGAGATATTGTTGCCATAGCCGTTATTACTGCTACGGATACGGTTGCCAGTCCTTGTGGAGCGTGCCGTCAGGTTATCCTGGAACTGGCACCACACAGTACTGTGTTACTCCTCAATACACGAGGAGATCAACACATAACGACGCCACAGAAATTGTTGCCTGCGGCTTTCGGTGCCAGCCAGTTGAGCGGAGCCAGACGATGATCCTGGATGGTACCAGGAAACACCCAGAGGAACTCACCTACCGTTGCTGCCGCTAGGCCCTGGCGGGGTTCAGCAAGTATCTGCCGTTCCCTGGCACCTGTTCTATTATACCAACATTCTATAAAACGTGCCAATCCCAAAGAGGTACGGAGATACGGGCGGATGTGTGAAACGACGTTCGCCAGGCTTCCTTTTCAAACAAGCGCTGAATGCTCGCTATGACTCACCTGAACGGTTATCCCCAGAAGAGTGCGCTTGCTAAATATCCACAAATTTATTGTATAGATTTATAATAGACGTCATAGTAGTGGCTGTGGAAGATGTGGAAAATAGCTTTACTGCTGATTGGTGTGCATTCTCTTCTCTGGGATAACAGGTGGATGTTTATCCACATTCTTCACACCGGAACGAGCGTGGTTCCAGTTGACGGGTTTATATCCACGATTAATCCACGCATTATGCGCAAAGTTATCCACACACGGGTGAAGTTATCCACACATTTCTGCTGCTTATCCACATTTATACAGATAGAGCGTACCTGGCAGGGGTGAAGTTATTCACACGTTTCTGCTGCTTATCCACATTTATACAGATAGAGCGTATCTGTTCAGGGGGACGTTGGCTTAGGCAGGGAGCAGAGGCTTTATGGTGCTCGTACCCAACCACATTCAGTGAAATCGTGCGGCAGCCTGGCTACAAGGCGCAGCAGGTGTAGTCCGGGTAGATCTGTTTTATCCCTCCAACAAGACCTGTAACGAATGCGGGGCCGTCAACCATGACCTGACACTGGCAAGAGGGAGACACGACGCACTTTTGCGTACATTGGAACACCGAGAGCATGGCAGAAAATCGAGAGCAGTACGGTAGTGGTACTGTGCTGTTTGTCACACCATAGGCCCGGCATACACCGGAACCCGATCGGTGTTTCTGACAGAAAGCAGGCGTACATGCTTCGTATCGCCTGCTTCTGTATAGTGTTCTGAATGTGCTTTATTCTCTCTTTTCGCGACTACCCTCATCTGGATCGGGAAAATCGAGCTTGTTAATGAAATCCCTGAATATTGAAAGCGACTCGTCATTCATTTCAGGTTCAGCCTCTTCTGAGGACGAGGAAGAGGGTTCAGGAATAGATTGCTCATCTTCATCAAACAACACTCCGGCTTGATCTAACACATGGGGTTCAACATAAATAGGAACTTCGGTTCTCACAGCAAGCGCAATCGCATCACTTGGACGGGCATCAATTTCTACAATCTGCCCACGTTGCTCAATCACAATGCGTGCAAAGAAGGTGTTGTCATGAATATCATTAACAATGATATGGGTGACTGTGCCTCCCAGATCACCGATGGTTGTCTTGAGCAAATCATGGGTTAATGGTCTTTGCGGCTCATGACCCTGGATTGCCATTGCAATCGCATCAGCCTCAAAAGGCCCGATCCAGATTGGAAGGTAACGTCTGCTATCAGTTTCACGTAGTACCACAACACGATGTTGGGTGAGCAGACTGACGCGAATGCTGTCAATAGTTACACGTATCATCAGATGGCCTTTCATAGGGCGCGGTCCGCATATCTGACTCGCCCCAATGACGAGATGAACTGGTATCAGTCTATCACCATCTTAACATGGTGGACAAGTATACGTCAAGATGGAACATGGAGATTGCGTGTGTCTACCATAGGAGCGATGCAGTGGTAGGGTTCACTCTCCTCCTCGTCTGTGGGAACGATGAGCCGAGATGTAAAGGGGAAAGGGTAGAGATCTGACCACCTATTCCTGTGGCGGTAGATGATCAACCTCCGCTTCGATTGTCACCGGCGTTGGCGTAAGTTCAAGGTCGAGTGAACCTGGCTCCGGTTGTGGTTCTGGCTCTGGCGAGGGCATACCTCGTCCTGGTCGCCATCCTGGTTGGGGATCTATGCTGTTGTCTGTAACAGGCGTTGGTGTTGGGGGTGGCCACTGGTCTGGCGCACGTACGCCCAGGATAACCTCGTCGTCAGGCAGAACCCAGGCATCAGCCTGGGGCGAGGTGCTGACGATAGTACGTTCCGGTACCTGGTCAAACAGATCGGGAATGTGTTCGCGCAATTGCATGTCAACGATGTCAACGACGATGCCCAGTTCCTGAAGGAGGAAAAGGGCTTCTTCTAGATCAAGGCCAACCAGGTTAGGCATGCGTTGTGCACCAGCGACGGGCGGTATTTCAGTGGGTGTTACGCTGGGTGTGGATGATGGTGTTGGGGTCATGGTTGGACGTGGGGTGGGGATGGGTGGCCACAGTTCGGTGGGGATGTTGCGGAATTGCCCGATCCGGCGCAGGGTCATGGCAACATACATGGCCACATCATTTTCAAATTCGGGTGCATAGACCGGTAAAATTTCTTCAACGGTGGTCAACCCCCACTTCTGTACATAGGTCAAGGCAATGAGCCGATACCAATCCTCAATGCCCTCTTCCCAGGACTCATAGTCACGCCAGCGCCCGTAGCAGCGCGGATAACCGGCGCATTCAATATTGCCGATGTTGTAGGTACTGGTGCCATCGCGCTTATTGCCTGACCAGTTCGGATCGGTGCCGGCCGAGCTTTCATGAATAAAAAAGGCCAGGCCTACGGCATTATCGATGCCATAACGGTGACTGAGCTCAACCCAGATTGTGCCGGTACCCACTGCGGGCGAGCCGTAGGAAGCCAGAATTGCGTCGATTCTTTCGGCGCTGAGTGAGGGTTTGCCCCGTACATCTGTCCACTGATCGCGGGGTGGTAGGCCCAGATTGAGCGCAGTGGGGGTTGGTGTCGTAGTTGTGGTACTGGTTGGAGTTGTTCGGGATCTGGTTGTTCGGGATCTGGTGATCGAGGTTGGTCGAGCCGTTGTTGGTTTGATGTGTGTTGCAGTACCAGAGGCTGAGCTGGTTGGACTGGCGAATCGATCTCCTGGCGGGTTGAATGGCGGATCGGGGGGATACTGTTCCAGAGCAGCGGCAACAGAGATCGGTTGGATCTCCAGGGTGGGTGTGGATATGCGGGCGGAGAACAGGTCTGTGTCTGCGAGGTTGTTGCCGCCTGGTTTGCTGCTGATCAAAAGCAACCCCAGAAATAGCGTAAATATCACTGTGATCGGCAACCAGCGACGACGCAATGCCGACCACAGTCGTGGCAATAATGGTGAGAGATGATAGGTGGTGGTGGGTTGATCTTCTGGCGCGGATTTCCGTGTCATTCGATAATGGCTGAAATATCAGGCTACTGTCAGCTAGTATACCCGAAGAACAGCAATCCTGGCAACTAGATGATAAAATTTTTATCTGGTAAGTCTACATCGGTTATGAAGCACTGCGGCAGTCTCCGAAATCCCCGGTGCTTTCCCCCTGGGAGCCGTCACATTCGCTCCTGCAAGCTCTGCACCGTCCAGCCACCATTGCGCAGAGCATGGATGGCCTGGACTGCAGCGGCGGCACCGGAGAGTGTCGTGAGGGTAGGTACACTGTGGGTGATGGCTGCCCGCCGAATCGAGCGCTCGTCAAAGAAGCTGGTTTTGCCCAGGGGGGTATTGATGATCAACGCGATCTGATGGTTCTTGATGTAATCTACTACATTGGGACGGCCCTCGTTGACCTTGTAGATCTGGGTTACGGGCAGACCGGCCGCTTGCAGCGCGGCGGCAGTTCCGGCGGTTGCCAGCAAGATGAAGCCCAGTTCAGCCAGATCGCGAGCGATAGGAATGAGATTGGCCTTGTCGCGGTCGTTTACGCTGAGAAACGCACTGCCACTGGTGGGTAGTTTATGATGACAGCCGAGCTGGGCTTTAGCAAAAGCCTCACCGAAGGTCGTTCCGCTGCCCATTGCTTCGCCAGTAGAGCGCATTTCCGGCCCTAGCAGTATATCCATTCCTGGAAACCGTGCCCAGGGCAACACCACTTCTTTGACATGATAGAGAGGTGCCTGTACATTGCGCGATGCTGTTTTCAGGCTGTATCGTTCTGAGCCGGCATTCAAGGTTGTGTCGGTCAATTGCAACGGCGCACCGGCGGCTGCCTGCACGGCAATCTGAGCCCAGGGAATGCCAGTAGCTTTGGCCACAAAGGGGATAGTGCGACTGGCGCGCGGATTAACCTCCAGTACATAGACGATACCTTCCTGCATGGCGTATTGGATATTCAGCAATCCAACGACACCCAGTGCCTGGGCCAGGCGAACCGTGTAATCACGCATCGTCTGAACATGCTGAGGTGGAACCATATAGGGTGGGATGACGCAGGCGCTATCGCCACTATGCACACCCGCCAGTTCGATCTGCTCCATAATGCCTGCAATGACCACGGTGTCACCATCACTAACGGCATCTACATCCATCTCGAAAGCATCTTCAAGAAAGCGGTCGATCAGTACTGGATGTTCTGGTGAGGCGTCAACTGCTTCACGCATATACCGTTCCAGGCTCTGGTCATCATAGACGATCGCCATTGCACGCCCACCCAGGACGTAGGATGGACGTACCACCACCGGGTAGCCAATATGCCTGGCCACCACCCGTGCCTCTTCCCAGGAAGTGGCACTTCCATGCTCTGGTGTTGGAATACCCAGATGGTCGAGCAAGGCACTGAAGCGATCGCGATCCTCAGCCAGATCGATGGCATCGGGCGAGGTGCCCCAGATCGGCACTCCGGCGGCCTCTAATCCGCGAGCCAGCTTGAGGGGTGTCTGGCCACCAAATTGTACCAGCACACCCGTTGGACGTTCGATATCGACAATGTTCAGTACATTCTCCAGTGTCAGCGGCTCAAAATAGAGCCGATCGGCCGTGTCATAGTCGGTTGAGACGGTTTCGGGATTGCAGTTGACCATGATGGTCTCATAGCCCATTGCACGCAATCCAAAGACAGCGTGACAGCAGCAGTAATCAAATTCAATACCCTGGCCAATGCGGTTCGGGCCGCTCCCCAGGATAATCACTTTTGGGCGGTCAGAGGGGGCAGCTTCGTCTTCGCTCTCGTATGATGAGTAAAGATAGGGTGTAAAAGCCGGAAACTCGGCGGCACAGGTATCAACACAATGAAAAGTAGGCAGAATGCCCAGTTCCTTGCGTCTGGCGCGTACTGCCAGTTCAGGGATCCATGGGCCAGGTGGTATGGATGACAATGCCCCGCCCTGAATCGTATGGGGAACGTGCAGCAGATAGGCCAGCTGGGCATCGCTATAGCCCATACGCTTGGCCTGCCGTAGCAGATCGTCAGGTATCGTGTTGAGGGTAAAGGCACGGATCTTGCCTTCCAGGTTGAGAATACGCTCAAACTGATGCAGGAACCAGGGATCGATGTGGGTCAGGGCAGCAACCTGGTCAACACTCATACCGCTCTGTAAAGCGTAGCGCACATAGAAATATCGTTCAGGATGCGGAGTAATCAACCGTTTGCGCAGGCACTCCGGCTCAATCGGCTCCTTGCCATCTGCGCCCCACCCGGTGTAGCCCTGTTCAAGTGATCGCCAGGCTTTTTGCCAGGCTTCGGGGAAGGTGCGCCCGATTGCCATAACTTCACCGACGCTCTTCATCTGTGTGCTGAGTGTCGGATCGGCCTGGGGGAACTTCTCAAAGGCCCAACGTGGAATCTTGACAACCACATAGTCGAGGGTTGGCTCAAAACTGGCCGGGGTCTCGCGTGTAATATCGTTAGGTAGTTCATCCAACGTATAGCCCACGGCGAGTTTGGCGGCAATCTTGGCAATCGGAAAGCCGGTAGCCTTGCTGGCCAGCGCGCTACTGCGGCTTACGCGCGGGTTCATTTCGATCACATACATGCGTCCATCCTGGGGATGCACGGCAAACTGTACGTTACTACCGCCGGTTTCGACACCAACCGCCCGCAGAACAGCCAGGCCCATATCGCGCATACACTGATACTCGCGGTCGGTCAGAGTCATGGCAGGGGCGACGGTAACACTATCGCCGGTATGCACGCCCATTGGGTCAATGTTCTCGATGCTGCAAATAATGACGCCATTGTCGGCGTGATCACGCATGACCTCAAGCTCAAATTCCTTCCAACCCAATACACTCTCTTCGATCAAGATCTGGCGAACGGGTGATGCATCCAGGCCACTCTCAACGATGGTGCGGAAGTCTTCAACATTATAGGCAACTCCGCCACCCTCGCCGCCCAGTGTAAACGAGGGGCGGATGATAGCGGGAAAGCCGGTAGTGGCAACCACCGCCTGGGCTTCGTCGAGAGAATGGGCGATACCACTCCGGGGTACTTCTAGACCGATCTCGATCATTTTGTTTTTGAAGCGCTGCCGGTCTTCGGCAATCTGGACGGCTTCGACCGATGCACCGATCAGTTCCACTCCATACCGTTCCAGCACACCTGCTGCATCCAGTGCCACTGCCAGGTTCAACGCCGTCTGGCCCCCTACCGTAGGTAGCACGGCATCGGGGCGCTCTTTAGCAATAATGCGATCCAGGATATCTACCGTGAGCGGTTCAATATAGGTGGCATCTGCCAGGCCGGGATCGGTCATAATGGTGGCCGGGTTGGAGTTTACCAGCACCACACGGTAGCCCTCCTCGCGGAGCGCTTTGCACGCCTGGGCACCAGAATAGTCAAATTCACAGGCCTGACCTATAACGATCGGGCCAGAGCCAATGATCAAAATAGTCCGAATATCAGTGCGCCTGGGCATTGTTTTTGCTTCTACTCCTGATAGCGAGTAGCCCATGGTGAACAACCACGGGCCATAGATAATCAACAATCGTTCCGAAAGGCACAGGGTTGTGTGCAACGCATTATAACATGGGGTGGCTCACAACTTGTGAATGACTCGCCCGGAACGATCGATTACCAGATAGCCATCGATGGTTAGCAGCAGTTGATGTCCTTCACGTTGTTCCAGGGGTACCACGCGAGCGGTGTGGGTCTCTCCATCCACCGTAACGGCACTGGTCAGCAGTACTGGCTCCTGGGGATTATATTGCCACACACCTGATTGCACTGCTGCGCCTGTGCCGGTTGAAGTGGAGCTGATGGACTGGCGATATAGCGTGGTCAGCGCCAGTATACTGAGCAGCACGACCAGGAGACCTATCAGCGACTGGTTCGACACGATCAAAAGGCTGATGGTGATTATTGTGAACAGGCTCAACAGGGCGATCCAGGCCTGGCGATGAGTCGGGAAAACGTGTGTCATAGTCTTACTCCTTCCGTAAATACTCCAACAAGATTCATCTCGGCAGGGGTGCAGGGGCCTGCAGCCCTCGCGCACATTCCCTTTCCAGGAGATGGCTCGTTATAATACCATCCATGTGCATCTACAATGGCATAGACATCATTCTGATTGTGCTATGGTTATAGCATAGCAGAGGTGTATGAGTCGAAACATTAACAGGTTGTTAGTACAGTGTTAGAGACTGTACCTCAAAGGCTCCCTCTGAGGGGAAAGTGAGGTATCGTCGTGTCTGAAGACCGGCTTCCGGGAGGATTGCTTACAGACAGGCGCTACAATCCGTACCATACATGACATGCACTTGAAGGATCGGATGGTCTGCGCTAGAATGCAAGTACACATAATACTCTAGAGTGGAGAAGATGTGATGAACAAACTGACTTTTTTACTCACCATGCTCCTTCTGGCGGCAATCATATGGATTACCGATTTACGGCGACGGTTGCGTGCCGCTCAGATGCGCGGCGATATGTATCGGGATATATCAACTCGCCTGGATCGACGGGTGGCTGAACTTACGGCTCAGTGACAGAGGTCAGGCAGTGATATGGTCAGATAGCCTCCCCTAATATGCATCAACGAATCCTTTCGGCGAGGGATTCTGAGGCCCCGGATCCCGAAGAATCGTTGCGTTTCTGGCACAAAAAACGTTGTGTGTGTCACTCTCTGACACGTGTCCGTGATGGTCACGAGCTACGTGGCAGGTATCATTCCTAACATTGTAGGAATAACGATACCGTTAACAGCAACGAAGTGATGATGTTGTGAGTACCACTATCTCTTCTGCTCCAGAAATATTGGAACTCTCTGACCTGTGTATTCGCCTGGCATGCCTGGATGACATTACGCCGATACTCACCCTGCACGGTGAGGCCTTTGCGGATAAGTTTGGTGGTGCGTTTGGTGCCGATAATGCTGCACGTGGTATCGCTGCTCTGGAGGCCTCATGGCGTCGTCAGGGCAGTCTGGCATTGCGGGGGATGTTTGTGGCCGAATTTCAGGGAGCAATTATCGGTACCATTACGCTGCGTACCTGGGAAATGGCGTATGATGACTCAGGTGCCACTGAACTGGCATTTCACCAGGTGCTGGGTTTATGGGGTGCGGTTCGTTCAATATTTGCGCTCTCACTCCTCGATCATCGTATCGGGCGCAGTGAAGGCTTTATTACAGATGTGGCTGTGCTATGCCCGTTTCGCCGCCATGGGATTGCCAGCGCATTATTGAAGCGGGCCGAAGAGGAGGCGCGGTTACGACGGAAAGAGTACCTCGGTCTCTATGTGAGTAGCGCTAATACCGGAGCGCTCGCCCTGTACCACCGCCAGGGTTTTCTTGAAAGGCATGTACGACGATCGTGGTTAACCCGATTGATTTTTGGGCATCGGGAATGGATCTACATGCGCAAACAGCTTGTGTAGTTTGAGGCACGATTATGAAAAGAATGAGCCGTTTGTCTCTGTTTATGTCGTTGTGGTTGTTTGTGTTCGTTCCTGGACTTCTGGGACTAACCGGGACGATGGTTCGTGCCCAGGAAGTGTCTATGATTGTTGTGCCTGATGTTGCTCCTCAGGGTAGTACTGTGCAAATCCAGTTGGAAGGGTTTTTACCAAACGAGTTTGTGAGTTTGTGGCAAACTTTGCCTGACTATGACATTGTCTATCTTGATGAAGTGCTGACAGACGCACAGGGGGGCCTTGAGTATCTCGTCGAATTCGCCTCTACGGCTGAGACTGGTGTCTACTACTTTAATGCCCAGGGTCGCATGAGTAACCGGGTTGAGACCGTCGCATTTGTGCTAGTTCCAGGACAGAGAACGGTTTCGAGTGCGGGTATCCAGGTGGTGGTGTATCCACATCATAAGCAGCAACCCTGTTTTGTTGTACGTGGCTCTGGCTATCGGCCCGCAGAGATGGTCGCGCTATGGTTATGGGTGCCTGATGGGTATGGGGTAAGCCTGGGAACAACGATAACCAACCGACGAGGTACCTTTGTGTACAACCTGTGTCCGGAGCAACTGACGGTTGATGGGCGATATTTTCTGACAGCATATGGGGTTAGTTCCGGGCTGACGGGTGTCAGCGGGTTTGATTTCACGTCAGTTATGATGGAGCAGATACTCGATTAGTTGCTTTTGCGTAAAAGGGTCGTATGATCTAAAATCTGCCTATTCTGCATGCAGCACTGCCTCTGTTCTCAGGGCCGTATGGCGTATGAGGAAAGGAGATCCTATGCTGATATTGCTCGTGGAAGATAATCCGTTGATGCAACAGGTACTCTATCGGTTTCTGTCAGGCCATGGACATACTATTATCGTGGCAAGTAGTGCTCAGGATGCGTTAGGTGTTGTCCAGAACCAGCAGTGCGATCTGTTGTTGATCGATCTGCTTCTTGCGGATCAGGATGGAACGGAACTTTTGTATACACTCCGTGCTTTACCGGGCTATCAGGATTGCCCGGCCGTGGCGATGAGTGGGATGGGCGAGGGACAGCGCCTGTGGTCACTGCAGGCCGGGTTTAGTGATTATCTTGCAAAGCCGATCAATCTCGATGAATTGCTTGATGTTGTGCAGCGTCACCGCAATGGTGGTCTGGAAAAGGTGTTACAGGCGTGATGCAACCTGATCACGGTGGTATCTCCCGGTCAATGCTGGTTTTGTGGGATATTGACGGGACACTGTTACATACCGATGGTATCGCCGGTGAGGCTATGCGCACAGCGATGGAACGGACTTTTGGGCCGACAATCCGTCAGGAGCGAAGATTTTACTCTGGTAAGACGGATCGGCAGATTATTCAGGAGACGTTTCCGCATCTCACACCATCTGCTGTTCTGGAACACTTGCAGGTATTTATCGCAGTGTATGTCGCTGAATTTAAGCGTCAGCGTGAGGCAGTATTGGCACGGGCAGGGGTGATGCCAGGAGCGCTGGCGTTACTCGATCATCTGCACGCACGGGTCATTCAAGCCCCTTTGACCGGCAATGTCGCTTCGATTGCTCGCCTGAAACTGGACTGGTTGGGGTTGCTGGATTTTATGCATTTTGAGGTTGGTGCATATGGCGACGATCATCACGAGCGTCCACTGCTGGTGCCGATTGCGGCTGAACGGGCCGCCCGATTCTATGGCCGTCCGTTCAGTGGTCATGATATTGTCGTTATTGGCGACACACCGCACGATATTCATTGTGGCAAGCTGAATCGCACACGTACCGTGGCGGTTGCAACCGGGCCATACAGTGTTGATGATCTCCAGGCCTATGAACCGGATGCGGTGTTACCGGATTTTCGCGATCTTTCAGCCGCATTGGTGGCGATCTGGGGCGAGACCTTTTCGCTATAACCGTGCGTTTCGGGCCGCGTTGGGGCTGCGGGCCCCTGGGAACAGGTTGTAAGGGTAGCCACCTTTCGCCTGTTCCACATGCGTGAAACAGACATGGTGGGTTGAGTGACTGTGTAACTCGTGTCAGATTAAGGTTGTTGGAATGGTTGACCGAGTGCTGCGGGTGCCGGTCGTGCCAGCCGGTTGATGATCCGCTGGAACGGGAGGCGCACTGGTGTCGGTAACCGATTCAGCCACGAGATAAGTGCCGTGTTATGGCAACTGTTGACCAGTACCAGCACGAAGATCATAATGATAAAAGGAGCCACCTGAAACACCTGGGTTGGTATGCCGGTTAGCACGCTTTGAGAGCGACTGGCGAGCGATTGCAACAGCCCGAAGAGATAACATCCCAGGGCAATGCGCCAGGGACTCCAGCCCCCAAAAATGACAATTGCCAGTGCGATCCAGCCTGATCCAGCGATATGGCGATAACTCCACCCTTGCTTAATATCGAGAGAATAGGCCGCACCGGCCAATCCCACCAGTGCTCCACCGAGTAGTACATACCTATAGCGTAGCGTGATGACATTCACTCCCCGTGCAAACGCCGCTTCTGGCCGTTCACCCAGCGCTCGTAACACCAGACCGGCTCGCGTGTGCGCTAAAAACCACCACACGAGCAGGATGAGCAGGAAACTGGCGTAGATGAGCAGGTTGTGGTTGAATAGTAACGGCCCGATGATTGGCAGATCTTTGAGGAAGGGAATGGGCATGGAGCGCACGGCCACACCGGGCACACGTACATACGGATTGCCCAGAAAAGACGAGAGGTCGGTACAGAGCAGCGCCAGCACAAAGCCGACTGCCAGTTGCGATTGTTTGAGCGAGATGCTCACGACGCACAGCACCAGCGCCACCAGCATACCGATTATGGCGGCAGCGATAAAGCCAATGATCACGCTGCCGCTATGCAGTCCAGCCGCAAAGCCAACCATAGCTGCTAGCAGCATGGTGCCGTCCAGCGAGAGATTGATCACGCCTGCCCGCTCGCTTATGGTTTCGCCCATAGTGGCAAATATCAGCGGGGCCGTGCTGGCTAGCACTGCGGCCAGGATCATGAGTGTTTGTGTTGTTGGCATTGTGTTCGTATCAGCCTTCTATGTCGCCTCACGCCTCGTCGCCTCGTCGTCGCCCGCGTTTTTAACGCAAAGACGCAAAGCAGCAAAGGCGCAAAGAGACGAGCGAAAAAATGGGTCAGCGTATCAATGTGTTAACGCAAATGAGGTCTCGTGCCTTGTCGCCTTGTCGCGTCGTCGCCTTACGTCGGATAGGGAACAGGGGACAGGGGACAGGTGTCCTAGCCACCCCTCCTGCGCATCTGTATTGTTTACCGACATCGTGAACGACCATTTTGTGGTATCATCGTGCGGTAAACCCCACGTTCACGATGGCAGGAACCACATGCACAATGTTGGTAAACAGCACACATCTGTCCCCTGTCCCCTGTCCCCTGTTCTCTAAAGACACCTCGTGCCTTGATCAGGCTGCGGGCGACGAGGGCAAACAGCACCAGTGCTCCTTGCAATACCCCACTGATGCTGCTGTCGATACTCAATGCCAGTGGGAGCCGAATGCTGCCAATGCTGAAGCTGGCAAATACCAGTACGACCGGTAGCACCCACACTGGACGTGCCTGTACCAGTAAGACGATCAGTAAGGCCAGGAAGCCCAGACCGCTCGAAATATTTGGAACGAGTGCATGAAAAACAGCCAGTACCTGTAACGTGCCAGCAATGCCCGCCAGCATCCCGCAGCCCACCAGCGTCTCGATCAGGCGGCGGTGAACTGGAACGCCCAGGCGCATAGCGGCAACTGGATTGATACCGACCGCCTTCACGGTAAGCCCCCAGTGTGTATATTTTAATGCAAACCAGACCAGAGCCAGTGCCAGCAATGCAATGATGGGTGCCAGCGGTGCCAGACGCAGGCCCTCCAGTCGAGGCAACCACAACTCGGCTGGTAGCGGTTGCGTTCCTGACATAGACGCCGTTCCTGGCCGTTTCCAGGGGCCAAAGATCAGGTAGAGAGTTATGCCCGTTGCCAGAAAGTTGAGACCCAGGCCGGCAAATATCTCGCTGATGTGCCCATACAGTTTCAGCAGTGCCGCGAACAACGCCCACAGCCCGCCACCGAGTGCCCCAATCGTGATAGCCAGCGTCCACAGCAGCGGCGGCGGCAGGTCTGGCAGCAGGCGTAGGGGAATCATCGCACATACCGCACCGAGCACCATCTGCCCTTCAATGCCCAGGTTGTACAGGCCAGCGGAAAAGGTCAGGGTCAGGCCAGCGGTGCACAGTAGCAATGGCGTAGCTAACATTATCGTGTCTGCACGCTTAATTGGTGAACTGAAAGCATCCAGCACTATCAGTCGAAAGGCGGCCAACGGTGATACACCGGTGGTGATCAACACAAGCGTGGTAAAGAGAAGCGCGCCTATCAGCGTCATCAGTATGGCAGCGAACGTTGAACCAATAGGCTGGATTCGCCATCCAGCCATAGAGGGTAGCAGTCTCTGGGGCCAATGTTCATGCTCGTGGTTGCCTGACTCAGAGCTAATCATCTGTTACCTCGAATCCCATACCGCCGACCATCTCAGCCAGGCGGGCTGCGTTGCAGACGCTGCGATCAAGAGGGGGAGAAACGCGCCCACCATAGAAGACCAGAAGCATGTCGCTGTATTCAAGCAATTCGTCCAGGTCAGATGAAGCAAATACCAGAGCAGTTCCTGCACTGCGGCGGGCGAGCAACTGCTGCCAGATAGCACGTGCCGAGGCTACATCCAGGCCGCGAGTGGGCTGTTCCAGCAGCAGCCCTGTGCAATACTGCGGTAACAATGCCAGCATCGCTCGCTGCTGATTCCCCCCAGAAAGGGCGGCGAGCGGTGTATCAGGAGAAGCCTTGATCTGATAGCGGTTGATCGCGGCCTGAGCGGTAGCCCGGGCTGCCCGCTGGTTAAGGAGAAAGTCTGGTTGCAAAAGTGCCGCATGATCGGCCAGTGAAAAGGCACCGATCAGGCCCTCGGTCAGTCGATCAGCAGGCAGATAGTGTATGCCAGCCTGCCGAAATGCAGCAGCGGATGTATGACTCATGTCCTGGTGCTGGAGAAAAACTCTTCCGGTAAGCGGGCGCATACGTCCTGACAAGAGGCGTAAGAGCAGTTGCTGCCCGCTACCGTCTAACCCGGCCAGGCCGAGTACACGTCCCGCATGTATCGTGAGATTCAGATTGTGCAGAGTGAGCGCACCTTCACGCAGCGTTACCTGCTCCAACCGCCAGACTGGTGGCTGATCGGTGTCTGCTGGTGCAGGAGAGGCAGGCATGGGTTGCTCGGCCTCCACTGGTTGGCCAAACATCATCGCCACCAGGCGAGATCGTGGCTGGGGCATATGCAACTGCCCTTCACCCACCACCCGTCCGTTGCGCAACACGCTGATAGTATGGCAGATTTGATCTATTTCATGCAGCTTGTGAGAGACAAACAGCACGGTCTTTCCATCTTCGGCCAGGCGACGCAGGGCCGCAAACAGAGCCGCAGCCTGTGCACCACTTATGCCCGTCGTTGGTTCATCAAGAATCAGTGCTCGCGCACCACCGACCAGCAGACGCATGATCTCGAGTTGCTGGCGCTGTCCTACCGTCATGTTACGGACGGGCATGTCAGGTTGAACCGGAAAGCCGAGTTGTTCAGCGAGATCGATAAGTTTGCGCTGTGCTACTTTCAGGTTGGGTAGTATGGTCGGTGAACTGGCGCAGAAGAAGTTTTCGAGTGCCGTGAATGCCGGTATGTCCAGGGGATCTTGATGGATCATACCAATTCCAGCACGTAGGGCGTCAGCGGGACTATTGAGCGATACCGGTTTGCCATCAAGCCAGATCTCGCCCGCGTCACAGCGCAGAAAGCCGGCCAGCAGTTTCATCAGGGTACTCTTGCCCGCACCATTCTCACCGAGTACGCCGTGGATGTGCCCGGCAGCAAATTCCAGGGAGATACTATCATTTGCGCGGAAGGTGCCAAAGGTTTTCGTCAGATTGTGAACACGAATATGCATAAAATTCAGGTTTATATTGGCAGCGAGCAGGTTACAGGCGATGGAGTACAACGGATCCGCTGCCAGCCGGCACAAACCTACCCCTTCGGGTATAGCAACCCTATCATGATACTACTCGGCTGCACTCTGGCCAACAATGCCCTCCAGTAGCTGCGGCATATACCAGATCTGCTCATCGCTGGCTTGCTCGCCGTCCTCCAGAAAGACACTCCCGTCCTGAAAGTTGAGCGGACCGACGAAGAGATTGATGCTGCCATCAGCTAGACCTGCAATAAAGGTATCGAGCAATGCCGCATTTTCAGCCGTCAAGCCCTGCCCCTTATGAAACCCGATGGCGCTCGTATCAGGGTTGTTGATGTCGTTCCAATCCGGGCCAACCCACTCCCATCGTGGTTTCCAGGTGCCAGTACGAGCAGCTTCGATTTCGCGGGCATAGTCTGGCCCCCAATGAAAATATGGGACGCCCAGGCATACCTCCTCCGCCTGGCTACAGGCACCCTCAAAGTCATAGGGTACGGCAAACACGGGATTACCGGCCAGTGTAGCTTTGTTTGCCTCGATCAGCGCCTCGGTAGTGTCAATTCCTGACAGAATGACATCACTACCGCCATTGATGAAATCGTTGGCAACCTGGGTCGGGTCAAGCGTAACACCGGGAATGTTGAACCAGAAGCCAATCCATGTGACCTCAAAGGCTAACTCATCGGCCGGACGTTCCTCACGCAGATTATCCCAACAGTAGCGTGCGCCAAGATAGGCCGCGTTGACCAGTCGGCGTGTCTCGTCGTTGATCAGCGGGCCAAGATAGGACAGGCGCCCGGTCTGCGTTTGCAGGGCGGCAGCACAACCGGCTATCATTTTGCCATATTCCATACGACCCATCAGGTTGCCCAGATTATCGGGTGCCAGGCCAGTCAATACATCATCACCCGAAATATGCAGGAAATTGACATCGGGATGCGCCAGGGCAGACTGACGCGTACCATCCTTGAAGTCGTCGGAGTTAGTAATAATAAACTGTGCGCCCTGCTCGACCAGATCATCTACGACCTGCTCAACCGTGATATTGGGGCGGTCAGCTGGATTCACCTTGTCAACATAGATAAAGCGAGTGTGGGCTACGCGCTTCTGAGCATAGAGTGCGCCTTCGTAGTGTGCCTGGCTCCAGCCAGCATCGTTGATCGGGCCAACGAGTACCATACCAAAAACAAACTCTGCATCGGTTGCGATCGTATCGCTTTCTGCCGGTTCTGATTCGTCGGTTGCAACGGGAGCAGGGGCATCTGGTTGATCAGCGTGATCATTTGTATCGGTTGTATCAGTTTGAATAGTAGTCGGGGTTACATCGATTGGCTCAGGCGTTGTACTCGGTGCTTCGGCGACTGGCACGCCAGCACAGGCGGTCAATAGAAAGCCAATAAGTACCAGCATGCTAACGATCCAGAAGGTGGCTACACGTTTCATCGGTTCTCCTCATAATACCTGGACATTCGTTCGGCGAATATTCTGGGCAACCAGGCCCAAAACACACGAAGACACGGATGGACGATGAGCGTCGACATCCGTGTCAAACCGGCGATGCATTGACCATGTGTTTCGTGAAACAAAGAATACACGCTCCCGGCTGGGAACGCATTCGGTATTATAGATTAAGGTTGTATTAAGTGGGTATAAGCAGCAGTATAGCTGAAGGGGCCACGAATGTCAAACGGGGAGGCGTGAAGAAGTAGAGGCGTAGCAGCAGCAAACGGAAACCGGTGGACAAATGATGCGGCACCCCGCTGCTGCGCCTATGGGCTTCGAAGCAGTAAGCGCAAAGCGATCGTGCGGTGTGCGGTACGACGAGACGGGAGGCAAGGATATGTGCAGCGCGAGGCGTGCAACTTCTTCAGATGCGAAGTAAACGGGCTGGTTACCCTGGACACCTGGCACCTCTTCCCTATCTGACACATTCCTCTCTGGCGCGTATGGAGATTAGGGATGAGTGTATACTATGTGCTGGCAATCAGTGTTTTTCACAGGAAACCTGACGTATGAACATCCTCTATATCGCCAGCGGTATCCCGGTGCCTGGCACACTGGGGGGATCGACACATACCCGCGAGGTGGCGCGTGGTCTGGCGCAGCGCGGTCACACTGTACACCTGGTGGCAACAGGGCGACCAGGATGGCAGGGTCTGGCCCCTTTTAGCCGTCTTATCTCGTTGTCAGGCAATGGCTTTTATCTACACTACCAGGACGTGCCAAAAGGTCTGGCGCTCCTGGGCGCATGGCCGATCCTGCGTCTGGCGCAGGCCATACGCCCGGACGTGATCATCGAGCGCTATTACAATTTCGCTGGAGCGGGGGTGTGGGCAGCCCGGCGGCTGGGTATTCCCTGTTTACTGGAGGTTAACGCGCTGATCATCGATCCGCCAGCCGTTTTTAAGCGCTGGCTGGATGATCGGCTGGGGGGGCCATTGCAGCGCTGGGCATTGACGCAGTGTCGCTGGGCCACGCGGATTGTAACACCGCTACACACAACCGTACCGGCTGAAATACCACGCACAAAAATCATCGAGTTGCCATGGGGGGCAGATGTGGCCCGCTTCACTCCGCTTGACCAGGAGCGGAAATCTGGTAATGATCAGCCGCCGACGGCGCTTTTTCTGGGCAGCTTCCGTGCCTGGCATGGCGTGGTAGATTTTGTGCGGGCGGCCGTGTTGCTGCTAGAGCAAGGCTATGATTATCGGTTTACGCTGATCGGTGATGGCCCTGAACGGCCAGCAGCCGAGCGTTATGCTGCCGCATGGCCGGGACACTTCCGGTTTACAGGCGCGATAGACTATGAACGGGTACCTGCTGAACTGCATCAGGCTGCGGTGGGCGTTGCGCCATTTGTAACCAGGGCGCATCCTGCGTTACAGGCCGCTGGCTTTTTCTGGTCGCCACTCAAAATTTATGAATATATGGCGGCGGGTCTGCCAGTTGTCACGACTGATCTCCCACCGCTCAACACTATCATCCGTGAGGGAGTGGAGGGTACCCTGTTTCAGGAAGGTGACGTTGCGGATCTGGCGCAGGCCATACGGCGTGTGTTGGAAGACCAGCCGGCAGCGCGGGCTATGGGTGCTCGTGCCCGCGCCCGTGTGGTTGCGCATTATTCCTGGCAACGCCACTGCACCGAGCTGGAGCAGGTGTTGATCGCTATGGGCAAAATTGTGCATAATCAGAAGCCTAACTGGTAGCGCCGATCAACGGTAGTACTTGTAGCGGTATAATAGCGACGTAGCGTGTCAGGTCGTTCTCTCGCTACGTATACCAGAAGGAGCCTGAATATGGCCGAATACAACCTGCGTATCAGTGATATGCCTGATCATGAAAAACCCCGTGAGCGGTTGCGCGATTATGGTCCGGAAGCTCTGTCTGATGCCGAATTGCTGGCTATTTTGCTGCGAGTCGGAGTGTCGGGATCAAATGTGGTACAACTCTCGCAACAATTGCTGCGCGAGTATAATGGTTGGCGTGGACTGCAACGTACCAGCTTTCAAGATTTGCAGAACTGGCATGGTATGGGGGAGGCCAAAACCGCCCAGCTCAAATCGGCTCTGGAAATTGGTCGTCGTTTAGCGTTGATGAGCTATGAAGAACGCTTTCAGATCAAATCACCATCAGATGTAGCGAAATTGATGCAGGTGGAAATGAGTCATCTTGATCAGGAACAATTGCGCGTGATCTGTGTTGATACCAAAAATCGCGTACAAAAGATCCAGACGGTCTATATTGGCAGTCTGAATGCCTCGCCGGTACGTGTTGGCGAAGTTTTTAAAGAGGCAATTAAGCTCAACAGCGCGGCGCTGATTATTGTGCATAACCATCCGAGTGGCGATCCGACGCCGTCGCCTGAAGATGTGCTCGTAACACGTCAGGTTGTCGAGGCCGGGCAACTGCTGGATATTGATGTGCTGGATCATCTGGTGATCGGTCATGGCTGTTACGTGAGTATGCGCGAGCGTGGGTTGGGGTTCTGAGTACTAGAAGTAACCGTTCAGGTGAGGTGGTCAGGAAGGAGGTGTCCTTCCTGGATTCTCTGCGGTTCGGCCCGTTCTGGTGGCTTCGTGGCTATAACAGATCGAACCGAAAGTTGTGCGAGGGCCAGCAGTTCCGCTGGCCCAGGTACCATCTGAATAGTGATCTCCAGAGTATGCCCATGAACAAAGTTGACCTCACAGCCTTGCTTGAACGTGCCAGGGAAGCCGTGGTTCGGACAGACGTTGTGGATGTTACGGAAATTTCAGGGCTTTTCAGGTTGCCGCTAGATGTGTCTTTGATGAGAATCAGCCCTTTCTCCGCCTTATGTCCTCCACAATCTGACAAGATCGGCTATCATAAGAACGATAAAATCGTTATGTATTGATCATGCATTGCGCACAGAAGTCCTGGCTTTCGTCAGAGCGACGTGGCGAACCGCTTGAAGTTTTGCAACGTCAGGATTTCGTCGCGTTACTATAAGGAGCAACAAGTTTGGCCTTTCTTGTTCCGTCAGGATTGCTAGCGCTGATCGCGCTTCCCATTATTGTGTGGTTCCATCTTGTACGCGAGCGGCGGCGACGGGTTATCGTGCCCTCGTTGTTGTTATGGCAGGAGATATCCAACAAAACGGATAACCAGCGCCGCCTGCGATTACCCCTGACTTTGTTGTTATTCTTGCATCTCCTGGCTGCAGCGCTGCTGGCCCTGGCACTGGGTCAGCCCCAGTGGTTGGGCGGGCGATTCAAGAGTGGAAATCACCTGGCGCTCATTATTGATAGTTCAACCAGTATGGATGCCCGCGAAGGGGCTGGATTGTTCAGCCAGGAGGGACGTACCCGCCTGGATCAGGCGCGAGAACAGGCCCGTTCGTTGATCAATGGTCTGGCTCCTGGCGACAGCCTGACATTGATTAGCGCCGGGCCACGAGCGCGGGTGATAGCAATGGGCACCCACCACCAGCGCACGGGCCTGCTGAATGCCCTGGATACACTGGCGAGTGAAGGCGTGGGGAGTGATCTATCCGGGGCGCTGACGCTGGCACAGGCTGCACTTGATACCCACGATGGTGGACGAATCGTTGTCCTCAGTGATAATGCCTCGCCCGCGATCAGTTTATTGGCAGCCACGGTGTCAACCCGCCAGATTGTGCGTCCTGGCACCGATATTGAGTGGCTGACCGTTGGTAGTGACCGCAGTAATCGAGCGATTGTTGCGTTTGGGGCACGTCCGACCAATCGCTCTATCACTCCGGTCTATGCGCGGGTTGCCAACTATGGTTCGGCACCGGTTGAAATGCGTGTCCTGTTGTTTGGTGATGAGCACCTGCTGGACACACGCTATGTTAATCTGCCCGCCGATGGTGAAGCTGATTTGACCTGGGAAGTACCGGCTGGTATACGTGTATTGCGGGCTGAATTGGAAGGACAGGATGCTCTGGCTGCTGATGATCGGGCCAGTCTCATTCTAGAGCAAACGCGACCGGTGCAGGTGGTGCTGGTTTCTGCGCAGCCAAAGCCACTGGAGCGAGCATTGATGGCAATCCGGGGTGTCAGCGTCGTTGTGGTCGATCCGGCTGCGTATACGGCTGCTTCTGCTGCAGCCAGAGCCGATCTGACGATTTTTGAAGGCATGCTGCCCGATCAATTACCACCCGGTGGGGTGTTACTGGTGCATCCACCTGAAGCTGGGAACGCGCTCCTCACGGTAGATGCAACGCGCCCGGTGAGCGCTCCGGCACGGGTGGTTGTGCCACCTGATAGTGCTGCGAATAGCCTGTTTGATGGTCTCAGCCTGGATAGTGTCACATTTGCTACCGCCCGTGTGGTTCAACTGCCTGCCTGGGCCGCTGTGCAGGTGCTGGCCGATGATGTGCCGTTGATCGTGCGCGGACAGGTTGATCGAAGCCAGGTCAGTATCTGGACGTTTGACTTGACCCGCAGCAACCTGAGTGAGCGCCTCGCTTTTCCGTTGCTGGTAGCACGTACAGTACGCGATTTAACACCAGCACCGCTTCCGGTTTCCATGCTGGCAGGTGAGCTACTGGGGTTTCAACCCGGAGCGCATGCAGAGACACTGACAATCACTGCCCCCACCGGGCAGACGCGCCAGATCGATCTGACCGTCCCTGCAACATCAATCCATATCGAAGATCTTACGCAGACCGGGGTATATACGATTGCAGAGCGTGCTGGCGACAGCGTGTTGTATGAGCAGCGTATCGCAGTGAATGCGGGTTCGCCAGCCGAGTCGGATCTGCGCCCACGGCCTGTATCTCCCGATCTGATTACAGCCAGCACCAACCTATTACTCGACTCCAGCGATGATACCACTCAACCGGTAGCACAACCACTCTGGCCCTGGCTGGCTCTGGCGACATTGACCGTTATGGTGATAGAATGGATCTATATCCATCGTTAATGTACTCGTAGAAAGAAGTGATCACCGGGTATGCGACACAACACGAGGTTTTACTAAGACCACCGACTGATGTCTGTTGCCCACCGCTAAAAAAGTATGATATTTCGTAATCCTGATATACTTATCCTGCTCTTTGTACTACCAGTCATTGTGGTGATCCTGTGGCTCTGGCGAGGGCGACGGCTGCCGATTGCCTCTCTCCTGCTACGACTAGGCACGGTGACATTCCTGATACTGGCGCTCGCCAACCCACTGTCAGGTCAAGAGGTACCTACCGAGAGCATGGTGGTGATACTGGTTGATCAATCTGATAGTCTCACCGCTGATGGCAAGGTGGCACTACAATCGGAAGCACGACGCCTGGCATACCTGTTGAACCAGGATGCAGGCGAAGATCAGCCAGGTGCACGGCGCACGGCGATCCTCTGGTTTGGGGCAAACGTGGTTGCGCCCGATGAAGATAACCTGCAATCTGTCTCATCGGCGCTGAATCCAGCAGGAACGAACATTGCCGAGGCGTTGCGCAGGGCACAGGATATGCTGGCATCGACTGGTGGGCGGATCATCTTGCTCTCAGATGGGATGCAGACAACAGGTGACGCGCTACGTGAAGCTGAACGAGCGGCAGTTGTGGGCATCCCGATTGATGTCTGGTCAATTGAGCCGTATCAGCATCCCGATCTGTATATTGCGCGGTTGCATGCCCCGCATTCGATGTATGAGCATCAAAACAACGACGTGGAGATCGTTGTCGGCTATATACCTGGTACCGGGAGCAGGAGTACGGCATCTGCTACGCTGCGTGTTTGGGAGGGTGAGCGGTTGTTGGATGAGCAACCGGTGTTGCTTGAGGCAGGCCTGAATACGTTCCCCTTCACTATTCAGGCGACCAGTGCAGGGGTGATGCAGGTGCGCGCCGAAATTGTTGGTGAGCCAGATACGTTTGAGCGCAACAATCAGGCTGCAGCGGCGATTACTGTTACGCCAGCGCCGAGGGTTCTGCTCGTTGAAGGACGTTCAGGGAACGGGCAGGAGTTGAATGCTGCCTTGCAACGCGGAGGTATTGACGTACAGACAATGCCAGCCACGCAATTGCCTTCGCGCCTCTCCGAGTTGGAGCCATATGCGGGTATGGTGCTGGTGGATGTACCGGTCAGTGTGCTTTCCCTGGATCAGATGACCAGCGTGCGCGAGTTTGTGCGCAGTGAAGGGCGGGGGCTGGTGGTGACGGGTGGCCGTAACTCGTTTGGTCTGGGAGCATATAAGGACACGCCGCTGGAGCATGTGTTGCCCGTTTTGATGGATCCACCACCCCGACCGCAACGCCCAGAAATCTCACTGCTGCTGGTTATTGATCGCTCGGCCAGTATGACGGCGGCCTATGGTGTCACCAAGTTTGATATGGCGAAGGAGGCGGCCATCCTCTCGACCGAGGCCTTGCGCCAGAATGACCGGATTGGTATTCTGGCCTTTGATACACGCCAGGACTGGGTTGTTCCGTTCCAGCCGATTGGGCAGGGATTGTCGCTCAAAGAGATCCAGGACGCAATTGCGACTCTGCCGATTGGCGGTGGAACCGATATCTTTGGGGCACTCAATATTGGGATGGGCGAACTGGCACGTCAGCCAACGACCACTCGGCATACCGTGTTGTTGACCGATGGTCGCTCGTTTACCAGTGATCGTGTGGCGTACCGCCAGTTAATTGACGCGGCGCGCTCGATGAATATGACGCTCTCGACGGTGGCAATTGGGCAGGACGCAGATCTGGAATTGCTCGATATTCTGGCGCAGTGGGGTGGTGGGCGTTATTATTATGCCTCGCATCCCGATGATATTCCGCGCCTGACGTTGCGCGAGAGCGAAATTGCGAACTCGGATCCGACCGTTGAGGAGCGCTTTCGGGCCGATGTTGCCACCGCGCATCCGCTCCTGCGCGGCTTTGCACCCGCCAATCTGCCTGATCTGAGTGGGTATGTGGCAACAACGCCCAAAGAGGCTGCCGATGTGGTGCTACGCTCGCCGATAGAAGACCCGGTCTTGTCGGCCTGGCAATACGGGTTGGGGCGTGCCGTGGCATGGACGCCGTCCATTGCCGAACCGTGGGCTGACCCGTGGCTGAACTGGCCTGATTACAGCCGCTTCTGGTCGCAGGTAGTACGCTATACATTGCCTGAACCAGACAGTAGCGGCCCGCTTCAAGTACGGGTGGTATCGCAAGGCAATGATGTGCAACTGGTGGTAGAGGCGGTACAGGCGGGGAGCGTGCCGATTGATCTGGCGACAGTCAATGCGCGGGTGACGTTACCTGATGGTACACAAAGCGAAATACGTCTGCCGCAGATTGCTCCTGGCCGTTATGCCCGCGATCTGCTCTTGCCCAGAGATGGTGCCTATGCAGTTGAGGTTGTCCTGGAGCGTGATGCCATCCGCTATGAGACGCAGATCGGCTATGTCCAACCGGTACCGGCTGAGTACATGCCTATGGATGCAACAGGCGGCCTTTTGCAGGGCATACCGTTGCTAGAAGCGATTGCGCAACATACGGGCGGTCAGGTGCTAAACACCAATGCTGGTGTACCACTCACCACCGAAACAACGAATGGTATACCGACGCCGCACCAACTGTGGCCCTGGTTGCTTGGTGCGGCGCTCGTGCTGTGGGTATTGGAGATTGCCGTGCGACGTGGGCTTTTTATCCGGCGTTAGTGCGAAACATACGACTTATTTGCTCCATCCACATATGGTTGACGCCCATATCAGAGCGTCCCAGGCGTGAAGCTTGAACGAAAGTGGAATCTGGTCATTTTCGGTGTCGAAGGAGAGGCACGTTGCAACGTGCCCCTGTTGTGGCTGGCCATCAGGTTACAAAACGATGAAACATGCCCTCGTGGTGCATCAGTATCGTCGATCCGCAACCTGTGGTGTGCTACAATCCTCAACGATTATTTATTGTACGGCAATGGTATTGTCGGCACAACCGTTGCCAGAAGTATGGTAGAATACGCGCCGTTTTGGGATGATCTTGCCTGGGGAAGGAGACGTAATGCCAATGTTCCAGCGTCTAGCCATCGTGCCTGGTATTATCGTATTGCTCGGTGCCTGCGGGAGCATAGCCATTGATCAGGCAACGTCAATAACGTCGATGCCAACCTTGCCACCGGTGCCGTCTACCCCAACTCTGGAAGTACCAACACCTGCTCCACCGACCCCCACCGCGATCCCGCCTACCGCCACTCCCACGCCGACTCCGCTTCCTGGTGGTTTGACGTTTGCGCGTGGCACAATCGAGCAGCGGCCGCTGGCGATCATGTTTGACAATCATCCCGCCGCCTATCCCCAAACCGGGATGGATGGGGCCGTAATGGTGTTCGAGGCTCTGGCCGAATATGGTCTTACACGCTACATGGGGATTTTCGTGCCTGGTATCTCGCCCGATCTGGATGAGATTGGCGCAGTACGTAGCGCCCGGCTCTACTTTGTGCAGTGGGCGATGGGTTTGAGCGCCGTCTTTGTGCATGCCGGTGGCTCGCCGGATAGTCTGGTGCTGGCCGAGAGTGCAACCGAGATCGTGAATATGGATGCCCTACGACGCGACGGGGAACCCTATTTTTACCGCGATAACGAACGTGATCCACCGCACAATTTGTACACCACCAGCACCGAGTTGCAGCGCTTTGTAGCCGAGCAAGAGAGTGCAGTTCCTGACTTGAGCGCACAGGGGTTGCTGTTTAAGCCCGATCTCCCCCTGGTTGAGCGCCCATCCGTCCAGCGCCTGGACTACTATTTTATCTATGCCGATGATCCGGTGGGTTGGACATATGATCCAGAAACCAACGGTTATTTCCGGCTGCGCCGCAATAAACCGCATGTTGATGGGCGAACGAACGCACAACTCTGGTTTAAGAATATTGTGGCGATAGAGGTCTACGAAGCGCCTGTTCCTGGTGACGACAAGGGGCGTATCGAACAGCGGGTTATTGGCGAGGGACGCGCCCGTTTTTTTCTTGATGGCCGCGAACATACTGGTCACTGGCGGAAACCAGCGGCAGCGTGGCCGCTACGGTTCTATCATGCCGATGATACAGAGGTTCTGTTTAATGTCGGGCCAGTGTGGATCGTCGCCCTGCCGGATCTGCGCAATCTCACCGTTGAGTGAGCTATTGTTGTGTAGACTGCGAACAGCGGTCAGGAGGAACAAGGAGTAGCAGACTATTGCGAACCTGGAAGTTTGTTCCGCTCGTCGTGCTGATGATTATGATTGCCATAGCACAGGTACAGGCGGCACCTGCGCCACGTGAGACCCGATCGCTGGCACCTACCTATACCATTTTTGCCACGCGCCTGGGACTGGTGGGTTATCAGACTGCCAATGGGCATATTATTCAACCGCGTGACCGGTTTGTGGCCCTTCCTTCGTGGCGTAACCTGTCATCCTATCGTGGCAATGAATATCAGGTGCGATTGACCTATAACGGGCGGAGTGTGGTTGCCCCGGTGTGGGACGTTGGTCCCTGGAACACGAATGACAACTACTGGTCGCCCAATCGAGATAACTACCGCGATCTGCCGGTCGGCGTGCCTATGGCACAGGCGGCGTACCTGAACGGCTATAACGGTGGCCGGGATCAGTTTGGACGGCGTATTAATAACCCGAACGGGATTGATATTGCCGATGGTACGTTCTGGGATGATCTGGGGATGACGCGCAACGACTGGGTGCAGGTGACGTTTCTCTGGTTGGGAGAAGATCCGGGGCCGGGAGGTGTAACTCTGGTAGCGCCACCGTCACAGATACCAACGCAACCCGATCCATCACCAGACGCACCCGCGCAGGTACCCGATACAGAACCGCTCGACAATCCACAGGTGGAGGCTGGTGCAATTATGGTGGATAATGATACTGCGGGCTATACCGCCAGCGGTGCGGATTGGAAGGAAGCCCGTTGTGGCTTGAATGGTCGTCATCGCTGGGTACCTTCTGTTACCGGTGCGGCAGAGGGTGAACATCGTGCCACCTGGGTACCACAACTGGCGGCCGGATTCTACCAGGTCAACGCCTATATTCCGTCTTGTGGTAGCCCCCAACCGACGACTTCGGCACGCTATCGCGTGACCCACCGCGATGGAGTGGCGGAGGTGCAGGTCAACCAGGCGACCAATGCTGGAACGTGGGTTTCGCTGGGTACATATCGTTTCGATGCCACCGGTGGACAGGTTGTGCTATCGAATGTCACGGGCGACCGTCAGCAAGCAGTACGCTTCGATGCAATGGCCTGGATTGCACGCACCGATACTACGCCGCCTGAGGCTCGCATCACCAGCATCACGCGTCAGCGCAATGGCTTTCTGGTTGAATGGGACGGCGAAGACGACATCAGTGGCATTGAGTCCTATGATGTGCAGGTACACCAACTACCTCGCGGTGGCTGGCGTGACTGGCGCATTCAGGTTACAGAGACCAGTGCCTGGTTTGGCCCGGACGAGGGCCGGCATTTTGCGTTTCGGGTACGTGCCCGTGATCGTGCCGGGAATGAAGCGCCCTGGCCCGAAGAAGCCAGTATGGATACGACCGGGGTCGAACCATGGCCACAACCCTCGCCCACTGCCGAACCGCTGCCGGTAGATGAGCCAGTACCTGTAGAATGAACGTCGCCTGGCGATCCAGATCGCCAGGCGATGAAGTCGGGCCAAATGAGGGCGAATTGCCTGGTGATACAATGGATGTAGATCAGGCCGGATAGCCAGGGCAAAAGTGGGCGTAGAGATGCAAGTCAGAGCAGGTATTTTTTCTGTAAGCTGTTCCATGTTATTGATTGGCTAGTCAGTAGGGGCTTTCGCCCTGGGATAGAAGGGCTTCACCCGCTTGAGCGGCTTTCGCCCAATGAGGAAAGGAGGAGATAAGAGGAGATAGAGGAAATGGAAAGGAGAAAGAGAAGTCCTCTCCTCTGGTTCCCTCTTTCCTATTTCCTGACAGCTATTTTCTCCCTCCTCTGGTTCCCTCTTTCCTATTTCCTGACAGCTATTTTCTCAGTACCTGGCCCTACAAGAAAACTGAGCGTATACCGATGTCTCTTTCTAATCGTGATGTTGCCCACATCTTTCAGGCTATTGCCGACCGCATGGAGATTCTGGGTGAGGATCGTTTCCGTATTCTTGCGTATCGTCGTGCCAGCGATGTGATTAGCGATTTACCACTGCCCCTCACTGACTATCAGGCGCGTCAGGCGCTGGAGGACATTCCTGGCATTGGCAAGACGATTGCCGAAAAAATCGGTGTTTTGCTGGATACCGGCACCTTACCGCTCTATGAACAGCTGAAGAGTCAGATACCAGCGGGAGTGTTGGATCTGTTACGCGTGCCAGAGATTGGCCCTCGTACTGCGAAACGACTCTATGAAGAACTTGGGATTGCCAGTCTGGATGATCTGCGGGCGATGATCGATGCTGGTCGGCTGCGCACGCTAAAGGGCTTTGGGGCTAAAACCGAGCAGCGTATTCGGCAGGGACTAGAAAGGATTACTCAACGTGACCAGCGGGTGTTCATGCCCTACGCCATGTCTACCGCCGAAACGCTGATCGCTGCGCTCCAGGAAGTTATTGTTGATCTGCAGATCACAGCAGTAGGGAGCCTGCGCCGTGCATGCCCAACGGTGGGTGACCTCGATTTGCTGGCGGCACAGGACGATACCGCGACGGTGGTACAGGCCTTCACCGCCCTGCCGCAGGTGGCCGAGGTGCTGACGTCAGGCACAATGAAGGCCTCTGTTGTATTGCACAGTGGACTGCAGGCCGATCTGCTGGTGGTGCCACCAGCACAGTGGGGCAGCGCCTTGCAGCATTTTACGGGCAGCCAGGCACACAACATTCGCCTACGTGAACTGGCTCTGGAGCGTGGGTTACGCTTTAGCGAACATGGTTTCCGTCAGGCTGACGATACCCTCATTACCTGTGCTGACGAAGCGCAGGTCTATGCCACGCTGGGCCTGCCCTGGATTCCGCCTGAACTCCGTGAAGATCGCGGCGAGTTCGCGGCGGCCCGGTCTGGCACCTTACCCGACCTCGTAACGCTGGCTGATCTTCGCGGTGACCTGCATATGCATAGTACCTGGAGTGATGGTCGCGCCAGTATTGCACAGATGGCTGCGACTGCTCATGCGTTTGGCCATGAATATATTGCTATTACCGATCACAGCGCCTATCTGGGAGTGACGGGTGGCGTTGATGTTGCTCGCCTGCGCGACCAGGCGGTAGAGATTGCGGCACTTAACGCCGAGTATGCTGCTCGTGGTGAAGCGTTTCGTATCCTGCATGGCGTTGAGGTTGATATTACCCCCGATGGCAGCCTGGCTTTGCCTGATGTAGCACTGGCCGATCTGGATCTGGTCGTGGCTTCGCTACACGTCAGTCTGCGCCAACCCCGTGATCAGATTACCGCCCGCCTGCTGCAAGCGATTGCCAATCCGCATGTTGATATTATCGCCCATCCAACCGGTCGTATCCTCGATCGGCGCGAGGGTGCCGATCTGGATCTCGAGGCCGTGTTTCAAGCTGCTGCTGCCAATGGCACATTGTTGGAGATTAATAGTAACCCGGAGCGGCTTGACCTTGATGCCGTGTATGCCCGACGTGCGCTGGAACTGGGTGTGACCCTGGTGGTGAACAGCGATGCGCATCATCCAGACGAACTCAACCGGTTGCGCTATGGTATCCTGACTGCCCGCCGGGCCTGGGCCAGTGTTCCTCAAATTGCCAACACCTGGTCGGTGGAACAGGTATTGAAGCATTGTGCAAGCTCCGCCATATGACACGAGGTATGCAGTGGATCATCCGCTTCTACACAACAGTGCTGGTGCTGGTGCTCATTACTGCGCCGACCGTACCGTCGTTGTCTGTGCCGGCGTCATTTTCTGCGTCACTGCTGTCAGCCCAGCCTGATCAGATCAGCTTTTTTGGGATGAATACCTACATCACCGGGCTGGAGCGCATCAGCAACGATGGTGATGATGGTATTGCCACACTGATCGCGCTGGGGCGGGCAGCCGGGGTTGAGTGGGCACGCGAAGAGTTAAGCTGGGGCAATCTGGAGCGGCGCGGTAAGAATCGCTGGGACTGGCGCTATTTTGATCGCCGCCTACGGCAACTGGCGGAAGCGGGTTATGGGATTATTGGCATGCTGCTGACGACTCCTGCCTGGGCGCGTGTGGCGGACTGTGAAGAACGTACCCAGCGCTATGCGGCCGCTGGTGTCTATGCCGAAGACTACTGGTGTCCACCGTCCAATGTTCAAGATTTTGCCGACTATGTGTATGCCATGGTCGAGCGCTATAACGGTGACGGCTACCGTGATGCACCTGGTTCGCCCCGCGTAGCCGTCTGGCAAATCTGGAACGAACCCAACGCCTGGGAAACCTGGCCGGGTACACCGGCTGAGTATGGCGCATTGCTTCAGGCGGGCTATGCTGCGGTCAAAGCGGCTGACCCGACCGCGATTGTGCTGACCGGCGGCCTGTATGTGCTGGATGGACACTGGGCCAACACGATTGGGCATAGTGATGGGTTGCGCTTTCTCGATGCAGCGCTGGCGGCTGTTCCTGAGGCATGGTATGCGTTTGATGCCCTGGCAATTCACCCCTATCTGCCTGATGTTGCCCCGGATCAACCGGGCATTTTATCGCAAGTAACCCTATGGGGCCGTATCGCAACCAGCCGCGACTGGGTGGCGTCTCGCACCCGCTTTTATGGTGGGAGATTGCGCCCTATCTGGATCAGTGAGGTCGGCTGGTCAACCTGTAATCCGGCTGAGTCGTATTGCAGCCCCTATCCAGGCGGTGTGGCCCAGGGGCCACAATCAGACACACCACGGGTGGTACCTGATTATCGCCTGGTGACACCCGCTTATCCACACTTGGCGGCAACGACGATTGGCAAGACCGAGGCCGAGCAGGCAAACTATCTCGTGCGTACGTATGTGATTGCGCTGGCGGCAGGTGTCCAACATGTGAGTTATTTTCAGCTTGCAGATAAATTTGTTGATACTCGTCGTGATTTCTGGCAAGCTGCCAGCATTGTGTATCCAAAGCGTGAGAACTATCGGCCCAAACAGGCCTATTATGCCTATGCCAATCTCACCCGGCAACTAGCAGGAGCAGCCTATGTAGGGCCAGGTATATTGCATACATTCGCCTATGATGCCCAGCAACACCATCACCCGGTGGATCGCTATCATTTCCGCTTTCAACGCCCAGATAGGGTGCTGGTTGATGTTTTATGGCGGAATGGTGGAACTGAGGTGATCAGTCTGCCGCTTGAAGCTGGCCATAACTCCACACTGGTCACGCTGGGAGGGCAGCACCTCGCCTTCACCGCCGAGTCCGGGATGGCCCGCTTTACAGTTAGTGAGGAACCGGTCTACTTGCGACAGGGACTACCGCCAGTGCTGGAGGTGCAGCCCCAGGTGTTGACATTGCTGGCGGCTGCCGATGATGCGCCACGTATATCCACGCTGGTGATTCGTAACCTCGGTGCTGGAGAGATTAGCTGGAGTGCCAGCAGCAATGTCGCCTGGCTGCAACCTGTGTCCGCAGTGGGGCGGGGTTGGCAGAGTGGGTTGACGTTGCAGGCTAATCCAACCGGGTTAGCTACCGGTGTTCACGAGGGTATACTGCATATTAATAGTAATGGTGGCACACAGAATGTAACAGTGCGGTTGATTGTGTTGCCAGAAGTATGGCGACTCTATATTCCCATAGTAGCTCGCTGATAAGCGTTGCAGTCATTTTTATCTTTACAGAAATAGCCCATAAAGCCCAGAGGAGAGAGAACCTTCGCTCCTCTGAGCTTTCCTCACTCCTCTCCCCTCACTTCGCTTCCCTCATTCGTCTTTGCGGCGGCAGTTCCCGATAGTAACAGGTGCTTAAGCCCTGAGAGCCGTCACAACACGTATCTGACACGACTTCCAGAGACATTTATTTATAGGACACCGACCGAACTATTGTCGCCCAGCATCATGCGATATGCCTTGGGCCGGAGGGGACTACGGATAATCTCGACATTACGCCCGATCAAACTATCTTCCAGACGGTGTGGCAGGTTACGAATGCTACTGTGTTCGAGGACAATGCTATGCTCCACTTCGCTCTCTTCCACTAAGCAATGATGATAGATCGACGTAAACGGGCCAATATAGGAGTTGAGAATACGCGAATGTTCGCCAATAATCGCCGGGCCGCGGATGGTACTGTTCATTACCTCAGCACCTGACTCGATGATCACCCGTCCGATGAGCTGCGAGTCACGGCTGACGTAGCCATGAATAGCGGGCTCTAGCTCTTCCAGTACCAGTCGATTCGCTTCAAGCAAGTCATCTTTTTTACCGGTATCAATCCACCAGCCTTCGTGAATATAGGGGAAGACACGGTAGTGATTATGTACCAGCCAGGAGATAGCATCGGTTATTTCCAGTTCTCCGCGTGCTGAGGGGCGAATGGACTCGACAGCTTCCCATACATGGGCATCGAACATATAAATGCCAACCAGCGCCAGGTTGCTCCGTGGTTCACGTGGTTTCTCGACCAGGCGTACAATGCGCCGATCTTCGTCCAATTCTGCTACCCCAAACTGGCGCGGGTCGTTCACTTGCTTGAGCACGATCTGAGCGTTATAGTCACTGTAACTGAATTGCTGGATCAGCGGGCTAATGCCACCCTGAATACAGTTATCTCCCAAGAACATCACAAAGCGGTCATCGCCCAGAAAATCGCGGCTAATTTTTACCGCGTGGGCGAGTCCCAGAGGTTCGGGCTGTTCAATAAAAACCGTCTGCACACCCCAACGTCGCCCATTGCCAACAGCAGTACGGATCTCATCGCCAGTATCACCGATCACAATCCCAATCTCTGTGATACCGGCATCGCGGATGGCCTCGATCACACGGAACAGGACTGGCTTGTTGGCGACAGGTACGAGTTGTTTGGCACTGGTATACGTGATAGGACGCAGGCGGGTACCTTTGCCACCGCTTAAAACCAGACCTTTCATAGAAACACTCCTCTGTTTGGATCTTCTGAGAGCCTGTCTAAAAAGGGCGGTTTGGAGGGCGCAGCCCTCCAAAAACCCTGTTTCTATCCTCCCTCCGCTGTGGGGCGGGTAGGGAAGATCGTGTGGGGCAAGGCCACCCCCCCTTTTCAGACAACTTCTGACATGGTGTGATAGTACCGGCTAGATTGTACACGATTCTGGGAGAGGAGACAACAAAGACGGCAGAGAGAACGGCTTGTACGAGTCGGTTTTTTGATATGGGGCGCGCGTGCAGCGGGGAGAGGAGCGAGGGTTCTCTTTCCTCGCTCCTCGCTTTTTCGCTTCTTGCCAGGTGGTACTGACGTTCCTGCGTTGATACCACTGCACCAGCTTGCACCACGGTGTCTCCCCAGGAGATCGTAGCTTTTAGATGGCTGCCTGACCGACAATCTTACCGTGACCTAGCGATAGGGCCGAATGGCACCGACGTAGTGACTGGTCCAGTAATTCTCCCAGATACTCGACACCTGGACACCAAGGCCGGGCATCATTGCATGCACCATACGTCCTCCACCCAGGTAGATTGAAACATGCGTAATACCACGGCCACCACCGGTATTGGCAAAGAACATCAGATCGCCTGGTGCCAGGTTTTGCATACCGCCGATCATGGCACCATAGGCCGTACTATACTGAGCAGCGGCATTATGCGGCAAATGAATGCCATACTGTCGATAGACATACGCAACCAGGCCGCTGCAATCAAACCCGCTCCCAGGGCTAGAACCACCATAGGTATAGCGATAGCCAACAAATTGCGCAGCTAACCCGGCAACATCACCGCTGGCACGAACCGGTGGTGCTGGCGAGAAAGCTGTGCTATTGCCACCACCCTGGTCTACAGTGCTGCCACTATACTGACTACTGGCACCATGGATGACCGAACGTGGTGGTGCTGGTAGAGCCGGAATGTCGTTCGTGATAGGTACCCGGCGATGAGCCATCGGGGTCACGTTCAACAGTTCCTGATAGACCCAGGCACGGGTACCATCAGCCAGTTGGACGCGATACCAGTCTTTGTGGCGGGCTAACAGATCAACTTTGCTTTCTGCATTCAGAGTACTCACCTTTTCGTAGGCAGTACCAGGACCTTTGCGTGCATTGACCTGATTTTGATTAACAAAACCAACCAGCGGCGGGTTCGGATCGGGGATTGTTTCGGCCGTAGGAACGCGGTGCATAATGCCATCGCCAATCTCCAGAAACTCGGTGCTAACCCAGCCGTTGAAGTCATTGTTCGCAATATGCATCCACCCTTGATACTGTTCAACCAGGGAGAACTCCTGTCCCGCTTCGAGTCTGGCCATCGAGACATAGTTGGTACCCGGGCCATCACGCAAGTTGAGGTTATGCTCGCGTACCGTGCCTACTCTGGGGGGAGGTGGCGGAGGAATCTCGCTTTCCGGAACTTCAAAAAGGGTATAGATGGCTGCTTCTGGCAGTGAGAGCCATTCGCCCGCTACCCAATACACCGTTGCCCCTGCATGTTCGCGTACCCGAAACCAATCACCATGGCGCCCAATAACCTGAACGGAGGTACCATCAGTTATTGTGGCAACATCATCGTATTCAAGACCCGGGCCATCACGCAACTTCACTCCTTCGCCGGAAATGGTAGCAGGAACCATAACTGGTGCGAGCGCCTCACTGCGGGAGGTCAAGGAAAGCGGCATTGGCAAGGCATCTACGTCGAGCAGAGGTGGGTCGCCAATACGCATACCACCGGCATCGCGTTGCTCAGGTATATTAATAGGGCCGATACCGGTAAGCGTACTGTCAAGGGGCGTGGATGGCATCACGGGCTCGAAAGCCGGGCGCGTCCTCAGCATAGGACTGAACAGGAGCGCCAGTGGTACAACGAGGATAATAACAATGTGCAAAACATACCGTGATGGGAGCCGAGTGATATTATCCAGAGCGGCACGAGTAGTGGAAATAACCGGGCGATAGACACGATTCAATAGCTGGTGGGATTGCCGAAAGCGGTTGTGTTGATGGCTTGCACGCTGTTGCAAAAAATCAAGGTCATTACGGACAGGTGACAGCAAGTTTCTACGTTGTTGCTCAAGCATGGAGCACTCCATTTTCCTACTATATCCCGCAGTCATGTCGGGAAACGGCACCGATAAACCCATGCACCAGGGCACGATTCTGGTTCTTTGATGTGATTGGGCAAGTGAACGTATATCACGGAACGAACCATCTGGACATAGACACCAGACAACATATCAGCTTCGTATCGGCACTGAATGTCGTTGCTCCACATGATAGCCAGATGATACTCTTGATAGCAGAATAACCCTTTTTTTACTGCTACAGGCTCAAGGCATAGTAATACATATCAGGTTGATTGTCAATACCCTGTTATAGCCTACGTTGACCATTCTAATGGGGCGGATCGAACCTGCTAAACGAGAAATAAAGCCTGGGAATGAGCGAAAACAGCAACAGCCTATCTGAAGTGTCGCTGAGATTTTTCTCATAATTCAGGAGTGACACGCTCGCTCGAAGCCAGTGTCCTTTGCGTCTTTGTACGTTGTATCCATGGGGTGTATCCGTTGTATCCATGGATATAAGCAGAGGCAGCGAGTTTAAGGAGCGACATTGCACGGCAATATTTCTCCCATATTGACAAGTAGGTGCGGATACGCTACGATGAAGTAGATCAGAAAACATTCTTACCTGCAAATTATTAAAGCCTCGATAATATAATATATGGAATTACGGAGGGACGGGCTATGATGACGATAGTCGAACGTGCTGCCCACATCGCATTGATTGACGATATTATTCGTCAAATTACATGGGAAGGGCATAAACGATCCTTTCATACGCTGAATTGCCCCGATATTGCCCTCACTATCCCCCAGATGATAACGCTGTTTGCCATTCGTGATGCGCGAACCTGTCGTATGAGTGAGCTGGCTGAATTGACCCGGCAGTCGGCTGGTACCTTAACCGGTATTGTTGACCGATTAATTGAAGATGGCCTGGTCGGACGTATCCGTGACACGGATGATCGGCGGGTGGTGCAGGTAGCACTCACGCCAGCCGGTGAAGAGCGCCTGGCGCGTGTGGAACAGGCACGCCACGCAGATATGACCCGTGTTTTAAACCATTTTAGTGCTGAGCAACTCTATCAACTGGAGGATTTGCTGCAACTGTTGCTCGCTGGCATTCATGATCAGTCTGGCTATGCAAATGTGTGTGCGCATACGATGGGTGCAACGAAACTGAGCCGGGGCTAATGATGTTGTATAGAAACTGGCGTAGCGTCGGGTGCATGTGTACCAGCAATTGGTATTTTAATCAGGCTGCCTGATAACGCGGTAGCTCGTCTGAAGCAACCTCGTACGTCTACGTGGTGCCATCGCGGTCATTATTGGTGAAGAACGCCTCTATATACGCGGTATGGCGTACTTCAGCACCGCGAGGCCGTGATCGTAAAGCTGCTGAACGGCTTCGAGGTATATGTTGTCGTGCTGTTCGATACGCGGTAATATGAATGCGTTTTCAAATCTGCAAAAACAGGCTGACAGAACTTCTCAATACACCATCTCTCCCCGTGTGAACATAGCTGTGCGTTTATCCTGTGGTGCCTCAAAGAACGTCTGAGTATCAGCGATTTCAACGATGCGGCCTTCCATGAGCAGCGCAATCCGTTTTGCCAGGCGGCGGGCCTGAAAGATGTTGTGCGTCACCAGCACTATTGTGGGAACTCGCTGGCGATGGATCGTGGTAATCGCCTGTTCGATGAGCTGTACGTTGGCCGGATCGAGACTGGCCGTTGGTTCATCGAGTAAGAGTACTTCCGGCTTGATCACCATCGCCCGTGCCAGCGCAACGCGCTGCATCTCTCCGCTCGACAGCGTACGCGCCGGCTTGTCGATCAAGTGTGCCAGACCGATCTGTTCCAGTGCATCAGTAGCAATACGCCGGGCGTGCGCCGTTCCCCGCAACTGTAAGCCATAGGCTACGTTGTTCAGCACTGTGGTACTGAGCAACACCGGGCGCTGAAACACCGTTGTCACCTGACGGCGCAGGGCCAGTGGCACCCGGCTATTGCCATTGGCGCTATAGCCCTGGAAGTGAATACAGCCCGTAGTCGGCGCTTCCAGGAAGTTCAGCAGGCGTAGCAGTGTACTCTTGCCCGCCCCCGAAGGCCCCACCAGCGCCAGAATCTCGCCCCGTTGTACCTCCAGTGCCGGAATATCCAGCACTATGCGCTTGCGATAGCGGTGTTGCACTCCTTCGACGCGATAGATTGGCTGCGGTGCTAGCACAAGTTCATCGGCTACTGGCGCAACCCTGCGTTGATAGCTCATACCGTTCTCCTCATACACACTTAACCGACCCATGATCTCAACCCCTCGCATCCTCGCCTCGCTGCCTGGTCTCGGTGCGCGTTGAACCGCTAAGGGGCGCAGCCGCGGGATGCCACATCATGTCTACGGCTCGCCATCTACCGCTGCTGCGCCTACGCTATTTCGTGGTGCAAAATCTCGCGCTTCGCCTCCTCGCCTCCTCACTTCTCTATTGGCCACGACCTGGAAGACGCCTACGCGTGCAAAATCTCGCGCTTCGCCTCCTCGCCTCCTCACCGCCTCGCCTTGTCTCGTGCCGCTTGCGCCGCTCCAATGCTCCAACTCTTCGCAGCGTCTCGCGTCTCATGCCTCATTGTGGTACCAACGATCTCTGCGCCTTCGCCCCTTTGCGTCTTTGCGTTAAAATGATGTGATCCCTGTTCCCTGTCACCTATCTCCTGAAGACGTCTCAGTCCAGCTTGCCCTGTAACCGCAGTATCAGCAGGTTGATCGCAAACATAATTGCCAGCAGGATAAACGCCAGCGCCAGTGCCAGATCAAACCGCCCCCTGCGTGTTTCCAACACAATCGCTGTGGTCAATACCCGCGTCGAACCCTGGATATTGCCTCCTACCAGCATCACCGCGCCCACCTCGGAGATGATCCCACCAAAGCCAGCGATGACCGAGATGATCACTCCCGTCCGTGCCTCCCACAAGATGGCGAACGTGGTCTGCATAGTGCTGGCACCCAGGGAGGTGACCTGCGTGCGCAACGCTGGATCGACACTCATGACCGCGGCCATTGTAAAGCCTGCCACCAGCGGAAAGCTGATGATCGTCTGTGCCAGGATCATCGCTGACGGTGTAAACAACCAGCCCAGAAAGCCGAGCGGCCCCGCACGCGAGAGCAGCAGATAGACCAGTAGACCAATCACCACTGGCGGAAAGCCCATTCCGGTATAGATCAGCGCGATTACCAGGCGGCGACCCTGAAACGAGCGTAAACCCAACAACGCTCCCAGCGGAATACCTATCAAGGTGCTAAATGCCAGCGCCACTCCCGATACCTGGAGCGACAGAAGCGTAATCTGCCAGGTTTCGCTATCACCGTCCAGAATCAGCGCCAGCGCCTGCTGCAAGCCATTGAACAGATCTTCCACGGTTGGCTCCACACTCCCCTATTGAGCCATGCCTGGAAAAAAGAGCGGCTGACCGTAGGCATCGATCCCAAAGGTGGCAATCTGTGCCTGTGTTTCATCCGTTACAAGCCAGGCGGCCAACTGTTCCGCCAGCTCCGCCTGTATATCAGGATAGCGTTCCGGGTTAACTAGGATGACACTATAGGGGTTGAGCAAGGCCGGGTCGTGGTTATCCTCGATCGTCTCACCGCCCACCACAATCGTCAGATTGGGCAGATTATCCCGCAACGCCAGATACGTCCCACGATCAGCCAGTGTGTATGCCAATTGCTCATTGGCAGTGATCAGGGTTTCGCCCATGCCCTGACCCAGGGACTGATACCAGTTCAGTTCCGCCGTGGGGGTAATACCAATGCTGTGCCAGATAGTCAACTCTTTTGAGTGCGTACCACTGTCATCACCGCGTGAGGCAAACGTGGCCGCAGTATCTGCGATGGTCTGGAATGCTTCTGCTGCCAGAGGCATGCCCGCAATACCAGCCGGATCGGTCACCGGGCCGACGAGAACGAAGTCGTTGTACATCACATTGCGGCGATTGATGCCCAACCCTTTTGCCACAAACGCATCTTCGTGGCTGCGAGCATGCACCAGCACCACATCAGCGTCGCCGTTCTCGCCCAACTTGAGTGCCTGGCCTGTGCCCACCGCAATCACCTCCACCCGTGCATTGTATTGCTGCTCAAAAGCGGGCAGAATGACCTCCAGCAAACCCGAATCAGCGGTACTGGTCGTCGTTGCCAGGCGCACGATCGCTGGTGCATGCGCATTGGGAATTGCTCCCCTCGGTGAATTGGTGGCACCACAGCCGCCTATGAACAACATCAGCATCACCAGCAAAACGATTCGATGCCGCATAGACATCGCTTGACCTCCTGTGCGTATAGCGTTATGCAATTTGATCATAACGCTGATAGGAAGCCTTATTATACCACTCCTTGCGGGAATGCCAGACAACACATTAACGGCTGCACATTGGTGCGGTTGAGTCACTGGTGCGGGTAGAGATGCCCGTGCTCGGGTGAGAGGGAAAGCATACACGTTACAAAAACTGCGGCAAATCGCTGTTGCACCCACTCCTCCAATCCTGCGCTGAACTGGCGATAGCTGTGGATATACGTTTCGGCAGCGGGACTGAGCTGCGCGCCCCCACCGTCTGCCCCACCAATCCGCGTTTGCACCAGTTCAACACCCAGATGCTGCTCCATTTCCTTGATCTTGTTCCAGGCGACTCGGTAGGGTACCTGCATACGCTCGGCAGCGGCGGAAATCGAACCGGTTTCGGCTATGGCCTCCATCAGCAACACCCGCCAGCCACTTAATGCCACCTGGCCCTCGCATTCAAACCAGATATTAATATGTGGTTCAAGTGCGGGCATACACCGCTCCTGTTCTCTATCCAATCAAACAACAAATGTATCTACAACCAGATCGCCTCAACCATGCTCCCGGCCGGTACTTCGCCTGTACCTTCGGGGATGATTAATAACGCATTGGCGCGCACAAGCGTTGTTAGCGATGCGCTACCGCTGCCGATGCCCTGTGTAATCGCACGATAGTGGCCATGATCCCATTCTAGCCGCGCTCGGACATAGCGGCGGCGTTGGTCACCCTTCAATGCCACATCCAACCTGGCCTGTGCCCGAGGTCGACTCACGTCAGCCAGCCCGCGCAGGCGAGCGATTGCCGGGCGGGCAAACAGTTCGGCCACAATTAACGCCGAGGCCGGGTTGCCCGGTAGACCGAGCAACGGCACACGCTGTGTTCCGCCTGTTGTCGATGACTGCCGAGCCTGAATCAAGCCAAACAGCAGCGGTCGACCTGGCTTCAAGTTGACACGCCAGACTTCGAGCGCATCTTCCTGGGTCATGAGCTGGCTCACAATATCGTAATCACCAGCCGACGCGCCTGCCGTAGTCAGGATGAAATCAGCCCTGGCTTGCAGTGCCGCATCAATCCTGGCACGCAACGCGCCTGGTTGATCACGCACAATGCCCATCGGTAACGGTTGCGCCCCCTGCTCGATCACAAATGCTGCCAGCGCAGGCGCATTCGCGTCACGAATCTTGCCCGGTTCCAGTGGTTGTCCCGGCAGCAGTAACTCATCACCGGTCGAGATGATCGCTACCCTGGGTTGGCGTACCACCGTCACATAAGGAATGCCAAGCGCTGCCAGTAAGCCGATCTCCGCTGCTCGCAGCAGCGTGCCTGCTGGAATCGCCACGGCACCTGCCAGCACATCCTCACCGGCGGGCCGAATATGCCGCCCTGCCTGAACGGGCCGTGCAAAGGCGATCTGTCCATTATCCAGTTCTGTCACGTCTTCGAGCGGTACTACCGCCTCGGCCCCTTCTGGCAGCGGCGCACCGGTCATAATACGTACCGCCGTGCCCGGTGCCACCGTTGCGACCAGTGGCCCACCCGCCTGCACATTGCCACTCTGGGGCAACACCACCGGATGTTCACAGGTGGCCGTGGCTACATCGGCCACCCGGATCGCAAAGCCATCCATACCTGCATTGGCAAACGGTGGCAGGGAATGCGGCGCAATTACTGCCTGTGCCAGCACAGAGCCAGCTGCTGCATCACTGGCTATCTCCAGCGTATCAAGCGGATGACAATGCGCCAGTATCCGTTCAAGCGCGGTCTCAACTGACAGATCGGCCATTGCCCAACCTCCTTTCTATACCGGTGCTATGGTGTAGATGTATGGTATCTTATCACAGGTTTTACGTTCATGTTCAAGAGACGGCCTGCAAAGCCCGGGGCGTGCGTGTCGAGCATGATACACACCGATTCCGATATCCTGGAACTGGTACCGTCGCTCCAGATCGACACCGGCACCAGGCTCTCAGCAGTACCGCCGTATTTAATGTGAGATTGCTGTTTGTTTATCTATCGTATGATTATCAGCTATTACCGTCTCATACGTAACCTACCGCGCTACCTGGCAACTATGTTGTGGAGACTGGTGCAAGTACCCCGACAGCACCACCTGAACACCGTATTATCCCGATGTCAATGGCCAGCATCGGCAGGGATCATTACCGAACCCGCGGATCATCCCGATCTTGATCAAGAGATGTTCAGGTTCGATCGCCCAGTTGATCATGGAGAGGAGCACGGACGTACGTTCCTCCATACGTCTGCTCAAACAGACGAAGCGGTCAACGTATCGGCTCATACACCATCCGAACCCCAACTGGTGACAGCACCGGTGACCCTACCAACCCGGCAGTTAATCGAGAGTCTGCTCTTTGTCGCGGGTGAGCCGATCACCGTGGTGCAACTGGCACGTACGCTGCAAGTACCGGCTGACACAGTCGAAACAGCGCTGGCGCAACTGGCAGACGAATACCATGAGCGTGGTATTCGCCTGCAACGACATGGCGATACCATCCAGATGGTCAGCGCACCCGAAGCAGCACTGACCATAGCCCACTTTCTAGGCGTGCAGGCCACCACCCGCCTCTCACCCGCCGCGCTGGAGGTACTGGCAATCATTGCTTACCGGCAACCGCTGACCCGATCTCAGATCGAGGTTATTCGCGGTGTCGACAGCAGTGGTGTCATTCGCGCTCTTCTGGCACGAGACCTTATTACTGATGTAGGCCGCCTTGAAACCGTGGGCCGACCGATCTTATATGCTACCACCCCGACATTCTTACGCCAGTTTGGCTTAACCAGCCTGGAAGACTTACCGCCACTGGACATACCCACGCCCCCGGATGCTACTGATGAGGAGGGAGTGGGCAGAGACGCGGTGCGCGATGAGACAACGCAATGACGCGCCGTGGTGACGAGATGCCGCACGCCCCTTTTTTAACGCGAAGCCACAAAGCAACTAAAGGTGCAGAGGTATAGGAGCGCCGGGCACCTCGTCACCGTGCGCCTCGTGCCTCGTTGCCTCGTGGCTTCGCCCCCTGGAGGATCGCTCTACAGCGCTTTCTGTCTCGGGTCTTGAGAACCTTTGCGTCTTTGCATCTTTGCGCCTCGGCGACTCCGTGCCTCGCCTAAGTATGATAGTAAAGGTTGCGTAAACTCGGACTTTTCCACATTCTCCACGTGTTATCCACAATCAGAACACACAGAACAGCCGTGCGTTTGCACGCGCAATAACAGGACTGAAGTCTCTAGAATGACCCGGAGCCGAACGGGATAGAGATCACTCCAGTGAGTTATCCACATAGAGACAATCAGGTTATCTACATTTTCCCCGACATCTGTGATCGTTATCGTAAGCATGCTTGCTGTATGACACATTGATACTATAAGCAATGCTAATAGATTTTGTGCGTTATGTTCCTTGAAATCATAGAATGGATCGGGTATGATCAGCACACGGCCCGATATACAACCGCTATCCACTGTTCGTACACGTGGGTTTTGTGATTCTCATTGACCCTTGAGTCAGCCGAAAGGCGTACCTGGCGTGCGCCTTTCTGGATTTGTATGGCCGCAGAATGGAGGCCTCTGTGAACCTGACCCAGATCTGGCAAGCAGCGCTGGGCACGATGCAGATGCAAACGTCGCGCCAGGAATTTGATACCTGGTTACGGGGCACAACCCTGCTGGCGCTTGAAAGTGGTATCGCCACCATCGGCACCGTGTCATCGTTCCACAAAGAAGGCCTGGAAAACCGCTATATGGCTCCGGTGCGGCGCTCGCTAGGCGATGTGGTCGGGTTTCCAGTACAGGTACGGATCGTAATTGCGCCGCAGCATACAGCGCATCTAGAAGTGCAACCAGCAGTACCGGAGGTAGAAGCGGAAGAATCGTTGTTGTCCTCGACCCCTGTCGTCCTGCCGGCAGAGCATGAAACAGCACCAGTGTCGTCTCACAACGGCATCCATAGTATGCTCACAATGCCCGGCATATCTGCAGGAACCACCAATGGGGGGCATACAGATATGGTGCAACTGGATCTGTCAAGCGCTATGCGGGCAGGTATGCTCAACGCACGCTATACCTTTGCCAGCTTTATTGTTGGTTCCAGCAATCGTATGGCGCATGCCGCATGTGCTGCCGTGGCTGAACATCCGGCACATGCCTACAACCCATTATTTCTGTATGGCGGAGTGGGGTTGGGCAAAACCCACTTGCTGCATGCAATTGGCAACTACATTCTGGATCGTGACCCGGAGATCAATGTTCTGTACGTATCGTCTGAAAAATTTACGAATGATCTGATCAACGCCATCCGTCGCCAGCAAACAGAGGAGTTTCGGCTGCGCTATCGCAACATTGATGTGTTGTTAATCGATGATATTCAGTTTATCGCTGGCAAAGATGCAACCCAGGAAGAGTTTTTTCATACCTTTAACACGCTGCATTCGGCCAACAAACAAATTGTCATCAGTTCCGACCGGCCCCCTAAGGCGATTGTCACGCTGGAAGAGCGCCTGCGATCCCGCTTTGAGTGGGGCTTGATTGTTGATGTTCAGTCTCCAGATCTAGAGACTCGCACGGCCATCCTGCGTGCCAAAGCGGAACAGATGAAGACCCCGTTTCCCGATGCAGTGATTGACTTTCTGGCGCACAAGATCCAGAGCAATATTCGGGAACTGGAGGGCAGCCTGAATCGTGTGGCGGCCTATGCCGAACTGAATAACATACCGATGATTACCGTTGATGTCGCCATAGCAGCCCTGGCGGAATTGCTTGATCATACCCGCCGTAAGCATGTTACGCCCACAATGATCCTGCAAGCGGTGAGTGAATTCTACGGCGTGGACATGCGGGTCTTACAAGGGCGCGGGCGCAGTCGCAACATTGTGCTGCCGCGGCAGGTGGCCATGTATCTGCTCCGTGAAGAGACCGAGTGCAGCCTGGTCGATATTGGCAACTTGCTGGGCGGGCGTGACCATACCACCATTATGTACGGATGCGACAAAATCACTGAGGAAATCAATGCCGACTCGCGTCTGCGCAACGAGGTGCTGGCAATCCGTAAAAAACTCTACGACGAGGAGAAATAACCGGGTGCCTGATCCACGATGAAAGCAAGCGCCTGTATTGATAGCCGCGCTTGCCAATTCGCAACATTCGCTACTACCTTCTTGCTGGGAATTTGCACGTTCTACTCTATATGCTTTGCTCCCATGCCTATGAATAGCAGTTCCGCAGGTCGTTCAGAGCATGAGCAATGTTATTTTACGAAACTGTCTGAAAAGGGAGTGAGTGAGAGGCTTTGATCCTCATATTCTTCCCTGCTCATCTTTAGACAGGCTTCAAGGTAACGCCCTACGCGACAGTGAATGATTCAACAAAGTACTGCTTGCAGCCCTATCCCCACTACCCAACTGGATAGTGCTCTGACTGTTCTTCAAGACAGGGTTTAATTGAGCGACTGGTGAGTGACAGGTGCAAGAAACATGCTACGATAGAAACACCTGGAGGACTCTATTTTCATAGTATAGTCTTGTCAATCCGGCGCTGCCCTTATGTCAGGGTGACATACAACTATGCCGTAATCGCCTTGAACCAGGGAGGTGATAGTTAACATAGACCGGGGTTTACTGGCTAGTATCATACATCTGGCGTTCCCGAATAACGATCCCTAGCATACAGATGCTCTAGTTCGCTCCATATGTTGCGGTTGAACCGTGTTACAACACGGAACTGTCAAATGATACGCTCCAATGATATGAGTACAGGGAGGTACCACATGGAACTGGGTGGATATGCCAATCGCATCGCGCATATTGATTTGACGACGAGGACAGTCGAATATAAACCAATCCCCGTAGAGTGGGCACTCAAATATGTTGGGGCCCGGGGGCTAGGTGTCCGCTATCTTCTAGAAAATGGTCCACAAGTTGATCCCCTCTCGCCCGATAATTTGCTCTGTTTTATGAATGGCCCACTGACAGGAACCGATGCTAATATGAGTGGACGGCAAGCAGTTGTCACGAAATCTCCGCTGACCGGCACCGTTACCGATAGCCATATCGGTGGGTGGTCAGCTGCGCGCCTGCGCTGGGCAGGCTTTGATGGCCTGATCTTCAAAGGCAAGGCTAGCACGCCGGTCTATGTGTATGTCCATGATGGCCAGGTGGAAATTCTGGATGCTTCAGATCTGTGGGGGAAGGGCATTCATGAAGTCATGCCTATTTTGAAAGAACGGTATGGTGACAAAGATCTCAGTATAACGGCCATTGGTCAGGCTGGTGAAAATCTCGCCCGCTTTGCTTGCTGGGTGAACGAGAATGATCGCGCTGCTGGTCGTGGTGGTACCGGCTGTGTGGGTGGGAGCAAGAATCTCAAAGCGGTGGTGGTGAAGTCTACCAAGCAACTGCCCAAAGCCAGAGATCGTGATGCCTGGATCCCGGCACATAAACGGGCGCTGGCGGTGATAATGGACGAGAAAAACATTACCAGCCCCCGCAAAGGTGGCCTCTCGGTCTATGGTACCAATGTGTTGATGAACATCACCAATACGATGGGTGCGCTACCAACGATGAACAGCCAGGTTACGGCCTTTGGCGAAAAAGCCGAACGCATCAGCGGCGAGTATGTCAAAGAACATATCCTGGTCGAAGACCCTACCTGCCACGCTTGCCCGGTCGCTTGCAAGAAGGAAGTCGAGATCAAAGAAGGTCCGTATGCTGGCCTCCGCATGGAGAGCGTCGAATATGAGCCAGCCTGGTCGGTTGGTGCCAACTGTGGCAACGATGATATTGCTTCAGTTGCCAAGATGATTGATCTGTGTAATGACTATGGCCTGGATGCAATCGAAATCGGGAACGTGATGGCAGTCTATATGGAAGCCACGCAACGTGGCTATACCAATGGTGATCCAGGTCTGCAATGGGGAGACCAGGCGGCAATGGTTGCAACAGTATCCAAAATTGCGTTGCGCGAGGGCATTGGCGATGTGCTGGCAGAAGGTGCCGCACGCGTTGCCGCCCATTTCGGCCATGCTGAGCTTGCCATGACTGTTAAGGGTCAGTCTATTCCTGCCTATGACCCGCGCGGTCTGAAAGGGATGGGCATCGCCTATGCCACCAGCAATCGCGGTGCCTGTCATTTGCGGGCCTATACACCAGCCGCAGAACTGGGTATCACGCCCTTTGGCTCGATCAAGGTCGATCCGCTGGCCTGGAAAGGCAAGGGTGAGTTAACCAAGATCTTCCAGGACTTACATGCTTTTTCTGATAGCCTTGATCTATGCAAGTTCAGCGCATTCGCCGAAGGGGCCGAAGAATATGCTGCCCAATACAGTGCAATGCTTGGCATTCCCTTCACCGTAGATGATGTTATGCGTACTGGTGAACGTATCTACAACCTGGAACGCTACTACAACAACCTGGCTGGCATTGGCGAAGGCAGCGATTATTTGCCAGCGCGCTTTACCGATGAGCCTTCCACGATGCCTGGCTCACAGGGCCATGTCTGTGAACTGAATGAGATGCTAGCCGAGTATTATGCCGCACGTGGGTGGGTAAATGGCGTTGTGCCAGAAGCTAAACTGAAAGAGTTGGAGATTATCTAAACAGATTCTCATCGCCACAAAGCCACAAAGCGTACCTCTGCCAGTTTTATCCAACTGGCAGAAGGGATAGTAAATACAGGTTTTTCACACCAGAGCGTACGTGGTCATGCGTACCAGACGCCTTTTTTACCTGGGATAGCTGAAAGAAGAGGCGCATGACCATGCGCCTCTTCTCCGGGTCAGCCGCTCCTTCCAACCCGAGCCATATGCCCAGCCATCCTGTCCAATCTCATTTGTCCTTCCAGATAGCGTTGCAGCCACCAGATCGGGATATGGCGGATTTCTAGCTAGTGTTGTGCCATCACATCAATCTTATCCACCCGCCACCGCTGGAAAAATGTCGATGGTATCATTGCTGGTCAACACTGTTTCCAGCGCATTGGCCAGAAAAGGTGCATCTCGCCCATTGATAAATACATGTACATGACGATATAACGCCCCCTGCTCATCAAACAACTCGCTGTGCAATTGAGGATAACGTTCAATAATGTCCGCGAGTAACTCTTCTACCGTGATTCCTTCTGGTAACGGCACATCGATAGACTTTGCACCTACAATTGGGCGTAGGGTCGCATAAAAATTAACCTGCACCACGACCTCCTGATCAAATCAAGCCGAGCTTACCGGCGGTGTATACAATCTCTGTGCGGTGATTCACATCCAGTTTGCGCATAATTTTGCGCACGTGAAACTTCACTGTACTCTCACTAATGGCAATATGTTCACCTATTTCACGATTCGAGTGTCCCTGCCCCAACAACCGGATCACTTCCATCTCTCGTTCAGTCAGATCCAGAATCGGTTGTTGAAAGTTGCTACCCGTCAAGACATTTTTCATCACCAGAGCCGCACTCCGCGTATCAAGTGCTGACTCACCCCGATAGACCGCCCGTACAATCTTCACCAGGTCAACCGCATCCACATCCTTTAACACATAGCCGCGTGCCCCATTGCGTATCGCCTGCATCACCAGGTATTCCTCAAGAAATGTGGTGAGGATAATCACCGCCATCTGCGGATATTGCAGGGTAATCGAGCGGCATATCTCCAGGCCTTCGGTGGTTCCACGTCCCCCCAGACTCAGGTCAAGCAACACAATGTCAGGCTGAACACTACTCAGCATCGCCAGGGCTGATGTGGCATCACTTGCTTCCCCCACCACCTCCAGACCCTGTTCTAGTTCCAGGATCGAGCGCAGGCCATGCCGCACAATACTATGATCGTCAATGATGATCAACCGTATTCGAGCGCTCATCGGTCGTCCTTTCCTCTAATGAACGCAGGGGCACCGTCACACACACGGTCGTCCCTCCCCGTCGGCGGCGGGTTATTCGCAGTTTTCCCCCCAATTCTGACGCACGCTCGCGCATGTTGTGCAACCCAAAATGCGTCGTCCGTTGTTCGATAGGACTATGCAAGCTTCGATCAAGCTGCTTTTTGGGAATACCAATCCCATCATCGGCGATCAGGATTACTATCGTATCAGGTTTATAGCGGATTGTGATCGTAACATGCTGTGCTTGCGCATGTTTGTAGACATTAAAAAGAGCCTCTTGTACAATATGATAAATCGCATGCTCGAACTCGGCCGACAACGGCAAAGGTTGCGAATCAGCCTGAATATAAATTTGCAAATGGGTGGTCTTCTCAAAATCCTGCGCCAGTTCATGCACCATGGTTGCCAATCCTGACTGACTCCCATGGATGGTTGATAATTCAAAAATAGCGGCACGCATACGGGTGATAGCATTGCGTGCTAACTCTTTGGCGGTACAGATACGTTCATAGACCACCGCATGGTCGCTCAGTTGCGCCCGACACCACTCTAGATGCATACCGATACCGATCAAATGTTGGGCGACGCTATCGTGCAACTCACGTGCAATACGGTTCCGTTCATTGTTGAGAATCTCGTTCTGGCGTGCCATGGCCAGCCAGCGCCGGGCACGTTGGAGCTGGCGATTCTTCTCCTCCACATCAGTTTTCTGGCGACAGGCCTCTTCATACAGCGTGGTTACGTGTGCACGCAATCGCTCGCTCTCTTCATATAGACGCGCATTTTCAAAAGCTACCGCCGCATGATTGGCTAGCGTACGCAAAACCGATATTTCACGTTCATCAAGCGGAAAGCCCGGTGCGGGTGCCACTGCCAGCACACCGATTACCTGATCGCGCAGGCACATCGGTGCTCCCAGTGTTATCGGCAAGCCATCGTCGCGCAGAATAACCAATTGCTGCTGCTCGATCACCTCACACATAATCTGATCAAACAGGTGGGGTATCCAGCATGACTCTAGCACCACCGTCCCTTCAGCATCACGGCACGCTACCCAGCGTTGCACCGTCTCGGTTGTTAAGGTGATGACCGCCCACTGGGCATCAAAGTGCTGCGCTGCCACCTGCACCACAGCCCGTACCAGCGCGGGCACACCATCAGTCGTATTACAGAGTGCAGCCGAGATTTCGGCAATCGCAGTGATTGCCCGATCTAAGCGCCGTTCTTGCTCGCGATAGGCGCTGTAGTAGGTCTGGCGGGATGACTTGATACCAATCAGGTTCTCGATCAAGTGTTCACGCGGCAGTGCCTCCATACCTCAGCCCTTCTCTCTACATCCGCTACAGCGCGGATCGGATCAACGCCGCAATTTCTTCGCATGTTGCCTCACGCGGATTGGTCGCCATACATGCATCAGCCATTGCCGTTGCACTCAAGACCGGTATAAGTTCCTCCGTGACACCAAAATCGGCCAGACGCGCGTGTAACCCGATACTCCGCGCCAGTCGCCGCACCGCAGCAATGGCACTCTGCCCGGCCTCCAGGGTACTCATGCCACTGATGTTGATATTCATGGCCTCGGCAATGTTGGCATAACGGGCCGGGCAAGTCCGTAGATTAAATTCCATCACATAGGTCAACAGTACCGCATTTAATTCACCATGACAACTATCTAGCATGCCGCCAATTTGATGCGAAATCGCATGCGTAGCACCCAGTATAGCATTCGAGAAAGCCAGACCAGCATGCAGACTGCCACGTGCCATTGCGTCTTTCGCCACCAGATCTTCCATGCTAGTAACCGATGCCTGCAGGTGCGTGAAAATTAACTGGATCGAGCGCAATGCTTGCACATCGGTTAAAAAAGTTGCTGCCAGCGAAACATAGGCCTCAATTGCATGCGTCAGAGCATCCATTCCGATACTGGCGGTCAAATAGGCATCCTTTGTGGTCAACAATAACGGATCGGTAATCGAAATATCGGGTATCAGCGATTTACAGATCAACGTCATCTTGATCCGCCGCGTCGTATCCGTAATGATCGCAAACTGCGAAACATCGGCCCCACTCCCGCCGGTCGTTGGCACCATCACCATGGGGGGCAGAGGACGTTTGATCTTGTCGATACCCTCATAAGCATGGATACGCCCACCATTGGTACTCAAAATGGCAATACCCTTGGCTGCATCAATACAACTGCCGCCCCCCAGGGCAATCAAGGCATCACAGCCGTGGCGTTGATAATACGCGGCACCAGCCTCCACCTCATAGTCCTTGGGATTAGGGGTCACACCTGACCAGACCGCATAGTCCAGGTGTTCATCCTCGATATACGGCAGCATGCTTTCTAGCCAGCCAGCGGCGATCACGCCAGGATCGCTTACCACCAGGACACGGCTAGCACCGAGACGCCGAGCTGCCTTGCCTACCTGCGATAGCGTACCAGAACCAAAAATAATTTCTGGCGCAACAAATTTGCAGACCTGCATAGCTCCTATCCTGGTATAGTTGTGATAGCGCAATCGCAACCAATTGGTGTTGAGTGACCAGCCAGGCTAACGGGTGAGAGAGCAGGCAGGCCTCGACGCTATAGTTGTGTGTCGTCTCTTCTGACATGCAGCAACCGTGCCCACCATGATCGTATCCGGAGAGACACTGATGTCACCGAATATTCTTTGCGTATACCCAAAAAGAAATTGCCAGACATATATATGCGTCGGGCGACACACTGGAACAGACAAGATGAGTACTTGAGGAATGCTGCCAGGCGCCTCTCTGCGCATCGTCCAGAGACCTCCTCTGTCTCAGGTCACACCATTGCTTCAGCACAGGCTTCACAGGTTCTGGCGAAAATCACTCGTGTCCTGGTGCAAGCGATAGATTAAGAAACTGTTTTGATAGGTAGAATTATACAAATCATCTTCGGCCACGTCAACACCTGTTTAACATGCCTCCCCTGATCGACTGGATAGTAATGCACTACCCGATCGATCGGTTATGAATTATGCGGGCGGTGAGTTACAACTTGCGAGGGCAATGCTAAGATGAGGGTATGACCGTTTTCGTGACCAGAATATAGGAGTACCTGTAGTTATGATTCGCTCTCAACTCGAACTCATCACGCCCGAACAACCGCTCATGACGCCCGATCCAGATCAGGCGCATCCAGTGATCCGGCCAGTTGAAGTGCAAGGATCCTCACCGGCTACCAGACCAGAGATTATGCTCGAACTGGTAATAGAAGAAGTCAGCATTGACGGCATGTGTGGAGTCTATTAAGTTGTATCGGTTGGCTTAACAGACAGACGGATGGGTGGTACATATGGGTAAACTAGACGGCAAAGTCGCGTTTATCACTGGCGCAGCGCGAGGTCAGGGTCGTGCGCACGCCACAACCATGGCGTCTGAAGGCGCGGATATTGTGGCTGTCGACATCTGCAAGAATCTACCGTACCCTCGCTATGCGCTCTCCACCCGATCCGATCTGGACGAAACGCTCAGCCAGGTACGCGCACACCACCGTCGTGCTCTGGGCATCGTGGCTGACACGCGGAACGCAGGCGAGATGGCCCATGCTGTCGGGCAAGCCATTCACGAATTTGGCCGTATTGACATTCTGATCTGTAATGCCGGGATTGCTGATATGGCTCTGGCCTGGGATATCACCGAAGAATGGTGGGACATCATGCTTGATGTCAATCTCAAGGGCTACTGGCTGGCTGTCCGTTATGTGGTGCCGCAGATGATTGAGCAACGCACAGGAGGACGGATCATTATGACCTCATCCGTGGCGGGCTTAAAAGGTATGCCGGGCCTCTCCCATTACTGTGCGGCCAAGTGGGGCGTGGTGGGCCTGGCACGCTCGCTGGCGCTGGAAGTTGCTCAATTTGGAATCACAGTCAATACTCTTCATCCGACCGGTGTGAATACCGCGCTGATTGATGGCATGGCTGCCGCTGCCGGTATATCAAAGGAGCAACTGGTCGAACAACTCTATGCCGACAATTTGCTGCCAGTGCGCCTGGTCGAACCGCAAGAAATCGCCAATGCAGCCCTATGGTTGGCGTCAGATGAAGCGTGTCATATCACGGGGCAGGAACTGAAAGTTGATGCCGGGTTGATGCTGAAATAAGCGGTGTCTCTTCGGTTTGTTTCTTATGGAAAAGGTATGATGAACCTGGATACCTACTATCGCCTCTCACGTGAGGCGGTTATTCGCCCGGAACGCTTTGGTGGGCTGATTTATCGCTATGATAATCGTCGCCTCTATTTTCTCTACTCGCATGATCTGGTGTCATTCGTGTGTAGCATAGATGGAACCCATCCAATTGGGGTCGCGCTGGAGCGCTTTCTGGCTAACCGTCAGCTCCCCGACAATGCTTATGCCGCTTTTGTGCAGGCACTGACGCAACTGGAGCAATTGAAAGTGCTGATAGCAGGTGACACTTGATACCAGAGATCCACGCCTGCCCCGCTTGCCAATCGATATGGACTTTCCCAGGCATACGATGTACTGCCTGCTCAGACAGGCACGTTGAAGGAGATCAAATTTATGCCAAAATATATTATCGAACGTGAGTTGCCCGGCGCCGGCAACCTGTCTGCGCAGGATTTACAGGCCATTTCGCAAAGGTCTTGCGATGTGCTGGGGCAGATGGGGCCACAGATTCAGTGGATCGAGAGTTATGTCACAGATGATAAGATCTATTGCGTCTATATTGCACCCAACGAGGATCTGGTGCGTAAGCATGCGCGCCTGGGCGCGTTCCCGGCTAACCGTATAGCCCGCATAGCCGCGATGATAGATCCAACCACCGCCGAGGGATGAAGCCTGTCGGTATTGGCATTATTGGGACGAACTGGGGTACTCTGGTTCAGTTACCGGCCTTTCGTGTGGCTGGTCTCAATGTGGTGGCTGTTGCTGGTCGCAATCCTGAGAAGACACGGCGTACAGCTGATCAGTTAGCTGTACCATTTGCGACAACTGACTGGCGGCGGTTGGTGACCTGCGATAATGTTACCCTGGTCAGTATTGTCACTCCGCCGAGTACACATTGCGAGATGGCTCTGGCTGCGCTAGAGGCGGGCAAACATGTTCTCTGCGAGAAGCCTATGGCGCTACATGTGGGGGAAGCACGGGCGATGGTACAGGCGGCCAGTACCCGCCCGGCCCAACTGACACTGGTTGATCACGAACTCCGCTTTTTGCCGGCCTTGCAAGCTGCGCGACAGATGGTCATTGAAGGCGCGATCGGTCAGTTTCGGCGTGCTGAAGTGCGGGCAATTGCCAGTGTGCGTGCCAACTTGCGTCAGCCATGGAACTGGTGGAGCGATGCTGCCCAGGGCGGCGGTGTTCTGGGCACAATCAGCACTCACCAGATTGACTTGCTGCGATATCTGCTCAACGATGAAGTGGCTTCAGCCCAGGGGTTTCTGACCACCTTTATCACCGAGCGTCCCCGTGACAAATCGGGCCAGCTCACATCAGCAAACCTGCGCTCAGTGACGGCTGATGACTTTGCGACTTTTCATCTGCGGTTTAAGCGCGGTGGCGTAGCCGTGGTCATCGCCAGTATGGTAGCCCGGGTCGAGGAGCCACAGAGCCTCACTTTACATGGTGATGAAGGCAGCCTGAGGTTTATTGATGGACAATTGCTGTATGCCCGCTTTGACGAGGAATTCCGCGATGTTACGCCACCGCACAGCATTACGTTTCCCCGCTGGTTTGAGGGATTACGGCATAGCAGCTTTACCTGCTTTGCCGAGGCAACGGTATATCTGGCGCATGCCTTGCGTACTGCACTGGAAGGCAATCCGAACGCACTGACATCCGCCGCCACGTTTCGCGACGGCCTGTGTGTCCAGCAGGTGGTAGATGCCGTGCGACTCTCAAGTGCACATTCGGGCGACTGGGTGGAGATCGGGAATGATCCTGATGGTTCACATCAATAATCAAGGATCTCTGTACCACCTGTCATTGTAAAAATCGGCAGTCCCTACACACGGTCGGCAAGTAGATCAATCCGTCAGCGCAAGGCTGTGAAACAATGCGTGCGTGCAATTCTACCCCCTTCGCGTTTTTACAAGAGGTTTTTTATCGTCTCACAGAGCTCTTTTGCCAGCACTGGGGTGTTCTCCCTGTTCACAGGGAGGCTTACCATCGTACCCCCTACATTCGGCAGCACAATAGTAATCGTTCAGGTGGGGTGGTCGGGAGAGGGATGGCCCCTCCGGGAGGCTCCTCGGTTCGGCCCGTTTTGACGGGCCGAACCAACGGTTTGGGGAAGCCGCAGACCCCCGCGCCCCTGCTGGTGCAGGTATCACCTGAACGGTTACGCACAATATAGTTCGAAAGACTTGAGTCCCTCCCAGAGCGGCAGGCGTTCCTGGCATTCTGCAGCGAGCCATGTACTATTTATTGTGGCTGAGCCATCGTTTGTGTCCAGTAGTGCATATAGGTGGTGCCGGCACGATAGGTATAGCCTATCCCGATCTCACGTAGATGACAGTTGAGGATATTGTCGCGATGCTCGGCACTTTGCATCCAGGACTCTATGACCGACTCCGGCGTCTGATAGCCAGCCGCTAGGTTCTCGGCCCATTGCCAGTCCTGATAGCCCGTGTGCTGAATGCGATCGGCAGATGTTGAACCGTCTACACCGGTGTGACCAACGAAATCGTGCCGGGCCATATCATCACTATGACGTTGGGCTGCCGTCGCCAGTCGCATGTTGAGGGTGAGTGCCGGGCAGCCATACTGACGACGGTGCTGATTAGTCAGTGACAGCATCCGTTCAGCAAAATAGCTACCTGCCACCGTTGGTGTCGGGGATGTTGGCAGTGGGGTGGGTAAGCCCATCGGCTGCACCGTGGGCGGCGCAGAGGGAGCACTGGCGATCATCGTCGTCAGAATAAGCGGCAGATAGATCCGACGCTGAAACACTGCTGTTACTGGCGATGTTTCAGTGTTCGTTCCAGCAGTTGCCACTATCGTGGGCACCGGTGTTGGGGTAGCCAACGGCGATATGCTGCTAGCTTGCACTTCACGTTGTGATCTCAGTGTGGTATGGTACAGCAGTACCAGCAAAAGCAGCGTGTATCCGAGCGAGCACCGGTACCAGAAAGGTACAGTGATAGTAGTATGTTGCATGTTTGAAGTCGGGCGTGACATAAGAAAGCTCCTCGTATCTTAAATCCATACGCGAGGTTTCGCTCGCGTACGCAGCGTACAGGTTCTATCTTAGCATCATTTGACTGCCATTTCCAGGTTCATAACGGTGTACTTTTGTCCTTTATTCAAGTCGCGAGATGTCATAAACACTGGAACGGTGGAACAATGATCGGGTTACGCGGGGATATAGTTAGCTTCCCTTTACGCCTTTGGCAGAGCTGTCGAAAGCGAAAAAAGCAGGAGCTTTAAGCCACCGCGTCCTTCGTGTCAGGTTACAGGACGCACGTGGTCGTTCATCACGAGATGGGTTTCGTCTGCGGCAGAGCGATACGTACTCTGTTTTGTGGGTCTCATTTTTCACCGAAAGCGAAACATGAGGCTCACAATTTGTCCCTACGTTCCAGAAAAATATCCCTCTGCCACAGGAGAAAAGACCAGTTGACCATGCCACCGAGTAAAGATCTGGATGTATTATTTATTCGAGCGACCGCGTATGTCCTGATGTGAAACGCCGTCCCCTGATCTGGCAGGCGTGCCAGCGAACGTCTCTGTTAGGTTACTGCTTGTTGGCAATCAAGAGCGTACAGTGTGGGCAGTCCTGATAGGCACGCCAGAACTCGCTGCCATGTTCAGCTATACCTTCAGCAGCGACCTGTGCGTCTTGCCACCTGATATTGGTAAACCGGGCCTGCTGGAGCGCCTGCTCCATGGCCTGAAATGACCAGTAGTACACTGGGATCTGTGGCGACCAGGAATCTTGCATACGAAAGGCAAACGCATACTGATCGCCATCCTGAAGGGGCGTCGTCGGAGCAAAAATATTGACCCCATATTGTAGATAATAATCCGGTTGCAGACATAGATTCGGGTGCAAGCCATACGTCACAAACGTTGCGCCTGAACGCAAATTGTGCGCAATACCCTGACATATGTTCCTCAGATGCGCCGGCGACTGTGCGTAGTGAAACAGATAGACGGCGACGGCTAGATCAAAGGTTCCATATGCATCCAATGCCCCGGCATCGGCCACATGATACGTAATTCCACCCAACGGATTCTCTTGCTCTGTCCGTTGCGCCACGCGAATCATGTCTGGCGACAGATCAATGCCCACGACGCGTGTGGCACCTTGCTGGCGTAGCAGACGGGTATAATGCCCCGTTCCACAGGCTATGTCCAGGACAGTTTTGCCCGCTACTCCACCGATCTGAGATAGCGCCTGCATCGTCGTGTATTGTTCGACGTGGATGCGATAGGCAAGCTGGAATGACGTATTATACTGTTCAGCCACAGTCTCGTACTCATCGCGGATGTGTTCACTCATATTGGGATATAGTCTCCTCATACAATGATGAAAAAATGTTCATCGCACTCCGCAACTATACCATACCTGTGCAACCGATGCGATAACGAAGCGAGGTATGCAGTCTGTACATTCCAGGGAGGAAGAGACGTGGTTGAAGCGCTTTCAGAACGCGGGTCGGTGCCGACACGGGAGCATCGGCACCAGTACACCAGTACGACCCGCCGGCAGCGCATCGCGCATGAGGATATAGATTGAGGTGATACCGAAACAAAACGCACTGACGAATGATAACTGCTGGCGACGTTGAACAGTCAGGTCATCTCCTTAAGATTGCGCAGTGCAGCGGCAATGCCTGCTTGCAGGCTACTACGCGTATCAATGCCGCTCAGATCAATACCCAGATGTACTAGCGTCTGAGCGATCTGCGGTTGAATACCGGTCAGCATCACTTTTGCCCCCAGCAAGCGTATCGCCTGGGCCGCACTCACGAGTGCCTGAGCCACCTGTGTATCCACGACCTGTACGCCCGTAATGTCAATAATCACCAGTTCTGATTGGTATTGCGCCACACCGGTGAGCAACGCCTCCATAATCTGTTGCGCCCGCTGGCTGTCGATGGTACCGATGAGCGGCATAATGACCACCTGATCAGTCAGCGGAATCAGCGGAGTCGACAGTTCGCGCAGCGTTTCGCGCTGGGTCTCGATGATTTGCTGCTGGTCAGTGATGTCAATCGAGATTCCCCCGATACCAATAATAACCCCATGTTCATCACGGATAGGAAACTTGATCGAGCGGTAGGTGTGCATTCCATCATCCTGGGGAGCTTGTTCAGGAAAATCGAGAACTTCACCCGTTTCTAACACACGGCGATCATTTTCACGAAACACTGCAGCCATCTCTTTAGGAAACAGATCATAGCCTTGCTTGCCCACCAGATCTTCAGGCTCACAATTGAGGATACGAGCATGGTTTCGATTGAACAGAGTGAAGTGTCCATTAACATCACGAAAGTAGATTACGGCCAGGAAATGATTAATAAGCTGCTGAAAATAAAGACGTTCCTGCTGCAACTGGGCTTTGAGGGCTTGCATCTGGGCGGTAAGACTATCAATATCTGACATACGACGTGGTTCCTTCTCCTTCTTTGCTGTCCTGGTTCTCACCGATCACCTTTAGCCTGACTGCTGAGTTCAGCCAGCTACGATGCCTCACACCACAACATACTATAGCTCACAAAGTGCATCACAGCTTACAATACAGAACGCACCATTGCCACTTCATCACAACGATCCTGCTTAAAACAACCTGAGCAATCCTGCCAGATCTTATGCGGCAAATGCAGACGTGGCACTTCACGGAAGCCCAGACGACTAAAGAAGCCCACCTGTAGTGTCAGTGTAAACAGCGAGGCGATATTCATCTCCTGTGCCTCAACGAGCAATGACTCAACCAGGCGCCGACCCAATCCGCGCCCTTGAAATTCAGGATGCACGGCGACACTCACCACCTCAGCCAGATCCTGCCAGGTGATTTTCAACCCGGCACAGCCTACAACCTCACCTTCCACGTCGGCCACATGAAACTCGCGGATCCGGTTATAGAGCTGATCCAGTGTTTTAGGCAACATATCACCTCGTGCTGCATAATAATTGATCAGCTCATACAGGCGAGGGACATCACGCACATGGGCCCGTCGCACTACCGCATCCGTCTGCGGCGATACAAACAATTGCGTCAACGTCGCTGGTGGTTGATACAGTGCAACAGAGACATTCTGCATAACTTCTTCTTGTCTCCTTTTGTGCAATACACACAAACTACAAGGGGCGGATTATACCACATTCTGGTGGATAGTGTTGAACATCCCCAACACCTCTTGTGGTGACTGCGCCGTCACCAATCCTGTGGTGTTCATATCGCGCTGAACGATGGTCGCCGCGACCTGCGCCGTTACCCCGGTCATAACCACCCGACATCCTAGCAAAAACAGGGCCTGTGTTGCCTGTACCAGCGTATGGGCCACCTGGTCATCTATTGTCGCCACACCCGTCACATCCAGCACCAGTGTATGCGCATGCTGATCATAGACCACCTGCAACAGGCGCTGCACCAGCGCCTGTGATCGCTGTTGATCGATGATACCCACAATAGTCGCTAATAGCACACCTTTAGCCAGCGTGACTATGGGTGCCTCCAACGTCGCCACCAGGCTGCGCAACTGATACTCCTTCTGATATTGCTGTTCCAGTTTTTCCACCTGCTGTGCCAGCATCACGGCTTGCTCCTCCGCCTGACGCTGCGCGCTTATGGCGGCACTGAACAATTGCTCCGCACTCTGCAAACTCTGGCTCAAGCGGCTCGCCAGTGACACAATCGCCGTCAGAAACAGGATGCTGATCCCTAACAGGGTTAGTACACTGATGCTCAGAGACATAGGTGTATGCAATATCTCATGGGCCGAGGCCACAAAAGGCCCATTGGAGAGTACCAGAGTAACTGCCCAGAGAAGCGGTGGTACACTAAGCAACACCGCCACGATTCCTACCCGCAAACCAAACAGAAAGGCCGCCAGCAGGATAAAGGTCATTATATACATCGGGCCAGTGCCAAACACACTGGTTACACCCAGGGCAGTCAGCCCAACACCATAACAGATAGCGAGGGCAAACCCGGCCCGTATCACAAATGGGATATGCCGGGCGAATGTGAGAATAGCAATGACAACAAAGCCACCAAGGTAAATTGCCCCTTGTACCAGGCGTCCACTCGAAAATGCATTTATCCCCGTCAGCACGGCGGTCGGTGTAGCAACCACCAGTGCTATCTGCAATATCCAGTTCAGAGCCTGCATGCGCCACTGCTGCAGCGGGGTCAGTTCAGTTCTATTTACCATGCGAGGCACCCTGTTATATCAGATTCAACTCCATATCCGGCAAATGATCCACCATATCATCACAAACCCGCGGCCCGGTTTCAACCAGTTTGGGGCCGCCTTTTGCAGTCGTTGCTTCCAGGAACATGAAGCGTTCAGCGGGAGCTATGTAGTATCTCTATAGCAATCCTGTATCAGGTCGTAAAGCCATAAAGGCCCGGTGAATATAAAGGGTAAACATTTCACTCGGATATGCGCACAAGGCGTTGTCGCCAGGCAGCCACCTGTTCGGCTACACGCTCCGGTGCAGTACCACCCAGGCTATTCTTGTGCATCACGCTGCGCGTAAAATCAAACAGTGCATAGATCGACGGATCGAGATCGGTATGCACCGCTTGATAAGCTTCCAGTGGTAACTGCCGTAGACTAACGCCCTGAGCCATTGCCTGTCGCACCAGTTGCCCTATCTTGCCATGGGCTTCACGAAAAGGTACGCCACGGCGTACCAGTTCATCGGCCAGATCCGTCGCCAGCATTGCATCATCCAGCGCGGCAGCCATCCGCTTGGGATGCACCACGAGCGTCATCACGGCTGCCGCCGCCACTCGTAATCCCAGTTGCAAGGTGTCCAGACTGTCAAACAGCGGTTCCTTGTCTTCCTGCAAATCCTTATTGTAGGCCAGAGGTGTGCCCTTGAGGACGGTCAACAACGTGACCAGATTGCCAATCAACCGCCCGCTCTTGCCACGCAACAGTTCCATACTATCAGGATTCTTCTTCTGCGGCATCAGACTTGAGCCGGTGCTATACTCGTCCGCAAGTTCGATAAAGCCATATTCGGCACTGCTGTAGAGGATGAGGTCTTCGGCCATGCGACTGAGATGCATGCCAATCATGGCACAATCAAAAAGCAACTCGACCACAAAATCACGGTCAGCAACCGCATCTAACGAATTGGCCGCTACGGTCGTAAAAGGTATTTCCCCCTGCGCTGTCACCAGTTGTGCTGCCAGTGCCGACCGATCCACGCCCAGGCTATTGCCAGCCAGTGCGCCCACCCCCAGCGGCAGGCTCCGTGTACGATCTATAGCATCCGCCAGTCGCTGCCGGTCACGCTCAAACATCTCGACATATGCCAAGCACCAGTGCCCAAACGTGATCGGCTGAGCACGTTGCAGATGGGTGTAGCCCGGCATCAGGGTCGTTGTATGCTGTTCGGCCTGGTGTAGAAACGCCTGCTGGAGATGGCATAGTTCTGCCTGCAACGTCTGACCGGCCTCAATGCAGAAGATGCGCATATCTGTTGCTACCTGGTCGTTGCGCGAGCGACCAGTGTGCAACTTGCCAGCGACTGGCCCCACCAGTTCGAGCAGACGCCGTTCGACAGCGGTATGAATATCTTCATCACCAGGAGCAGACAGAAAGCGACCCTCAGCAAATTCCCGACGGATCAGGTTTAGCCCATGCACCAACGTAGCACACTCTACGTCGGTTATCACATGCGCAGCCGCCAGCGCCTGTGCCCAGGCCACACTACCAGTGATGTCAGCATCCGCCAGCCGTCGATCAAACCGAAACGAGTCGTTGAATTGGCGCATATCATCGGCGGTTGGTGTCGCAAAACGCCCGCCCCACAACTGATGGCTCATATGCCTGTTTTTCCTTGAATCATGAACAGAGAACGGTGAACGATTTCATCCAGCCTGTGTATCTGTCACCTGTCATCTGAAGACACCGCATGCCGCACGTTCTACGTCCGATACTCAGCATTAATCCGTACATATTCATACGAAAGATCACATGTCCATACTGTAGTACTGCCAGTACCCAGACCGAGATCTATATCGATCAATACCTCTGGTACATCCAACAAACGATGCGCCGCCTCCTCATCGAAATCGAGCGGCAACCCGTGGGCAAATACCGGCAGGCCATTGAAATGCAGTGTCAGTCGTTGTGGATCGAGTTCAGCGCCACTGTAGCCCAGGGCACACACCACCCGGCCCCAGTTAGCATCGGCCCCAAACAGCGCTGTTTTGACCAGCGGTGAACGCGCCACCGTCATTGCCGCCCGATGCGCATCCGTATCACTGACTGCCCCCTGTACCTTGATCGTAATAAAGCGCGACATTCCCTCGCCATCACGCACTATCTCCTGTGCCAGACGTTGACATACCAGCGTCAGCCCGGCACAAAAAGCTGCACCGGCTGGCGAGGTCATATCAGTAATGGGTTCCAGACCCGCATACCCATTTGCCAGCGCCAGCACAGTATCATTGGTACTGGTTTCGCCATCAACACTGATACAATGAAACGAACACTGCACCGCAGAACGGAGCGCCGCATCCAGTGCAGCGGGCGTAACTGTGGCGTCGGTGGTAATAAAACAAAGCATCGTTGCCATGTTAGGGTGAATCATCCCGGCTCCCTTTGCCATTGCGCCAATCCAGATCTGTCCGCCTGTAGGGAGATCAACCTGTACAGCACAATATTTCGGGCGGGTATCGGTTGTCATAATCGCCCGCGCTACATCCGGGCCATGTGTGGGATCCAATTGTGTCGCTGCCGCAGCGATCCCCTGTGTCAGCCTGTTGACTGGGAGTTGCATCCCGATCACCCCGGTTGACATAACAAACGTACTATCGGCAGGTAGCGCCAGCGCCTGTTCAACTGCACGTGCTATGGTGACGACCGCTGCCGCCCCCTGTTCGCCTGTACAGGCATTGGCAATCCCACTGTTGACAACCACAGCGCGTAGACCAGTTGGATTGCGAGCCAGTAGTGCCTGACCATACTGCACTGGTGCGGCCTTAACCTTATTGGTCGTAAACATGGCAGCCGCAGCACATGGCGCATCGCTTACCAGGAGGGCCAAATCCTGGCGCCCTGCTCGGCGGATACCGCATGCCACTGCAGCCGCTCGCCAACCACCTGGCGTGGTAATATGCCCGTGATCCAGAAAGACAGGTGTCATAATCTATGCTTCCTCCTCCTGCTCCTCGGTTGGCAATGGTACCGATGGGCGACTTGCACCCGTATCTGGTTCCGGCTTGAAACTCGTCCAGCGAATACCTTCAGTAACCCCAATATCGCGCAAATGGGTCGTATCGTTATAAGACCACAACCGCCAGCGGGCTACACCATCGAGGTGGTGCTGCTCCCAGTGGGTAATCGAAGTGTTATGCGTAAAGAGTTCTACCTGCGGCAGCGACAGGCTGTTAATGCCAAAGAAATAGATAAACGATCCGTCAATCACCCCCCCATGGCACACAATCACCACGGTTTTGCCCGCGTGTTCACAGGCAATGCGATCCAGGGTTGACCCTACACGCAGAATAAACTGGCCCCAATTTTCCCCTCCCGGTGCAATCGGGCGAAAGGGATACTTCCGAAAATCGGGTACACCAAACCTGGCCCAGGCTTCTTTGAGCGACATACCATCCGCCTCACCAATCCGCAACTCCTGTACATCGTCATCAAACACGATGGGCACACCCAGCGCAGGTGCAATAATTTCCGCCGTTTGCCGCGCACGAGGAAGCGTACTTACAATCAGCACATCGGCGTTGATTTCGCGTGTCGCCTGTAGGCGATCCCGCAACCGTTCAGCCTGTGCCACACCACGCGGTGTTAATCCTGTATCGCCCCGCATGCCACCCATTATCGGCTGTACATTAACCACAGCTTCACCGTGGCGTATCAAATAAAGGTGTGTCATAATTTTTTGGTATATAGGCAGGAACGGGTTGTAGTACAACTGCTCATTCCTGATGACGTCGTAATGCCTGCACTTTCAATGGCAATCCATATAGACGGATAAAACCCTCTGCATCGTGCTGGTTATAAATCTCATCAGCTCCAAATGTCGCCAGATCTTCACGATAGAGCGAATGTGGTGAGTGCCGTCCTACCACCTGTACCTGGCCCTTATACAGCTTGAGCCGCACCGCTCCTGTCAAATTGATCTGGGTTGCCCGCACAAAGGCATCATAACATGTGCGCAACGGTGTGAACCAGCGACCGTTATACACCAGATCCGCATAATCCAGCGCGATCTGGTCTTTCACCCGCAACGTCTCTCGATCCAACACGAGACTCTCCAGTTCACGATGCGCCGTATACAGAATCGTCCCTCCCGGTGTTTCGTAAACGCCGCGACTCTTCATGCCCACCAGCCGGTTCTCAACCATGTCGACCCGTCCAATGCCATGCCGGCCACCAGCATCGTTCAAATACTCCAGCAATGCTACCAGGCCCATCCGCTGCCCATTGACCCCCAGCGGCACACCAGCCTCGAAATCCAGCACGATATACTCTGGTTGATCTGGTGCTGCTTCGGGTGCCACACTGAGCATAAACATATCCTCAGCTGGCTCGTTCCATGGATCTTCCAATAAACCACCTTCGTGGCTGAGATGCCAGATATTCCGATCACGACTATAGATCTTCTCCGCTGTTGCTGTTACAGGCACATGATGTTCAGCGGCGTAATCGAGCGCATCCTGACGGCTGCGAATGGCCCACTCGCGCCAGGGCGCAATGACCCGCAACGCTGGATTGAGAGCGGCGTATGCTAGTTCAAAGCGCACCTGATCGTTACCCTTACCTGTAGCCCCATGCGCCACAGCATCGGCCCCTTCCTGTGCTGCGATCTCAACCTGATGTTTCGCAATCAGTGGTCGGGCAAACGACGTCCCGAGCAAATACTTGCGCTCATAGATAGCACCGGCCTGTAATGTCGGTAGAATATACTCGCGAATAAACTCTTCACGTAGATCGCGCACAATCACTTTACTCGCTCCGCTCAGTTGTGCTTTTTCCTCCAGACCATGCAACTCCTCCGCCTGGCCAACATCGGCACAAAAGCAGATTACCTCACAGCCATAATGTTCACGGAGCCAGGGCACAATAATAGATGTATCCAGGCCACCGGAGTAAGCCAGCACCACCTTTTGTATTTCACCACGCGGCATAATGCAATCTCCGTTATGCAACCGTTCAGTGTCTATCGTATATCACACATATATGCATGATAATGGTGCGCAGAATGCCGCTTTACCCGACCAGCGCACGACACTGAAGCAATGCTAGGGTACCCAGTAAAAAAAGAAGTAGAAAGCCAGCCTACCGCATCCAGTAAAGCTGGCTTGACCTGCTATAGAGCAACAAGCAAAGCTAACCAGATCAGCATGCTGGCTGATGACGAAGCTGACGAGATGATATATACTGAGCAAGATCAGCGCTCTGGCGGTGTGTATCCCTTGATTGATCGAGAATGACAAACCGAGTGCGGGACATTACATCACCATAGTATGTGTTATGGTTATAATACCCGTTCCGGTGGGGTAGGCTAGAGGGTCAACGCCCTTTCAGGCGTTTAACAAGAGCCGAAGGACTATCGCTATCCCCACGGGCGAGCGTTCTTCTAAACAGGATACAACACAATAGCGCACAGAGTATAGCATAGGAACCAGGCATCGTCAATATTTGACACTGGCTGTGGGCTATGATATACTTCAAAACGCTATTGTTTGGGGGTGTAGCTCAGCTGGGAGAGCGCGACAATCGCACTGTCGAGGTCAGGGGTTCGAGCCCCCTCACCTCCACCAGGCATCCGCAAATGATACCGGATAATTCAATCCTGGGGCTGTAGCTCAGCTGGGAGAGCACGACACTGGCAGTGTCGGGGTCAGGGGTTCGAGCCCCCTCAGCTCCACCAGAAACTAACGTTCATTTGTGGGTGTTAGTTTTTACTGTTGACAACCGTACGCTGATATGCTATAATATTAAGGTTGTCAGTTTCCGTTCTGGTTTTACTCAAGCGTATGCGCTGCAGTATGCAAATTGCTGTAGTCTGCTACGATGTGAGTAAAAGTGGCGGTTGTACCTTACCAACTCCATAGCTCATTGCACTGCATGATTGTTGTTGAACACCATCGACCGCATGCGTGATCTGCCATACCGTGTAGATCGCTGCACGGTCGGTGTTGCCCGTGCGCGGCCCACCGCCGACGCACGGTGAGGGAAGACATGATGAGCCCACGATGAATGCCTGGGCGCTACGTGCCGATGAAGGACGGGGCATCGCGCCGATATGCGCCGGGGAGCCGCTTGCAGGCTGTGATCCGGCGATCTCCGAATGGGGCAACCTGCGCCTGTTCCCAGGCGCACCCGGTCGATCCGGGAGGGCACCCGGCCAACTGAAACATCTCAGTAGCCGGAGGAAGAGCGAACGACCCCCGTAGTAGTGGCGAACGAACCGGGGTCTGGCCTAAACCGCGAACGTGTCAAGGAGACCGCCGTTGCGTTCGCGGGGTTGCAGGATCTGCCTGATCGTCCGGTCTGACGATCCCTGGTCACCGCAGTGACCCGCGAAGGCGTTTGGAATACGCCGCCAGAGAACGTGATAGCCGTGTAGCCAGGGACAATGCGGCACCAGAGCAGACACCTGAGTAGGTTCCGACACGTGACATCGGGACTGAATCCGGGGGGACCACCCCCCAAGGCAGCCTACACGTAGTGACCGATAGCGCACAGTACCGTGAGGGAACGGTGAAAAGAACCCCGGCGAGGGGAGTGAAACAGAACCTGAAATCGTGGGCTTCCATGCCGTCGGAGGGCCAGGTGGCAGTCGCCACGGCCTGACGGCGTGCCTTTTGGAGTATGATCCGGCGAGTTCGCAGCGGTGGCCGGTTAAGGCAGTGATAGCCGCAGCCACAGCGAAAGCAAGTCTGAACAGGGCGTCTGTCGCCGTTGCGAGACCCGAAACCACGTGAGCTACCCATGGGCAGGCTGAAGCGTCCCTAACAGGGCGTGGAGGGCCGCACCGGTGTCGGTTGCAAACGGCTCGGATGACCTGTGGGTCGCGGTGAAATGCCAATCGAACGTGGAGATAGCTGGTTCTCCCCGAAATGCATTGAGGTGCAGCCGTGGACTGCGGTCCGCCGAGGTAGAGCGCGGTTGTTGTGCGGGGGCTTCACCGCCTACCAAATGACGACCAACTGCGAATGCGGCGGGCCGGCACCACGAGTGAGACGCAGCGTGCTAACATGCCGCGTCAAGAGGGAAACAACCCAGACCGACAGCTAAGGTCCCCCAGTGGACGCTTCGTGGCGAAGGTTGTGGGGCCGCGCAGACAACCAGGAGGTTGGCTTAGAAGCAGCCATCCTTGAAAGAGTGCGTAACAGCTCACTGGTCGAGTAGCGCTGCGCCGAAACTGGAGCGGGGCCAAGCGTCCCACCGATGCTTCGGACGGGTGGGCAACCACCCGTGGTAGGGGAGCGTCGTATGGCGGTCGAAGTCGGAGCGCAAGCCCCGGTGGACGCCATGCGAGTGCGAATGCCGGAATGAGTAACAGTGAAGGGGGGCGAGAACCCCCCCCACCGAAAGCCTGAGGGTTCCGCCGCACGGGTGATCCGCGGCGGGTTAGTCGGGCCTAAGGCACAGGCACACGCCGACGCTGATGGACAACCGGTAGACATTCCGGTACCATCGGCTATCCGTTCGACTGATGCGGGATCCTGGGGGGTAGCCTGCGCGGCGAGACGAGCGCCGTCCAAGCCGGTAGGGAGCCACCGGAGGAAAGGCCCCGGTGGCGTTGACCGAGAGGTGATGGGACGGTTCACCGGCAACGGTGAACCAACGCAGGGGCGCCTGAACAGGCACGAAAGGCCTGCTAGGGAGGATGGTCGATGCCCGTACCGCACACCGACACAGGTAGGTAGGTTGAGGAAACCAAGGTGGACGAGTGATCCCTGGTTAAGGAACTCGGCAAATTGACCCCGTACCTTCGGAAGAAGGGGTGCTGCGTACGCGTGAAGCCGCTGGCCGGTGGAGCGCGAGGCAGCCGCAGGGTCCAGGCCCGGGCGACTGGATAACAGAACCACAGCTCCCTGCTCAAGCCGCAAGGCGACGTATAGGGGGTGATGCCTGCCCAGTGCTGGAAGGTTAAGGGGAGGGGTGCCCGCTCCGAACCGAAGCCCCAGTAAACGGCGGCTGTAACTATAACAGTCCTAAGGTAGCGAAATTCCTTGTCGGGTAAGTTCCGACCCGCACGAAAGGCATAACGACCTGGGCACTGTCTCGACCGGGGGCTCGGTGAAATTGCAGTGGCCGTGAAGATGCGGCCACCTCAGAGCGGGACAAAAAGACCCCGTGGAGCTTTACTACAGCTTGCCATCGGGTAGCGGAGGCCGATGCGGAGGATAGGTGGGAGGCGGAGAAGGCTGGCTTGCGGGCTGGCTGGAGCCGACGGTGAAATACCACTCTTCGGTCTGCGCTGCCCTCACCCGCTGCAGGCGGGGACGGTGGCTGGTGGGTAGTTTGACTGGGGCGGTCGCCTCCTAAAGGGTAACGGAGGCGCGCAACGGCGCCCTCAGGCGGGATGGTCATCCGCTGCGGAGTGCAACGGCAGAAGGGCGCTTGACTGCGAGGCAGACCGGCCGAGCAGGGATGAAAGTCGGCCGTAGTGATCCCACAGGACCGGGTGGAAGGCCTGTGGCTTAACGGATAAAAGCTACCCCGGGGATAACAGGCTCAGACCGCCCAAGAGTTCATATCGACGGCGGAGCGTGGCACCTCGATGTCGGCTCGTCGCATCCTGGGGCTGGAGTAGGTCCCAAGGGTTGGGCTGTTCGCCCATGAAAGCGGCACGCGAGCTGGGTTCAGAACGTCGTGAGACAGTTCGGTCTCTATCCGCTCTGAGCGCCTAGAGCAGTGCGCGGGGCTGGCCCTAGTACGAGAGGACCGGGCTGGACGGACCGCTGGTGGAGGAGTTGTAGGGCGTCCTGCAGGCTCCGTAGCTATGTCCGGGAGTGAGAACCGCTGAAAGCATCTAAGTGGGAAACACGCCGCAAGACGACTGCTCTCACAGCGCAAGGCTGGTAAGCCCCCCGCGAGATGAGCGGGGAAAGCGGCCGGAGCTGGAGGCGGGGTGACCCGTAGAGGCGACCGGTGCGCAGGGGCGAGGGCTTCCTTCCGTCACGGCGAACCGACCGGCAGCAGGAAAACAGGGTGCACGAGCAAGCAATCGCGTGAGGGGTGAAGGGACGACCGTCTCTTCTCCCAATGGGTGTGTGTGGAGCGCGGTGAACCCACCCCGTCCCATCCCGAACCGGGTCGTGAAACACCGCAGCGCCGATCCTACTGGCGGCTCACCGCTGGGAACCTAGGTCCATGCACCCGTTCATAGGGGTGACAGATTTTCTGTCACCCTTTATCATCGCGGCGTGGAGCAGTGGCAGCTCGTCGGGCTCATAACCCGAAGGTCGCAGGTTCGAATCCTGCCGCCGCTACCAAATTGTGATACCCGTAGGGTTACACCTACGGGTATTCTACTTTTGTGTGATACCGAGACGAGTTTCTCTTGTCTGAGAGTGAACCTTTGGCGCCCATGATGGGCGACCGAAACCGTCGATGTCTCATCAGCATTCTATCTGGGATGGCTTGGGAACTCATCACTACAACTGACGCTCCATCCGAATATTCGTTGCCACATCACGACGGGTGAACACAGGTCATAATAATATGATGGACAACAGCCTGATACCGATGGAGTTGCATGGTGGGGAAGAAGACGCCTTATCTTATGAGTGAACTCTGACGGACGGGACACAGCGCCGCTATATACCGTCCGATGAATCCCGCAGGCGGGGTATGGTGTTGCCGTGTATCGCCGGTCAGAACCGACATTGCGAACGTGGGGGTGGTTCACGAACTGACTCTACGCCGCTCCTCTGATGTGGCTAATCGTCAGCTCTGCCAACAGGATGTTTCCGATAGGCTCTCATTTCTATTTCCCCTGCAAAAAACACGACAAAGCAGCCTCGTTGCTTATCTCGTTATCCTCCGTGACAATTCATCTCATCATTTGATAAACTGTCTGTAGATCGCGAAACCAGATTGCGCTTCCTGGGAAGGCAATGAGAAGAGGACAATCTATGCGCTATGAAGATCGATTGGCCTTACGCCGTTTAATCGAAGAGCAACAGGCTGCTGCACTCGGTACAGTTACTCCTGACGGGGTGCCATTTGTGTCTTATGTGCTGTACGCCGTTGAACGACGGGATGGACACACACCGGGTCTACTGCTTTTGTTGAGTCGCCTGGCAGCGCATACCAATCATCTGCTGGCCGGTTCACCGCTCTCGCTGTTAATCACTGCCTCACCGCAAGGTGTTACCGACCCCCAAGCGTTGGCCCGTGTCACGTTACAAGGTTCTGCTCAAGACATACCAAGGCATTCGCCCGACTTTCCGACAGCACAATCAATATACTTACAGCGTTTACCTGCACAGCAACACCTGTTTGCCCTGCCGGATTTCACCTTATTCCGTGTCACGCTCCACGAGGCGCGGTATATTGGTGGTTTCGGACGAGCTTTTACGCTTGATGCTGCTAGATTAGCGGAAGCGCTTATGGTCACAGAACCGGCATAATCGATCAGTGAAAGCGGTTTTTATAGTTTGTCTGAAAAATAATCCTCTTGCCTGCGCTACGTTGGTGTCATATGGCCTGTTGAAGCCATGCTTCAGTAGGAATTGCCTCAATCCTTTATTTCGGGGTATCGAGATTCAGGATTTAGCAAAAAGTGCCAAGCCCAACGCAAACATGCCCGGCGCAAGACCGGAAAGGCTCAATATAGTAACAACGATTGGTGGTAACCATATCTCATACCAGGAATTGATCGTAGCGTCTTGAGGCATTTGCGGGTCATACAGGATCAGTACTTGATCACCTACGCGGTAGGAGGTGGAACTACCACCAGTATTGCTCTCAAACTGGAAAGTCTCGCCAGTTTGCGTTTGGAACTCGATTCGTGGATAGTAGTTTATATCATCACCAATACGCCGTCGAGTGACTTCGACTACAGTACCTGTACCATCGATCATCCTTTTTAAACGCTCACTAGTCGCGTTCAGCCAGAACAAGCCGATGAACAGTACGACCAGGCCAATTACGGTAAAGGTTAGACCGATGAGTAGAGCACCCGTTCTAGACAGTGGTCGTGAACTCATGAGAGTGTCCTCCGATTACTAAATTTGCCTCAATATCTCTAATGAAGTACTGTATCGAGTAGGTATTGCAGACAATAGCTGGTGTTTGCCAAAATATGGAGGGGTAGAGCTGGAAACTATCTCTGATGGTGGGCTGATGTGGTCTATGAATGAGGTAAGCTGACGATTGTCCCTGCTCATAGACTATTAATCCCTACGCTGCCTGTTCCTGAGACATTGTACAGTGAGATGGTATAGAGTTGCAAGATATCTTTACTAACCATCATCGTTCAGCGTATTGCAAACAATGAGAGATTTTCGAAGTTTTTAGCTTTGGATTGTGTGAGATAACCAGATAATTCGGTAAAGGAACGTTATGTACCTGTAGACCGCCTCCTGTCTACACGGTCATCTGGATGCGTGAGTTTCAGTCCCGCTTCCTGTGGGAGCAGCGGTTGAAGATGTGTGCAGACTCCCACGCCATCGGTTGGCGTATCAGCAACCATCACTCCCCTGGCAGGTGAGGTAGGTGGGAGAACCTGTACCTACAATGCTACGAGGGAATGGTGGGACACCAAGCCGTAGAGCGCCGTCCGAACACGCAGTTGCTCGTCTTCATCTGCGGACGACTTGGTAGCCTGGTTGTCCCTCTTGTTCTGATATGATTATAGTATCCACATTCTATGTGAGTCGGAAGTATGTATGATCAGTGTTTTACAAAAGAATAACTTTTGTCAACGTTCCATCAGTCTATAGTGTTAAATCAGAAATACGGCAGGATACGTCTCTGGATAGTAAATTATTTCGGCGGGTAGGACTTACACGATCATGCCGATAGAATTACTCGCTTCCATTCTGTTTCTCTGGATCAGTGCTGGTCTGACCAGCAGTATTGCCTATTATGCGTTTCGTCGGGCGAGTCAGCCCGGCGCACTTGCACTGGCGTTCTTGCTATCGGCAATGAGTGCGTGGTCGATATTGTATGCCGGTGAACTGTTCGCACCTGGGTTGCAGGGGAAGATACTTGCTGCTAAATTGCAATATCTTGCTATTACGTCGATACCACCGCTGTGGCTGATCTTTTCTTTGCAATATACCGGTCGTGCTGATTGGTTGACTCCAGCTCGCCAGCGCTGGCTCTTTATACCTGGGATCATAACCTGTCTTCTCGTGTTCACCAATGAATGGCATCGTCTGATCTGGCAAGGTACAATTCTCGATCCTGCCGGTCATCCTGAATTGTATATAACCGGAAGGGGCATCGGGTTTTGGGTGCATACCACGTATGCTTACGGATTGATCATTGTTGGCATTGCCCGCTTCATCTGGTTTGCCGTACAGGTTCCACGATTGTACCGGCTGCAGGCTCTATTTATGGTTGGTAGCACGCTCGTGCCACTGATGGGAAATGCCGTCTATCTCTTCGGTGGCCTGCCACGTAGTTGGTTCGACCCCACTCCATTTTTCTTTTCCGCTTCGGGAGTACTACTGGCGGTTGGCTTTTTTCGGGTTGGGTTATTTGATGTGACTCCCATCGCTGCAAGAGTGATCATTGCCAACCTGCAAGATGCAGTGATTGTGCTCGATCACCTGTATCGTGTCATTGATCTGAACCCAGCAGCCCGCCAACTCTTTCAATGTGGTGAAGAGGTGATCGGCCATGATTTTCACGACGTATTGCGTCTGCATGGCCTAACACTTGCCCGTGATGGTATGGCTGAAGGTCAACAGGAAATTGTCTTTCAACGTGAAGGAGTGCAGCAAATTTTCCAGCTAACGGTTTCCGTGATTCACGACCGAAAGGGGCTGTCACTCGGTTATATACACGTCTGGCGCAATGTAACCCACGAGCAAGAGCTGCTTTCTGCCGAGCGCCAGCATGCTGAACGCCAGCAGTACCTTGTGCAGGCAATTGGCGAGCTGTTAGTTACCGCCGATCTGGAAACCTTTTACACCATGCTTATGAAAGCTGCTCAACAGGTATTGAGCGCTGACCGGGCAGCGGTATATCTCTATGACCGTGAAACAGACAGTTTGAGTTGTCCTTATGCGAATGGTCTTTCTGGCGAATATATCGACACAATAAACCGTTTCTTTCGCAAGGTTCCTGGCGCACGACTGTTGCAGCGACCCCAGCCAATAGTCATTACCGATGCGCAAACCGATCCGGCAACCGCTGCATTACGCGAGGCCATCGTGCGCGAAGGATTTCACACGTATGCGGTTTTTCCACTGATCGGGTCGCATGGTCTCTTTGGTGCGTTTGCGGTCTACCGTAACGTTATCAAACCCTTTTCGGAGGATGAAGTTCACGGCGGTCAGACCCTGGCGTACATGGCTGCGGCCATGCTAGAGAATAGCCGTCTGCTGGCTGCTACTCGCCAGTATGCCCGTCGGATGGCACTGCTAAACGAGATTACCCGAGCAGCGCTGGAGGTCCATGACCTTCAACAAATGTCGCGGTTGCTCGCCAATCGGCTGGGAGTGTTGTTTGAGGCAGATGGCGCGTTTATCACCCTGTGGGATGACCATCTGCAACGACCGGCGCCAGCAGCGGCCAACGATGAGTTACACGATTATTATGTGCAGATTCGGGCTGAACCTGGTGAGCCAACCCTCACAGAGGCCGTCTTGCAGGCTGGCAAGGTTTTAGCCGTGGAAGACCTGTCTAACACGCCATACCTCAGTCCACGGATTGCAGCGTTGTTGCCGACCCGTTCAATGCTAGCGTTACCGTTGATCGTTGAGCGGCAGAAGCTTGGAGCAGCGTTGATTGGGTTTAACCAGCCACACCGTTTTACTTCCGAAGAGATAGCCCTTGGTGAACAGGCCGCGGCCCAGATTGCCCTGGCAATTGTGAAAACCCGACTGCTGGTAGCCGAGCGAGAACAACGGCAATTGGCTGAAGCATTACGCCAGGCAGGACTGGCGCTGAGTGAAACTCTTGACCTTAACACGGTTCTTGAGCGGCTTCTCGATGAATTGCAGCGCGTTATACCGTATGACTCGGCAAATGTCATGATGGTTGAGCATGATGCGCAACAACAACCCATCCGTGCTTACCTGACACACCTCCGTGGGTATGAACAATTCGGCGAAAAGGTTGCTCGTGCTGCTGAAGCCGTTATATTCGAGATTGCGACGACACCCAACTTGCAGAGGATGATTGAAACCAGACGGCCACTCATCATTTCGGATACAGCTTCCTATCCCGGTTGGATACACATCGAAGCGGCGGCCCATGTGCGTTCATGGGCAGGTGCACCGATTATTGCTCATGGGCGGGTCATAGCTTTCTTTTCACTTGATAAAACCGAGAGCTCCTTTTATCGTCAAGAGCATGCTGAGTACCTGGCGGCTTTTGCTAGCCAGGCTGCACTAGCTATCGAAAATGCCCGCTTGTACAGTGAAGCGAAACGACGTAGTGAAGAGCAGCGTATGCTGTATGCGGCAACTCGTGATTTTAGTGCTGGTCTGGACGCGGATGCAATTTTACAAGCTGTTGTTCATCATACCGTCGAGGCATTACAAGCAGCAATATGTGTTGTCTTACGATGGGAGCCGGCATCCGAACAGTTGGTTGTTGTGCGGGCCTGTGAAGCATTGACCAGCGGTAGTACGCAACTGGCCAGAGTGTACAGTCTACGTGTAGAACCCACGTTGCACCGCGCATTAACGGAATGTGAGCCGCTGCGCCTTCAGCCTCATTCGGTTGCCGATAGTACATTCCTGGCCCAATTTGCGCCCATGAAGCTGCTGATCTTACCGCTGGCAACCGGTTTGAAGAGCGCAGTGTACGGTCTGGTTGTCATTGGTCGTACCGCTCATGCGGTCGATTTTAACGATACCGATGTGCAGTTAGGACAAAGCCTGGCGACCCAGGCCGCGACTGCACTTGAGAATGCACGGTTGTATGCAGAGGTTGAATCGCTAGCAGTAACGGACAGTCTTACTGGAATCGCAAACCGACGAGCGCTTGACCGCGCTCTCGAACGTGAACTGGTGCGCGCTCGCCATTATGGGTATCCGCTGGCACTGGTTATGGCAGATGTCGACTCGTTCAAGCAGTATAACGACACCTATGGTCATCTGGCCGGTGATCAACGGCTACGTGCAGTTGCCCTTCTGTTAACGCAATGTGTGCGTAACATCGACTTTGTGGCCCGCTACGGTGGCGAGGAGTTTGTGATTATCCTGCCAGATACCAATAGGCAGCAGGCATTACGGGTTGCTGAGCAGATTCGCCAGCGTGCCGAAGCTGAGTACCCAGGATCATTGAATGGTTGTTCGATTCCCGGTTATACGCTCAGTATGGGGGTGGCTGTTTTTCCCGAAGATGCGCAAACACCGGCTGAATTGCTGTTAGCCGCCGATAATGCCGAGTTGGCGGCGAAGCGCACCGGAAAGAATCGGGTCTGTAGTGTCGTTTCTTAAATGACGACAACCAGTTCTGATAGTTATCTGTGACCACTTTACTGTCATCTCGTCCACTATGCCCGTTATCACCAGAAGGGGTTAATCTAGCGTAACCTGCCGATCCCTACTGGCGACGAGGGATCGGATTGGAACCTATTTCTTTCATGTTTTAGCCAACTGATATTGTTGCTTGCAGCGTTTATTGTCCGGTGGTCTGCCTATGTGACAACTGATGGGTCAGGAGTATCGCCTGCGCCACCTCGCGCATCGTCTTACGGTTACGCATTGCCAGTTGCTGAATCCGGCGAAATGCCTCTGCTTCACTCAAGCCATGCGCATCCATTAGGATACCCTTGGCCTGTTCAATCTCTTTGCGCGTTTCCAGACGCTCTCGCAACGTCAGCATCTCCTTCCGTCGCGTTTGATAGTCTTGCCAGCGTGCAAGCGTAATCTCGATCAGCGGCAAGAGGTCGGTATCGCGAAATGGTTTTATGAGACAGCCAAACACCCCTGCGGCTCGTGCTCGCTCGGCCAGTTCACGTGATGCTGATGCCGTAAGCAGGATAACCGGCGCTAAGCCCTCCTGGTGAAGTATCGTTGCAACTTCTAGACCATCGAGATAGGGCATTTTGTAATCGAGCAGCACCAAATCAGGTCGTACCTGGCGCGCTACTGCAACTGCCTGCTGACCATCAGCCGCTTCGCCGACGATCA
>DAOTWD010000041.1:0-7837 GCA_034435975.1 Chloroflexaceae bacterium | reverse complement strand
CGCTCGTTCAATCGTATCGAGGAGTTCACTTAAGGTGACCATATCAACAGTGACGCCAAGGACCTCAACCGTAGTGCGAGTCGGCATCAACTGGCGATTATGCTGGACTTGCTGGCTCATAGGCTTACCCCATCTTTGTGTGGCTCATTGCCCTATTCAGACATGCGTATGCTGCGGCAACCTGGCGAGGACCCTGGTGTAAACGTTGATCGTACCCTCCACCATCTTGTCCGGGCTATAGTCGCGCACGGCGATCTGGCGGCCCCTGGCTCCCATTACAGCCATCAGTGCTGGGTCGTCCAGGAGTTCAATCACCGCAGTAGCGAGCGCCACCGGGTTACGCGGCTCAACCAGCCGCCCAGTCTCGCCGTCGCGCACCAGGTCGACCAGCCCACCGACGCGGGTTGCGACGACGGGCAGGCCCAGGTGCATCGCCTCAAGGGCCACCAGCGAGAAACTCTCGGCCACTGAGGGTACGACCACCAGATCGAGCTTGCTCATCAGGGCGAGCACGTCATCACAGGAGCCCAGCAGCAACTGATCGGGGTCAAGCCCGAGCTTCTGCGCCAGCGAGCGGATCAGCCCGTGCTCAGGCCCATCACCGACCACGATCGCCTGGAGGGCAGGTACTGCCTGGCGTATCAGAGGCAAGCTCTCGACAAAATAACGCACACCCTTCTCTTCTGAGAGCCGGCCGATATAGCCGATCATCGGCGGGCGTTGGCCAGCGCACAACCGGGGTAGGGGCGTCTCTGGCAGAGCGATAGCATTAGGCACAACCGTGATCTGGTGCGCGGGAATGTTATAAAACGATACCAGGTGATCGCGAAGGGCATTGCTTGGAACAATCACCGAGTCGCCTGTCCAGAATCCTGACAGCCCGGCCCAGTTCGTCTTAAACTCATGAATTGTAACCACCAGGGGACGGCGGGTCAGGCGGGCGACAAAACCGCCGATAACAGTGGTGAAGCGATGATGGCTGTGCAGTACCTCAACCGTACTTACACGCACAAGGACGCTGAGGCGCAGCACAGCGCGAAGCATGCCGGTCAGCCGCGAGGGATAAAGCTCGGGGACTCTGAGCAAACTCGCTCCGGCGGCGGCGACGCGTGCAGCCATTGAGCCCCCCGTGGTCGCCATCATGACGCTATGACCTCGCTGGCGCAATCCACCAACAAGAAGCACCAGGTGGTTAGAAACACCACCAAGCTCACACTGTGGTCGCAGCATCAATACCTGCATGCTGGTTCTGTTTCCACTTTCGGATCACTACTCCTGCGTGGCCTACAGCGAGGCCGAACATCACCCAGGAGAAACCGCCCCAGAAGAACGAAGAGAACTGCGAGGTGAAAAAGAGCCCAATCAGGGCCAATAAATAGCCAAGCAGGATCCCCCGATCCTGGGGCTCCGTTGCGCGAAAGTAGCCATACCAGGTATAAGCCATTGTACCAAGGCATATCCATAGCATACAGATCAGCCCGATAATACCGCTGTCATGGAGGCTCTGCAGCATCGAGCTAAAGATCCACCCACTGGTGTAAGGAAACGAGAGCGGGCCATTGCCGATCCAGGGGTGCTTGCGCCAGGCATCGATGGCTAAACCCCAGACCATGGTGCGCACAGCGGCCGAGTCACTTCCCACATCGAAAATCTGCAGGAACCGGTTAAGCAACCCGATCTCGTAGCCAGCAATACTGAGCAACATTAGCAGCGCCAGGAGGCCGATAGCGCCAGCGGCCAGAAGTGTCGTAATGACGCTGTACCGTGCAAAGGCGCGCCTTGTACCTCTGGTGGCGACGATCATCGCCAGGACTGCTATCAGCAGGCCAAGTCCAAGCCAGGTGCTACGCGTGTAGCCGAGCAGCAGACCAATCAGCCCAATCAGTCCGGCCGCTCCGAGGAGTCGCAACTGATGGGCTGGGGCGTACAGGCCTATGCCGATCATGATCCCAAGCACGCAGAGCACAAATATCCCGTAGAGATTGGGTTCGAGGAAGAAGCCGTTCACCGAGAGGGAGCCACGACCATCCTGGTTATAGAGAACCAGAGGCGTTGGCATAATCGGGTAAAGCAACACAGCAATGATGCTCGCCAGGGTGTGACCAATGAGTAAGATGATGAAATAGATCGGCAGGCGTCCTCGCAACTCGGGCATGTGGTGGATCGCCATCACAACCAGGAAGAAGGTCGCTACACGGCCGACAAAGATGGTGCTCTGGGCCAGACTAGTCTCGGGCACAGGCGAATGAAGCGCCGCAGCGGCGAAATTGGCCGCCAGGAAGCCGATAGCCGGGATAAAGAACGGGTATGAGCGCAGGCACAGGTAGCGTCCCGGCGAGTGTAGGAGCAGCACCAGGCCCAGCAGCGGAACAATCATGGCGTCAGGCTTGAGGCGGATGCCAAAGTTGTTGCCCTGGAAGGTAACGCTCACCATCAAGAGGGCGAGCAGGTAATGAGAAGCGTAGCGGATGCGCAGCAGCAGTGCGACCGACCCGAGTGTCAAGAGCGCCACTGTCGGTGCCAGGAACCAGACGAACACCGTTGCGCGCGCAAGAAAGGTAACTCCGAGCAGCACACCAATGGCCGCAAAGAGCCCTAGCAGTAACACGCTCGGGCTAACCCTGAGGGCGCGCTCCTGATACAGTTTCTCATTCACCGGCAGTCCACCTCTGGCTCAGTCAACTGATCCGGCAACTCTACCCTCTGCATCTTCGCCAGACTCATCCGGTAACGCCACTAGCGATAGAGGGCTACCATCTCGCGCAGATGGAGGTGCTGGAGCATGGCACGACGCAAGTCGTGCCCATCGTACACTTCGAGAAATCCAAGGCTGATCTGGCTACGGCTGTAAAGTGCGATCAGAGCCTCATCGCTAATCGGGGCATGCAGGTTCTGCGGAAAACGTGCGCTCAGGTAGCGGTGCAGGGCGTGGTCGGCTAAGTTGGCTGCCGCCCGGTACTGGCGCTCGGGTGTCAGGGCAAGACACTGGTCAAGCAGCAACTTGGCATATTTGGCCCACGAACGCAGCGGGGTCCGGGCGCCGCTCTGCCAACCCGGCCCAAAGGCGTGAACCTCAATGCCCTGCTCGAGCAGATAGCCGACATACCGTGTGCGCAGTGCGTAATTCGCGCCAACAAATGAGACCTGTAGATCACGTGGCACATTCATAGGCTTAAAGTATTTCGGATTTGAGGCCATTTGCCACCAGACCGATTTTGCCCCGATCTGCTCAAACTTGGCGCGTGCATCACGCTCGCTGTGTAGATTGTAGTCAAAATGACTCGCAAGCTCATCGACGAGGTCAAACTGGTGGATGTTGTTGCACGAGAAGTTGCAGGTAGGCACACCCAGATAGCGGATCTCGTCGATTACTCCTGGGTCAACCATGCCGTCCATCAGGTAGGCGAAGAACAGGTCAAACAGTGTTTTGTCATGCTCCCGGCGGAAGGTGTCGAGCAGGCGTTGACTGAAACTGGACCCAAGAAACTTATCGTTACGCGCCATCGCCTGACGGCCTTCGCGAGCATCGAAGAGCAGAACATCGTGGCCAAGATCGCGTAGCGGTTCGTAGAGATCCCGATACCAGGTCTAGTTCTGGGGAACGACCGTGTTAGCGTTGCCTTCGAGCACCTGAAAGATACGCATAATCTCAACCAAATTAGCGGGGCAGGTAAGGTATCAATTCAAACTGTCTGAAGACACCGTCGCGGTTTTGCCCGTTAATCTCGGCATCGTTAATATACCAGATATTCAGGGTATGCAGCCCTGGCCGGAGTTCGAGCAGCGTTTCAAGCATCTCGAATGTGTTGTCGCCGCGGCCCAGGCTTACTCGTGACACCTTAACGCCATCAAGCCCTAAGACGAGTTCAACCGGGGCAGGTAGGGTATGCTGGGCTTCAAGGCGCCACAGGTAGGTTCCAGGGTACGTGACCTCAATCCAGGCGATGGCGTGTCCACTCCACCACATATACCCATTGCCGTCAGGAGGTTTCCCAAATGAGAGAGGTGTCCCGTAGCTAACCACTTCGTTAATCTCCGTCGCCCAGCGCAACTGGTCTCCTCGAACCCGCGACCCGTTATTCACGACGATTGGCCGCAACGAGGGCTCAGCCGCAAGCAGCGCAGCAACACGCGACTCGGCGTCAGGGGCAAGCGTAACGGAGGAGGCAACGGCGCACAGATAGTCCTGGTCGGGTCGACGACCGCTAAACCGCTCGGCCAGCGGGCACCAGTCGGCAGCCGTTTGATATGCCCCCTGCTCGAAGCTCCGTCGCACAAGGGGCGCGATCTGATCTGGGGCGAGGTCAAGCTCCGCCAGCAGTTTGTCAACCAGGTTCGTGTCGCCGGCAGATTCGGCGGCGAGGGCCAGTTCCTGTTTGACCAGCAAGCTTTGCGGCAAGCGGATGGCAGCCTGTGAGAGGGCCGCGACTGCTGCATCAGATTGACCAGTGCGTCGGTAGAATTGCCCGAGGCGACGCAGCGTCATCGGGTCAGTCGGGGCCAGAACCCGGGCACGTTCGAGCTGGATTTGTGCCGTAGTGAACGCCACCTCATCGCCAGGGTTTTGAGTCAGGGCCTCGAGAGCGAGCGTACCTGCAGTTAGGGCAAGGTAGTAGCGAACGGCCGGGGTACAGGCGACAACTACAGCGAGGAAGACGGCTATGGCGAGTATGGCCCGATAGAACACCTTTAGATGAGGTACAACCTCAGTCGGTGAGATCGGTTGGTCAATCTTCGGATCCATATACTTCAGCGCGCTCCTGCAGCTTCGCCCGTTTACCCGATGGCTATAAGCTCACCAACAGCGGAACACGACGCAGCGCATTATAGCATGACGCTAGCGGGGAAGATAAGGGTACAGCGCTCACCGTAGGGGCTTGCGCAGCAAGAGCTTGAATGTCGTTACAGCACCGATTGACTGTAGCAGCGCCCTGGTAGGAGCATAACGACCGCCAGCCTCACGCTCGTGAACGACCACCTCGGCGCCACGCTCACTCATGTGTCTGACCAGAGCTATGTCATCGATCCCTTTGTCGACGTGGTATTCGGCCAGAATGCTCATTGTGGCCTGATTTACCGCCGCGCGTTCCTTTGACGTGGCACCAGTAATGATCCGTTGTGCACGGCGCGCTACAGCAGCGAAGAGATCACCCGGCTGGCGATGGATCTTGAAGGCCACGAAGTCGAGGTACATGATCAGGCGCTCGAATTCGTTTCTGTAAGCTGCCGGGTCAAAACTGGTGAAGATGACTCCGCCGGGCGTCAGGCTGTCATAAGCCAGGTCAAGGACACCGCATACATCAGCCAGGTGGTGCAGTGCCGAGGAAAAGACAATGAGATCGAAATGTAAGCGGTGGGATTGCAGGAAGTCGCCAATCTCGCTGCAGATAATGAGGGGCTCTAGGCCTTCGTTGTCACAGTGCATCTGTAAGATGCGCAGGAGTTCGATTGAGATGTCGCAGGTAACCGTGCTCACACCGCGGCGCAGCAGTTTAAGTGAGACGTTGCCAGACCCGCCGCAGGCATCAAGGGCGCGAATCGTAAGCGGGGGCTTGCCAACCACTGCCAGGGCTCGGTCGAGATCTCCCGCGAGACATTGCTGCATCTCGGCGCTGGTAACGCAGGTTTCGGTGCGGTCATAGAGATGGGCAATGTGCGCATAGTACCGACGATTCGCCTCAGCAATCTTGCGGTATTGGGCCGACGGACGCCAGTTGCTCATCGATTCCTCTGACAGGTTGCGAACTAAAGATCTATTCCGACGACGCCTCGCCTCGGAAATCCATTACAAACCCGCAGGACGCCGCAGCCAGAAGAAGTCATAGGCATACTCACAGTCCTTGAAGGCTGAGAGCTCGACACACTCGTGCAGGGTGCCGCTATCATCGACCCTAGAGAACTCACGCAACTCGAGCTCAGGGGCCATCGCACGGAGGTTCTCAGCGACGTGGATACGGTGAGGGTTAAAGTAAAGGCGTGGACGGCCAACGGGCGTGGCAAGCAACGGGCTTCCTCCTGGGGCAAAGATCCGAACCAATACTCACACCGCTCGATATAGCAGTCCTAAATCATTTGTAAACTGCCATAGCGCTGGCGGTTGGGAAAGTCGAAGAACTGACGCTCCAGCATTTGCTCAAAGGCGTCAACGACCTGCTGAAACCTGGTGGCGACGAGGCGAAGCTTCTGGATTGCACCTTTGCCCTGGCGCCAGACTTCTTCAATCGGGTTCTGAGTAACTGTTCACACTTGGGGTAACCCACGCGCCTGCGAGCGAGGGCGTTTCTCCCCCGTCGCGTCTCCGCGAGCAAGATGCCCGCGCTCCCAGGAGAAATGTGAACACTTACGGTTCTGAGTCGGGTCGTGGGGCGCAACATTGATCCAGGTAATCAGCCAGTCCTCCGGCGAAAGGTCGCCGTTCACGTCGGCCAGAAAGCGCTCCATCTCCGCCCCCTTTGCCAGCGAGCATGGTCCCAGCAGATCGTGAGCCTGGCGTCAGGATAGCGCGAGAGCAACTCGACCAGGAAGTCGGTGGGATGGTCCGTCTGTGCGACCGGATAGGGCATCACGTGCATCGCGCCACTCAGCGCGTCGAGTGCGCCATAGAAGGGTTGCCGAGCCTGGGTGTTCACCACGTCCAGCGTCAAACGCTCGTTGCGCTTGCCCCATCCATAGCCACACACATCGCCCCAATGCAGACAACACGCATCGACAAACAGCATCACGCGGCGTCGCTGTTCCAACTCCTCGCGGTAGGCCTCCACATATGCGCTCACTTCGGCGTGTTTGGCTGCCACCTGGCTTGCGTTTTTTGGGATTGCTGGCCTGCACCTTCTTCCACCTCAGGCCGGCGGCGTGGAGCAGGTCGTAGTAACTCTGGGTGGACTGGTAGGTCACGGCGTAGGTTTCGCCAAGATAGGCTTGGAGCCGGGCAAGATCGCAGTGTTCCTGCTGCTCAATCCAGGCCAGGACTTCGGCTCGCTCCGTTTCGGTCAGCTGGCCCGTTGAGCCCTGATAGCCGAGGCGTAGTCCAACCACTCCCTGCTCGGCATACACCCGCTTCCACGTACTCACGAAGGGCTCGGAGACCTGGAGCAACTGGCCAATCGCCTCGTAGGGATAGCCCTGGGCCGCTATCTGCACGGCTAACGCTCGTTTGTATTCCCGCGCATCCCGGGTGCTCCGCAAGAACGCGCCGAGCAGTTCGTCCATCGCCTGCCTCCTGCCCTGCTCACCTCCTACCCCAGGTCATGCTACCATACGGCAGGTCCTAGTTTACATCCTGACTGGCGTTGCTATATGTACCGGATGGGTCGAGAGGGTCACCCTAGAGCGTTTCTCGTAAAAGTTCATTCGACGCTAGGCGCACTGAACGCCACAGGTGACAAAAAAGCTGCGGGCGTCAGCGGTGGTGATGCTGGACAACGAGGCGCTCACGATCTCGTACAGATCTCGACGCTGAGCACTCCGGCTTTGCGCCAGCCACGCTTCAGTCTGGCGAAAGCCGGTTCAATCGGCGAGAAATCCGGCGAATAACTCGGCAGAAAATGGAGTTCGCAGCCGCTATCCGTGATCAGGCGCTCCAGCTGCTTGCGGTGATGGGCGCTCCGGCTGGCCGGGAATGCGCTAGAGAGTATACCCGTGAAACGAGAGCATGTCAAACGCCGCACCGGCCGTACGTGTTCGCTCTTGGGGTAAAGGGATCTGGACTTTTGCAAAGTCAGGCGGGGGTTGCCACCGATGGTAAGATGAAGGCATCAGGACGCGGTTGAGGCGAGGTCAGGAGGGCAGGATGCCGGCCATCGTCGACTTTCCCGAACTGGTACATCAGCAGGTCGCG
>DAOTWD010000040.1:0-27330 GCA_034435975.1 Chloroflexaceae bacterium | reverse complement strand
GCGGGCCCGCGTCCGTGCCGGGGGCACCCCGCCGTTCGGTTCGCCGCCGCCCGCGCCCGCGCCCCGGAGGGACGCGCTACCCCCACGCCCCCACCGCCCGCGCCCCGGCGGGCCGCGCTCCATCGTCTCGCGTCTCGGAGGGCCGTGCTCCATCGTCTTGCGTCCCGGAGGGCCGCGCTCCCAGGTGCGCCCGCGCCCCGGAGGGGCGCGCACCCAGGCTCGCCGCCCGTGCGCCCCGGAGGGCCGCGCTCCCTCAAAGAATATGATGCGGATGAGGTTTACTGTACCAGCGCTGCCTGAACCTCTGGTACAAAATCGACCGCGATGAAATATGCTTGTGGATATAGATAATCCTCACCTGATTCATCGATTACGCGTAACAGTCGATGTTGGGCGGCGAGCGCATCTGGAATCACTTCATAAATCTTTCGTCGTTCGAGCGCAGCAGGATAGTCAGTATTATCAATACATATAACGAAATGAACTTGTGACTGGTGTCCTTGCATCTATTCCTCCTTAATCCAGGAGATACTTGATCTTCAATTCTTTCCGACCGATGCCTGTTGCTTCATACCAGTGGAGTTCTGCGTGATGGATCGTGTTATCATCAAGTCGAATCAGCGCAATGCCTTTTTTCTTTCGCCACCGTGCTTTTCCATAGACTTTCCGTAATCGCTCGACTTCTCGAATGCTCGTATTAATCGCAATCGTTTCAATGTCATCGATGTCGTCAATAATATCGAAGCGCATTCCAGATTTACCTGGGTCATTCTGTACAGTGATGATGTTATTATAATACGGTCTGACTAATAAAGACGTAACCGTTCAGATCAGGTCGGCCCGTTTTGGCGGCGAAGCCGCCAAAACGGGCCGAAAGAAAGGTTTTGTGGGGGCTTGCGGCCCCCACACCCCCGCCGACGCAGGTACGATCTGAACGGTTACATAAAGATAAATGTACACTTCTTTCAGGGAAGTTTATTTCCTTTGGCCTTGATTACTTTTCGTGTTGTTTTCGTATTGGTTTTCATATGAATATACGCCGCTGGTCGGTAGGATGGCCCCGCCGTCCGTCCGTGCCCCTGGCCACCCGCTGGGGGGATGTGCTCGCTCGCCCGCGCCCCGGCGGGCCGCGCTCCATCGTCTTGCGTCCCGGAGGGCCGCGCTCCCAGGTGCGCCGCCCGCCCGCGGCGCGCAGGCGTTATGTAGGGCACGGCTCCGGCGTGCCCGCGTCCGTGCCGGGGGCACCCCGCCGTTCGGTTGGCCGCACCGCCCGCTGCGCGCAGGCGTTATGTGGGGCACGGCTCCGGCGTGCCCGCGTCCGTGCCGGGTACACCCCGCCGTTCGGTTGGCCGCCGCCCGCGCCCGCGCCCCGGAGGGCCGCGCTCCGTCGTCTTGCGCCCCGGAGGGCCGCGCACCCAGGCCGTACCGGGTGCATCCCGCCGTTCGGTTGGCCACCGCCCGCGCCCGCGCCCCGGAGGGGCGCGCTCCGGCGCGTCTCGCGCCCCGGAGGAGCGCCCTCCCAGGTTCGCCACCTACGCCTGTGCCCTGGAGTCCGTGCCGGGTACACCCCGCCGTTCGGTTGACCGCCGCCCGCGCCCGCGCCCCGGAGGGCCGCGCTACACGCCCGCGCCCCGGAGGGACGCGCTCCCAGTTATGTAGGGCACGGCTCCGGCGTGCCCGCGTCCGTGCCGGGTACACCCCGCCGTTCGGTTGGTCTCCGCCCGCGCCCGCGCCCCGGAGGGCCGCGCTCCCAGGTGCGCCGCCCGCACCCTGCGCCCCGGAGGGCCGCGCTCCGTCGTCTTGCGCCCCGGAGGGCCGCGCTCCCAGGTGCGCCGCCCGCACTGCGGGCTATGAGCGATCTGAGTGTCTGGATTTTTGAATGCTTTGAAGATGCCTCATCCCCCACTGCGCACAATCCCCAGTGTAACTGGGACAGAGTCGAGATGGACGGTCTCGGTATGCGCGACAGATGGCGGTGGGCCAAAGACCAGTTCTGTTGCCAGCGTTTCGGCCTTGAGATATGCGCCCCACACCGCCAGTGTCTCGCGCAGCCAGGCCATGTCGGTCATATCGGCTGTGCTACTCACATAGAGCGTGATACGGTCACTGATCGATAGGTCGGCGTTCTTTCGTGCCTCCTGCACATTGCGCACCAGGTCACGTGCCGCGCCTTCCATGCGTAACTCAGGTGTCACCGTGGTGTTCAATGCCACCAGCATACCATCGTCCTCGGCTACGGTATAGCCCGCAGGCGAACTGGTCTCTACCAGCACCTCATCCGGCAGCAATTCCAGAGTCTGCCCCTGTACTGTCAGCGTCACCGGCTGCCGGGCCTCGATCGCATGCGCTACTTCCCGCGCCGCCGTCGGCGCCATATCGCGTAGTGTTGCGGTCAAGGCAGGTACCAGCTTGCCATACTTCTTCCCAACGAGACGTAGGTTGGGCTTGAGCCGATACTCCACCAGATCGGTTGATGCATCCAGGTAGCGCACCGCCTTGATATTCAACTCATCGGCCAGTTCAGACTCAAAGCGCCGTGCCCCGGCCAGGTCGTCCGGTGTGCTACACCGCACCCACAACTCACTCAGGGGCTGGCGCACCTTCACATTCGCCTGCTTGCGTGCAGCACGGCCCAGCGACACCAGGCGCAGCAAGGCCTGGGTATCAGCGATCAACTGCTCATCAATCAATGTCGGTTCCACCTCTGGCCAGCGCGCCAGATGCACGCTGGCTGGCGCGGCGGTATCAACCGTCGTCACCAGGTTGCGGTAGATCGTCTCAGTAATGAATGGTACAAATGGCGCAGCCAGCTTTGTCACCGTTACCAGACAGGTATAGAGCGTATAATACGCTGCCTGCTTATCGGTATCGGCTTCACTCTTCCAGAAGCGGCGGCGATTGCGGCGCACATACCAGTTTGACAGGTCATCGACAAAGCACTCGATGGCGCGTGCAGCCGTCAACACGTCATAGTTCTCCAAACTGGCAGTCACATCACGCACCAGCGCGTTCAGCCGCGCCAGTGCCCAACGGTCGATTGAAGCCAGTTCTGCCGGTTCGCTACGGGCAACCTTGCCTGGCGTCCAGCCATCCAGGTTGGCATAGGTAACAAAGAAGGCATAGGTGTTCCAGAGTGTCAACAAGAACTGGCGCAGACTCTCGCCCACCTGTGTCACACTGAAGCGGCGCGGGTTGCCAGGCGGGCTGGCACTGAAGAGGTTCCAGCGCAACGCATCTACGCCATATTGCTCAAATACCTCCCACGGATGGATCACGTTGCCGCGACTCTTGCTCATCTTCTGTCCCTCGGCATCGAGAATATGGCCCAGGCAGATCACGTTCTGAAAGGCGGGTGTGTTAAACAGTAGCGTCCCCAGTGCGTGGAGCGTATAAAACCAGCCGCGGGTCTGATCTACTGCCTCGCAGATATAATCGGCTGGATGCGCGGCAGCAAAAATCGCCTGGTTCTCAAACGGATAATGCCACTGTGCTACCGGCATTGCGCCACTGTCAAACCAGCAATCGGCCACGTCAGGAATACGACGCATTGTGCCATGGCCGTCAGGTGCCTCCCAGGTCAGTTCATCCACATAGGGCCGGTGCAGATCCAGATCCTTGAGCGAGCGTCCGACTTTCTGCTCCAGCTCGGCCACACTACCGATACACTCCATATATGCGCCGTCATCGCTTACCCAGATCGGTAACGGTGTGCCCCAGTAGCGCTCGCGGCTGACGGCCCAGTCAATGTTATTTTCGAGCCAGTTGCCAAAGCGCCCATCACGGATGTGATCCGGCACCCAGTGGATGCGCTGGTTGTTGTCGATCAACTCCTGTTTGAACGCTGTGGTACAGATGTACCAGGACGGTTTGGCATAGTATAGCAGTGGTGTGCCATCACGCCAGCAAAACGGGTAGCTATGGCGAATACGACTGCTGCGAAAGAGCAACCCGCGTTCCTTCAGGTTGCGGGTAATATCAGGGTCAGCATCCTTAAAGAACTTGTGCGCAAAGCCATATTCGGCCAGTTCGGGCATCACCTTGCCGTTCAGATCGACCGAGAAGAGGGTTGGTAACCCATAGCGCCGCCCGATCTCCAGGTCACCATAGGCAGGCGCAATGTGTACGATGCCGGTACCATCATCCAGACTGACAAAATCGTCGGCAATGACGCGGTAGGTGTTGTCCCAATCGATCGTGTCGCCTGGGGCAGGGACGCCGGTGAACAGCCGCTCGTAGCGTAGCCCAACCAGTTCGTGGCCCTTGAAGGTGCGGATGATCGTTCCTGCCTCACCCAGCACGGTTGGTACCAGCGCTGCTGCCAGCAGGAGCCGCTCGCTACGTTCGGTAGCAGGACTGGCAGTTGTTTCCTGACCGTTGGCGGCAACCGTTGCAGCGCTATATTCCACCAGCGCATAATCAGCGTCTGGATTGACTGCCAGCGCCACATTCGCCGGTAGCGTCCAGGGTGTGGTCGTCCAGGCGACAAAGCTGCTGCCCACCAGCTCTGTCGCCAGTGGATGGGTAGCGGTCGAGCCATTGCCCGCACCCGGGCGCTGTACCCGAAACCTGATCCACACACTGGGGTCATCCACATCATCCTGAAAGCCCAGGCTGACCTCGTGATCGCTCAGACTCGTGCCACAACGCGGGCAGTGCATCGTCACCTTGTAGTCACGCTTGAGCAGGCCACGATCCCAGAGCTGGCGGAAGATCCACCACAGCGACTCGATATACGTGTTGTCGTAGGTGATGTAGGCATCCTCGCTGACCCAGTAGGCGATGCGGCGGGTAAACTGCTTCCACTCCTGGATGTAACGCCAGACGCTCTCGCGGCATTTTGCGTTGAACTCGGCAATCCCATAGCGTTCAATGTCGGGTTTACCGCTAAATCCTAGCTCTTTCTCAACCTCGATCTCAACCGGTAGGCCGTGGGTATCCCAGCCCTCACGCCGCCCGATGATATGGTAGCCCTGCATCGAGCGAAAGCGCAAGATGATGTCCTTGAAGCAGCGGCTGATGGTATGATGAAAGCCGGGCTTGCCGTTTGCGGTTGGCGGCCCTTCGTAAAACACAAACGGTTTTTCGCCTGACTGCAGCGACTGTTCGATGATACCCTCTGCGTACCACCACTCCAGGATTTCCTTTTCCATGTGTGGAAAAGAGACACCGGTTGTTACGGGTTGGAACATGTGGGACTCCTTTTTTATAGTTAGAACACAGGCACGACACAAAAAAGCCCCGCCCCCATCAGGGACGAAGCTTATACTCCGCGATACCACCCCGCTTCAGCACAAAGACCGATGACAGATGGCAGATCTGCAACCTGGTTTATCAGGCAGCCCAGATCTCACATCTCGTATCGCCCATACGCTGCTCTCGGCGAGAGTCTAACAACTCTCCGTCCAGATAACGGTGGACGAAACCGGGCGGGGCTACTGGCGTATTGCGTTCACCGGCCGGCTCAGGGGCGATCTTCAACGCAGCTCAACCAGCCTGGCTTCCACCATCCCAGGCTCGCTGCTGGCGCGGACTGCGTCTACTCGTCCCCGTCAATGCTATTGCGCCTCTAAGTATAGCAGCCACCGTAAGGAACGTCAAGGTCTGGTGGCATAGTAGGGCTACGTCACCGTCCACCCGCCCGGCGGCTGACGTCGCGGGATCGGGCAGCGAAGCCCGCCTGCGCGGGCTTGCACGGCCCCGGAGTGGCCTTTACCCACCGGAGCCGAGGCGTTGACACCCACGGTATGGCCGCTCAGCAGGACTGTGACGTAGCTCTACAGCATCAGCGCTGTCGTCTCCACAGGCGTGGGAACAGGCGCGGCACCTGCTGCTGGTAGGCCCGGTAGTCTGCACCAAATTCGCGCACCAGTCGCTGCTCTTCAAAGAAGGTGCCAATATAGAGATAGGCCGAAAAAATGATCGCCAGCACCAGGCGATTGATGGTCATTTGCGGTGTCAGCCAGATCAAAATCAGCCCGCAAAAATAGAGCGGATGCCGTACCCAGCGATACAGGCCCGTCACCACCAGTTTGTCATGCTGAGGGACTGGTGCAGCAGAGAGGCAGTTTAGTTGCCACAGTCCCAGAAAATGCCAGGGATCGGTCAACCAGACGCCATAGACCGTAGCGGCCAGCGCTGCCGCCTGACCGAGCAGTGCCAGCCATATCCACGGCGACGGCAGGGTATAGAGTAATCGATCCGGCAACCAGAGCAACATGGGCACAAAGGGCAGCAGCAACAGACTGCTCGCCACGTTGTACACCAGGCGATACCAGCGCGCTGCCGTTGCCCCCCAGGTTTGCTGTGCCCAATCTTTCGCAGCGTGGCTGGCGGCCAGGCTGTGCGCGGCGGCGTAGCCCAGAGCATAGCCGCTGATGAGGATGATACTGATGATCATCAGGCAGACAACTCGCGCACTGCCAGGCGCTTCATATGCGCCAGGATCGCACTGATTCCATTCAGGCGCTGTGGTGTCAACACCTTGTGCAGTCCCATTTCCAGATAAAAATCGGACGGAATGCCCAGCACCTCGGTCGGCGTCGTGCCCTGCACCCCTTCGCACAGCAAAGCTGCATAGCCACGTATCGTGGGTGACTCCGCCGGAATGTCGAAATAGAAGTACATCCCCTCCGGGCCATGCTCGGCATACACAAACACGGGCGTCATACATTCGTGAACCTGATCCATAGCATCACGTTGGGAGTGCAGATGATCGGGAAGCGGTGGCAATTGTTGGGCAAACTCCAGCAACAGATCCAGCTTCTCCTGGCCTTCGCACAATCGGAAATCTTCAATAATCGCACTCAGGCGTGGCGGTATCGCGTTTATAACATCGCTCATTCGATCTCCTTTCCTATTCCTTTGCCATCAGATCGCCTGATCCGTAAACGGGCGGTCTACCGGTTGGCAAAGCCCGCCTGCCCAGGCTGACGCGCCAGCCACGCAGGTGGCGTGCAGGCGAAACCGGTCGGTGGATGACCCACTGCGTCCTGTTGTGAACAGGAGTTACGCGGTGTACGGAGAGAACGCAACCGTTCTTTCCCTTTGCGCCTGTGCGTTGCAAATCACACCACACATCTTGCACATGATACCAGCAATTGCGCCAGGCTATTCATGCTACCATGTAATCAGTATCGTTTATACAAAACGGTTGAGAGGAGATCATACGTGAGCAACATTGATGTAGCTGAGGTACGTGAGTGGGCGCAGGCGGGGGGGGCGATTGCCCGTGGCCATTTCAATAACGTTATCGGCCAGCGTAAGCCCGATCGCTCCTGGGTCACGGCAGCCGATGTCGAGATCGAAAGCTTGTTGCGTGAGCGCATTCTGGCGCGCTATCCCGACCATGGAATTATGGGCGAGGAACAAGGCCTGTATGCCACCGACCGTGAGTTTGTCTGGGTGCTTGACCCGCTTGATGGTACCGACGCCTTTGTCAATGGCCTGCCAACATGGTCGATCTCGATCGGCTTGCTGCGCCAGGGAGAGCCATATCTGGGCGTGATCTATGTGCCGATCCTGGGGGATTGCTACTGGGTTGATGCTCAGGGCAGTGCCTATCGCAACGAAACACCAATCCAGGTCAAAGATAGCACGAGCGTGGATCGCAACGATTGGATGCCCGTTCCCTCACGGGCGCATATCAACTACGTCATCCGCTTTCCGGGTAAGACGCGCTCGCTCGGCAGTCTGGCGGTTCACTGCTGTTACGTAGCGCGTGGCAGTGCCATCGGCGCTGTCATCGGCCATCCGTATCTGTGGGATATTGCCGCCGGTCTTGCCATTCTGTACGCCGCTGGTGGCACGGCGGTCACCTTTGATGGGCAACCGTTGCAAACGCGCTCGCTGCTGCAAGGTGGTTCCACCAGTCAGCCGCTACTGATTGCCCCAACCGCAATGATCGCACACCTGCTACCGCTGGTAAGTCAGGCGCGGTGAGAAGCGATGGGACAGGCATTGTCCTCATGTGAACTTCTGCGCTGTGTTGAACGCAAAGACGCAAAGCGGTGAGGCTCTGCATATACGCCGCCCTGCTGAGAAAGAGCGCGTTGTTCACGGCGATCAGCCAGCCACCATCGTTGATCAGCGAGCGTACTTTTTAGATTAGTAGAATCATTCAGCATGTTACACCACCCTCTATCAGGTTGTACATTCGGACGCTCAAATGTCGCGTTGCGCAATGTGGGCATTGCCTGCATTGCGCTGCATTGCCCCGCATTGCTCCGCAACGACCAAGCATGGCAATCATAGCACTTGTTGTAGGGCAATGTGGGCACCCCTTCTGGGTGCCCCTACGATGATCTGCAATGGGGTATTGCTTTGCACTGCCCGCATTGCTCAGCATTGTTCCGCAACGACCAGGCATGGTGCTCCTGGTGCTTGTTGTGGGGCAATGTATGGCCATGCAGATACCCACGAATGATGTATCTCTGCTGTGTCCGCCAACGCATGAAACCTGGTCGAAAGGGTTTCGCCTGTGCGCACACGGTTGCGGGCGATTGCTTATTCCCAGCCCCGCGCATACTGCTGGACAGCCAGGTAAATTACACGCGGTGTACCATCAGGTGCCACAAAGTTCCAGTGGTCGGGATAGGAGCGGGTGGCAAAGGGGGTGCTGAACTGCCAGAAGCAGACGGCTTCGAGCCAGTCATACGTTCGTGCCAACTCATAGGCCGCGATTGTCCAGCGAATACGTTCGGCCGGTTGCACCGCCGCTGCCCAGCGCGGATGATCGTTCCAACCACCCTCGGTAATGATCATCGGTTTATCGGTATCGCCGAAGTCATCCATCAGCGCACGCACCAGCTCGATCCGCCGAAAATTCACCTCGGTTGGCGCGGGATCGGTATCAGGTGGCACCTGACCACCGTAGGTATGCACGGCCCACTGATCGAAATACGGAGCCGCGCCTGCATGATAAAGTGCGGCCAGATACTGCATATCATCCATACGCACCGTCCCATCACCCAGCGATTGCCCCGGTGACAACCCGCCCGCAACAACAATCGCATCCGGCACGGCCGCCTTGACGCGGGGATAAACGACCTTGAGCAGAGCTGCATACGCGCCGGGATCGGGTGGTCGTTCGCCCCACTCAAAGCTCAGGTTGGGTTCATTCCAGATAATCAGGTGGCGGACACCATGCGGGCGATAGCGCTCGGCAAACGCCACCACATAACTGGCATAATCGACATAATGCGCGGGATCAAGATAGCGGTCGGTCGTACGTGGGGGACGCGCCCACTCCGGCACAATATCCAACCGCGCCACCACCTGCAATCCCTGGCGGCGGGCATGCTGCACGATCATATCCGCACCTGTCCAATCATACCCATACCGCGAGCGGGGCTGTACATACGACCAGGGAAACAACTCCACAATCCAGGAAGCGCCCATCTCGCGCACCTGCTCCAGCGTGCGCTGGATATAGGCCTCATCGCCGACGCCGGCCAGTCGGGTATGGATACCCACCAGAGGATTGATCGTCTCCACCTGCTGTTGAGGTGGTAAATTCAGGCGCACTGGTAAGCGGAGTGCGAACAACTCAGCCGTTAGAAGGGAGCTGGCAAGCAGAACAACCACAACGTACTTTAGCAGCACCAATTGTCTGTATCTGGACATCCTCTGCAGCATCCCCGTATGCTTCTATCTACCCTACCGCCGTCGTTTGTGGCCAGACAGTCGTTTGCGACGCGTGTCAATGTGATCGGCAATCACATGCACCAGATCGCTAATCACAACCCCCGCGATCAGCAATAAGGCTGGCCGCGAACCGTTGCGCATGGTATCCCAGAGCCACTCTGAAAAGACGCGGTGGTAAGCCACATCAATGTGCAGCAGATAGCCTACAAAGCTCAAACCTGCCAGGATGCCGGTGAGCACCAGATACAGATAGCACAGGCGTAGCACGCCCGAAAACCCGGAATGCGACAGAAAATGGCGATGCGGTACGAGACGCATATACGGCACCCAGATCGGGCGAAACGGCCCCCAGCGATCATCTATTTTGCCATCGAGATCGAGATCAGGCGATAGCATCCATGAGCCAAACAGGTGCGCCCCTACTATTAACAGCGTCCCGGTATAAGCGGCCTCGGGCGCATCATCAAAGCCATAGCGCAGAGCAAAGTAGCCGGGGACAATTAACGCCCCTGCCGTATAGAGGGCAATGTGATCATGGGTTGCTGCTGCTGGCATCTCAGCATCCTTTCTCGATTATAAAGCACGGATCAACCAGGTTGAGCATAGTCAAAACGATAGGGATCATACTCGATATGATAGCAGGCGTAGCGCAAAAAGAAAAATGCCAGGGATAACCTGATCGCAGTCCTAAAAGAACAGGAAGGATGCGGTAATAGGCGATTGTGGCGGATAAACTGCGCAGATTGTTGTGAGTGGGTGACGAGGAGACTGGCCAGGTACCGACGCTCCGTGTCGATACCTGGCAACCGTATCAGGCACTAATTCCCATTAGTATCGTCGTCATCATCGTCGTCATCAACGGGTGTGGCTGTCGGCATAACTTCAACCGGCGTCGCTTCCAGCATGACCGCTGGTGTAGCCTCGACTGGCGTGGCTTCGAGCGAGGCCGTCGGTGTGGCGTCGACCGACGGCGCTTCTGGTGTAGGCACAACCGGTGCCGCTTCCGGTGTTGGCAGCGGCGGTGCTATCCCCGTGTCGTCATCATCATCAGTCAGACCGCTGGCAATCAACGCCTCTTCCCCCAGGAAGCCGAGCAGGATCTCATACTCTGTGCCGGCCAGTTCCGGGTGATATTCCAGCCGCACGCGCTCGAAGTATTGCACAATCCGTCCTCGATCATCGGTAAAAGCGGGGGCAATCGGGTAGCCAAAAGCCAGTAATCCACCCCGCGTTAGCCAGAAGGTGCGGAACGTCGGTGCGATGAGATGGCCGGTGGGCGTAAAGTACCATACCATCTCGGGACTGTCGCCGGGAGGTGGTGGTACCGGTGGCTGACGATAGCCCAGTTCGACTCCCAGCAGGCCGATCAGCACCTCATATTCGGTTCCTGCCAGCGCCGGATGATATTCAAAGCGTGCCCGTTCAAAATACTGCACGATAATACCGCGTTCGGTGACCCGTGGTCGGGTCAGCGGGAGGCCATAGACCCGTAATCCACCCCCTCGATCCCAACGCCCACGGAACCGAATGTCAATGCGGTCGATGGACAGGCGGCGAATAGTGCCAACCATCAGCGGTGGGGTGACAACCGGTGCAACGATCACCGGCGGAAAGACCGTATCAATAAGGATTGGCTCCATCTCGCGGCGACCACGCGAGTCGCGGTAGCGGAGTTTAAGGCTCATTTTCACGCGCAATTCGCTGCGACCATCGCCCCTGGTCTTAAATTTGAGGTCGAACTTTATTTTACCTCCGCGACGGACAACGTTGTACTGCCCAATGCCGATCACGATCTGGCCCGCACGGATTTCATGGACATACCCGATGCTTTCCAGGAAGGACAGATCGACCAGTTCCAGATCGTCAGTATCGATGACTAGGAACATATCGCTAGCGCGCCCACCCGTGTTGCCGATGTTGACCGTAACAATCACAAAGGCAATATTATTTTCGACCACAATTCGGGTTTCAGGGCGTTCGACGATAATCACGGCTGGTGGATCGCGGCGCGGAGAGTCATCACGACGATCATCATCGGCACGGCGCTCACATTCAATGCGTGCCAGCAGGTTATCGAGGGTATACACGCCACTGAATGAGTTCACACGAAAGCGTAACTGGCTGATGCGAGCCGGTGTAAAGGTACTGGGTAGACTGATACCGGTCAATCTGATCTGTTCACGACCGGTAGTGAATACTACGTCCATTGTTCCTGTAGCCAGGCGGAAACGAGCATCGAGTTGCACCTTACGCACCGTACGACGAGTCTGCTCACGATCATCGTCGTCGTCATCATCATTGTTGCCATTATCGTCGCCATCGTCATCATCGTCGTCATCATCGTCGCCAGTGGTATAGACCGCTGCATTCAGATCATCATCGTCATCATCGTCGTCGTCATCAGTGCGTCGCTCAATCAGTACGCCATCACGACTCAAAAGGCCATTAGCGGTAAAACTGAAGATCTCAAAGAAAGTGCCATCATCCAGTTCCAGGCCAAATGTAGCTGAACCAGGTGTCTGCGTCAAAGCGGTGAAATCAGCCATTACACGGAGATCATACCCTCGTCCTGGCGGAAGTGGCGGTAATCCATCAGGATAATCAGCAAATCGTAGTAAGACCGCACCATTACTGGCGCTGCTGCCCTCGATTTCGAGCGCACGGCCACTGACGTCTGGCCGTCCGGTGACAATCGCTACTGGTGCGGAGGTAGCAACGATACTACCAACCGCCATAGCAACCGATTGATCAACCGCAATGAGGCCGACTGGCAGTGTGTCAAAGTTTGATCGCCATATATCGCGATCACTACACACCACTTCATCGACATCCTCTCGCTCAACCTTAACTTCAACATTGTCGATGGTGTAGGTACCACTGAAAGAGTTCGCACGGAAGCGCAACTGATTGATGCGTTGTGGCGTAAAGGCTGCAGGCAGACTCAGGCCGGTTACCTCCACACGACTACTACCGCTACGTAGCGTTATATTCACCAACCCTCGATCAAGTCGGAATTTTGCGTCGAGGTCAACTTTGCGACCAACCGCATAGGTCAGGCCCAGACTCACGCCAGCACGTGTCAACAAACTACCAGTGCCAAAACTAAAAAGCTCAAAGAACGTGCCGTCCGACAGTTCCAAACCAAAGATCGCGCCTTCCGTGTCGGTAACACTGGCGGTAAACTCGGCTTTCAGATCGAGATCAAACCGCCGACTGTTCGCCGCTGATGGTAGCCCATCCGGATAATCACGAAACCGTAGCAGCACCGAGCCACTGCCAGCACTGCTGCCATCCACTTCCAATGCGCGCCCACTGATGCCCGGTCGTCCAGTAACAATTGCAACCGGTGCAGTCGTGGCGACAATGGTCCCTTCCTCCACCGCAAGCGCATCTCCGACCGCCAATGTTCCTACCGGTGCGCTATCGAAATTCGCCCGAAACACGCTGCGTACTGATGGTTGAGCATAGGTTGGTCTGGGCCAACTGATCGCCACTGCCTCAAATACCAGCAGGAGCGTGATGACGATGGACAATGAACGTGCAACCCGTTGTGACCGCCGATCCATCCGCTGTGTCCCCTCTTTGTTCATAGATTTACCTTTCTGTTCACTAAGGGAACGAACCTCTGCTTTGCCAGACAGCCCGCATATGCGAGACAGCCTGACATCTCTCCAATAATACCGTTATCTAGATGAGCGCCCATGTATTATGGGCGAGTATGTAGCTATTTTTCGTAGCCATTTTCATTGTAGATTCGGATTAGGGAGCAAGGGTTGGGCAGGTTGGAACGATCGTCAGATCGCGCTAGAATATGCTCCGCGACAGTTTGATCGCATGGAAACTGTCACTGGCGAATCGTGTCTGCAGAATGGACACCAGGTTATACCGGATACGGCCCCTGATCACAACCAGAGTCCCGGTATCAACCGGTTTCGTGTCTTACGGGCTATTACAAGCTGCGTAAGTGCGTACAGATGATCATCGACATCTGGTAGAACGCCTGTCATGAAGAAAGAGAGAGTCAGAGATAAAAAATACATCGGTATGTTGCTTCTATTTTGGGCACAACCATACTTGACTTGTAACGAATCGATCCAGTATAGGTACACATCTGTTTCTATAGCAATCCTACGTCAGTTGTGAAGCACTGAAGGCCAGGCTTTTGCCTGGATGGAGCGCGACCAGGCGAGGCCTGGACTCTGTTGTCCGATTGGTATCAGATTGCTATAGGTTTCGATCAACATAAAGGAGTGAAGCTACCATAGCATGAAAATGCGGTTAATGTAAATAGGTTAATTGTACTATCCTTCACCAGTACCCGTAGAGTACTGTACGCAATGCCAGGTGGTACCACACCGACAGGAGACACCACCTGGCCCACGCTCATCGGGGCCGTGCGGTGCTCCAGGAGCCGCAATGCCTCTTCAGGGTCGCCTGCTCCCGCCCACCGGAGCCGTATCCTACGGTAACACAACCCGGTTTGTCAGAACCATCGCCTATCAACCAGTTGTCGACTAAGACGCTTCATATGGTATGATATGATGTCTAGATACGCGATGGTCGCCATACGTCCCACAATGGGCAGAATGCCACCACGCGGTAGACAGCAGTCGTTGATCGTTGCTGGTTCCTGGTTGTTGTCGGTCGGTTCTTTATCGCTGTAATTTTTTGCATAACTTACGTATGCGGAGGCAAACATGACCCATCCAGATCACTCAGCCCTGATTGAGGCCTGGGCCGCTACCTGGTCATCTGGCAATGTGGAGCAACTGCTCGCACTCTTTACTGATGACTGTCGCTATGAAGATGTTACGGTGCAATATGTCAACGAGGGGCGAGCAGCCTTGCAGGATTTTGCGCAGAAGGTTCTTACGGCTTTTCCTGATTATCAGATGAAGCTGACGTGGTGGTTTACCACCAGTGACACCGGCGCTGCGGAGTGGATTGCAACCGGTATACATCAGCATGATTTTCCAGGTTTGCCGGCAACCGGGAACCAGTTTCAAGTGCGCGGAGCATCAGTGTTTGAATTTCGTGCCGGTAAGATCTGCCGTGTTTCCGATTATTGGGATCTGCTGTCAAGTGGACTATTGCCTTCAGCATGAAGAATAATAATGATGTAGACACCTTTCAAGATGAACACCTGACGCATGTGCGCGCTCTGCACCAGATATTTACCTGGCTTGCAGTTGTCGCCGTGCTGCTGACTATCGTTGAGTTGATTGCCTATGTGTTCACTCGGAGTGTACCACTGGCGATCATTGGCGGCGTATCGTTTCTCTTTTTTTTGCTGGCATTATGGGGACAGCGCCTGATCCGCCGTGGCAAGATGAACGACGCGGTTATTATGCTGTCAGTCGCCGTCCTTATTGCGGCGCTGGTCACTTCCATTATTTTCCCAACTATCACGGTGGTGCTGGTTATCGCCTGTGTCATGGCCGTCACCTTTACATTGTCCTTTCTCAATCAGCGTACCGTACAATGGATTCTTGTAAGCGGTTGGATTATAGGTACATTCGTTACGATACCAGGACGAACAACGCTGGTTTCGCCTCTTTTTGCACCACCCCCGGTGTGGTCTACCGATCTCATTGTGGTTTTCGGTACCCCAGCCTTGCTCGCAGTTACTCTGCTGACATCGTGGCAGTTTACCAAGCGTTTGAGTACCAGCCTGACCCAGGCTCGGCATAGTAACGCCGCGTTGCGCCAGGCCCAGATTGCACTCGAAGCGCAGCAAGCGATCCTAGAATCACAGGTTATCGAACGTACCGCAGCACTCCAGGCGATGGTGGATCAACTCCGTGCCAGTCAGGAAACAATTCGAGTTCTGGGCGCACCGATTATTCCCGTGTTACCTAATGTACTGGTGGTGCCACTGATTGGCACCCTCGATGTACCTCGGATTCACGATGTGCAGGAGCAGCTACTCCTGGATGTTCATCGTCAGCGAGTACGGTACGTTATCCTTGATCTCACCGGCATTATGCTGATTGATACCGAAGTGGCGCGAGCGCTACTTCAGATTGCCGGCATGATACGCCTGTTGGGAGCCGCGGCAGTGCTGGTGGGTATTCGGCCTGAAATTGCACAGACGCTGGTCGCGCTGAACATCGAGTTTGACGCGATCCGTACCTATGCCAGCCTCCAGGAAGCGATCAGTGTGCTGGCACGTCAACATGACACACAGTACGTATCGTAAATATCACTGTACATCGGGATCCCGGCCAAAGCCGGGACAGCGTTTGCCCCAGGCGAAAGCCGGGACACCAGTGCTTCACAATAGGATTGCTCTACAATCAGCAGGTTAGTGGAACTCCTGCTACAATCCGCGTCATAGCTGTTGACCTGGGTAGGCGCCAGGAATGCACCTGTGCCGCGGCAAAGCCAGGAGACGACAGGCATATGCTCCTGGCCTGACCGCGGTGTGTGGACTGATATGTTAGGGCAATAGTTCACCAGCAAACCAGGTGCTGGCCGAGACCCAGCCGTTGTTCCCACCGCCGTGTCCCTGGTTGACATAGAACCAGCGGCTGTATTCCGTCACTTTCCAGGGGCAGATGGCACAGGCCCACGTCCGTCGCGAGCGCCAGGCATAGCCGTATGCCAGCGGGTAGTGGTTGAGCCATCCCGTCCCGATAATTGCCGGTGTGCGCCGATCACGGATGGAGTTGCGCGCACGTTCACGCAAGCCTCCGGTCGAAATACCCAGCACATGGTAGTGTGTCCGTATCCTCGCGCCACTGCGCCCGGCCAGATAACCAGATGCGTCACTCATACGCCAGGGGAAGGTTGGCCCATTCCCAAAGGCACAGAAGGTGCCAATCCGGTTGCGAATCTCCCATGTCATATTGCGTACACCCGTATCCATAAACCGTGGCGCAACCGCGTCGGCACCATAACCGCCATTCTCACGGTATAGTCCCCAGCGACCTACCCAGGTGGGATTGCCGATCGCGGCCTGATTGTCGGCCCAGCCGAACAGCATGGCCCATGCTGTGGCACCGCATCCACTTGGACAACTGGAGGTGTTCGGTGGGGAATTGGCCGGGATCTGGGTGTAGAGCCGCTGATCACTGTCAGTTCCAGCCCAGTAGTATGTCCACGGCCCCCAGGCGCTCTGGAGCTGCGCACCGGCCGGGCTTGCCGCCAGTTCACCGGTTAGGACGGCTGCAGGTGGAGCAGAACCATTGATGATCAACGGAAGCCAGACCGTAGGCTGCTCTACCGGCTCAATCAAGGTGACAATGCCAAACTTGCCGGTTTCGCTGGTGCCATCTCCGTAGTTCAACGTGACATCGAAGAGTACATCGTGTCCCGGATCAGACTCAACCGTAATCTGGAACAGCGCTGGCAATCCCTCCCGTTCAATCGTCTCGGTACGAACATGAGCGGCACCCTCGCCCGTGAGCGTTGCGGGTGAGGCCAGTGCCGACAGCAGGGTTATTGAATAGACATCGCCCTTCACCAGAATTTCGCCAAACCGGGCGGCATTGGTTTCTATCTCCCAGTCCTCGCTGGCCTCGCGCCGCAGCCCTTCCAGCAAGGTGCCATAGGCCTCGCGGTAGCCCTGTTTCAAGCTTGACCAGGACTCCCATCCGTCGATCTTCAGCTCCTCTGGCGGTTCTGGCCCGCTGATCCTGAGCGTACCACTGATCGTGCGTGTATTGCGATCATCCGTCGTCTCCTGATCCGGTTCCCAGACTGCCGAACCCAATGCAACCGGTTCATCCAGCCAGGCTGGATCCATCCCCGTTACCTTTGCCAGCGGCGTGCCCAGTTCCGCCACCAGTTGACCCTGCTCATCTTCGGCGGCGTAGGCCAGGGCATCAAGTTTGTAAAATTTCACCGCTCGCCGATCATTCTGATTGGCAATGGCGGCCATGCGTTGCGTCGGCGGCTCGCCCTCGGAGTCCCAATGTGGAATAGGGAAGTCATGTTCGCCCGTGGCAAGAATGATAAATCCGGCTGGTACCGTATCTGCCAGGGCCGGTTCTGGTGCCGGTACCTCAACGCTAAACTCATAATAGGCTGCACCAGGCAGATCAGGGCGGTAGAGTGCTGTTACACGCTGGCCCAGTCGGGCTTGATCCCAACCCGGTGCCATTTCACTGAAGCGCATCTCTTCCACCAGTTGTGCCGCCCGCCGCCGTAGCTCAAATGGCGCATCAACGACGAGTGTGGCCGCACTCCAGGTGTCTGGTCGATCATAGCCAGCGCCAAATGGCCACAGGCGATCATCACCCACGGTAGTGATCCAATGTTGAGCCAGCGCCAGACCGATCACCCGATCCCAGCCACCTACTAACTCGCTACTGATCCGAAATTCTGCTCCTCGCGTGGGAAACTCGCGGCTAATGTTGCGATAGATACCCGCCCACTGACCGTCAACCGTCAGTGTCGGCGTATAGTTGCCCGTTCCTACACCGACCCGCGCACGCATGCTGCCATCAACATGCACCTCCAACGATAGATCGCCGGCCTGTGCGAATGAATCGCGGCTGTAGTTCACATCCAGGTACACTGCAGCCCAATTGTCGGGCGTGGTTGATGCTGGCACGGTCAGGCCATCGAAACAGACCCATAAGTCCTGTGTTGTGTGCATAAGATAGACACTGGCCTGTTCGACGAGAACCTGTGCGGCGTCCTTATATCCTTGCTCACTCGCACACACTCCGTCCAGTTCCGGCACCGCAGCTACCTGCGGAATCATAAGCGTCGTAATTCCTGGTTGAACATCATCGGCGGCAGCGGCCGGTTGTGCTGTCACTGGCTGGACTGGCGGCGTTGCCAGTTGTGCCAGCAGTGCGCTCACCAGCAAGAGCGCACATACTGTCCCTATGCGCATCATCCTTCGTTGCATCCCAACCTCCTTATTGCACGTCTCACCTGTTGTGTTGCTGATCGTAACCCCCTGTGGATCAAACATCCATTGTCTGTAGTAGTACAACGCATCGTGCTGACAGCGGAAATAGCCGTGCATCTATCCCGTGCCGGAACACGACTGCCTGAACGATTACTGATGGATGGTATCAGTATAAGCACCGACCGTGAGGAAACCGTGAAGAATACTATGCTCAAGTGAAAATGTGCAGAATGATCGTTTTACTACTAACAGCCCGTATTGGCATTGTGCTAAGTCGCAATCGTTGTTCCGATAGCAATCCTATCTCAATTGTCGGAGTCCCGGCTGATGGTTTTTGAATAAATATTCCGCTCTGCGCCTACCCGCCCGGCGGCTGAAGCCGCGGGCTACGGGATGCGAAGCCCGCCTTTGCGGGCTGGAGCGGGTCATACCGGATTCATGACGCAAACTCCATAAGCCGGGGTATCGCTCCGTCCAATCTCAAGCCGGAACGCCAGTTTTTACAACTCCTGGAGGATTGCTCTATCTTCCTTCCACTACTACGATACATTTCAACAGACCGGCTGTTTCTCGTACTTCAACGAAACTTCGTCGCAGCGGGGGTGCGGGGCCTGCGGCCCCCGCCCATGTTCCCTTTCTGGTATGGTACCGCGACGCCGCGCCGCGCCAGACAGGAGATTGCAGAGGAAGCTCTTGCCGCTCCAAATCCCTTTCCAGGGCAAGTCGTGTTGGAGTACGAGATGGACAACCCAGGCATTGTAATGTCATCGCAAGCTCATTTGGCGTATCCTGATGCTGTCGCAGAACGCTCAAGACGTTTGCGGCATTCCCACAATGCTTTGGTAGACGCAGTTTTGTGAAGTGGTGAAAGACCATGGCTCATTTATCTATTTCGGTTTTCGGATCGCTGCGGGTGACACTGGATGGACACCCTGTGACCGCGTTTGAATACAACAAAGTCCGGGCACTGCTGATCTATCTTGTGGTGGAGGCCGCTCATCCTCAGCAGCGTGACACCCTGGCCGCGTTGTTCTGGGCAGATTTGCCGCATTCCGCGAGTCGGCTCAATTTGCGCCAGGCATTGGCGACACTGCGCCGCGCCATTGGCGATTCTCAGGCGCATCCACCTTTTTTACATATTGCACGCGATATGGTTCAATTTAATCAGGCCAGCAGCTATACGCTGGACAGCGAACAGTTTTGCACGCTATACCAGCGTTGTGCCAATCATTTTCACTCCTCAGCCGGGTATTGTACTGACTGCATAACCTGGCTCCAGCAAGCGGTGTGCCTGTATTGCGGCGATTTTCTGGCGCAGTTTACTTTAAAAGACAGTCTGGCTTTTGAAGAATGGGCGCAGATCAAGCGTGCGGAATACCACCGTCATGTACTGGATATGCTGCGGCAACTGGCCGACAGCTACGAATATATTGGAGCATATGATCAGGCTTGTCACTATGCCTGGCAACAACTCACACTTGATCCCTGGTGCGAGGAAGCACATCGCCAGATCATGCGCTTGCTGACATATCGTGGTCAGCGCAGCGCGGCACTGGCGCAGTACCAGCACTGCTGCCGAGCACTGGAAACCGATCTGGGCGTACCGCCTTCTGGTGAGACAGTTGCGCTGTATGAGTCGATCCGCGATGCTTTTCTATGAGCGTGGCTTACCGCTCAGCGCATATCCCACTTGACGTTACCCATGTAAAATGCTATGATGGTACAAAGTTAAGTTATTTGCTTATATTTTGTAGGACTTACGTAGTGGTATGGTCAGTTCATCGTTTCGGCTTCAGCAGATTTGCTGTTTTTCACTCTGTTTCGTTCGCCTACCTTCGGAAGGAAATGGCGGCAAAAAAGATACTGTGTTCAAGTGACTGCGTAAATTCTTAATTTTACAGGCGTAACTCATGCGAATCTCAAGTAAAGGTGAATATGGTTTACGGGCACTGTTTGACCTGGCACAACATTATGGGGAGGGTCTGGTGCAGAGTGATGACATCGCCAACCGTCAGGGCATTCCGGTCAATTATCTTAACCAGATGTTGATCCTGCTCCGACGCGCAGGCATCATTGAAAGCCTGCGTGGGCCGCAGGGTGGGCATATGCTGGCCCGCCCGCCCGACCAGATTACATTGCTCGATGCGCTCACCGTCCTCGAAGGTCCACTGATGCCGAGTGATGCGACCCGCGACGATCTGGTGCCCACCAACCTTGATGATCGTGAGGTGATGAACGAAGTCTGGGAAGGCATACGTATCACGCTTGAAAGAGCGCTTCGCAATATTACCCTGGAAGATCTGTGTCAGCGTAAATACCAGCGTGCAGGTCATGTGATGTACTATATCTAGGATCATAGTCTGGACTGCACAGGTCGGGCTTCATTTCCACGATCGCGCAGCCGCGCGGCCTGCCTGTCTATGGGCGGGCGACCGGTGAGCGAAGCTAGCGTCGGCGGGCTTTGCGCGGGTCGCCCGACGCTTCAGTACACGTGAGTGCGCACCTCCGTAGGGCACGGCTCCGGCGGGCCAGGGTGGGCCGTGTTGTCTATCCGTTCGGGTGCGTGTGGGCCATGCGGTGTCGTCGCGCTTCAGTCGCCGTAGGGCACAACTCCGGCGGGCCAGGGCGGGCCGTGGCCCCTGTCCGTTCGGGTGCGTGTGGACTGTGGGTGTCGTCGCGCTTCAGTCGCCGTAGGGCACGGCTCCGGCGGGCCAGGGTGGGCCGTGGCCTCTGTCCGTTCGGGGTACGTCTTCCTCCGTAGGGCACAGCTCCGGCGGGCCAGGGCGGGCCGTGGCCCCTGTCCGTTCGGGGTGAGTGGGCCGTGCGGTGTCGTCGCGCTTCAGTCGCCGTAGGGCACGGCTCCGGCGTGCCAGGGTGGGCCGTGGCCCCTGTCTGTTCGGGGTGCGTGTGGGCTGTGCGGTGTCGTCGCGCTTCAGTCGCCGTAGGGCACGGCTCCGGCGTGCCAGGGTGGGCCGTGGCTCCTGTCCGTTCGGGTGCGTGTGGGCTGTGCAGTGTCGTCGCACTTCAGGATAGCAACGCATGGCTACACGCTACCGTAGGTATGCCATCGCCCTCCCGTTGATCGAGGCGCACTAGAGTATCAGACCCTGACTCTCAAGCCAGAACCGTAACGCCGACAGGATCGCCAGAATAACCAGCGTCGGCACAAGCGCGATCGTAGCTGGTCGCGCCAACTGGATCGGGTGTGTTACCGTTCCTTCATAGCCCATCAACAGACTCACCAGTAGCACATTGACCAGATATAGGACACCCACAATCCCAAAAAACGAGATAAACGCCAACGGCCAGAAGAGCATTTCCAGGTTGCCATACAGTGCCACCAGCACCAGGAAATTAATCAATAAAACTCCGCCCAATTCTACCAGGTTTTTTAATGCCGGCTGTTGATCGTCAACATTTTTGCGCAACGTGGTATTCAGAATCAACAACAGCATTACCGCAATACCCACGCCCATGCCCATGCCGGTCAGCGTGCGCAGGCTGTTGCGCGGCACATAAAAATAGGGTAACCCCAGATCAACAAAGAGCGAGTTAAAGCCATCGACAGCCATAATCGCCACGAACGCCAGCAGGATGGCTGAAATCGACCAGGGCGGAACGCGGCCCGCTCGCCCACGCCCAATCGCCCACAGATACACGGTGGTGATTAAAAAGCTGCTGTAGATGCCGCTGTTACGGGCACAGATCGGAAATTGCATGGTTCCAAAGAAAATATTATGCTGCTGGGCACAAATACCATGCACCACCGCATACATTTTCCACTGGAGCGGCAGGCCCGGCGTAAATAGCAGTGCCAGCAACAGCACGCTCAGAAAACCCAGAAGCGCATACCCCCAGCGTCGTTCACGAGCCATATGGGGTGCAGGCACGGGTATATCTGCCAGGTGGTAGGGCGGGATGGACCGATGCGCTACCTTCAGTGTTTCTTCTGGCGCTTTGTCTCTCATTGCATCTCCTCAACCCGCTGTTTAATAAAATCAAAATTCATCAACCCGATATGTTTATAGCTCACGATACCGTCTGTATCAATAAAGTACGATGTGGGCAGATTGATCACCCCAAACCCCTGGATAATATCGCGATCAGGGTTGGCAATCAGCGGAAAGGTAACACCCAGCTTCTGCGCAAACCGCTCAATCACGTCCACCTGTTCACTATGATTAACCGCCAGCACCACCAGGCCGGTATCACCGAGTTGTTGAGCGGCGCGTTCCAGGTCGGGCATTTCTACCTCACAGGGAGCACACCAGGTAGCCCAGAAGTTAATCAGCACCTTCTGGCCGCGCAAGTCGCGGAGTGTGTGGGTGCTACCATCGGCCAGCGTATAGGCAAAGTCAGGGGCGGGATCACCCACGTGCAGGCGTGGATTGGTGACCGTCTCTAGCAACTGACTCTCGACCGCAATCACCGCCGGGCCAGGCGCTGTGGTCGGTTGCATCACCCGGTTGCTACCACACCCTGCCAGGAGCGCCAGCAGGAAGCTCATCAGCATCAGTATCACGTGCCAGCGCTGCCCTGCCTGATCTCGTTCAATTATCGTTGGCTGAACCGCGTTCGTGAACATAAGGTACCCCTGTAAACATATACCACCCCTGACGACACACATGATGCTTACCAAAAACATAACGCTACGGGCCAGACGCTGGACGTAAATCTCGCTCCAGGCGGGGATAGATCCCTAATACTACAGCTACCGCAAACAAAACACCCGTAATCATCCGCAACCACCAGTTAAGCGAACCAATCGCGTCATTCGTGCTACGCAGCGCCAGGTCTGGCACGATATCGTCAATCAGATGGGTCGTACCATCCAATGCGAGGGGCAGTAGTAACAATAGCATGAGACGCAGACGTATCGGGCGCAACGTCTGCCGTACTCGCGCAAAGATAAGCCCGCCCACAAACAGCGCCGTATACATCGCGGCCTCGCGGTGACAGAACGCCACCTGGTTGCCCAACAGAAAAAAGGATTGTGTCGGGCGCTGGTGGCACAGCGGGGTATATAGGTAAAACAACAAACGGCCAGCCTGTGTATAGCCCAGAGACACCAGCAGTGGCGCGAGCCAGGGTAATCCACCATAGACCAGCACCATCCCGTTGATCAACATGAGCCAGTGATCAAAGCACCACAGAACAGCGCGATCGATTATACGTATGTAGGTGGATTGTGGTGTCATTTTTACCGTGTTGTATAAACTGAAATTATGCGTGGTCTGGTACGTGTGCCAGTCATTGCCTGACCCTCAAAGCCATTATAGCAAGTCCAATGGCCGCTGTCCAAACCCTGTACGCCTGGGAGCGCGGGCATCCCGCCCCCTGGGCGGGAGGGCGTCTCGCCCTCTGCCCGCTCCCCCTAAGAGGGAGGGCGTCTCGCCCTCTGCCCGCCCCCCTAAGAGGGAGGGCGTCTCGCCCTCTGCCCGCTCCCCCTAAGAGGGAGGGCGTCTCGCCCTCTGCCCTCTGTGCCTGGGAGCGCGGGCATTCCGCCCCCCTGGGCGGGAGGGCGTCTCGCCCCCCTGGGCGGGAGGGCGTCTCGCCCTCTGTGCCTGGGAACGCGGGCCTCCCGCCCCCCTGGGCGGGAGGGCGTGCTGCCCGCCAGCGCCCTGATTTGACAAAGATCGCACCTCTTGCTATGCTCTTTTAATGATACATTGTATCCTTAAGGGTAATCCTGGTGTAATGAGACCACCTGTTCTGATCCTGCGCGATACGCGATAATGGATAGGGTGGATAAGGAGATCTGCTATGAGATTATACCGCGTTCCGAACCTACTTGTCACGCTACTGGTTCTGCTGACGCTGCTGAGTGCCTGCGGTGCGAGTGAGGCGACCGTTGCTCCAACGGCCGAGCCGCCTACGCCGATCGCCGAGGCAACGTCGGGGCCTGCACCAACGACAGATGACACCGCCGATATGACTGACCGGCTGCGCGTTGTTGCCACTTATAGTATTTTGGGAGATATGGTACAGAATGTGGGGGGGGACTTGATCGACCTGGCGGTGCTGGTCGGTGCTGGCAGTGATCCGCATGCCTACGAGCCAGTACCCGCAGACAACGTCACGTTGTCACAGGCCACGCTCATTTTCGAGAACGGCCTGGAGTTTGAAACCTGGCTTGACCGCCTCTACACGGCCTCTGGCTCTCAGGCGACACGTGTTGATGTGAGTAAGGGTATCGATCTTATTCGTGCCGAGGATCATGACCACGATGCCGATGCCGACCACAGCCACGATGCTGATGCCGACCACAGCCACGATGCCGATGCCGACCACAGCCACGATGCCGATACCGACCACAGCCACGATGCCGATGCCGACCACAGCCACGATGCCGATGCCGATCACAGCCACGATGCTGACCACGATCATGGGCATGGGCATACCCACGGTGAGTATGATCCACACATCTGGCATAGCGTTGCCAATGCCCGCATTATGGTGCAGAACATCACCGCTGCCCTGGTCGCTGCCGATCCTGACAATGCGGCTACCTATGAAGCCAATGCTACGGCCTACCTGGGTGAACTGGGCAAACTGGAATCGTTTATTCAGCAGGAGGTAGCACAACTCCCTGCCGAACGGCGCAAACTGGTGACGACGCATGATACCTTTGGCTACTTTGCCCGCGACTATGGCTTTGAGGTTGTTGGCACGGCGCTTGGTATTACAACCGAAGCGGCTGACCCGTCCGCAGGCGAGATTGCCGCACTGGTCGCTGAGATACAGGCCGCAGGCGTGCCGGCCATTTTTGCTGAAAACATCGCCAACCCACGCCTGATGGAGACGATCGCTCAAGAAGCCGGGGTAGAGATTGGCCCGATGCTCTTCACTGACGCGCTGGGTGAACCGGGAAGTGCCGGAGAAACCTACATTGATATGATGCGCTACAATGTTACCGCCATTGTTACCGCCTTGCAGGAGTGACCGGGTGCGCTTCGCCTACAACCGCCGGTATTATGCCGCTCCCCTTTCCGGCGCACCAGCGCTCGAGGTACGCGATCTGACGGTCGTGTACCCTGGGGCAACCCATCCCGTGCTGCATGCCATCAGCTTGATTGCCCAGACCGGCACACGTGTAGCGCTGGTTGGCCCCAATGGTTCGGGCAAATCAACCCTGCTCAAGGCGGTTGCCGGGTTGTTGCGCCCGCAGCAGGGCACAATCAGCATCTATGGGCTACCGGTGGGCGGCTGCCATCATCGTGTGGCCTATTTGCCCCAGCGCAGCGAAATCGATTGGCGCTTTCCGGTCAATGTACGCCGCCTGGTACTGGCTGGACGCTATGTGCATCTTGGCTGGCTGCGGCGGCCAGGTAAAGCCGACTGGCAGCGGGTCGATGCGGCGCTGGAGCAGTTAGGCCTGGAGGCGTTGGGTGAACGACAGATCGGTGCCCTGTCAGGCGGCCAGCAACAGCGGGCGCTGCTGGCCCGCGCCCTGGTGCAGGAGGCCGATCTGCTTTTGCTCGATGAGCCCCTCACCGGGGTGGATGCAGAAACCCGTGCAACGATTGCGTCAGTTCTCGATGATCTGAAACAGCAGGGCAAAACATCGTTAATTGCCACCCACCACCTCGACCGTCTGGCAGATGAGTATGATGATATTATTGCCCTGGAGGATGGGCGGCGGCGGGCTTTCACCAACGACCATGTGCTGGTACATACTGATGGTTAATACGCCTGCCGTGTTATTGTCAACCTGGACTTCCGGCTTGAGCCGGGACTCTGGTGCTGAACAACACCCTCCCAGGCCAGGCCCTGGACTCCGGTTTTTCACAACTGATGTTAGGTTTGCTCTATGATGGAAATGGAAGGCTTTGATCGACTGGCCTGGCTGCTGGAGCCGTTGCGCTTTGGCTTTATGCGCACGGGCCTGATGGCTGCAGTCCTGGTAGGCATCAGCTGTGCCGCGCTGGGCACCTATGTAGTATTGCGGCGTATGGCCTTTATTGGCGATGCACTGGCGCACACGGTGTTACCGGGCCTGGTAGTGGCCTATCTCAATCGTTGGAACCTCTTTGGTGGCGCGATTGCCGCTGGCATTGTCACCGCCATCAGTATTGGCTGGGTCTCGCGGCGTGGCCAGATCCGTGAAGATACAGCCATTGGGGTTATTTTTACGGCGATGTTTGCGCTAGGTATTCTGCTGATGAGTACCGTGCGTTCGTTTCGAGACTTTACGCATATGCTGTTTGGGAATATTCTGGGCGTAAGCCAGGCCGATCTGCTACTGATTGCGATTATCGGTGCCAGCGTTATTGCGACGCTGGCGCTGTTACATAAAGAGCTAGAGTTGACCTCCTACGATCATATCCATGCCCAGACGATCGGTATTAACGCTGATCGTCTGCGTTTTACGCTGTTGATTCTGCTGGCGTTCACGGTGGTGACAAGTATTCAGGTGGTGGGGGTGGTACTCACCAGTGCGCTGCTGGTCACACCAGCAGCCGCGGCGTCGCTGGTCACCAACAATCTGCCGCGGATGATGCTGGTAGCCTCGTTGATCGCGGTGTTCTCTGCCGTGGTGGGCCTGTATGCCTCTTTCTATGCCAATGTTGCCTCTGGTGCGGCGATTGTGCTAACCTGTACCGCTTGCTTCGGAATCGCCTGGGCGATTAGCGCTGTGCGCCACCAGATGCGGAAGCGTTGAAGCGTTGAAGCGTTGAAGTGCGGGCGGCGGCCAACCGAACGGCGGGACGCACCCGGCCCGGCCACAGGCACGCCGGAGCCGTGCCTTACACGTGGAGCGCGAGGCGCGAGGCGTGAGGCGCTGCGAAGCGGAAAGCGCAAAGCGCAAAGCGAGGCGCGTCCTG
>DAOTWD010000039.1:0-46369 GCA_034435975.1 Chloroflexaceae bacterium | reverse complement strand
GCGCGGGTCACCGACCGGAGGGCGTCGGTTGCGTCCCGCGTGCTCCCACGCAGCCATGTCCCATCACGGGCCAGATCGCGTTCCGCCGACAGCAGGGGACCAGCGCCCGCTCCAGGTCCCCGGCGGGCGTCGTGCGTACCGCAGACCAGCACGTCGCCAGGCTCGGAATCCGTCGCACGGCGCGCACGCCGAGGGCCGGAAGGGTGAGCCGGTCGTCCTGACGTGCACGCGCCCACAGCCACCTCCCGCGTCACGACCGTTCCCCGTGCATGGCCGCGCGCAGCACGATGGCAAGGAGGCCGAAGAGCGGATATTGGCGGCCGCGGCGACTGCGCGGGTCGGGGATCGTCTTGAGCGCCTGGATGACATTCATCGTCACGTCCCTCCCTATCGTTGCTGCGAAGCGACGCTCATGATACCAAAAGATGAAAACCCTGAAAAGCCCTATAACCTGGTCTATTTATCAAGGCAAGGCTAACCTTAATACTGACCGTTCGCAAGTGAGTCCGACGTTTGCCATTTTTGCGGATGATCGATTGGGGCGGTTTTCGTGATCATGGGTATGACAGGGCCGTATGTGGTGCAATATCGGGGTCATCCGCCACACCCGGAGGTTCCCAATGTCCTGGATGCAGATTGCCCGCGTTGATGCCATTCCGCTGCTGTTTACCTGGATGCAGACCTATACGGGTAATTCCCAAAATGGCGAAATGGCTCAAACACTCACGAACGGTGAGTACCAGATCTGGCTGGTTATTTATACTATACCTATACGCGTTCTTTATATCGTTTATCAAAAGCAGAATATACATACCTGTTCCAGAGAACGTTCTCCTGCAAAGATTGCGGGGCCATAGGCCCCCCGCAATGCTTGCTTCTCAGATATTGCTGGTGTATTCTGCATGCACTTCCTTCGCTCAACCAGTGCATACTCCGATCCACACACAGAGAACCCATGATGCGCGTCGGTGTCAGCGTACAACGCCTCCGTTTTCCATCATATAATCGATCTCTGAGGATCGTCTGCACACGAAATCCCACTTTTCTCCTCAATTTCTGGATGAAATCTATCCAAAACTGCACTTGACATCTGCATTCCATCTCAGCATAATAGGATAGTCTCCAGAGGCAGATCTTAATATATGACAGTTATCAGAGACGGACTACAGTTAAATTTAGTAAATATTTAAGCTATCTTCAATATTCTGTTGTATATACATAGCAATCCTGCATCAGTTGTGAAGCACTGCATTCCGGGTTTTCACCTGGATGGAACGCTACCAGGCGAAAGCCTGGTCTCCGATGTATGAACGGTATAGGATTGCGAGAACAGGACGTAAAATGATGCGGTATGATGAACATGGGATGCCCAATCACGATTATACGTGCTCTCTTGATAAACACCTGAACATACAAAACCTGCTTGCAATCCAGGCCGAACACATTCATCAGCAAATAATGACTATGCCCACCCATCTACCGATTGGCCGTGATTACGACCACTGGCTGCAACTGGTGGCATACTATCAACAGGCGCACACAGCTGCCGACTATGCTGCTATTGTGGCCGACTGTACTGCCACCATTGACAGCAAGCACAGCATTCCAGCGATGCATGCCTGCTACAGCTGGCTGGCCTGGATCGCTCGCTGGCAATTAGAAGCGATTGTAGGCCAGCAGTAAGCGTTCAAGCAGTGACGTGAACACACATTATCGTTACACAGCATACAGGAGGATCGCTCAGGATGACACTGAATGACGTTTTGCAAGCAGAAATGCTGTGCTGCGCCAACGGGTGGCCGAATGAGAGAAAACTGAACATATGGTTGCGGGTTATCATCCGCTAACTATGTTGCACCGAATGTATCAAGCATCTTTGGCGACAGTGCCGAAGACTTTACTCATGAGTGTATATCGTATGCTAATTTTATTTGCCCCATAGACCTGGAATAGATTGCTGCTGACGTGCAGGTTCACCGTATCACTGGAGATCTGTCTCTCGCCAGGTATACCGGTCGTGGCTTGAAGCCCGTTCCCTTTTCGCCAGCGGCTGCGAGGACGTCCTTCCACGTCAACACAGCGGCAGCATGGCTGCTGTACACCATATATTTGCAGACAGGTTCTGAGTGGTGTGGCCATCCTGATTGTCTCTGGGGCAACCATCGCACACGTACGACGCCTTCGGTTGTCACGCTGAGACTACGCCTGATCCTCCTCGCGCACCAGCAGCAGACCGATCATCACACTCAGCAGCACGAACCCGCTCGCCAGCAATCCATTGACTATGAAACCATAGGTCCGCCACAGGAATGGGCCGAGCAGCGAGCCAGACACCCGCCCTATACCCATCGCCGCCAGACCCAGCGCCAGTACGGTTCCTCGCATCGATGGCACCATTTCGCTCAAGAGAGGGAAGGTCGAAATGAGTGCAAACTCAAAGCACAGTCCCATCAGTAAAAACAAGGGGAGGAACAGTGTCCAATTCCCCGCACTAAAGGGCAAGACGGCCTGAACGATAGCCAGTGCCACCAGTCCCAGCAGCACTGCCCGCCGCTTGCCCAGACGATCCGTTAACAATGCCGACCCGCCTGACCCACCCAACTCGACAAAGCCCAGTAGTCCGAAGATGAACCCCAATTGCTCGGTGGTTGCGCCGAAATCGGCCTGCAACCAGCCAGCATAGACAACAAAGATCAGTTCGATGGCCCATAGCAGACAGGTCAGCAGTAGTATTACTCCCCACACATTGCGCTGGCTGAGTGCGATCATCCCCGACCAGCGACGCGGCATATGCGCACCATGGAAGGGCGGCCTGCCCGCCGGTACGATCATGCGCGTCCCTATGAGCAGCAGGAAGCCCATGCTCAGCAGAATGGCAAAGGCCGCCGCCCGTGTACCGCTGATCTGCACAACATAGGTCATCAACGTTACGCCCAGCAACGCCGACAATGCCCACGACGTTTCAATCAACCCTAGCACGCGCCCGCGCCGAGCATAATCGGTACGGGCACTGAGATAGGACTGCAAGGCTGGTTGATATAGCGCCGCGCCGAGACCGGTTAATGCATAACCGGTTAAAAACAGTGCGAACGATGGTGCGAGCATACAGCACAGAGTTCCGCTACAAAATATAAGGAACGCACTGATCATTGTTGCGCGTTCTCCTCGCATATCTGACAAAACACCACCCAGGGGACTCAACAATGACACCCCGACCTGCATCGTCACCAGCAGACTGACCGTCTGGAGATCAATCGCAAAATCCTGGGCCAGAAAAACGAGCAGCGGATAAATCATGCGAAAGGACGTGTTGAGCGTGATTCGGCTGATCAGCATGAGAGTGATCTGCAGGCCTGTCAACTGGCCTGGCGCAGTGTGTTCTGGTACGGGCATAATCCTCCTGATAATGAATATTTATTGGTGTGCAACCGGGCCAACGATGCTTGCTGCGGGTTCAGCGTACGACAAGCGGATGATTATGACCATCGAGCTGTAGGAGCATCTCGACAAATCGCCGGTTGCAGTCTGGTTTAGGGCGTGCTATGACCTCTGAGTACACGGCGAACGCCAACTCTGCGCCGGGCGCTCGTATTGACAGCAATGATCAAGCCATGTATGATCTGCTGCCACAACTTGCTGTAGAACCGTATACCCTACTGCAACGCTGCCCGTCTGGCCTCACCCTGAAGGATATGTAAGGATGAAGAATGCACCGCTCCTACCACTGCTGGTACAGTTCTGCCCTGGGACGTTCGATGGAATTACAGGTCTTTGGCCACAGTGGCCCGATCTGCCTGGTTTTTCCCACCTCCCAGGGGCGTTTCTATGACTATGCCGATTTTGGGATGGTCGAAGCACTCAGCCACTGGCTTGAAGACGGATTGTTACAGCTGATCTGTCTGGACAGCATTGATGCTGAGAGCTGGTTTAACTATCATGCCGATACTGACGTGCGTATGCAGCGCCATGATCAATACGAACAATATATTCTGACCGAAGTCCGTCCCTTTGCCCAGGCTCACAATGCCAACGATACCTGGATTGTCACCGGTTGTTCGTTTGGGGCCAGCCATGCGATCAACTTTGCCTTCCGTCATCCAGAGGCCGTCAACCGCGTCATTGGGCTGAGCGGTATGTACGATCTGCGCCGCTTCTTCAACGACTACACCGAAGCGGTATACTTTCATAATCCGATCGATTTTTTGCCTAACCTGACGGAAGAAAAGCAACTGGCTCGTATGCGCCAGTTAGATATTATTCTGGCGATTGGCAAAGATGACACTTCTGCCTGGAGCAATCATCGGCTGTCGCAAATTCTGTGGAACAAAGGCATCTGGCATGCGCTACGCATCTGGAATGGATGGGCTCATGACTGGTCAAGCTGGCAGCGCATGATCACCCTGTATATTGATGGACACGATTAGGGGGCGAAAAAATCTGGCGGTAAGAGATCGACATCACGCAGGACAGCACGGAGGACGACGCCATTGCGCTCGATGCGGTCAATGTGGCCCTGCAGCCGTTGCCCGTTAACCGCCCAGCGCACGGTATCGCCCGGTTGTAGATCAAACAACTCCGGGCGCATATACGACTCGCTACAATCAATTGTGAACCCCTCATGGTCAATCGCATCCACAGGCAAGCAAGAGTAGCGCCACCCATAGCCACGGCGCTCAACATCTATTGAGTTAAAACTCAACTCCATCATTGGTATGAACTGGTGCAGGCCTGTCATCTCCTGTCTCAGGCTGGATACACGCCGGCCTGTGCTCATCGTTCTGGCTCAGTGGTAGCTCAGGATAGGTAATTATACCATAAGCACCCTGTTCGGCTACTGCCGGGTAACCGTCAGGTGGGGTAGTCAGGAGAGGCGTTGTCCCGCCGGGAGTCTCGTCAGGAGGTTGCGCAGGGGTTGCAAGCCCTTGCGCTTCCGTCGGTGCAGGTATCACTGGAAGGTGACACTGCTGATAGAGAAAACGTGTGGTACAATCGCAAGGAGATAAGTTTTGCCTATGATCAGGAGCGATCGTGACAACAAGAAAAATTGGCATCCTCGTCGGATCAGAGTGGTCCTGGCCCCCGGCTTTTATCAACGAAGTGCATCGCCGCCAGGAAAACATGAGCGCCGAATTTGTGCGCTTAATCGGCTCACGCATGGCTGAACCTTGCATGTACGATGTCATTATTGATCGTATCAGTCACGAAATTCCTTACTATCGTACCTTTCTCAAAACGGCTGTCCTGTCGGGGACGCTGGTGGTCAATAACCCCTTCTGGTGGAGTGCCGACGATAAGTTCTTTGGGGCCAGCCTGGCGACGCACCTGGCCATTCCCCATCCTCGCACGGTGGCACTACCTTCGCACTCCTATGCTGACGGGATTGCCGAGGATTCATTGCGCAACCTGGGCTATCCTATTCCCTGGGATATGCATATTGAATACCTGGGAGGGTTTCCACTTATCCTCAAGCCAGTCTGGGGTAGTGGCTTAAAAAAGGTGTACAAACTGCATTCTCGTGAGGAATTGTGGATGGTCTATGATCAGACGGGAACTGAGTGTATGATGTTGCAAGAATATATTATCTGGGACAAATATGTGCGCTGTATTTGTATTGGTCAGGATCATATTATGCCGATTAAGTATGATGTCAATGCCCCATGGCCGCATCGCTATTTTCGCGATGATCACTATTTGACAAACGAGGAGGAACAACACGTGCGAGAAAGCGCGATCAAGCTTAATCAAGCATTAGGCTATGATATGAATGCGATCGAGTTTGCGATTAAAGATGGCATACCTTATGCTATTGATTTTATGAATCCAGCCCCGGACTTTGATGTTAACTCGCTCACGCCCTATTATTTTGACTGGGTGGTAAAAGCGATGGCGGACTTTACTATGAGCCTGGCCAGAGGTGAACGGCAACAACAGCAGGCCTTTGGATGGCGCGAGATGATCAAAAAATGATGCTCATCAATCGAGAAATACAGATAAACAGTATTCTTTTTCAACGCCGCCCGCTCGCAGAGCAGACCGAGCGCGTCCAGGCGCATCTACGGAGCCTGTTTGTGGCCCTGTCAAAACTCAAAGAATTACAGGCCGACATTACCGGGCGCAAACCTGACCTGGGGCAGACACTGGCCGGTCTTGATTTTGACCCGCTCAAAGAGGCTATTCAAGGGCACCTGGCAACCCTGGAGAAACTCAAACGGCGATTTGCGCGTAATGGCCTGAATATTGGCGTTATTGGCCGGGCCCGCCAGGGCAAAAGCTTACTGTTGCAGAGCCTTACCGGGCTAACATCAGCCGAGATCCCCACTGGCAGCTTGCTCCACTGTACCGGGGTGTGCAGCATTGTCCAGCACGAGCCACAGGTACCAACCTATGCCGAAGTGACATGCTATTCTGAGCAAGAGTTTCTGGACGAAGTGATCGCTCCCTACTATCACCTATTGCACCTGGGTGATCCACCTGCCACACTGAGTGAGTTTGCCACGGAGCCGTTGCCACTCCATCCACCGCAGCCATTTGATGCGACGCTCCGCCAGGAGTATGGGCCAGCCAATCTGCTCGAAAAATATCGCCACCTGAGGCACTATCAAGAGCAACTCCCTACCTATCGCCATCTGCTGCAACCACCGACAACGCGGGCGATCAATCCCAAAGATTTTCGCCTCTATGTGGCCCAGTATACCGAGACGGGTGCTCCAATTTTCAACTATATGGCCGTACGCGTGGCACGTATCGGTTGTACCTTTCCGCATCCGGATATCGGGGCGATTGCCGTGGTCGATATGCCGGGTCTGGGGGATACCGGCATTGGCGATCAGGCACGCTTGATCCAGATGCTGGGCGACCTGGTTGACATCGTGCTATTTGTGAAAAAACCTGTCCCCGGCGGCGATTTTATTGGTGACGTGGATGTGCAACTGTATGATACCGCCCGCCGTGCCCTGCCAACGTTGCCGATTGAGCGCTGGTCCTTGCTGGTACTCAATAAGATCAGCCCGCTTGCCGGATTAGGCGATAATGCCGAGTTATGCGCAAAGCTACAGGCCACCTTGCCCCGTTCATTAGCGTTTGTGGATAGTGTGATAGTCGATTGTGCGAACCCGGATGATGTCCGCCATCAGGTGCTGGATCGGGTGCTGGCCTATCTGGTGGATCATATTCGTGATCTGGATCGCCAGTTTGCGGTTGCCTGCCAGGAGGAACTGCTTCAGTTACGGCAGCAGGTGCAACTCCTCCTCGAACAGGCCAGTCATGCCTTGCACGTCGCTGTACCACGGGGTGGTTCATCCGCTATTTTCCGGCAGCATTTTGATCAGTTGTGGCAAGAATTGACCCGCGAGCTTGAGCATTTCATTCGTCAGTTGCACGACCTGCGCAAGGTGGAGAGTACGATTTTGCAACAGGCGATTGAAAACGCCCTGTGGCTGTGTAAAACCCAGAATATCATGCCCACCTTGCAGGAAATTCAAGATCGGCGTGACCTCGAAGGTTCTTATACCATTGCCTATCATCAGTTTTTACATGATATTCGCACCCGGCTGACCAGACGGCTCATGAGCCTCGATCCGGCGCTCAACGAGTTTGTCAACGAAATCAAAGCCGGGGTGGCAAGCGTGTTGATCGAACATGGACGCCTGGGACTGGTGGTTCCCGCTACCGGTGCCCCTTTTCTAGAAGCAATGGCCGAGCGTATACCGGCTGATCTGCCAGAACTGAAGCAGGCGTTTGAACAGATTGCTGCTTTTCGCCTGTCTTATCGGGGATTTCTTCATTATCGTATTCGTTCCCATCTGGATCGCCTGACCCCTGATGCGCCGAACTCGCAGTTGAAGGAGATTATGTCCGCCACCGATGTGCGCGAGCATCTCGAACTATTTTATGGGGAGACGATTGCCAGGGTTGAGCATGCACTTCAGGAATTGCTGGCAACCCCCAACGAAGCCGCCTTCGCAGCGGTGGAGGAGTTTGTTGACCAGATTTTGCGGGCCAGGAATGCCGCACGACGCTGGGAAGGTTTTTATGATGAAGTGAAGCTACAGGTATGGCCGGAGATTTTTGGCGAATTGACTGAGACGCTGCGTATTCAGGAGGAGTGGCAGGCGGCAGTGAAACGAGCGTTTCAGAGTACCAGCGCCGATTATCGGCTGGTGCCGTAGCATCTCACCGTTTCCTGATGGATTCATGCAAATTTTACTCCCTAGCGATGTTTTTCCACCCGGTAGCGTGGGCGGGGCAGCATGGAGCGCGCACACGCTGGCACTGGCGTTGATCCAACGTGGTCATACTGTCTCGGCGCTGGTGCCGCGGTTGGGTATGCCAGGATTGAGCGCTGAATATGTGCTGGGCGTACCAACCATCCATTGGGGTTACCGTGTCCCTCGTCTGCCCTTTGTGAAAAACTACTTTCACCACGAGGCCTTCTGGCCGTCCTTCGCCGAGATGCTGGTACGCGAAGGACAACTGGTCTTGCACCAGCGTCACGCTGACCGCCCGGAGTTGATCGTCCATGCTCAGCATGTACAGACTATACCGGCCGCAGTGATTGCTGGTCAGCGGCTGAGAGTGCCAGTAGTGGTGACAGTACGAGATCACTGGCCGTGGGACTATTTTGCCACTGGGTTACACGCAAATCGGGTACCCTATCCGCAGCCTACCTGGGCCAGTCTGTGTACTGACTTGCCGACTCGCCTGGGTGGGGTTCGCGGCGTACTGGCACTCGCTATGCTGCCCTACCTCCTGGCGCATGTACGCCGACGGGCCGCTTTTCTGCGTCAGGCCGATGCCGTGATCGCAGTGAGCCACTATATGGCCCACCGGTTAGCACCTCTCGTACCCGCAACGCGGGTATATGTCATTCCCAATATGGTCGATCCGGCGGCAATTGAGCAGATGGCTGCTGCACCGCCATGTCTGAGCCTCTCGACACCCTTTCTGCTCTTTGTGGGTAAACTTGAACCCAACAAAGGCGTTGATCTCCTGGCCGATATTTTTCGGGCACTGATCGGCCAGAAGCCATTGTTGCCAGGCGAGTCGCACGCGCATTTTCCCTATCCGCTGGTGGTCGCCGGCACCGGGACGCTAAAACCTCGCCTTGAGCAGGAGTTGACCAGACTGGGCATACGGGTGCATTGCCTGGATTGGGTACCCCGCGCCGAGGTGTTGCGTCTGCTGGCACGTTGCGAGGTACTGCTCTTTCCCTCCACCTGGGGGGAGCCACTGAGCCGGGTATTGCTGGAGGCCAGCATGCTGGGTGCAGCGATCGTAGCTATGCCAACCGGCGGCACCAGTGACATTATCACCGATGGTGTCACCGGGCTATTCGCCGCCACACCCGAACAGTTTGCCCGGCGCTTGCGTGAGGTTCTCAGCCAGGCGGATCGACGTCAGCAGTTGCGCGACCAGGCACGTCGTATGGCCCGGCAGCGCTTTGCGGTCGAGGTCGTTGTCCCACAGATCGAGGCGTTGTATCACACATTGCTGGCGCAGTACCGCTAACCGCCGCCAATCAACTGCAATGCCTGGCGAAACTCGTCCTGGAGAAGGGGGAGGAGCAACCAGCCGATGCGCAATACAGGATCGGCCAGATGGGATTGGTCAACCGCCGTTTGCCAGGCGGGCAGTGGAAACGTTATAGCCACCAGTAAGATAGTTGCGCAGATGAGCACGGCTTGAATGAAGCCCAGCACACCACCCAGCACATGATCAAGCCAGCCCAGAAAGAGCAGGCCCACAAACAGGCGCAACAACGATGCTACCAGGCTGGCAAGCGCACTGACACTTACCAGCACCAGGAGAAAGCCCAGGGCACCCGCCAGCATATCACTGGCAATAAACGAACTGAGCCAGGCTGCCACTTCTGACCCATAGCGCCCGGCTATAATGATACCTACCAGCAAGCCAACCACGGCCAGAATCTGACGAATCAGTCCCCAATAGATTCCCAGAATCGTACATATGCCGCAGGTTAGCAGTATAACGAAATCAAAACCATTCATATTATCCCGATACTCTAACAGTGGCAAAGACCTGCACATCAGAGGCTGGTATCAATGCTGAACGCCTGGGTGCAATGTTCCCGCATCACATCCACAGACGAGGTTTTGTGAGAACCGGTCTGAAACAGGAGCGTGGGCGAGGCTTTACCGCGCATGTGCTACTCGCACCGCTGGTCAGCAGGCTACAAAGGGATTCCTGGAGGGTACCGACAGGCTTGCAGACCACGTTGTGCTCCCGGTGTCGGGCTTTGGGCTTGCCTTCTGACTGCTGCTCCGACCGCTGCGTGGGATACGCTCAGGCTGCTGCACGCTCGCGGCGCTTCTTTTCATAGCGCATCAAGCCAGCGACACTCATCTCCCCCCAACTCTCAGCAATCAGTGCGCCGGGATAATCCTGGCGGGCTTCAGGCAGCCAGCGTGCATTGATCGCCGGAATATCCTCATCGCCCGCATCCAGCGCTGCATAGACAATCTGCACCAGTTCCTCCAGTCTCTCCCGAGCCATACGCAGCTTCTCGGCCACATCGTCGTGCGGGCCATAGTGGGTGACATACAGCCGACTGATGTCCTGCTCTTGCAACATCGCAATCGTGTTGCGCTGTGCTTCCAGGTCGTAGGTCGGTGGTGGAGTACAGGGAAAGAACAGTTTATAGCGGGGCATATCCAGGCCAGCCGCATCACCAATAAATAACCCCCCACTCCGTCGATCGCGGTAGGAGAGATGATCCGGCGAATGCCCCGGCGTGAGAATCGCTTCCAGCACCACATCCCGCCCGAGATCGAGACGCAGGTGCTCTGCTGGACGGATACGCTCCTCAGGCACAGGCTGCATGTCACCGTGCAACGGCCAGGCCTTCTCACCAATTGCACGGCGCGAACTGGCGATGAGCCGTGATGGATCAACGAGGTGCGGCGCAGTCATACTATGGATATACACCGTGGCTCGTGGTAACGCGGCTGCCAATAATCCGGCCCCTCCCGCGTGATCTACATGGATGTGCGTACACAGAATATGCCCCACAGCTTCGCGGGCAATACCCAGTTGCTCAAGCCCCGCCAGTGTCGCCGGAGCTGTCAGTGGTGTACCGGTCTCCACCAGCGCAATATCATCACCACGCACTACATAGCTGACCCCCACACCAGGCCGATTCAGCAGATCATGGTCAATCGCCGTAATGTGATCATCAACAGGAATAATTTCCACGTCCTCTTCCTCATTTCAAACAATAGAAGCGTTACAGCAGGTAATACGATAACGAGACTTCCTTGCTTAAACGACAAATGTATACTCATCTGGGCGAAAGCCGCTCAAGCGGGGAAGCCCTTTTATCCCAGGGCGAAAGCTCCGGTTGCGCTACGGGCTAGTTTTGTAAGACAGGATTCGTCGCTCTGTTATGGTTGGGAAACATGGCAGAACGACGTTTGGGACGCTGTAGAACGACCGAATTGGGAGAGGGATATGACCCTGTCAAACCAACTCATCTGAACGGTTCCCCCTTACTCCAGTCGATACAACAGATCAGCGTCAAAGGTATCGTCAGAGCCTGGTTCCAATTGTACACTACGTCTCTCATTTCGATCAACATGCAATCAGGCAGAAGATCATCTGACAACACGGTGGCACAACAAACCGCTGATGTTGATTAAGCAGTTTCCAGTGCAGCAGAAGGCAGTCCACTGGTCACCCATTCCCCGTGTTTCCCTCTGTTATGGTACTCGCCGAGCCGAATCTGGCTCGAACGCCCTCTGATCAAACTGGTCATCTATGGACATTTGCATATACACACCAGCCTCGATGGTGGCAGAGTCCGTTTTACGGACGTGTCACCTGGCTATCCCTGGCACTAGAAGCAAGCAAGGGAGAGCGCGGGCTATTTGTACCAGATACTCTTGCGAGATCCCACTGAATAATCGCCAGGAGACGTGATTGGCAGATACCTGCAGCTAGAGATGGTCTATCAGGTACCTCGGTATGATCCTATGATTCCGTGCCCTCTACGGCTGGCTTCTTTTTGCGCCGACGGGAGCGCTTTCGTTTGCCGGTTGCTGTTGCTGGCGATGCTGTTGCATCGAGTACCTGGGGTGACGACTGCTGCGGGTGTTCCGCTGGTAATGCCTGTCCATCGACGGTTGTCCCTTCTGGCTCATCTGATGGCCGGGCTGTGCGTCGGGTGGTGCGTTGCTTGCGTGAGCGCCGTGATCGTTTTGCGCCTGATGGTTCCGGCGCTGTCATTTCATTGTGGCTGATAATTGACGCCGGGTGTGGGTACCGTGTCGGAGCTGCCCACAGCGATGAGGATGGTTGATTCTGAGGATCACCATCGGTCGCAAGCGAACTTTCTTCCAACCATGCCAGCGTATCCAGCACCTCTTGATTGTCCACTTGATCCAGGTGAAGATCGAAATCTTCCTGCACCTCCGGATCGACATCAGGCGTACTGGATGTTGGCGTAATCCCCGCCTGGGCCCGACTGTGAGCAATGGTATGGACATGCACCGTCGTCTCATGAATAAGTTCGGGCGTATACATATCTTCCATACCACTATGGGCCAGTTTCACGGTCACCGTGCGCTTCAACACATTGACGGCCACTACTTCGCCTGGCCCATCGGGTGTTTTGACCCATGCGCCTTTAGGCGGCAATTCCGTCCGCATCTCCAGATATTGTTCGTGTTCATACGATAAACAACAGAGGAGCCGACCACAGACCCCACTGATTTTGGCAGGATTGAGCGGCAAATCCTGATCCTTGGCCATCTTAATACTCACCCGCGCATAGTCGGGCAAAAACGTCGCACAGCATAACAGACGCCCACAGGGGCCAATCCCGCCAAGCAAGCGTGCTTCGTCACGAGGGCCAATCTGCCGCAGTTCGATCCGGCTCTTGAAAGTGCGGGCCAGATCGCGCACCAGCATACGAAAATCGACACGTTTTTCGGAGATAAAGTAAAATGTGAGGCGTGATCCGTCAAAATTATACTCCGCCTTGATCAACTTCATAGGGAGATTATGGTTTTGTATCTTCTCAGCACAGCGCTCCAGCACCTCAGCGTGACGTTCATACAGCCGCTCCATACGTTCAAAATCGGCTGGCTCAGCCATACGCAGGATCGGCTTCAGTTCACCCACAATCTGCTCTGGTGACACAAGCAACCGTTCATTGACCACCCGCGCCATTTCCGGGCCACGCACCGTTTCTACAATAACCAGATCCCCCTGACGCACTTGAAAGTCACGCGGATCAAAATAGTATGTTTTTCCGCTATCTTTGAAGCGGATGCCAACCACTGTTATCATGGATTCTTTTGCAACACTTTATAGACACGGACGTGTTTTTCTTTCCCTTTGAGTTGCAGTTCGCCTATTTCCTGCACCACAAAGAAATTTTCAATAAATTTATAAGTATATTCGCTAATAAAAACACTCCCTACCTCGGCAGCCGTTTCTAGCCGCGCCGCAATATTCACCGCATCGCCAATCGCGGTATATTCCAGGCGATGATGCGTGCCAAAAAAGCCAGTGTATGCCAGACCGGTATTGACCCCGATTCGAATCCGAAAGGCCTTATCGGGATCGAGCTTATCAACCAGACGCTGCTGTGCATTTTGCATCTCCAGGGCAGCAGAGACGGCCTGGAGGGCATGTTGCTCATTATAGGGCTCATCGGGCAACCGTGGTGCCCCGAATATTGCCATGATACCATCTCCAATGTATTTGTCGACTGTCCCTTGATGGTTAAAGATAACATCGGTCATCTCATGCAAATACTCATTAAGGAGATCCTGAACTTCATGGGGCGACAGACGCTCAGACAGGGCCGTAAAGCCTTGCACATCAGCAAACAGGATCGTCACTATCTGTTCTTCAGCTTCCCATAACTTCCCATATTGCAGCACATAACGTGCCAGTGCCTGCGCCACATTCGGCGAAAGAAAGCGCTCCAGATTCTGACGTACCTGCGCTTGCTGGCGCAACTCCTGGGTCAACCGAGCGCGCTCTATCGCCACGGCAGCCTGACTGGCTACCGCTGCTACCATATCGCGATCATTTTCCGAGAACTGATCGCGTCCTGGCGAGTCCAGCAGAATAACGCCCGTGGATTTGCCTTCGAGTAGCAGGGGCACACAAATGGCCGAACGAATATTGGCGTTAATAATGCTCTCAGACCCTGCAAAATCCAGACGCGCATCACGAGTCAATACGGCCTCGCCGCCTTCCAGCGCTTTACGCACAATCGTCCCACTAATAGCAACCTCACTCTGTTCAACCGCATGGATGACCATTGGAACCAGTTCGTTCCCTTTGCGCAACAACAGGAAGCCGCGCTGGGCGGGTACCAACCGCAACACCTCTGTCAATACCAGCTCAAGCAATTCATGGAAATCCACCACTTGATTGAGCCGCATCCCAATCGCATAGAACGTTTGCAGATCGAGGGTTGGCGGGGGCACATCATCGACCCGCATTGTGCGCCCATCCGATGCCAGAGGGAAGTATTTGCTATCATCCAGCACCACACTCTGCGCTGCCCGATCTTCAAACATCAGCTCAAATGGCCCGATGGTGATGGTATCCCTATCGTGGAGCGGTTCTTCCTTGACGCGCAACCGATTGACAAACACCCCATTGCGACTGTTCAGGTCGTGTATCCATGCCTGACGGTCGCGCAGTGTAATCTGGGCATGACGGCGCGAGACAATCGCGTGGTTGAGGACAATATCATTATCTGGCAGGCGACCGATAGTCAGGCCGCTGGAGGTCAACGCAAACGTGCGCTGTTGATGCCCTATCATAACCGAGAGACGAGCCATCGCTACGATTCCTTATATGCGATATTGTGTGCAAATATGCCGAGGTTACTAGAGGTATAACTGGATACTAGCGTGAGCTATCGGGCCTCTGGCATTTAATTATACTGTGTAGTAATTCTTATGCATAAAATGCGATAGAACTATAGTATAGCAGACACATCAGGGCGGGGCAAGATGCAGAAGACGACACACGCACCACAAAGTGAGGGAGCAGTGAGTGATGCGCTACACACGTATGTGCAGCGAAGGAATGAGGCCCGGAGAAGCACGACGCCTCATAGCCCGATCAAATGCCAGAGATCCGCTGTAGGCCGCCCTTATACCGGATCACCCCAGATCAAGCTCGCAATTTCTGGTGATACCGTAATACTCTGCTCCCCAGATTGTAAGGTGACACCATATGCTGGCGACACATCGGTAATCATAAACTGCGATCCAGGGACAATGTTATTGATGTGCAAATAACGCATCAAATCCGAATCCTCCTCTGCTTCTTCGACAATCCGCTTAATCATAAAAAGCATGCCTGCCTCGGTTCCATCCAGCCGCACACTGCCGGGATAGTGTTCGGAGGCGCCCGGGATAGGGTTGCCATGCGGACAGGTGGTGGAATGACCGACCAGGCTCTCGATCCGTGCTGCCATGGTTGGTGAGAGTGCATGTTCTAACCGTACTGCTTCTTCGTGGATCAGATGCCAGGGCAGGCCCATCACATCGACCAGAAAGCGCTCCAAAATACGATGGCGCTTGACCACAGACTCGGCCAGCACCGCGCCCTCGGCAGTCAAAGAGATTTCACCACGACCATCCCGCCGAATATACTTTTTGGTTTCCAGTTGTTGCACAATATGCGTCACCGTTGGTGGCTGCACTCCCATCCACCGTGCCAGACGAGCCGCTATCACGGGTTCACCACGGGCTACGAGATAGTAAATGACTTCCAGGTACTCCCGCTCTTTGATCGTCGGCCCATCCTGTCCATTGTAATGACGGCGACGCGGACTATTCGGTTTGACACGGCTGGCATTGGCCATCACCGTCTCCTTTCGTATCACTCTGAAGTAATAATCGTTCCAGATTGTTATTATAGCAAAGATACGCACTTTTGTCTGCCTTCCCGTACCACAATACCATCCAGTCCGGTACCAATGCAGAATGTCAGCAGTATACAATACGCCGGTATGTTGCCTATAGCTCTTGTCAATGCCGCACCCTGCTGTTATAATCTGCTCAGGCTTTGGGCAATGAATGCGGTCAGGCATCGAACAGCTCTGGTGTGTGGCAGCCGTAGGATGCGACTGATGAACCGGCTGATCTGGCTGTCACTGTATTGTGGCAATAAAATACGTAAAAAAGGGTCGCTCCACCGTTTGATGCAATATGCATCGAAACCGTGCCAACGCCTCTGGTGAGGCTGGCCACGTCCAATCAGCTAATCACAGCCTGTGGATATTGCTAGTTCCTGAGAGTATATGATCCATTATGCCTGGAAATGAAACCCGATCCAGCCAGTTTGGACTTGTCGGCGGTATCCGACAGTCGGTCAGTGACTACATAACCTGTGTGGAACCGAACCGATCTTTTGTGGCCGAAATGCGGAAAGGCCAGTTGTATATAGTCACCGAGACAGAACAGACACTTGCGCAGAGTCGCAACGCCTGTCAACTGGTTGCCAATACCCTTTATCAAGCCTTTTATCACGATACCTCACCGAGCATTACCGCCTCCCTGCGCGCCGCGATACACGTGGCAAACAAAACCCTGTATCAGCATAACTTCAATAAGCCTGATCAGCAGCGAACCTATGTGGGTCTGACCTGCGCCGTGGTCAAAAAGCATGATCTCTTTATCGCCCAGGTTGCTCCGGCGCAGGCCTATACCTTGACCGATAATAAGTTGCGGGCTATGCCGACCCATCCTTCCTGGAATCCGGCGCATACCAGTGTCATGCCGTTTCTGAAGCAACAGGCGCTGGGGGCCAGTCTCTTTGTAGAGTCGGAGTTCTATCGATCGCTGCTGCGTCCAGGGGATGCCCTGGCGATCTGCTCCAGCAATATGGCCCCACTGCTCAGTCGTGAAGACATTGAACGTATTTTGCGCTACCAGGATCCGGCGGCAGCAACTGAAACGCTGCACAACATATGTCGGCAGGCAGGGCTTGTAGCAGCGCATGGTCTGGTGATCGAACTGATGCCAGCGCTCAGTCCGGACACACGCACACCGCTGTTGCGTGTGTCGGATCTACATAAAGGCGGGCTGGTGTTGCAGGCAATCGGTCATCGAATGACAGGCGCCTTGCAGGCAACACGCCGCCTGTTTGGTGGGTCGCATCGATCTCGATCGGTTGCTCCTGATAATCAACCGACTGCCATAAACGGCACCAGAAAGGTATACAAAGCAGCACGACCAATGGTTGAACCGCCTGACTATCCGGTTGAAGCGGCCCCTTACCCGCAACCCATTGAACTGGGTGCGCCCCTGAACCAGCGCTATGAACAAGAGCCGTTTTTGCAACATCACACGTTCAAACAGCCGCCCTCAACATTTCTGGGAGAGTCCCGGTATCACGATATAGACTATCTGAGCCAGGAGCAGATTGATAACCATATTGCACCTACTTCGATCGTACGGGCCCGTCCCTATCGCATGCGCCATGAACTACGGCCACTGGTGGATATGACCTGGAGCGAGCGCCTGTTGCTGCCATTTGAGCAGGCAAGTCATGCCGTCCTAGATTGGATCAGCTATCAGCGCCGCCGTCGTAAATACCCACCAATCACGTCTGTGGTGCGCAATCAAGGTCTCTCGTATCGTCATCAGCGCCCGGCCTTTCCCTGGATCCCTCTGTTCATGCTGCTGCTGCTGGTAACTGCGCTGATACTGTATGGTACCAACCTTTCGCGTCGAAGTGCGCAAGAGCAGGTACAGCAGGATCTGGAGCGAGCCAACCAGTATATGGCAGCCGTCTATGAAGCACCAGACAATGCCAGTGCCCTCGATCGGTTGGAAAAAGCGCGTCAACAGATCGAGTATATTCAGTCCAGTTCGCTTGTCACTGAAACGAACGCACCGTTCTGGTTGCACTATCAAGAATTGCGACGCGACTATGAACGGGCGCAGGCAGAGCTGCAACGCTTGAGTTTCCTCGAAAATCCGACCCTGCTGACCGAACATCCGCATCTGCTTCCGGATGAACTGGCGGAAAACTCAGGCGTGGGTGGACGCTTTAGTAGCATTATTGTGCCCCCGTCCACGGCAGCTACAACGGATCCGCTGGCACTTGAGGCCATTGGCTATATTTATGCACTGGACAGCAATGATGTCAATTCACGCATCTATCGTATCCCCCGCGATGGCGGGGTTCCCGAGCCATACCTCAGTCGTGATGAACCGGTGCAACGCTTGGTCGTCGGGCCTATTCAAGCCATGTCATGGCGTATTGACTCGATTGTCGCCATTGATCAAGGCCCGAACAGGTTTGGGTACTATTTTCGGAGCGGTGGTGAATGGAATTATACGCAACTGGGTGGCAGCGAGGTCTGGTCGCTGCGTGATCGCCTCGATTTGGAAACGTATGAGGGTAGTCTGTACGTCTGGGGAGCACAACCAGGTGAAATTTTGAAGTACAACAGCGGGGCATACGGCGATCCGCCCACCCTTTGGCTCGATCCCGGCGGTCTGGAAGGGTATATTCTCAATAGTGCGATTGATATGGCGATAGATGGCCGTATCTACCTGCTGCAACCCGATGGCCGGGTAGTCGTGCTTAGCGCTGGTCGGTTCGAACGCGAGATTATACCCGAAGAGATGACGCCCCCATTGACTCTGGTGACGCGCTTTTTTGTCACCGGGCCTCCTGACTCCGGGTCTATTTATCTGCTTGATGCGCTCTATGAGCGTGTGATTCAAATCGAAAAGTCCAGTGGACATGTCATCCAACAGATGCGCGTACGACCCGATCACCCTCTCCAACTCGATTATCTGACCGATCTATTTGTTGATGAGAGTGGGCCGCGCCCACTGATCTACCTGGTCAATGGCGGGCAGATTATTCGGGCCAATATTGCGCCACCTCCCCGTCCGTTTCGCCAACCCGTTGAACCTGTGGATACAGCTCCGGATATGCCCGAAGGCGTGATATCGGCAGAGCCATAGCGAGATACTGCGGTGTTGTCACAACCATCACTGTCAATCAGGATAACCTGCATCAGTTTGATCTGGTGCATACTCTGGGGGCTGAGTGCCTGTGGGACGCCGCTGGAGATAGATCAGGATAGCGTGAGTTTTGGTGGTTCTACCCCGGAGATCGTCGTTGAACGCTTCTTTGAAGATTTGAACCTGGCCTTTCAAGATCCTGACATTGTGAATCCCGACACCCGCCGTATCTGGTCAGAGCGTTTATCGCGCCATTTTGCGCCCAACGAACGTCTGGCCCAGCGAACGGTGCTGGGCCAGGGGTTACGCACGTTTGCCTCTGGCCTGTTACAACTGGCTGATGATCAACAATTGATTACCGAGATTACCTATGATACCCTGGAGCGTGTCGCCGTAACCAGTACCTCTGCCACCGTGCGCGTGGTCAATGGCAAGATTCGCATGCAACGGCTACGCATTGTTGATCAGCGCAACCATGAAACGCTGTTCACCCAGGAACGGCCCCTGTCGGTTGTCATAGGGCAGGACAGTGAGATGCTGCCAGTAGTGCAGGTCAATGGATACTGGTTCATGACCGAGCGTTAACGGATAGCGCACCTCGATAACAAGACCGGTGTGAAGCATTATAGCCAGGGAGACCGGTCAAGCACATCCCAGAACGTCTGCAAATTTGATATTGACCCGTGTTGCGCATCAAACTGTTGCGCCACCAGGGTCGGAAATGCTCCACGCTGTTCGTGTCCAGACAGATCGGTGGAGACCAGATAGCCACGTACCCGATCTGTGCGACGTAAGATTTTTTGCACCTCGCTGGCAAAATAGCGCTGCAAGAGCTGATACAGTCCCTCCAACGTTTGCGCCGTGTGGCGCAAACCAATTATGGCGATATGCCATCCATAGCCCGGATGCGCCAGAAACATATCCGGGTTATGCTGTTCATGGACAAGCTGACGCAACTGAAGTACCAGCTTCAGCAACAGTGACTCGGCAACCGGGCGACCGTAGACCCGCAGCAGGAGATCAAAGCCCTGCACATGTACAACCAGTGCCACCCAGTCTGTGCCCTGCGTGAGATGCGGTAACATCCGGGCCAGCACCTGTGGGCCGGGCAAACTGGTCAGTGGGTGCTGATGCGTCAGGCCGGGTATGGTGTGCATCAGCGTTACCGGGCAATTGGGCCTATCACATGCCAGCGCCAGCAGCGTCACCAGGCGATACAGCAACCCTTCTGCCAGAAATGGCTTCACGATGTAGTCGTCAGCTCCCACTGCCCGTCCGCGTCGCCGATCAAACATTTCATCCATAGCCGTGACAAACAGCAGCGGGATATGGGCCGTGCGCGGATCGCTGCGAATAGCCTGGCAGACATCATAGCCACTCAGATCTGGTTTGTTAACATCGGTCATCACGAGATCGGGCACACACTGACGACAGAGGTGAACGGTTGCCTGCCCCAGGCCACCTGGCGTGGCAATGACGTCAAACCCATGGTGCGGGAGCAGGATGGTATAAATACGCTGAATGTCCGGGCTATCATCGCTGATCAGCACACGGGCGATCGGTGGCCCCGGATGAACGGATGGAAATCGATTTACGGGTAGTGCATCGTCCGCCTGACCAGAGGGATTCAGGTCAGCAACGAGCGATACAGATCGAGAGTTTTGTGTGCAATAGCTGTCCAACTGAAATGTTCCTCCACGCGCTTGCGTCCATTTTTCCCAAACGTGGTACGTAATTCGGCATCGAGTGCAACCTGGTTGATTGCAGCGGCGAGATTGTGTGAAAATTGATCGGCAGAAACAGGATCGAACGTTCCGGCTTTGAGGTCAAGATCAACGAGCAACCCGGTCTCACCGGGAATGACCACTTCGGGAATCCCCCCGATCGCCGAGGCAACCACAGCCGTTTCACAGGCCATGGCCTCCAGATTGATAATTCCAAACGGTTCATACACCGATGGGCAGCAAAAGACGGCTGCATGCGAGTAAAACTGAATAATGTCTTCACGTGGCAGCATTTCCTGGATCCAGATCACATTGTCACGGTCAGCGCCAACCACCCTGACCCGTTCGGCCATTTCTTGCCCGATTTCGGTCGTATCCGGCGCTCCGGCACACAGAACCACTTGCAAGGCCGGGTCGATATCAGGAATGGCATTCACCAGGTGTATAATCCCTTTCTGGCGGGTAATACGGCCCACGAACAGGACATAGGGGCGTTCGGGATCAACGCCATAGCGAGTCAGGGCATCGGTGGCGGGTATATACCGATACTGCTGGAGGTCAATACCATTGTGAATAACGTGGACACGTTCTTCTGGCACCTGAAAAAGCCGGAGAACGTCACGGCGGGTCTCTTGTGATACCGCAATGACGGCATTGGCATTTTCAATACTCATCTTTTCAATCCATGTACTCAACCGATAGGCATTGCCCAGTTGTTCAGCCTTCCAGGGCCGCAGTGGTTCCAACGAATGTGTCGTCAGGACAAAAGGGACATCCCACAGTTGCTGGGCTAGAAAGCCGGCCATATGGCTGTACCATGTGTGACAATGAACGACATCGGCATCCAGGTTGTCTTTAGCCATGGCAAGATTACGGGAAAAAGCCCCCAGGGCACCGACAAAGCGCGGATCGGTGTTGCGCTTGAGTTCGCCCCACATTTCATAGCCTTTTACCCGTATATTTCCATCCTGAAGATCTTGATTACCAAAACAACGTACTTCCACAGGAACAAACTGTGCCAGTTCCCGTGAAAGATACTCTACATGGACGCCTGCCCCACCATAGACATGCGGTGGATACTCATTCGAGAAAAAGGCCACTTTTTGTAACTTTCTCATGATAGCTCCTTGCTCGTCTAACGATGCTGCCATCATACCGCAATTTTGCGCCAGCGTCATGCCAGCCAGTATCTCCGTGGGACACTAACCGGCATGATGGTACAACCAAAGGCTCGATTTATTTACACGAGTTACGCGGTGACTTGCTTCTCATCCCCTTTTTGTCTGCGGTAGTATGGAAGAGACGCTCTTCTGGTTCCCGATTTTCGACTCAGGCGAAACTTGGGGAGAAAAACAAGAAAAACACCGCTCTGCCGAGGACGAAAAGCCTATCTCATCATACCACCGCGCCCCTCGTATTCTTTATAGCTTGCTCAAGGCCTGAATATATCGATCGACCATCTGGGCCACTTCACCTGCCGTGCCCCCATCGGTACCGAGAATCGGTGTATCGGGTGCCAGCATGCGCAATTGTTTATAGATATTGCGATATGTCCGCAACGCATCGGCCGTTCGACCCAGCTTCCGCCAGATATTGGCCATACCCATCAATCCGGCCACGAACGTGCGATCAAGATAGACCGTGCGGCGATAGGCTGACAAGGCCTCCTCTAGCTGGCCTTGATGTTCATAGATCTGGGCCTGCAGAAAGTGGGCTTCGGTCACCAACGGGTCACAGCCTAGCGCCTGGCTGCACTGCTGGTGCGCACTATCCCACGCACCACGATCTGCATACAGACGTCCCAGGAGCAACAGGCCCTCGATGTGCGCCGGCTCACGACGCAGCAATTCGTGGAGCAACTCTTCGGCCCCCTGGCGGTCATTGAGTGCCAGCCGAGCATTGATGGTCGCCCACAATGCACTGGGCATTGGATCAACTACCGCGATCCGGGGCCGATCTGGTTGCATAGCAGTGGGCGCCAGTTGCTGCACGGTATGTGGTGGAGACGACCGGTTAGTCGTGGTGATCGGTGGACTGGAACCAGGCTGTGGCACAGAGGAGACCAGCGGAGCATCGGGAGATATTGGTGAATTATGGCGGTGCCGATGTGCTGAGAGACTGGTCTGCAACGGCTGTGTCTGGTTCGTCGTCAGCCGCTGACTCGGCGCGAGGGCTGGGCGCATATCAGCATCAAACACACCGTGTGTAGTATTAAAGGCAAATAGTGGTGCATGCAGTGCTTTGCGATAGATCACAGTATGCGGAAAGTTATGGACCTCAAACTGGTGATAAATGCTGGCCTGTGGTTCAGCATGGCCGACCAACAGCCATCCACCAGGTGATAAGGCTCGATACAACCGCCCGACTACCTGGCGAATTGTCGTCTCATCGAAATAAATCATCACATTGCGGCACAAGATGATGTCCAGTGCACAGGTGCCATTGATCACCGATGGATAGCTTTCCTCAACCAGATTCAGGGGTGTAAACGTTACGCGGCGGGCGACTTCGGGCCGTAGGCGCCAGCGGTTCTGTTCCTGAATAAAGAAGCGGCTCCGCAATGCATCGGGAGTTTCCCGAAAAGACCAGTTGCTATAGACTGCTTCACGGGCACGCTGAAGAAAAGCGACATTGATATCGGTCGCCAGAATACTCACCTGCCAGTCATCAAGATAGGCAAAGTCGCTATGAATCATCATGGCCAACGAATACGGCTCTTCGCCTGTGGCACAGCCGGCACTCCAGATGCGCATACTCTTCAGCGCAGACTGACGCTGGATGACGTCAGGCAGAATGTGCTGCCGCAAGGCGGCAAACTGGGCTTCATTGCGAAAAAAATAGGTTTCGCCGACGGTTAGATATTCCACCACCGTGTTCCAGACAGGCCCCTCTTTGAGAATATCGTCGTAGAGTGTCCGTAAATTATGATAACCTCTGGCCTTTGCTGCCTGATTCAGGCCATAGGCCAGGTCATCACGTTTCCGTTCGGGATAGTACAATCCGGCTCGATTGATCAGAATGTCGCGGAAGAGAGGATAGAGATCATCGGTAAGGCACAGATCCGTCATATAGTAGTTACTTTCCTCGATTCAGTGTTCCTGATCGACCCGTATATGCCAGAATGACACCCGCAAGGTTCGTGAGCGGCTCCATCCGTGCAACGGCCCCGGCAGCCAGGGCAGCCTGGGGCATACCATACACAACACAACTGGCTTCATCCTGACCGAGCGTCAACCCGCCTGCCGTGCGCACCGCCAGTAACCCCTGCGCTCCATCATTGCCCATCCCGGTCAAGATGACCCCGATGGCTCGTTTGCCATAGACTCGGGCTACTGACTCGAACAACACATCAGCCCCCGGACAATAGCGATCACCAGGAGCGGCCGCGCGCAGTGCAACCTGTCCCGGCTGCGTCACCAGTATATGCTGATCGTCGGGTGGCAAATACACATGAGCCGGTAATAACGGTTCATGCGCGTAGGCAACACGCACGGTCAGCGGTGTTATGCTATCCAGCCAATCAGCCAGCGCCTGCACAAACCCGTGCGCAATATGCTGCGCGAGCAGGATGGGGAGCGGATAATTCTGTTCGAGACCATTTAACAGCGTCTGTACCGCCGCTGGCCCACCAGTCGAGGCCGCAATTGCGAGTATCTGGGGTTGGATCGCGCCGTCAGGCCGCAGTGCGCTTGATCGCTGGCTGCGAGGTGGATGGCGTGTGACAACACGTACGCCAGCCATCAGTCGCAGCATCGTTAGAAAGTTCGTGCGATCCGCCTCATCCACACCGAGTCGTAAGCCGGCCGGTTTGCGGACTACGGTTAGCGCTCCTGCGGCCAGTGATTGCACCGCCCGTCGTTCGGCATCGCCATTGCTGTTACTTACCATCACAATCGGTGTCGGGCAATGTTGCATAATCTGCCGTGTAGCTTCATAGCCATCCATGATCGGCAGATGGATGTCCATTGCAATTACATCCGGGCGCAGACGCAGAGTCGCTGCCACAGCCTCTTGTCCATTGGTGGCTGTGCCTACCACCGTAAAATCACCAGAAGCGCGCAGTAATCCAACCAGTAACTCACATTGGGCACGTGAATCTTCCACTACCAGAACACGAATGGGGCGATTGTGAGCCGACTTATTCATAATCTGTCTTTGACATCCTATGCCTGTGCTATGCAAGGGGCTTCTCCTCTCGTATTCCAACGAGACCTCCCCTGAGTAGAGAGACTCGGTACGGCTTTGCCCCTCCGAAATCAGCCTATCAGGTGCAGCGCGACTTTGCTGCGCCGCACCCCTGCCGAGATGAAGTCTCGTTGGAGTACCGGCAGAAGAGAGTCTTTTTCCCTTCCAATTGTAATCGAGAATTCGGAGAGGAAACGAAACAACGTACCGCTCGACCGAAGGTGAAAAGGCTATCCGATCATACCACCGCATACCGCCTGTTATTGACTCGGCACCAGCGCCAGTAATGCATCAGCATTGAACAGGAGGATAGGATGTTCTCGTCCCTGTATGACACCCTGGAGTAATGCAGAAGCAACATAATTATTCAACGGCGTTATATGCTGACTTTCATAGTAATAAACATCATATACGTGATCGACCAGTAACCCGCAGATCGGGACATTATCACCCCGTTCATTGGCTCGGCCTACAATAATAATCTGGTTGTTAAGATCACACACGACTGGTGCATCTACGAGCGCTCGTCCACTCAATACAGGGATATGCGATCCGTGCAAATTCAACATGCCACACACATACGACGGCGCGCCAGCTAACAGCAAAAGCGCCGGTACGCGCACCACCTGCCGCACAATATTTAACGGCAGGCCATAGTGTTGATGGTCAAGCTCGAACGTCACCAGTGCCAGTTGGGTATCCCCATGCTGGTCTGGTGGTCTGGCATGATAGCGAATGGGAACCCTTGCTGTATTCATGACGCTAGCATTACTTCTTCTGCGACCCGTGATTAAGCCACATGCGTAGAATGAGCGGCATACCGTCGTTCAATACCGCTAGATTCGCCTCGTCTACCAGCGCACATGCCTCGCTCAGGGAGTACGAGGTCTGATTCGCGTGCGCGGCAAATGGCAAGACACAGACGACCTCTAACGCCGGGTGTGGATTGTGATCCGTCACTTGAATAATAAAACGTGCTGTGCCGCCATTAAGCAGGAATGCCCGCGCAATCTCGCTGATGGCGGCAGTGATCCGTGCCTGTTCGGGTAACCCTAACCCAACACCGCGGGCCATCTGCCGCACTGCCTGCCGCAGCGAGATAATATCATGTTCTGCATTTACGTACAGATTCTGAGGCTGGGGTGAAGAAAGTGGTTGCATATGTCCCTCATAGTATCCCCAGTAGCCGCAAGGATTCGAGCACATTCTGTTCAGCAAATGTGTCTTTGGGAATATAATCTTCGGCGCCAGCCTCCAGGCCGCTTCTGGTATCGCGAGCGTCATCCCGATGCGTTAACATAACGATCGGGATATGGGCCGTCGTCGGGTTCGCCTTCAGTGCCCGGCATAGCGTATAGCCATCCAATTCTGGCAGATCAACATCCAGGATAATCACGTCGGGCACTGTTGTGTGCGCAGCAGCCATACCTTGCGTACCCGTGGTAGCAATCGAGACATTCAGGCCACACCGCTGGAGTTCCAGTTGCAGGCGCATAGCCTGGGTGCGGCTATCCTCTACAATTAAAGCATGCCGATTCATATCGGTTCTCCTGTCTTATACCAGTTGCGCAATCGTATCTAACAGCATATGCTGATCAAACAGGCGCTTGACAATATAGGCATCCGCACCGGCGGCAATACCGCGCTCACGATCAGCCGGGGTATCCAGGGATGTAACCAGGACAACTGGTAGATGGCGCAACCGGGTATCAGCACGTATTTGTGTTGTGAGATCAAAGCCATTCAGTCGTGGCATATCAATATCGCTCAATAATAAATCACACCCACCATTATCGATTAATCGCCGCAGTACGTCCAGTGCTTCGACCCCGTCGGTTGCGAGACTGACGGTATAACCAGCGGCTTCGAGGATGTTCTTTTCCAGTGTACGGGTGGTAATCGAGTCATCAACGACCAGAATGTGCTTGTGGCGTTCTGGTGGAGATGGTTTCGGGCGAATACTGACCGTACGATAGATACCAATCGCAGCGCGTACGATGTCAACCATGTCAAGAATCGGTATCACCCTGCCATCAGCCAGCAGGGTGGCACCCGCAATAAACCGTACTCGCTGCAGCGGGGGCGGTAAACGGTGTACCACCAGTTCCTGTTCGCCCAGCACGTCATCAACCAGACAGGCCACCTGGCGCTCAGCACTGCCCAGAATCAGTGCCAGGCGTTGCATCCCATCAGTGCTATGCTGATGCGCAGACGTTACCTCTTCGCCCAGCAGTTCCGCCAGGGATACCAGTGTCATTGGCCGCTGTTCGATCATCAACACGGCACGCCCCTCCAGCACCTGGATCGTCTGCGCATCCACCTGTACAATGCGTTGCACTGCATCGAGCGGTAACACATAGGTGGCCGCACCAACATGCAGTAACAGGCCATGGGAACTGGTTAACGAGAGCGGAACGTGGATCGTAAAGGTCGTACCAATGCCGGGTATGCTCTGGATGGTGACTCGTCCGTTCATTCGCTCGATCTGAGAACGGACTATATCCAGGCCAACTCCCCGCCCGGAGAGGTTGCTGACTGTCTGTCGGGTGGAAAATCCCGGTAGAAAGATCAGCTCGTGCAGGTCAGCCTCACTCATACGAGCGACATCGGTTTCACTCAGCAATCCTTTCTGGATCGCCTGATGCCGGATCGCGTCTGTGTCCAGTCCGGCACCATCGTCAGTCAACCAGAGCGTCAGGTGATCTCCGCTAACTGCTGCACAGAGTTTGATACAACTGGTAGCTGGTTTGCCACAGGCGGCACGTACTTCAGGTGGTTCGACCCCATGATCGACCGCATTCCGTAGCAAATGGAGCAGCACCTCACGCAGACGCTCAAGCACCTGCCGGTCGGCTTCCGCGCCTCCATCATCAAGCTCGAGCAATACGTTCTTGCCGGCTGTACGCGCCATCTCGCGCAGCTGCAGGTGCAAGGGATGGAGCAGCGTCCTCAGTGGCAGCATACGGGTACGCCGTATCTGGTCGTGCATGCGATCGGTGACAGCCGCCAGACGCGCATGATCCTCCCTCGATAAGTGGGCCTGCAGCGTTAGCCGACTATCGAGTTCAGTCATCAGGGTATTGACTTGCCGTAACGTGTCCAGCAGGACCAAAGCATCCTGATCAGTGATGGCCTGAGTTTGGCGCTCGTGTTCCAGGGCACGCTGCTGGAGATGGTGGATCGTTGGCGGTAGCATCGGGCGGTGTGACTGGAGACGGTGCAGTACTGGTTGGATCGTCCGCCAGATCTGCCGCCAACGTGTAGACAACTCGGTCAGCGCATACAGGTCGCGGGCATGCTGGCGGGCACGAATGGTGCAGGTCATCAGTTCATCGGCTTCACTCAACAGGTTGTCGAGGATGGTGGTGGAGAGGCGCACGGTCGTGTGGGCTATATCACTTGCCAGTGCATCACTCTGAGGTGGTAATGAACGTTCGAGTATCTCGTGTGGATCGGGCATCTGTGAAGCGCGGTCAACGATCGGTGGCGCTGCAGATATAGGCGCAGGCAGTTCAGTCGGTACGTCTACCGACGGCTGATCGTGCATATCAGCTGCCACAGTGCCCCAGGGTCGCTGACCATCTGGTGGAACAGCAGGTGTGCGCGGCTCTACTATGGCACGAAGGCGTGCCAGCAAGGGTTCGTATGGCTCCAGGCTGATCGGCTGACCGGCCACTGCCTGTTCCATGATGGCACCAATAGCGTCCAGAGCAGCATAGATCGGATCACAAATATCCGGCGTCAAATGCATCTGGCCCTGACGCACCACGCTAAAGACATCTTCAATGCGATGGGCCAGTTGCTCCACCTCTAATTGCCCGGCTGCTCGTGCGCCACCTTTGAGGCTATGCGCCTCACGAAAGAGCTGCTCAAGCAACTGCTGGCGTTGAGGATGCCGGGGATTGCGTTCCAGTTCCAATAACAACTCCCCTGCAGCCTGGCGGTGTTCAGCCTGTTCAGCCTGGAACGCGGCAAAGACCTGAGCCATAATTTCCGCATCAGTTAACATACCGGTGTTCCACTTCCAGGCTGGTTCCAGACAATAGGGCGCAATCGCGTTTTGTAGCGATTGTGCCAGGGTATATGTATTCTGGGCAGCACGTCTGGCCTGATATGTGCCAGGCAGCGTCTGAGAGGTTGGCACGAGATAGGCGCCTGTCCACCATGCAATCCAGATCTGCAGCGAATCTGTCGCGGATAGTCTTCATAATGATCGGTTGGATGCCTTCCGAGCATATCTGCGGAACTACAACTGATAGGTTGCCACGGTTTTTTGCAGGGATTGGGCCAGCGCGTGAAGATCCTGCGCAGCACGCTCGGCCTGGCGCGTGCTGGCAAGTGCCTGAGTGGTTGCCTGCTGAATGGCTTCCATTGCCTGATCCACCTGCTCAACGCCAACCGTTTGCTGCTGGGCTGCTGCGGCCATTTGCACATTGGCCTGCGCTCCTGTCTCAACCTCAGTCGCAATGCGGTGAATAACCTCGCCAGCGGCGCTTGCCAGTTTTGTACCCGCCTCAACGCCTTTGGAGCCTTCTTCGGTGACCAGGACAGCGGCATTTGAGGCACGCTGGATCTCACTGAGGATCTCGCGTACCTGGCGTGTGGCCGCCTTGGAACGCTCGGCCAGATCGCGCACATGTTGGGCCACCACCGCAAAGCTCTTGCCCTGTTCGCCTGCTCGTGCCGCTTCAATTGCCGCATTCAACGCCAGCAGGTTACTTTGATCGGCAATTTCGCTCACCATAGTCGTAATCGAGCCAATCGCCTGCGTTTGTTCCGCCAGTGCCAGAATGGTCTGAGCGATGCTCTCGACGCGCTGGCCGATCTGGTTCATCCCACTGATCATCTCCTCCACGGTCTGCGTCCCCTGATGAGCAATATGCAACGCTGACTGGCTATCGTGAGCCACCTGGGTTGCCTGCTGCGCTGTCTGGAGGGCAATCGCCTTCACCTCCTCAATCGTGGTCGAGGTCTGGGTAATGGCGGCCGATTGTTCCGCTGCTGATGACGCCTGTTGCGTGGTCGCAGCCAGAATTTCGGCGGCGGCGGTGGCAATGTTCGCACTGGCCTGCTGCACCTGCGACGTGAGCGTATGCAAACTCTCAACCATACCATTCAAGCCCTGCCCCAGTTGGCCCAACGCCCCATTTTGCTGTACCGTCAGGCGTTGTGACAGGTCGCCCCGTGCTACCTGTTGTACAAATCGTAGATAATCCGCCACCACCTGTTCGAGCATCTGCCGACTCTCGGCTTCGGCCTGCTGCAGACGCTGGGCTTCGGCGCGTGCTTCCTGTTCAGCGCTCATCCGCTTCTCCAGCGCATCAGCCATGGCGTTAAAACTGCCAGCCAGTGTACCAATCTCATCGCCACGTTCAATTTCCAGCCGCTGGTGCAGATTGCCCTGTTCCAAACTTTGCGCTGCTCGCACCAACCGCGCCAGAGGCTGGTTCAGGATAACGTTGGAAAACAGCAGGATCAAGACCGTGGCAATCATTGCCGCCACCGTAGTTATCAGCAGACCATTCCAGGCCTGTTGATCGACGGTGCGGGTATAACTGGTCGTCGGCACTCGATGTATATAAAACCAGGGCACACTTTCCAGGCGACGCATCACTCCGTGACTCGGTAGTCCTGTCGAACCGGCGATACCCTCAAAGAAGACCTGTTCAAGCTGTGGATTAGCGCGTAACTTTTCCGCCTCGTCTTTGACATAGGATGTGGTATCACTGACTTGTTCGAGCAGCGTTGCTGTTTGTGGGCCAAAGCGTTGCATCTGAGTCATCTGTTGCTTGACAGCAGGGGGAAGCGGTGCGATCGGCTGATACAGGGTTTGCGGATAGGTCGGGTTAGCAATACGAATCAGGTAGTTGTCCAAGAGCAGGCTATAACTGTCGGCACCAGTAGTATTCGTATCAGAGGCCAGTATCGTATTGAGATCGGTCATACCCATACGGGCATCAATAACACCAATCACCTGCTGCTGTACATTCAACACTGGTGCCAGAACGTGGAAAAACCCACGGTTGCTGTCATCTGTGCGGATGTCAGAAATGATCGTTTGCCCTTGCAGCGCCAGTTGGACTTCGGGGATACCGATTATTTGATCGTGCAACTGGGTGTTGGTACTGACAACAACCCTACCGTTCGTATCGAGTAACGAAATATCGTCATAGTTGTATGCTTGCTTAATGATCCATAGCCGTGACACTACACGAGCGGTAAGGGTCTGGTTAGCCTGGTTCCTTAATAGAGCGGCAACATTATCGGTAGCTGCCAGCACGGTGACATCAGCCCGCCGTTCGTCCAGATACAATTCAATGCGTTCGATACCACTGCGTACCCGACCATCCATATGCTTGCGGGCAATATCCAGCAAGTTCTCGCGGGTCAGGTGATTATTAATAAATGTTAAACTCAACATCGAAACAGACAAGATAAAGAGTGAAAAAAATATGAGTTTACTACTGAGTGATTTTGCTGGTGATAATGATTGTAACATGGTCAAATCTCTACAGGCTTACAATATATAAGCGCTAATTCAGATCTGGTCTATTACATTCTGCCTTCAAGCTTGATTCAACCTGAACCTGTAAAAACTGGTCAATGGTAGAACAGAGTTGTGCAGATACATCATCCTTGAAGAGATAATCGGCTGCCCCCATCTCAAGCGCCCGTAACACGTTACTCACGTGTTCGCGGTGAGTGAGCATAATGATCGGAATGGTAGCAGTGGCTCGATCCTGCTTGAGTCGTAACAATACCTGAAACCCATCCAACGAGGGCAAATCAATATCCAGTAAGATTAAACGCGGCGGATCGATACAGGCCTGACGCCAGCCTTCGGCACCGTCGCTAGCAATCCTGACACGATAGTGGGCGCGTTGCAGCAGAAGTTTAAACCATAGTGCCTGACTCGGGCTGTCTTCGATTAATAAAATATCCGTTTGTTCGCTCATAACTATCTCCGTTATGTATACTCCAATGATCAACGGTGATCTATTCGTTTGTATCGTTAATGATCAGGAGCGGATCTTTAAACAATAATGATGGATCAATAACAACATGCAAATAACGATCAATACCACGTATCCATGCACTACCCCGCCCTGTCGTTGTAGCCGGCGTGGGGGCCAACTCCCCAATGTGGCAGATCTCAATCACGGTATCGGCCAGCAAGCCTATTTCCATTTTCTGCGCCGCGACAATCAGCAGAAACGCCGTGGCTACCGGTGGTGTTGGTGCGATGTCCAACATGGGTCGAATATCCAGGACAGTAAGCAACCGCCCGCGTACATTGACCAGGCCGACAATATAGGGTGGCACTGAGGGTAGGCGCGTATAACTGCCAAGCAATCGGATTTCACGAATATAGGTCACCGGCAGTCCATAGGTATCCTGACCGAGCTGAAACGTCAGCATCTCTTCGCCTGGATCGGCATCAACACCTGGATCAGGCAATGCCAGCGCCTGCGCCCGTTCTTCCAGTATCTGGCGCAACGTCGGATCGGTAAAGAACTGCCGCATTTCCATTGCGTTCCTCCTTATTGCTGCTGCAAGGCATAGGCAATTCCGGTTTGCAACGAACCACGGGTGACAATACCACGTAGATCAATGCCAATCCCCACCAGCGTCTGCGCTATTTCGGGCCGAATGCCGGTCACAATCACCTGAGCTCCAAGCAACCTGACCGCCTGGGCCGTCTGGATCAACGCGCTGGCAACCTGGGTATCTACCACGGGTACGCCGGTAATGTCTATAATGGCTGTGGTAGCATGACTATCGGCCACACCCTGAAGCAGCGTCTCCATGATGTCCTGGGCTCGAGCGCTATCAATACTCCCAATCAAAGGCATGGCCACGATTCGATCCGCCAGAGGAATCAATGGCGTCGATAGCTCGCGCAGCGCCTGGCGCTGCGCGGCGATTACCTCCTCCTGAAGCGCTAAGCGCTCCTGTTCGGCGCGACGCTGTTCACGCATATCGCGCGAAATCGTACCAAAGGCCAGTGGGCGGCCTTCTGCATCTTTGATCGTGACAGACGACATCTGGATCGGTATCAGTTCACCATGCTGACAGCGGAGCGTCAATTCACCTTGCCATGCACCCTGTTCGACCATCTGGCGAAAGGCGGCATCCAGAACGTCGGGACTATCGGTATACAACTCCATCACGATTTTACCCAGCAATGCTTCACCATAACCGGTCAACTTTTGATAGGCACGATTGGCATAGATGAGTGAGCCATCAAGGGCGGTGACACCAATACTATCGGGGGCATTGTCCACCAGCGCTTTGAAGGTGCGCAATTCTTCTTCGGCGCGCTTACGGGCCGTAATATTCTCGTAGATGCCTAGCAGCGATGTCACCCTGCCCGTTGCACTGTCATGCAAGGGGATCTTGCTCGTGCGTGCCCATCCAGGGATTTGCTCTTGATCCTGAAAAGGTTCTTCATAGTTATAGATCGCGGTATCGGTTTCCATGACCTGGCGGTCATCAGCGCGGTATTTTTCGGCAAAAGGGTACCAGGGCATATCAAAGTCGGTTTTGCCGATCACCTCGTCAGGATCATCGTAACCAATGCTGCGAGCAAAAGCTCGATTACACCCCAGGTAGGTCAGATCGTGATTCTTCCAGAAGATCGACTGCGGAATATTGTCGATAATCATTCGCAGCATCTGTTGCGAGTCACGTAACGCTCGATCGATCCGCTGCTGTTCGCTCACGTCACGAATGATAGTGGCATAGCCCTGAATTGTGCCGCTGGCATCGTTCAGGGTGTAACTCGAAATCTGTCCCGGAAAGGTTTCGCCATTGCGCCGTCGATAGGTAAGCGTACCCTGCCAGGTACCCTCCGTAGCAATCTGTTGCCCCACTGCTATGAGGCGCTCGGCTGATTCAGCGAGGATATCCATCGAAGATGTACCAACTGCCGAGTGGGTATACCCAAACAACTGGTGGTAGGCGTGATTGGCAAATGTTATCTCACCCTCCAGATTAGTGACGACGATCGCATCGACGGCATGCTCCACCAGCAACTGGAAGGTACGCAACTGGTTCAGCAGTCGGCTCTGCTCTGCTTCAGCCTGGTGCCGCTCGCTCCTATCGGCAATCGTACCGATCATACCTGTCACCCTCTGCTGCACATCGAACATTGGCTGACCAACGCTGTGAATGTAGGTTAAGACCCCATCTGGCTTGATGAACCGATATTCGAGATCAAAAGGTGTGCCGGTCGTGATCGACTGATCGAGCATAGCTGCCACGTTTGCCCGGTCATCTGGATGTACCAGCGCCATATACTCCTCAGTTGATGGTGGGCCATCAGCCGGATTCATACCGAGTAAACGAAACGTCTCCGCCGACCATTCCACCTCACCCGTCACAAAGTTGAGGGTATAGCTCCCAACACGTGCCAGTTGCTGGGCCTGTGCCAACTGGGCCTCAATTCGGGTGCGCGTCGCCAATTGTTGTTCCAGGTCAGCCACACGCTGCTGCAGAGCAGCATTTTCGATCACCAGCGCCTCGGCTAAGAGGTTACCATTGCTCATTGTCTATTTCTCCATTCGAAATCAGGAAGAGTGTATCGACGTTGCCCGGCAGCGCTGGTTCCTGTACACCTTCTACATAGCGTGACACCATGATGAGATAGTGATGCTGTTCTCGTGACTGACCACCGTGATGATAGGAGCTATGGTAGAACGACGTTCGTTGTTTTTGATGCCATCAGAAACAACGAACGTCGTTATGTTATAGCCTGTGTATTCGATGTGGCTGACCACTGGAGCGACCACGGGTGACGATCCCGCTTAAATCACTATCCAGTCCGACCAGTGTCTGATTCCCCCTGGTCTGAATGTCGGCGAAAATAATCTGGGCACTGCACGAGCAGCTACAACCACGTATGTCCTGTCATTCAGGACCGCTCTATTACAGCTTATAACAGAAGCTCATGCCTGCAGTGTATACCATTGCTTGCTGATAACGGCACGACCCGGCTGAATGATAGCCAGATAGTATATATCATAATGGAGCATGCCGCAAATGTCTACTGGTAGAAAGTCCTCTATGGAGATAGGCTTTGAAGCTTCAAGCCATAGGAGAGAAGGGGATTAAAGTACTATTTGTGAAATAAATAACAAATCGGGATGGGTTGCCATGCTCAATGTTCATCCCAACCGCCACCCCAGGCCGGTGTAGCGCTGCTGCACGTTGTTATTGCCCACTGCAATCGCAATGGCCTTGCGATCACCCACCAGCACCACCAGTTCGCGGGCGCGGGTCACGGCGGTATAGAGCAGGTTGCGCTGCAACAGCGTGTAGTGCTGCATGAGCAGGGGCACAACAACGGCAGGATACTCGCCGCCCTGACTCTTGTGAACACTGATCGCATAGGCCAGCGTCAACTCGTCCAGCAATTCAAAATCATAGGCCACCGCGCGTTCGCTTTCAAACTGCACATGGAGTAACTGCTCCACCGTGTCAATTGCCGTGACAACCCCGATGTCGCCGTTGTAGACATCAAGGTCATAGTTGTTGCGTAGTTGCATCACCCGGTCGCCAACACGGAATGTCACCGCACCGAAACGTTTCGCGCTGCATCCAGGCCGCGCCGGGTTAAGCGCCTCCTGGAGCAGACTATTCAGCGTAGCCACCCCGGCCGGCCCACGATGGGTGGGTGTCAAAACCTGGATGTCGTGGTGCGGATCAAACCCGAAGCGGTGTGGGATACGCTCGGCCACTAGATCGATGGTCAACGCGGCACAACGCTCTGGTTCGGTGGCGGAAAAAAAGAAGAAGTCGTGCAATCCCCGGTAGTGTGGCAGTTCCCCGCTGTTAATCCGATGCGCGTTGGTGATGATCCCACTGCCCTCCGCCTGACGAAAGATCGTATCGAGATGCACCGACGGCACGGCCATGCTCTCCAGCAGATCGCGCAGCACCCGCCCTGGCCCGACGCTGGGCAGTTGATCGGTGTCACCCACAAGGAGCACATGCGCCCCGCAAGGAATGGCCTTGAGCAAATGGTTCGCCAGTAGCACATCCAACATGCTTGCCTCGTCTACGATCAACAGATCGCACTCCAGTGGATAGTCGGCGTTACGCTTGAAATGCGGGCCGTTCTGCGGCGAGAATTCCAGCAAGCGATGAATGGTGCACGCCTCGGTTCCGGTGGTCTCGGCCAACCGTCTGGCCGCCCGGCCCGTGGGCGAACAGAGTGCAGCGCGATAGCCACGCGCCTGTAGCAAGGTAATCACCGTGCGCAAGGTTGTAGTTTTGCCCGTACCCGGCCCGCCGGTCAATAGACTGACTGTGCTGGTAAGGGCCATTTGTACCGCTGCTTGCTGCCGGGTGGTGAGGCTGATGTTGTGGCGTGCCGTCAGATGCGCAAAGACGCGCACCCAGTTGGCGCGACGATAAAAGGGTGCTATCAGTGAGGGAGCGTGTTGCAGGCGGGTGATATTGGCGGCAATGCCCTGTTCGGCGCGGGCAAAGGGGGCGAGATAGACGGCGGGCGAGGGATCGACAGCAGCCAGTGGGGGGGTATCGGGCATCACTGGCCGCAATGGGCGCTGCATGGCTGTCAGGGGGACGATTTCGATCTCACCCGCGATCAGGGGATCGTGTAAGGCAGCCTTGGCCTGGGCTACATCAACGCCCAGCAAGGCAGCGGCACGGGTAATTAGCTCGGTGGCGGGCAGATAGCAATGCCCATCGTCGGCGGCTTTGCTCAACGTGTAGCGCAACCCGGCCCCGATGCGCTGCGGGTCGTCGAGCGCCACGCCCTGCGCCCGCGCGATCCGGTCGGCAGTGAGAAAGCCGATGCCATACACCTCATCGGCCAGGCGGTAGGGTTGCAGGCGTACCACCGATAACGACGACTCGCGGTACTGCTTGTATATTCGCACCGCCAGGCCTGGTGTCAACCCCAGTTCTTGCAAGAAGATCATAATTTCCTTGATCTGCTGCTGCTCGCGCCAGGCCTGGGTAATCAGGGCCACCCGCTTCGGGCCAAGACCGGGCACCTCGTTCAGGCGTTCCGGCTGGTGATCGATCACCTCTAGCGTATACTTCCCGAAGGTTTCCGCAATCCGCCGCGCCGTCACCGGGCCGATGCCCTTGATCAACCCGCTGCCCAGGTAGCGGCGAATGCCCTCAACCGTGGCGGGCAGGATGGTGCGGAAACCAGTGACCTCAAACTGCCGTCCATGCTGAGCATGATTGACCCAGCGACCCTCCAGTTCCAACGTCTCGCCCACCTTGACCCCCAGCAACTTGCCTACCACCGTCACCAGGTAGGTTTTGCCACGTGGTATCAGCCGCGCCACGGTGTAACCGTCTGACTCGCTATGGAAGGTAATCCGTTCGAGCGTGCCTTCGAGGGTGGACATAGATCATGAGCGACGTACAAAACGCACGAGTGCCAGCAGGATAACCGACCCGATGACGGCGACCACAAAGCTCTGAGGACTGAAGTCGAAGTCAAAAGGCGCACCAGTCAGTGACTGCATAATCACCCCACCCACAAAGGCCCCCACAATGCCAACCACAATGTTCAAGATACAGCCTTGCCGATTGTTCGTGCCTGCAATCAAGCTTGCGACCCAGCCCGCGATACCCCCGAAGATAATCCATGATAACCAGTTCATGACGTCTCCTTCCCTTACCTGCCTTTGATGCATCCGCATCACATTATTATACGCAAATTTGGGCGACATTGTTGAATGGAAGCGGGCCATCATTCACGAAGAGGGCCACGTATGTGCCCACGGATGAAGATACCGCCGATATTGGCAAAGCACATACTCTGCGGTATGATTGACATGACCCTGAAACATTGGTCATGATGCAAGGAACAAAACGTATGACTGTACCGACATATACAAAGATGAGCGTCGCCGAATATCTTTCTTTTGAACGCAGCAGTGAGACGAAGCACGAGTATATTGCGGGTCATATTCTGGCAATGTCGGGAGCAAGTGCCGCGCATAATGTCATTACGGTCAATACGTTAGCAGTCATTCACAGTCAAGTTTCTCAACGCGGATGCACGGTATTTCCGAGTGATATGCGCCTTGGTATTGTTCAACAAAACATCTACGTCTATCCTGATATTACTGTTGTATGCGGTGATGTCGAGTTTAGCGACACAGAGCAAGATACGCTCCTTAATCCAACCATTATTATCGAGGTTCTATCGCCATCGACAGAAAACTATGATCGTGGGAAGAAATCGCACTACTATCGTGCCATTCCTACATTACAGGAATATCTGCTCATAGCGCAGGACGAGCCATATATTGAGCATTTTGTACGCTACTCCGCACATCAGTGGCTCTTTTCGGAAGTGACAGCAGCACAAGAGAGTATACATCTTGCTTCGATTGATTGTACCCTGCAACTCAAAGACATATACAACAAAATTCCGCGACGAGGCTAATTCTCGTTTTTAAGGACATTTGAACACCTGGAAAGTAGCAGCAACGACGCCGAACACCGTTGGGATCTGGGGAGTACGGGCGGCCCGCATCGCTCCGCTCACCCGTGGGCATGGGTGACGATGGTGATCCTGGTGCTGCTGGTGGGTCTCTCACGTATGGCCCTGGGGGGTCACTTCCCAACTGATGTGTGCCAGGCGGATGGCTGTCAGGTGTCCTGACTCTGAGTGCGTTTCTAGTCTGGAGCGAGGCGGTGTGGCACCGGGTAGCGGGCTTGAGACTCAACCTCCAGATTGGCCTGAACTTCACCGTCTCCCTGCTGCTCATCGCACTCCCCACTCTTGTTGTCCGCTGGCGTACTCGGGCTGCACCAGCAAGGCGGCTTTGAGGCGACCGGCCCCTGGTAGCAACACGGTGCGACTCGGCATCTCGTGTAGAATGTTGGTCAGCAGTCGTGTGCAGCGGATGCCACTGGCACGGTCTCGCACAACTCTTGCAGCAACATCCTGAGTATGCGGGGCATGTGGTTGCGCTACTCGGTCAGGTGACGGCCCACGAACTACGTGGCGAGGGCCATGTGTACGGCGGCGGTCTCACCAAGATTGAGCCGGGTGAACTCGCCCGCATTTCTGCGGCCCGGTTTTTCGACCAGTGGCCTGAACTCAGTTCTGCGGTGTACCACCAGGAAGGGTTGTTTGATGAGATGTCACAGGCACCCGGTACCGAATACGACAACGAGCCTGATTGATCCCAGCGGACGCAGAGAGACACAGCGATGCCACTCCATGACCTGTGTTTTGCCCACGGGCTGTTTGAACCACGAAGACCACGAAGAGCATGAAGTTGTGCCTGGTGGACGGAGACTCCGCCCCCATCGCATCCTGCCCGGTAGACACCTGGATACGCAGGGTTCTATAGCACTGGGGAGAACCGTTCAGCCTGAACATTGAAGTGGTTGACCACTGCTGAGCAAGTCCCGTTTTCCGCACTGATCCCGCCCCTGCCGCCCGATCGGACGCTGTTCTACACGACACTGCCCATCCTGGCGGCCCGCAGGCAACTTGATCTGGTCAATGATTTGGGGGCGTTGGTGCTGTGGCTGGAACGGCTCGGCCCGGCAGGGGCGCTGGCGGGGATCGCGCAGGCGCGGGTGGATGTGGCGCGCTGCTGGCGCTGAGGCTGCTGGTGGGTCAGGCGGGGCGGGTGGACTAATGGTATGCGGGCAGAGGGGGGCGCAGCCTCTGCGTGCATGCGTTGCCGCATTGCTTCCTATGCCATGCTGCCTACGACCGTATGCCATCGGGATTTCGTTGCTGCTGCGGTGCGCTGCTTCGGGCGTCCGCATCGGGAGGCAGTGTGGCAGGGCCGCACGATCGACTCCTACGTCCGCATGAGCGCTGCCCTGCCGTGAGATCCTTTCCGCATTGAACTGGGTCAGGATGACAGGGCAGGGTGCTGATACTCGGTCAGGATGCCATGGAGGAGTATGGCGCGCTCATGCGGCTTGCCGCATGATTCATATGCGAAGGAGGCCCATTCGTGGTCGCATGTGTGGCTCTATTCGTGGACGGCCCGTCCATATCACAACGTGTAGGGGCGCACGGTCGTGCGCCCTTAGACGCGAGGCCGCTACCCGCCCAGCGCCAGTAGCGAGCTATGCGCCAGACTGACGATTAGCGAGGGCATGATCCCGAACAGGATCGTCCCCGCAAATGCCATACCGATGCCAATCGAGATTCCGCGATAGAGGAACGGCGGCGTATCGCGTACCGGCTCGTACATAAACATACGCACAATCACGCGCAGGTAGAAGAAAGCCGCAATCGCGCTGGTGATCACGCCGATCAGCGCCAGCCAGCCCAGGCCGCTCTCCCACGCAGCGGTAAAGATATAAAACTTACCCACAAAGCCAGCCGTGGGCGGCACACCCGCCAGCGAGAGCATAAAAACCGCCATCGCCACCGCCAGCGCCCCCTGCCGCTTCCACAACCCGGCGAAGTCATCCAGACTCCATGCCGCCTCGCCACGCTGCTCCAGCGCAATCACCACCGCAAAAGCCCCCATGTTTGTCAGCGCATAGGCCAGCAGATAAAACAGAAAGCCCTCGCTACCATGTTCGCTCACCGCCATAACGCCCAGCAGGATATACCCGGCGTGTCCGATACTGCTATAGGCCAGCATACGCTTGACATTGGTCTGAATAATCGCGCCCACGTTGCCAACGATCATCGTCAACGCCGCCAGAATGCCCAGCACCGGCAACCAGTGACTCTGCAAGGTTGGCAATGCTATTTCCAGGATACGCAGCAATGCCGCCAGCGCCGCCCCCTTGGTACCAACCGACATAAACGCCGCCACGGGAGTGGGTGCTCCCTCATACACATCAGGGGTCCACATATGGAACGGCACCAGCGCAATTTTGAAACCAAACGCTACCAGCACCAACCCTGTGCCAATCAACATGAGCGTATGATTTGCGCCAGGATGATTATTCAGGTAGATCCCGATATCAAACAGGTTCAGCGTCCCGGTGGTGCCAAAGATCAGCGCAATCCCATACACAAAGAAGCCAGCGGCAAATGCTCCCAGGATCAAGTACTTCATCGCCGCCTCTTCCGACGACAGACGTGGGTAGGCAAACGCTGTCAGCACATACAGCGTGATCGAGAGTAACTCAACCGCCAGGAAAAGGACGATTAAATCGGTACCCTGCACCAGCAAGAGCATCCCACCAACTGCAAACAGGATTAGCGTATAAAACTCGCCCTGTTCGATCCCCTGGCGCGGCAGATAATCCAGCGCGATTGCAATGGCAATGCCCCCCACCAGCAGCAGAATCCAACTCAGCGTCAGCGCATAATTATCCAGCACTACCATGCCATGCGGATTGTCGGGGCCGCTGGTAAACGATGAAGCCGCTGTACCCCACAGGGGCAGTGCCACAATCGCTGCCAGCGCCAACCCACCCAGCGCCAGATAGCCTGTGAGACGCTTGTTATCTTGCGAAATAAGGAACAGATCGACCAGCAACAGCGCACTGGCCCAGACGAAGACCGTCAGCATTGGCGCAATAACGGCCAGATTAATTGATGGCATCAGGGTTTCCATACATATCCATCTCTATTCAGGTTGGCAGAGATTACTGACTACCGACTACCGACGACCAGCGTGGACAATTGTTGCACCACATTGGCCGCACTGGTTTGCATTGGTGCAAAGAACCAGGTCGGGAAGAGACCAATCAGCACGATCGGCACACTGAAAGCCACCAGCGCGATCAACTCACGCTGACTCAGATCTTGCAGTTGCGCATTGTCGGCATGTTTCACCTCGCCCATAAAGGCCCCACTGAACATACGCAGCAGGTACGTCGCCGCCAGTACTACTCCCGGCACAGCAAACGCCACAAACACCCAGCCCAGTTCACGTCCCAGAAAAGCGCCTTGCAGAATCGTAAACTCACCCACAAACCCGTTCAGACCCGGCAGGCCCGCCGACGACAGCACAATCAGCAAGGTCAGCCCGCCATACACGGGCATCACCTTCCACAGCCCGCCAAAGGCACTGATCTCACGTGTGTGGCGGCGCTCATAGATAATGCCCACCACGAGGAACAGCGCCCCGGTACTCAAGCCGTGGTTGATCATCTGCAAGGTAGCCCCGGTCACGCCGATGGTGTTCAGCGCAAAAATGCCCAGCACCACAAACCCCATATGGCTGACGGACGAATAGGCCACCAGTTTCTTCATATCGGTCTGGGCATAGGCGACCGCCGCGCCATACAGAATACCAATAATCGCCAGGATGGCAATCGCAGGTGCTGCCCAGACCGACGCATCGGGGAACAGCATCAGGTTAAAGCGAATCAGGCCATAGCTGCCTAGCTTGAGCAACACCCCGGCCAGAATGATCGATCCCGCCGTAGGCGCTTCGACATGCGCATCCGGCAGCCAGGTATGAAACGGCCATAATGGCACCTTGATCGCAAAGGCGGCGAAAAACGCCCCGAACAACAGGCGCTCAGTCGTCGGACTGAGTTGGAACACACCACTGCGCAGGTCATTGAAAATGCGCACAAAGCTAAAGCTGCCCGTAAAATCGGGTGTTGTGGCCGCGATCGCGTTGCGATGCAGAATATACAGCGCAATAATCGCCAGCAGCATAAACACCGACCCGGCAAAAGTATACAGGAAGAACTTTACGGCCGCATAGATCCGGTTAGCGCTACCCCAGATGCCGATCAAGAACGCCATCGGAATCAGCGTAAATTCCCAGAAGAGATAGAACACAAACAGATCCAGCGCCATAAACACGCCCAGCATAGCGGTCTCCAGCAGGAGCAGCAGCACCAGGAAGTAGCGCACCTGGGTATGTACCGAGTCCCATGTTGTCCAGATCGTAATCGGCATCAAAAATGTGGTTAGCAGCACCAGCCACAGGCTCAGGCCATCAATACCGATATGATACTCAACACCCCAGGCCGAAATCCAGCCGATGCGATCCGCAAACTGCATTCCGGCCCACTCCGTATTGAACGTGAGCGGTAGCAGAGCAGACACCGCAAACGCCGCCAGCGCAAAACCGAGCGCCACCTGACGATAGAGCACGACCCGGTCACGTGGCAACACGAGCAAGACCACCGCCCCCAGCGCGGGCAACCAGAGCAGCAGCGACAGAATGGAAAACCCGAGTTGATTGATATTATTCATAAGCCTAGCACCAGATATCCGATCACGATAATGACCCCAATCAGGAACACAAAGGCATAGGTGCGGACATATCCCGTCTGTGATGTCCGTACACCACTGGCTGCCCGACCAAGTACCCGGCCCACACCATTGACCATATCGTCAATGCCCTGGGGATCAAAGGTACGTGCCAGAAACACACTGAGGCGACGGTAGTTGCGTGCGATGGTAGCGTTATAAATTTCATTAAAGTACCAGGCCTCAGCCATCCCTTCCCAGATGTCACCGAGGTAGTGATAGAGCGGATCTTTCCCACCTACCTTAATCTTGGCCGCATTGCGCATGTAGTACCACCAGCTTGCCAGCACCACCACCACAGCCAGGACACCCGTAATCACTGCCAGCGTGGTGTTGAAAGGCTCTGCTTCCTCGGCCATCACGGGGTGCAACCAGTCAATCAGCCAGTGTGTGCCGGGCAGGTTAATCACCCCGCCTACCACTGTACCAATCATCAAAATCAGCAACGGCCCGGTCATCAACCAGCCACTCTCGTGGGCATGATAGCTTTTATCACGTTGCTGCCCAAAAAAGATAATAGCGATCTGCCGACCCATATAGAACGCTGTCGTTAGTGAGGCGATCACCAGCATTGCAAAAATGACAAAGTGCCCGTGTGACCAGGCAGTGGCAATGATTTCATCTTTGCTCCAGAAGCCTTCCAGGGGAAAGACGCCTGCCAGTGCCAGCGCCCCAACAATATAGGTAGCAAACGTAATCGGCATATACTTGCCCAGGCCACCCATTTTGCGCATATCCTGCGTTTCATGTGTGCCGTGAATCAGCGAGCCACTTCCCAGGAAGAGCAACGCCTTGAACACCCCATGCGTCAGCAGGTGAAAAATAGCAACCGCGAACGCGCCCATGCCCGCTGCTGCAATCATAAAACCGAGTTGTGAAACGGTTGAGTAAGCCAGCACGCGCTTGATATCCCATTGCGCCACCGATGCCGTACCAGCAATCAGCGCCGTCAGCGCCCCGATCCACATCACCCAGTTCAAGGTCGTCGGTGAGAAAATCTCGTGAGTACGAGCAATCAGGTACACCCCGGCTGTCACCATGGTTGCCGCGTGAATCAGCGCCGAGACCGGGGTGGGGCCGGCCATCGCATCGGGCAACCAGACAAACAGCGGAATCTGGGCCGACTTACCGGTTACGCCGATCAGCAGCAGGAACGAAATACCGGTGGTAACAAAAAATGTCTGTCCTGGAATACTGAAGGTCTTACCAGCAATCGTATGGGCATTTTCGATAAAGCCGGGCAAGGTTGTGTCGCCCAACTCCACATTGAAGAAGTTCAACGAACCAAACTGCGAAAAAATGGCAGCCATTGCCAGCAGAATCGCCGCGTCGCCAATCCGATTCACCACGAACGCCTTCACCGCTGCATTCGTTGGCACCAGGTTCGGTGGCACACGACTGCGATCAAACCAGTGTCCGATCAACAAGAACGAACAGAGGCCCACCCCTTCCCATCCAAGAAATAGCAGCAACATATTGTCAGCCATCACCAGAATGAGCATCATAAAGATGAACAGGTTCAGATAGGCAAAGTAGCGCACCGGGCGGGCATCGCCATGCATATAGCCAATCGAATAGACGTGGATCAAGCTGCCGACGCCCGTTACCAGTAGAATCATCACCGCAGAAAGCGGGTCAAACAGCAACCCAAACGGAACGCGAAATCCACCGGTATTGATCCACTCCCACAGAACGACGTTGACCTGTCGTTCTTCCACTGGCAACGCCGCCAGCAGGAAGAACATAATCACCGCAAATAGAAACGACCCTGCTACGGCACCGGTCGCCACCAGGCCAGCTTCGCGTTCGCGGCGAATGGCAAATGTATTCACCAGAAAGCCGATCAGCGGCAGGAGTGGAATGATCCAGATAAACTCTAGCATCTCCTCTTATCCTCGTAGTATGCTTACTTCGTCCACATCAGTCGTCTGTTTACTACGGAAGATTGCCACCAGTAGCGCAAGGCCAACAGCCACTTCGGCCGCCGCCACCGAGATGACGAAAAAAACAATAACCTGGCCCTCAATGTTAGCCTGCTCGCGTGCAAAGGCGACCAGCGCCAGATTAGCGGCGTTCAGCATTAATTCGACCGACATAAACAGCACAATCGCATTACGCCGTATCAATACCCCCAGTACCCCGATGCTAAACAGAATGGCACTGAGCAAAATATACAGGCTTGTTGGCACCATAAAATTGGCAACTCCTCTCTGGCAACAACTAGCATCAAAGTGACAACCCCACAACACCGGTGTTTCTGTATTGCAGATAGAGTGCCACTTGATCCTCCCTATTCCATCAAAGCGCTATCTCGATCGGCGTTGACGCATATTTAGGACTACCACGCCCACAATCGCCACCAGCAGAATAATGCCGGTAACTTGAAACGGCAACACATAGGTTGTAAACAGTACCTGCCCAATACGTTCCGGCGTGCTAAATGTTTCTGCTTCGGGCGGAATTGGCTGGCCCTGCATAGCGCTGCTGACTGCAATAATAATCGCCAGTATCAGCAATACTGCCCCTGAACCGAGCGCCAGCGGTTGCTGCCACGCAATCTGATCGCGGTTATCCTCCACCCGCTCGGCGCCCAGGAGCATAACGACAAACAAGAACAGCACCATAATAGCACCGGCATAAATCGAAAGTTGGATCACAAAGAGGAAGGGTGCCCGGAGCAAAAGATAGAGGACGGCAACGGCGCCGAAATTCAACAGTAGGAAGAGCGCACTATGCACCGCGTTCCGGCTCAAGAGCATAGCAACGCCACCAACAAGAGCGATCACGGCCGTTGTAAAGAACAGCAAGTATTCCATAGCTACTCACACTATTCACATACATCAAGGAGGATTCCCATCGCGTCCCGCGTACTATATCACAAATTGCCAATTCCGCCTAATGTCCACAACCAGATAAACGGATGCTGGTGCGCAAACTATGAACCCGGGGTGCTGATCGGCTACCAACCTGCTATCATGATCGCGGTTCGCGCACACGGGTGAGCTGAATTGGAAAGACGATTATGATAGTCCATGGAAGCAGATCCTGGAACACTAACTCGTGCCTTTTGTGGCCTTTTTCTTCCCGGCTGCCTATGCCGATATTGCCTGGGAACGAGGGTATATCTTCCTGGATACAGAACTGCAACAGATTACCCGCGATGCTTGGCTCACCCGCCGATATGTTGACAAGCTGGTCAAGGTCTGGAAGAAGAGCGGGTAGGAGACCTGGTTGCTCATCCACATCGAGATCCAGAGCCAGGACGAGGCCAGCTTCCCCGATCG